>NZ_JBHXRR010000002.1:20913-274821 GCF_042716665.1 Nocardia sp. NPDC058658
CGGCAGCTTCAGCCGGGTAGAAGAGACCGCCCCTTGGGGCCGCGACTCGAGCGCGCCAGCGCTCCAATAAACACAGCGTCAAACCATCTGGGACTACCAGACATCACGTCCAAGCCCAGAACAATCCGCCGCCCCGCGCACACAACAGCCGCCACGGCAAATACACTCGCTCCCGTGCTCGCACCCGAACGGCGGACGCGCGCCGACATCTTCGTAGCAATCGCGATCGCCGTCACTCTCGTAGTGGCGGCGTTCGTCGTCTGGGCGCGCGCCGACGCCACCGGCACGGATTCGGTCACCGCGACCTCCCCCGCCCCGACCGTCACCGCGGCGACGCAACTGCCCACCACACTGAGTGAGAAGTGGCATGCCGCCGACGAGTCCAGCAAGCGGGCGCTCACCTCCGGGAATGTGGTGGTGACCGGCGATCACGGCACCGTGAGCGGGCGCGATCCGGTCACCGGCACGCAGCTGTGGTGGTATCGCCGGGATATGCCCCTGTGCGCGGTGGAGTCGCAGTTCGGTACCGCGATCGCCACCTATCGGGATCAGCGTGGGTGCAGTCAGTCGGTGATGCTCGAAGCCGACACCGGTCAACGCCGAGTCGCGCGCAGCAGCTACATGGACGACGAGATCCGGGTGACCGGTGACGGCACCTATCTGCTGGCACTCGGACCAGAGCGACTGGAGATGTGGCGCTCGGACCTGGTGCGCACCCTCGAGTACGGCTACGTCGACGCCCCGGTGAACCCGAATACCCAGCCGCGCAGTGGATGTGAGCTGCGCTCGGCCGCGTCGAGTTCTTCACGCCTGGCGGTGCTCGAACGCTGCCCCGGCGACGCGACCGCCCGGCTGACCGTCCTCAACCCGGCACCGAAGGAATCGACCGCCCCCGAGGAACACGGCTCACGAGTCCTCACCGCACCCGGCGCCGACTCCCCCGAGGTCCGCGTAATCGCGGTGTCGGACAACAAGATCGCCGTCTACTACCCGCCGACCGCACCCACCGCCACCGAGCTCGGCCTGCCCGCGCGGATCGCCGTGCACGACGGCACCGGCAACGAGATCGCGACCCACCAGCTCGCCGCCCCCTGGGACGAGCGCACCACGGTGACCCGCCTCGGTTCGGCCATCTACGTCTTCACCGGCGACAGCCTGATCGCCTTGAGCTCCAGCACATTACAGCCGGTCTGGACGGTTCGCGGCGCGCTCGGCACGCCCGCGCTGATGGCGGGCAGACTGCTGGTCCCGTTCGCGGGCGGTCAACTCGCGGTGGACAGCGGCAACGGCGCGATCGTCGCCCGGATTCCGGTCGAGCGCACCGACTACCGCGGCGACACCATCTCGACCGCCGTCCTCGGCAACACGGTCTTCGAACGACGCGGCGGACAGCTCTACGCGCTCGGCTGAACCGGCACTGCCATGATGGACCCATGTCCACCCCCGATGCCCGCCTGGTCCTGCTGCGCCACGGCGAAACCGAGTGGTCCAGTCAACGCAGGCACACCAGCTTCACCGACCTGCCACTGACCGAGCACGGCGAAGCCCAGGCCGTCGCGGCCGGGCTGGTGCTGAAATCCCTCGACCTGCGCGATCCGCTCTGCTTCACCAGTCCGCGCCTGCGCGCCAGGCAGACCGCCGAACTGGCGGGCCTGTCCCCCATCGAGGTCGACGACGACCTGGTCGAGTGGAACTACGGCGAGTACGAGGGCATCACGACCGCCCAGATCCGCGAAACCGTGCCCGGCTGGACGGTGTGGACCGCGCCCGTCCCCGGCGGCGAGACGGCCGAACAGGTGGGCGCACGGGCCGACCGGGTGCTGGCCCGGGTCGAACCGGTACTGCCGGTGCGCGATGTGGTCCTGGTCGGCCACGGGCACTTCTCGCGGGTGCTGATCGCGCGCTGGGCGGAGTTCCCGGTGCGCGAGGGCCGCCGGTTCGCGATGTCCACCGGGGCGGTCAGCGTGCTCGGCTTCGACCACGACGCCCACTCCATCTGGGGCCACAATCTCACCACCCGTACCGAACCGATCGAAGGAGCCCAGCGATGAGCGTCCGCCGTGCCACCCCCGCCGATGTGCCCGCGCTGGTGGGTCTCGTGCACGATCTGGCCGAGTACGAGAAGGCGCCCGCCGAATGCACGCTCACCACGGAGCAGTTGCAGGCCTCGCTGTTCGGGCCCGCGCCCGCGCTGTTCGCCCACGTCGCCGAGCTCGACGGTGAGGTCGTGGGTTGCGCGATCTGGTTCCTGAACTACTCGACTTGGGATGGCGTGCACGGCATCTGGCTCGAGGACCTCTACGTGCGCCCCGAGACCCGCGGCACCGGCCTTGGCCGCGCGTTGATCGCGGCGCTGGCCGCCGAGGCGGTCGAACACGGCTACAGCCGGGTCTCGTGGTCGGTGCTCACCTGGAACACCCCGTCGATCGCCTTCTACGAATCCCTCGGTGCCGTACCACAAGACGAGTGGATCGGGTACCGACTGTCGGGTGCGGAGCTGGCCGCCGTGGCCGCGGGCTGAGCCGTATGCGTATTGCGCTACCCCATGATTGGCCGCGGACGCCCGAAGAGGCTGTCGCGCTACAGGACGATCTCCGCCCGCTGGTGTCCACGAACAATCCTGTGTCGCAACAATTTTCGACGGCGGCTGGAATTGATTCGGCCTACGCCGAGGACGGCACCGTCGCGACGGCCGCGGTAATTATCGATATCGCCACCATGAAAACAGTGGAATCGGCCGTCGCGCACGGGATTTCGGAATTCCCTTATGTACCGGGTCTGCTCGCGTTCCGCGAACTGCCCGCAACGGTAGCCGCATTGGAAAAACTCACTGCCACACCGGATCTGCTTGTGTGTGACGCACAGGGTTTGGCACATCCCCGGCGTTTCGGGCTCGCGTGCCATGTCGGTCTGCTAACCGGAATTCCGACGATCGGTGTCGCCAAATCAGTGTGGGGTGAATACACCGAACCAGGGCCGCGCCGCGGTGATACCAGCGATGTCACCATCGACGGCGAGATCGTCGGCCGCGCGCTGCGCACCCGCGACGAGGTGAAACCACTGTTCGTCTCGGTCGGCCACCTCATCGACCTCGACACCGCCTGCGCCCAAGTTCTGGCCCTTACGCAGGGCTTTCGTCAACCCGAAACGACCCGGCGAGCTGATCGCCTGTGCCGAGAGGCACTACGCGCGGCAACAACCTGACGGTCAGTACCGGGTCTGGTCGTCTTCCGGGATTTCGGCGTAGTCATGAGCCATGAAACGACTGGTCGCCGGCGCGAACAACAGCGCCAACCCACCGACCGCGACAACCCCGAGCAAACTCCCCCACAGCGGCTGATGCGAGTCGGTCAGCAACGACCAGGCGACCGGCAGCAACAGCAGATTCGCGAGGACCGCGATGGCCCGTCCCCAGCGTTTGCCACGCAGCAGCCCGATGCCCGCCGCGAGCACCCCGCCGAACAGCACCCCGAGCCAGATCGCCATGCCGACCCCGCTGGCCTCGGACTGATCGTGCCCGGTCAGCGCCCGCACGATCAGCACGATCGCGGTCACCACCCCGGCCAGCCCCTCCAGCGAAGCCAACCCACCGGCGAGCCGCACCGTCATCGGGATACCGGTCGACACCTGCTCGCCGTCCAGGGGCCGGTCACCGTCTGTCACGTCCTGCTCTGCCACGTGCCCCAGCCTACGACGCCGTGTCGTGGCCGCAGCGCGCACCGGTTGTTCGTCGGCGCGCATTACCCTGAGGCATTGTGCGGACGCTGCTCATTGTCAATCCCAATGCCACCTCGACGACCCCGGCCACCCGGGATCTGCTCGCGCACGCCCTGGAGAGCCGAACGCAGCTGACCGTTGCGCACACCCAGCATCGCGGCCACGCGGCCGAACTGGCCCAGTGGGCATCGACCCAGGAAATGGACCTGATCGTCGTGCACGGTGGCGATGGGACGGTCAACGAGACCATCAACGGCTTCCTGCCGGTGCCCCAGGTCGGCGACGACCAGGTCTGGCGCCCACGGCTGGGCATCATCCCCGGCGGCTCGGCGAACGTCTTCGCGCGCGCCCTCGGCATCTCCCCCGATCCGGTGACAGCGACGAACCAGCTCATCGATCTGCTCGGCCGCGACGCCGACCGCCGGATCGGGCTCGGCCTGGCCGACGACCGGTGGTTCACCTTCAGTGCGGGCGTCGGCCTCGACGCCGACGTGTGCGAGGCCATCGATGCCGCCCGCGCCAAAGGCCGCAAGGCCACACCGACGCGGTACCTCGCCACGACGGTGCGCCAGTTCTTCCGGGCCAAGCGCCAGGATCCGACCGTCGTTGTCGAGGTCCAAGGACGAGATCCGGTAGAGGAGGTCTATTACGCCTTCGTCACGAATTCGAGTCCGTGGACCTATCTCGAGGACCGTCCGATTCGCACGAATCCCACCACCACCTTCGAATCGGGTCTCGGGGTGTTCGCGGTGAAGTCGATGAGCGTGACCCGTACCCTGCTGCTTGCCCGGCATTTGCTGTCCGAGAACGGAAACCCCAAGTCGCCCATGCTTTTCCGGGCCGACGACGTGCCGTCGGTGCGCATCGAGACGGGGTCGGAGATCGGCCTGCAAATCGATGGCGACTTCATCGGAAAACGCAAGATGGTGCATTTCACATCTGTGCCGAGCGTGCTCGATGTGGTGGCTCCCAAACCCTCCTGAGCGCCGCACTCGCAGAAAAATCTCCAGGTTGCGCTGCGAAAACCCGGCGACGCGAGTACAAAGGACCGGGCAGGTTCCCCTTGCGGGGGCCTAGAGCGTGATCTCCCCCACGGTGCGCCGGAGACCTATTGACATCTACGGTGATCGTGAAAGCATTCACAAGCAACCGTGCGGAAACATTCGAGTCGCACAAGTGAACGATCCACAAACTACTGGCGCCCTTTGTGGCGCCCGCGCAAAGGAGCAGAGGAATGGACTGGCGCCACAAGGCCATCTGTCGCGATGAGGATCCCGAACTGTTTTTCCCGGTGGGTAACAGTGGTCCTGCGCTCGCGCAGATTGCCGATGCCAAGCTGGTCTGCGCCCGCTGCCCCGTCACGGCCGATTGCCTGTCCTGGGCACTGAAGTCCGGGCAGGATGCCGGCGTGTGGGGTGGAATGAGCGAAGACGAGCGTCGCGCGCTCAAGCGTCGCAACGCGCGCACCCGTACGCGTACCTCCGTCTAGTCGACGGAGTCGGCGTTGCCGGGCCATCAGCCCCGGCCCGGTAACGCATGTGTGAGAACCCGGCACCTTCGCGGTGCCGGGTTTATTGTTGCCCTACTGCAGCTTTCAGCGACCGGACCGACGTCCGAGCGGAACGCGCAGCACCGCGTCCGTGCCCACATCGGCACCAGGATGTAATCCGATCGAGCCGCCCAGTTCCGAGGTGACCAGGGTGCGCACGATCTGCAATCCCAACCGGTCGGAACCTTCCAGACTGAACCCTGCCGGTAGCCCACGGCCGTCGTCGGAGATGATCACGTCGAGCCAGCGGGCCGAACGTTCCGAGCGAATCGTCACGGTACCGTTCTCGCCCGCGTCGAAGGCGTGCTCGATCGCGTTCTGCACCAGTTCGGTCAGGACCATCACCAGCGGTGTCGCGCGCTCGGCGGAGAACACTCCGAGCGAACCCGCGCGGCGCACCTTGATCCGCGCGGTGTGCACCGTCGCCACATCCGCCATGATCGGCAGCAGCCGGTCGATGACCTCGTCGAGGTCGACTTCCTCGTCCACCGACATCGACAGCATCTCGTGCACCGAGGCGATGGAGGTGACCCGGCGCACCGATTCCGTCAGTGCCACTTGGGCTTCCGGGTTCTCGGTGCGGCGGGCCTGTAGTCGTAGCAGCGCGGCCACCGTCTGCAGATTGTTCTTCACCCGGTGATGGATCTCGCGGATCGTCGCGTCCTTGCTCAGCAACGCGCGGTCGCGCCGCTTCACCTCGGTGACATCGCGCACCAGCACCGCAGGCCCGGCCAGTTCCCCGCCCGGTCGCAGCACCAGGGTGCGCAACAGCACCGTCGCGCCGCGTGCTTCGACCTCCATCCGGCGTCCGGTGCGCCCGGCCAGCGCGGCCTGGATGTCGGCCACCACTTCCTGGGCGTCGAACGGATCGGTGATCAGGGAACGGGTGGTCACGGCGAGATCCTGGCCGACGAGATCGGCCTGCATGCCCATCCGGTGATAGGCCGAGAGCGCGTTCGGGCTCGCGTAGACGACGATGCCCTCGGTGTCGAGGCGGATGAAGCCGTCGCCCGCGCGGGGGCTGGAGTGCGTGGCCGCGCGGTCCTCGGGCACCGGGAAGCTGCCGTCGGCGATCATTTGGCACAGATCGTCGGCGCACGACACGTACGCCGTTTCGAGGGTGCTGCGCACGCGCGAGCGGGCCAGGTCGGAATCGCGGCTGAGCACGGCGATCACATCGTCGCCGCAACGCACCGGAATCGCTTCGCGCACCGCGTGCACCGGGCTCGGGTGGTAGACCCCGCTCACCTCGACCTCGGCGTCGGTGCGCGCGGTGTCACCGGTGAGCAGGGCGTCGAAGACCTGCGGGAAGTCGGTGCGCGAGGCGGTGCTGCCCACCTTGTCCTCGAGATGCACGGTGGGTGCGGTCGTGGGCCGGATCTGGGCCACGCACACCACATCGGATCCGTCGATGACCGGGCCCGCGCCCACCCACAGCAGCAGATCCGAGAACGAGAGGTCGGCGAGCAACTGCCAATCGCCCACCACCCGTTGCAGATGGTCCACGGCGATGCCGGGAAGGTCGGTGTGTTCGGCCAGGAGCTCGCTCAGTGTTGCCACGCTGGATCTACCGCTTCGTTCTCGTGTGACCTACGCGATGGTGGCGATGAGGTCGCCCGCCTGGAGCACTTGACCCGGGGCGACGTCGACCGAGGTGATGTCACCCTCGACCTCGGTGAGCACCGGGATCTCCATCTTCATCGATTCCAGCAGCACCAGTGTCTGGTCTACCCGGACGTGATCGCCCACGGTGACCTCGACAGCGAGCACGGTCGAGACCATCTCCGCGCGCACTTCTTCAGGCATGGCACCCCTTCGTTAGTATCCGCCGAAGCTACAGCCAACCACACGTGAAACAATGGCTCTCGACCAGACATAGAAGGGAGCTCTCATGGGTAAGCGTGGACGTAAGAAGCGCAGCCGCAAGGGCAACGCCGCAAACCACGGCAAGCGTCCTAACGCTTGAGTCGTGCCGCTGCGCACAGACACAACAGCACGCTCTCGATGAGAGCGTGCTGTTGTCGTTTTCGGGGGTGATCAGCCCTCGGTGGTCTCGATCCTGGTGACCGTGATCGAGCGGTGGATCTCGAACTTCAACCGGTCGCGCAGGCCTTCGGGCGCGTGCTCGCCACCGCATTTGCGGCTGAGCAGGCCCTTGATCTTCTCCTCGATGCCGTAGGCCTCGATGCAGGGGCTGCAGTGATCCATGTGCTCCTGCAGGCGCTGGCGGGTGGCCTGATCGCACTCGTTGTCGAGCATGAGCCACACATCCGCGAGGACCGCGGTGCAGTCCATGTCGAGATCGGGATCGTCACTCACTTGACTACCTCCTGGCGTTCCCCACGGTCGAATCCACGTTCGCGCGCCACGTCGGCGAGCAGGCCCTTGAGCTGCTTGCGTCCACGGTGCAGCCGAGACATCACGGTACCGATGGGGGTGCCCATGATGTCGGCGATTTCCTTGTACGGGAAGCCCTCGACGTCGGCGTAGTACACCGCCATCCGGAACTCCTCCGGCAGCTGCTGCAGCGCGGACTTGATCTCGTCGTCGGGCAGGGCGTCGAGCGCCTCCACCTCGGCCGAACGCAGGCCCACCGAGGAGTGCTCGGCGGTGGCCGCCAGCTGCCAGTCGGTGATCTCGTCGGTCGGGTACTGCGCGGGCTGACGCTGCTTCTTGCGATAGGAGTTGATGTAGGTGTTGGTCAGGATCCGGTACAGCCAGGCACGCAGATTGGTGCCCTCCCGGAAGGACTTGAACCCCTGGAACGCCTTCACGAACGTCTCCTGCACCAGGTCCTCGGCGTCGGCCGGGTTCCTGGTCATGCGCAGGGCAGCGCCGTAGAGCTGGTCGATCATCGGGAGCGCATCGCGCTCGAACCGGGCCGCCAGCTCGGCTTCGTCGACTTCTGTGCCGGACGCCACGTCGTCGTCGCTCGTCACACCAATCCCTTCGATCGCCGTAGTCACCGAATCTACCGGCAGCACGGAATCGAGTGGCACTCGCGCACCCTGTGGCAGGAGAGGACGCTCCTCGAGCAGCAGTGTCACTATCTCTCCTTCACGTCTTCTCGTCGGGTTGGCTTGTCACTTCTGTGCAACATGCACCCCCGCATTCGTGTTCCCGCACCGGCGCAAATGTGGTTGCCGCGCGGGGTGTGGTCGCGATTAAGGTGACGGGCTATGTCGACTCCCGCGATCAAGGCCCTCAGTGGAATCGCGCATCGGGTGCACTCCTATTCCCACGATCCGCGGGCCGAGTCCTACGGCGACGAGGCGGTCGACGCGCTCGGGGCCGAGCTGGATGTGCGGGCCGAGCAGATCTTCAAGACCTTGGTGATCGAACTCTCGACCGGCGCCCTGGCCGTCGCGGTGCTGCCGGTACCGGCGCGGTTGTTGTTGAAGGCTGCGGCCGCCGCTCTCGGTGCGCCGAAGGCGAGCATGGCCGACAAGACCAAGGCCGAGCGCACCACCGGCTATGTGCTCGGCGGGGTTTCGCCGCTGGGTCAGCGCAAGAAGTTGCCCACTGTTGTCGACGCCTCGGCGCTCGACTGGGATCGGGTGCTGTGCAGCGCGGGTAAACGCGGGCTCGAAATCGAGCTGGCACCTGCGGATCTGGTGCGCGCCTGCGCGGCGGTCACCGCCCCGATCACCAGCTGAGGACCATCCGGGCGAGCTCTGGTTCCGAATTCACTGCGACGCACTCTGCGTCCGGTACGACCGATTCGACCCGAGGATGTGATGCGAAGAATGTCCGCACGTTCGACGATCGCCGCCCTGTCCGGTGCGCTGGTAATCACTTTCGGCGCCGCCGCGTTAGCCCCCGCCACCGCGGCACCGCAGGTGGTTCCGCCGTCCCAGGCCGAACCCGGCGACTACCCACTCAACGGCCATGGCACCACCCCGGATTATCCGCTCAACGGCCAGGGCACCGCCCCGAGTAATTCGCCAAAGACCGCGCCCGAAACCGACGAGCGGGCCGAGAAGTCGGAGAAGCTCGGCGGTGGGGTCGCCACCGAGGTGATCGATCTGGTCACCGGAATCATCAAGTGCGGGTTGAACATCGCCACCGATTCGGTGCCCTGCTCGCTGTAGGGACGCTGAGGCCGGGCACGATCACAGCAGTGTGGTCTGCCCGGCCTCGTCGTCACAGGTCCCGTCCGGTACCAGCAGCTCCGGCCCGTTGTTGCGCACGTTGTTGACCAGCGTGGAGACCGGGCGCGCCACGATCGTCGCCAGTTCGGCCTGCGAGGGCGGTTGCAGCAGGTCGGCGGGGGCGGGGTGGTCGGGGTCGAGCCAGGCGTCCCAGTGTTCGCGTGGCATCGGCAACGGCATCCGGTCGTGGATGTCGGCCAGCTCGCCCTGCGCGTCGGTGGTCAGGATCGTGCACGACATCAGCGGCTCGGCATCGGGCGCGCTGCGGTCACGCCATACCGACCACAGTCCGGCCATGTAGAGCAGCGAGCCGTCGCTGTGTGACATGTAGAAGGGCCGTTTCACCGCCTTGCCCTTGCCGGTCGGCGCGGGCTCGACCAGCCACTCGTACCAGCCGTCCATCGGCACCAGGCAGCGCTTGTGCTTGACCGCGTCACGGAACGAGGGCGCGGTGGCCGCCTTGTCGGCGCGGGCGTTGAACAGCGGTTTGCCCTTGGCGGGGACGCCCGGCTCGGCCGCCTTGGTCCAGTGCGGGATCAGCCCCCAGCGCATCCGCCGGATCCGCAGGCGCGGGTCGCCGTCGGGTGCGCCGTGTTCATGCCGCTCGACAACCGTGAGCACCTGGGTGGTCGGCGCGACGTTGTAGCTGACGGCGGCATCGGGCTCGTCGAGCCCGGTTTCGTCGACAGCGTCCAGCTCGGCCGCCAACCGGCCCGGATTCGTGGTCGTCGCATATCGTCCACACATAATGGTCAAGATACGCCCGGGGACCGACAGAAAGTCCTCCTCGGAGCCCCCGCTCCACGCCGAACTTCGCACCACCGGTGTGTTCGAAGCGCACATAAGCGAAGATGGGGGCGTGAGTTTCTGGCCTGCGCCCCATATCGAGGTCCCCGTCCACGCGACCGTGACCCTGCCCGGATCGAAGTCCATCACCAACCGCGCGCTCATCCTGGCCGCACTGGCCGATGGGCCGTCCACCCTCACCGGCGCGCTGCGCAGCCGCGACACCGACCTGATGATCCAGGCGCTGCGTGCGCTGGGCACCGAGATCAGCGGCGATGCCGAGACCCTCGAGATCACCCCGGCCCCCCTGCACAGCGCCGCCGTCGACTGCGGGCTCGCGGGCACCATCATGCGATTCCTGCCGCCCGCCGCCGCGCTGGCCTCGGGCGATGTCGCGTTCTTCGGCGACGAGCAGGCGAAGCTGCGCCCGCTGTCCACCATTCTCGACGCCCTGCGCAAGCTCGGTCTCGATGTCGACGGTGACGCGCTGCCGTTCGTCGTGCACGGCACCGGCGCGCTGCGCGGCGGCACCGTCACCATCGACGCGTCGGGTTCCTCGCAGTTCGTTTCGGGCCTGCTGCTCTCGGCCGCCCGTTTCGACGAGGGCATCACCGTCCACCACGACGGCAAGGCACTGCCGTCGATGCCGCACATCGAGATGACGGTCGAAATGCTGCGCCGCGCCGACGTGAACGTGGCGACCCCCGCCGATTCCGGCAATGCCCAGACCTGGACGGTGGCCCCCGGCCCGATTCGCGCGGTCGACTGGGACATCGAGCCCGACCTGTCCAACGCCACCCCGTTCCTGGCGGCGGCAGCGGTCACCGGCGGCGAGGTGAGCATCCCGATGTGGCCGCGCGGCACCACCCAGCCCGGTGACGTGATCCGCGAGATCCTGGTCCGGATGGGCGCCGAGGCCCGCATCTTCGACGGTGTCCTCACCGTCACCGGCCCGGAACGCTTGGCGGGCATCGACATCGACCTGCACGACGTCGGCGAACTCACCCCCACCGTCGCCGCACTGGCGGCGCTGGCGGACTCGCCCTCGCGCCTGCGTGGCATCGCCCACCTGCGCGGCCACGAAACCGACCGTCTCGCAGCACTTTCCGCCGAGATCAATCGCCTGGGCGGCAATGTCACCGAGACCGAGGACGGCCTCGAGATCGTGCCCGCCCCGCTGCACGGCGGTCAGTGGCACTCCTACGCCGATCACCGAATGGCAACGGCCGGTGCGATTCTCGGCTTGAAGGTGCCCGGTGTCGAGATCGAGGACATCAGCACCACCGCCAAAACGCTGCCGACGTTCGTCGCCCTCTGGGAGCAGATGCTGGCGCCCGCATTGTCCGGCGAGGGGGTGGCGCGCTGAGCCGCCAGGGGCGCTCCTCAGCCAGCTACGACGAATCCGATGTCCGGGTCCGCCCGGGCAAGGCGTCGTCGCGTCCCCGCACCAAAACCCGCCCGCAGCACGCCGACGCCGAGGCCGCCATGGTGGTCGCCGTCGACCGCGGCCGCTGGGGGTGTGTCCTCGACGGTGACGCCGACCGGCGCATCGTCGCCATGCGCGCCCGCGAACTCGGCCGCACCCCGATCGTCGTCGGTGACCAGGTCGACGTGGTGGGCGACCTCACCGGCAGGCCCGACAGCCTGGCCAGAATCGTGCGGGTGACCGAGCGCAGCACCGTCTTGCGCCGCACCGCCGACGACACCGATCCGTTCGAACGCATCGTCGTCGCCAATGCCCAGCAGCTGTTCATCGTTGTCGCGCTTGCCGATCCACCGCCGCGCACCGGCTTCGTCGAGCGGGCGATGGTGGCCGCGTATGCCGGTGGGCTGGAACCGATTCTGGTGCTCACCAAGCGCGACCTGGTGGCGGAATCCGAATTCGCTTCTGCCTTCGACGGTCTCGATCTCAAGATCCTCTACGCGGGCATCGACGACCCGATGGAGCCGGTGCTCGAGATCTTGAACCACCGGCTCACCGCGCTGATCGGACACTCCGGTGTCGGCAAGTCGACGATGGTGAATCGTCTTGTGCCCGATGCCTATCGGGCCGTCGGCGAGGTGTCCGGGGTCGGCAAGGGCAAGCACACCTCCACTCAGTCGGTGGCGCTGCCGCTGCCCGAGGGCGGCTGGGTGATCGACACTCCCGGCGTGCGCTCGTTCGGTCTGGCCCACATCACCCCCGACGATGTGATCGCCTCGTTCACCGACCTCGCGGGCGCCATCGAGGACTGTCCGCGTGGCTGTACGCATCTGGGCCCGCCCGCCGATCCGGAATGCGCGCTCGACCAGCTGCCCGGCACCGAGCGTCGGGTGTCGGCGATTCGCACTTTGCTGACCGCGCTGATCTCCAACGACGCATGGTCGAAGCCGTCCGGCAGCTCCGGAGAGGTGAAATAAGCAACGGTCCGGTTGCGAATTCGACTCGCGTCAGCTCGCGTTCACGACCTCGGCGCCCTCCGCCGGTACCGTCATGGCCATGAAGCCACCGGCGATCGGATACCTGCGCCGCGACATCTCAGGTGTCGCTCAGTCCTGGGACGAAACGCAGATCCGTTCCCTAGCCGAGCGTCTCGGCTACCGCTTCACCAAGACCGTGGTCTTCAGCAATCGCACCACCGACCCGATCGGCCGCCTGCTCGACGTGGTCACCACCACCGAGGCCGCCGCGATCGTCACCCCGAGCCTGGCGCACCTCGACTCCGACCTGCCCCACCGCATCGTCGCCGCCTGCGACATCATCACGGTCTCCCCCGAAGTCACCCACGCCCGAACCTTGCCCGCGCTGCCCGCTTAGGTCAGCGCGCGGTAGCGTCCGTCGGGGTCGCGGGCCAGGCGTCCACGCCGGACCGCCATCGTCAGACAGGCTTCGAGTCGATCCTCGGCGGCGCCGGTGCGTTCGTGCCCGAATTGCGTGAGTGTCGCCCAGACGATCTCGTCGAAGGTGGACCTGTTGCGTTGGGCCACATGGGTTATCGCGTTGACGATCTCCTCGGCGGAGATCGTGTCGATGGCGCGTGACACGGTCGGCGGGGTGAACCGGAAGCCGCGCCAGGCCGCTGGATCCAGATCCGACGGCCAGACGAAAACGCCCGACGAGGTTGCGCGCATGAGCGACTCCGGGACTTCGCCGAGCACACAGATCTGCTGCTTCTCCGACGGTTTGTGCACACCGAATCGCTGGGCGACCCGTGCTACCAGTTGGTTTCGCTCGATCGGGCCTTCGATGGCGATGGTTTCGCGGACGGCCTCGCGGATCCGCAGCGGGATGGTGGCGGAACTGTCGCGGTCGAGGTCGGCGGGGGAACCGAGGACGCCGGTAGGTGCGCCGGCGTAGGGGATGCCGGTGGGGAGCCAGTGATGGGCGGTGCGGGTGCGGGTCTGCCATTCGGGGGTTTGGGCGACGGTGGGGGCGATCGGGGCTGATGGTGGGGTGTATGCGGCCTGTGGGTACGGGGTCGGCGGGGTCGGGTTCGGAAGCTGCGGGTGCGATGGTGCCGGTGGGCCGTAACTCTGGTGCGGCACACCAGGATGCGTACCGTAGCCGTGCTGGGGCGCACCAGGATTGGGCGGCTGTCCGTACCCGCGATCGGGATCCCTGCGTTGCTTGCTGCGGGTGAAGGTTCGGCGCTTGTGCCGGTCACTTGCCACCAGCTGCCAGATCGACACGCTCGCGAGTGCGGTGCCCGCGACCAGGAATCCGACGGCAAGGACGATCTCGGGCGTACTCGCGTTACCGATACCGCTGAAGTAGCCGACCGCGCCGAGCAGCACGCCGAAGACGCCGGCTATCAACCCGACGACCCATCCGATCCTGCCGAACCACTGCACCTGGTCCACTCCACTTCCGTGCGAACCCGCCCGCACCGACACCCGACGCGCTCCCCCGTCGGCGAATGCGAGGAGCATACTCGGCGGGCCCGACAGGTCCGCGTCCGTGCGGACCCGGTCAGCGGTGGAGTTCGGCGGCCAGTTGCTCCACGCGCAACCGCACCGGATCCTCCGGGGGCCTGAGCACCGCGAGGTCGGTGCGCAGCTGCGTGAGGAACCGCTCCGCGCGCGACCGATCACCTACTGCGGGAAGCATTTCCGCGATAGCGAGCCGGACCTGCACGGCATCGGGGCTGAATTCGTCTTCGACGGAACGTATTTCACCGAACAGTCGGTACAGCTCGTCGACTGCCGCAGGCGCGCCGATGTCACCCAGGGTGGCGCGACATTCGATCGCGGCGATTCGCGCCCGCCAGATCCGACTGCCGGACGTGGCGCCCGCCCGCAGTTCGATCGCCTCGACGCGCTCCCATTCACCCAGGGCTCGGCGGTGTTCACCGCTGTGGGCGAAGGCGGTGGCGATGTCGCGGTGCAGTTCGCCGAGTTGGGGGCTGTGTGGGCCGTAGCGTCGCTCGGCTTCGTCGACGACCGTGACCAAGGCTTCGGCGGCCTGGGCGAAGCGGCCGAGTTCGCACAGTTCGCGGTAGCGAGTGGCGACGTCGACGAGGCCGCCTGTCGCGGGCTTGCTCGGGACGGGCCGCGGCGCTGCGGGTGCGGTGTCGGCGGGCGGGTTGGGACGGCGGAAGATTCTTGTCGGGTCGGGATAGCCTGCTGGAGAAGGATTTTCAGGTGATCCGGGCCCAGGAAGGAAGGGCAGCAAGCGGTCGTAGACGTCGCGCGCTGTCGCCGGTCGGTCACCCGGATCCTTCGCCAGCAAGTCCAGCACCAGCTGTTCGATCTGCACGGGGACGTCCCGGCGCAGTGTCCGCAGAGGTGTCGGCGCGTCCGAGAGATGCCGATTGTGTGTATCGAACTCCGACCGAGCCTCGAATACTCCTCGCCCACTGAATATCTCGTGCATGACGCAGCCGAGCGCATACAGGTCCGCCCGCGGTCCCACATCCTGACCGTTCACCAATTCCGGTGACATATACGCCGCCGTCCCGAGCACCGATCCGGTCCGGGTGATCCGGCTCGTACTCCCGTCGAGCAACGCCGCGATCCCGAAGTCGATCACCTTCACTGTCCCATCCCCCGCCACCAGCACATTCGCCGGTTTCAGATCCCGATGCACCACCGGCAACACATGAGCGTGCGACAACACCGTCGCGATCTGCGCCGCAATCGCGACCCCGCAGTCGATCGACAGTTCCCCCACCCCGGACAAATAGTCCCGCAGGGTCATCCCCTCGATGTGTTCCATCACCAAATACACACTCTCAGCACCCTTGTCGAGCACCGCGTCATAAACCTGCGGCACCCCCTGATGCCGAATCCGCGCGGTCACCCTGGCCTCCCGCCGAAACCGCGCAACAAACTCTCCCGCCAAATCTTCCCGAGAAGCGAACTGCCCCACCGCAATCCGCTTCACCGCCACCGGCCGGTCCAACACAACGTCATACCCCAACAACACCTCCCCCATCCCCCCAGCCCCCAACGCCCCGGTGATCTCATACCGCCCATCAACAACCTCACGCACCCCAAACCTCCACCCAACGCCCGACCCGACCCCCGAACGATACTGCGCCCCACCCTTCGAACTGTCCGCCTCGAACGGCGCCGACACTCTGGTCCCGAGACCCGACGTCCTATTCGCGCGGAAGCAACTGATGGCTCCGCGCCCACGTTGCGAATCCCGAGCCGCTACAGGGCAACCGCATTCCCGTATCGACCAGCATCTCCACAATTGTCGCTGCCTCACCGATCATCAATTTGCCCGAACGACACGACCTGGCCAGCAGCCACAACGTCCCGTGCACCTCGAGCCCGTACTTCCGAGCGACCTTGGTCGCGGCCCCGTCATCGGTAATCGCAATCGCGTGGTTCAGTTCCGCCGCCGCGAACACACTTGCCTCACCCATGTCATGCTTCCCGGCTCCGATTCGGGTGGTCCACCGCTCGAAGGCAGAGAGCGCTTCGAAGGTCCCGAGTTCATCGACACCCAGCCAGTCGGCCTCCAGCGCCGCAGTGAGTTCAGGGTGCAGCGACAAGCCGTTACGCAACTCATTTCGCACGAATTCCGTTGTAGTGCATTCGCAGTCATGCAGCATCTAGCCGAGGACATCGATCCGGTCGATCCGCGAGAAATGGTTGAGACACATTGCATCGACGACCAATCTCAGGTCCGATGTCATGGCTCGACATCCTCATCAAGTGGCCCGAGATCCTCGGTCTCGATCTGGCCGTACATCAGTTCCACTGCCCGACCTGCGGTAATTCGGTCGTTGCGCCAGGCCGATAGGACAGCGTCAGCGTACGTCGGCGGGACACGGACGCTCTCGAAATCGGGCTGTGGTGCCCAGCCGACCGCTTGCATCATTTCTGCGTGAGTCGGCTTGGGAGCCGACCGCCAGCGTTTGGCATCGGCTCCGTCGATGAGCCCGGCGACTTCGGCTTGGCGGATCACAACAGCCCACGAAGCCCGGTAGGTGGCGGCGTGGGTGACCAGATACGTGCGTAGATCACCAACAACCCCGTTTTGCATCGCTTTCGACGGAAGGAGGAACTCTGCGGCGAAGGCGTCGATGACGGCTTCGCGCGCGTCTCGCGATGCGGCTATCCCGCCACCGAGATCGCTGGAGTACTCGTCGCCCAAAATCAGGTGACCAAGCTCGTGTGCTGCGGTGGAGCGCCGCCGTCCTGGATCACCCGCTCGGCTGACGACGGCGACCGCCAAGTCCGCATCGACCACCGACGCACCGTCACCTGGCAGCTCGACAACCAGCAGTAACTGTCCCGCCGCCGAGCATGCGGACATCATGGTCGGAATCGGGTCCTGCCCGAGCGAAAGCTGCGTCCGAGTCCACCGAGCAGCTTCCCTGGCGTCATCGACGTCGGCGACCGACGCCGCATATCGCAACGGCGGACGTGGACGCAGCCCACCGAGTTCGATGACGCTACGCACATCCCGCAGCCACCCGGTCAGTGCCGCCTCGATCCGATAGGCCTCTTGTGCCGCAGATGACGCGATGTCGTGGTCCAGCGAAGTTCGCCGCGAAATGACGGCAGGCCGCGAATACAAGAAGTGCCCGAGCGGCATCCCCAACGCCGTAGCCAACCTGGTCAGTTCCACCGCATTGATCTGACGTGCCCCGGCTTCGATCTTCGCGATCTTGCTCCGCTCGGATTCGATCAGTTTCGCCAACTGTTCCTGAGAGAGCCCCGCAGCGAGTCGGCTCTCACGAATACGCTCGCCGATTTCGAGCCACACACTGTCACTGGACATTGTGCGATTTTCGCACGGATAGGGTGTGATGTCGATAGCTCGCGGCTATTCCGCCGCCCACACCCCGCCGAGTTCCATCAGTTCGCGGTAGGCCGCGCTGTCTGCGGCAAGGCGCTGGGCGGCGGCGGTCAGCGTGGCCGGGGTGAAGTCGGTGGCGCTGATCATGGCTTGATGGTCGACTGCTTCGTCTGCCAGAGCCACGAGGAGGTCGGCGAGACGGTTGAGCTGCTGCTCGACCGCACTCGACCTGCGTCCGCCGAGGTTGTCGGTCATACCGTCAGCGACACCCAACTGGTGCAGGCGGGCCATCGATTGTGGAACGCCGCGTGTGCTGTCCGCATCGACCCAGCCTTGCCGTTGCAATTCGGTGATCACGCCCCACGCCTGACTGAGCCGATTCCAGTGGGGTTGTAACCGACTCGGCAACTGCGGTGCGTACACGATCGCGGGCGGCGGCGAGCGATTGACCAACCGAGGCGGGGGAAGCGGGCTGGGCGGGAATCGGCCGGGCGGGCCCAGTCGACTCTTGCGAGCCAGGGAACGTTCGTGGATGAGCACTCCGGCTGCCGGGGCCAATCCCACTACGACCACGACCAGCATCAGAGCCGTCAGGCTCTCGACGAGGTCACCATCATGAACAGAACTCGACGGGTCGAATGCGTTGGCCACCGCCCCCATCACCATGAGACAAAACCAGCCGGCCGCAAGCACCCTGAGAACGATCACGGCACCTGAGGGTTGCTGTTTCATCGGATCTCCTGGAAGGTCGACGACCCGACAGGCTGGTAGGTACTCGGATCACTGTGATACAGAATACGTTCCACCGGAAAGCACCACCGCTCGGCAACTCCGGCCCGCCATCGACTATGGGTCATGACAGGTCTCCGCTGTGGGGCTCCAGCGCGCCTGCGGTCAGGCCGGTGGAGATGAGGTCGGCGGCTTGGTGGGCGGTGGCGGCGGTGGTGTGGGCGGTTACTCGGAGGTGGTGGAGGCGGCGGAAGGCGGCGCCGTAGGTTTTTTGGGCGGGGAGACCGAGCATGGGGATGCGGAGGCGGGCGGGGTCGAGGCGGATGGTGGTGGTGCCGTACATGGCGGCGGCGTTGTCGGGGCTGCCGATGAAGCCGGCGAAGAACCAGGGGTCGATGCGGGTGGGGTCGGTGCGGAAGACGAGGACGCCGGGGCCTGGGACGGCGCCGATGTCGGATCCCTCGGCGACGCGGGCGCCCTGGGCGGCGCCGTGGTCGTCGCGGATGCGGGAGACCAGGACGTCGCCTTCCTCGATCGGGGCGCCGACCGGGGCGCCGGGGGTGGTGAGGCCCGACGGACCACGGCTACCGAGTAGGTCGCGACCGGTCACGACCGGGCGTTGCGTGTCGGAGGGGGTCGGATCGATGACGACGACGTGAACAGCCTTGCCCGAGATGAGGTTTCCGACCGCCACGTAGCGCCAGGTCGTGCCCGGAGTGGAATTCCATTCGCGGACCGCGTCGACGGCGGAGTGCAGTTCGGTGAGGTTTTCGCTGAGCTGGTCGATCGCGGCGTGCGCGGAGGCGGAGGCACTGTCGGGGTCGACGGCCGCGCGCACCTGACGCGCCGGAGTGAGGTCGACATCCTCGTCGAGAACGTCCATCACCCGAACCACCGCGGTGATATCGAGAACGGTCGCCGCCTCGGTGTCGCCTCGGTCGAACGCGCGCCAGGCATCGACGACAGTTTCGGCCAGAACCTGCCAATCCGGTTGCTCCCCACCGCGACTCGGAAGTCGGGTGGTGTCGGCGAACAACAGCGTGTCGGTGGGATTGCTGACACCCGGCCGACGCAGCACCCACAGTTGCAGACCGACTTGGCGGGGCGTCGACGCCCCGGGCGGCAAGGCGATCACGGCACGTAATACACCGGCGCGCAACAGTTCCATGCGAATCCGCCGACCCGAGGAGCGGGCCGCGACGGCCGGGGGCAGCAGCAGAACCGCCGTCGCGCCGGGACGCAGGTGTGCGAGCGCGTGCTGCGCCCACGCGAGTTCGGATTCGCTGCGCGGGGGGATCGAATACACCCAGCGCGGATCGAGAGCTAGATCGTCTGCACCCCAATCACGTTGCGAATAGGGCGGATTGGAGAGCACCGCATCGAACTCGATATCGGTGAACGCGTCGGCGAGCAAGGCGTCGCCCACTCGAATGTCGGCTTCGGCGTCAGCGGCGAGTGTGCTGAGCGTGGCGGCGGTGCGACTCGCCTGCACCGGCAGGATGTCTTGACCGTCGAGCCGGGTCGCGCCGATCCTGGCAGCCTCGAGCAGCAATGTGCCACTGCCACAGGACGGGTCGAGCACCGACTTCGGCGCGGGCGACGCGGCGGTGGCGAGGATGTCGGCCATCAGCGCAGCCACGGGTTGTTCGGTCGGGTAGACGCCGGTACTCGGGCCGTCGAGGCCACGCTCGGCCAGGACGGCCAGGGTCTGCTGCACACCCACCGCGCCGATCGCCGCCCGGACAGCCGTGCGCACCGAATCGGTCGCTTTCGCGGCCGGATCGGCCACGAACTCCATCAACTCGGTGACCGCCTCTGGCTTCACCTCGGAGCGCAGGACCGTGCGCAGGTGCTGCACCGGGGAGTCCGCCGCGGTGACGCCGTGTCCGCGCAGCCACTGCTGCACTTCGGCCAGGTCGAACAGTGGGCGAGATTCCGACCCGCCGGGCACCGGAGCGGGGAAGTCGGCATGTCGGCGCCGCCAATTGCTGACGGTGGCGCGGGTGACACCGGCCAGCCGGGAGATCTCGGCAGCGGCGACGGTGGGCGTCGAGTCTGGCATGGCTCTCCTCTGGTCAAGCGCCAACTTTACATGCGTCGGTTAACAATGCGCGGCACCTACCTGTGAACCACCACGGTTCACACTGAAAACATTGTTTCCCTGTTGCCATACGTGTTGCGCTGATGTAGCGTTCTTTCAACAACTGATCAGGAGAACGTCATGTCCCAGCCCCAGTACCCCAATCCCGTTGCCCCGCAGCAGCCTCACTACTCGCAGCCGCCGCGCAAGAAGAAGGTGTGGCCGTGGGTGCTCGGCGGGTTCGCGCTCGCCGTGCTCGCGCTTTTCGGTGGGTGTGCGGCGCTGATCGGCACCGCCGCCAACGAAGTCGCCAAGGCCGAGGAGAGCCGGTCGGTCGCGGCGCCCGCCGGCACCGAGGTGCGTGACGGCAAGTTCGGGTTCACCGTGACGAAGGTGGATCCGCCGGTCACCACCGTCGGCGACAACCAGTTCCTGCAGAAGACCGCGCAGGGTGAATTCATTCTGGTCTCTGTCGATGTCGTCAATACCTCGAATGTCGCCCAGAGCTACTTCGGCTCGAATCAGAAGCTGATCGACGATCAGGGCCGCGAGTTCGCCAACGACACCGCTGCGGAGATGAACGTCAACGACCAGCTCTCCGCCGAGATCAACCCCGGCAACAAGACCTCGATGGTTCTGGTCTTCGATGTCCCGGTCGGCACCGTCCCCGCCGCGATCGAGTTCCACGACTCGGCGTTCTCCGACGGAGCCCGCGTCGCAGTGAAGTAGTCCCACACAAAGATTCGGGCTCAGCGAACTCGCTGGGCCCGAATCCGTTTCGCGTCGCCGGCCGCCCGGACCACGACGATCGTGGTCGCGTGCGGGAAAATGCTGTGGTGACCACCGAGAACGAGCGCCCTGGACCGCCGGCGATGAGCCCGAGCATTTTGGTGATCACCATGTCGCGGCGGGTGGAAGCGGCGCTGGGGGCCGAGTTGGGTGCGCTGGATTTGACGGTGGCCCGGCTGGGGCTGCTCGGCCACATCAACGGCGTTCCAGGGGTCTCGTTCAGTGAGCTGGCGCGGATGTCGGGGACGAGTGTGCAGAGTGTGCATGCCGCAGTGAAGGGCTTGGTCGGCGCGGGGCTGGTGCAGGACCGGACAGCGCGGGCGGGGTCGGCGTCGGCGATCGAGTTGACGGCGGCGGGGACGGAGTTGCTCGCGGAAGCGCGAAAAGCTGTGGCGCGGGTGGACATTCAAATTTTCGGCGCGGAATCGGATCCGATTCTGCGGCGGGTCGGCGCGGCGATCGTCGACGCCTTCGCGGGAGAAATCCCCCGTCGACCCGAGGCGTGACAAATCCAACCTTCAACATGACTGAAGCTCGAGCTAGGCTTCAAGCACATTGAAGGTTGGAGGTCGGAAGTTGGAACACGTCTTGCTGTCCGTGCATGTGCTCGCGGGCATCGTCTTCGTCGGCGGCTCAGCGGTCGCCGCCAGTCTTTTTCCTCGATACGCCCCGGTAGCGGGGCCGGACCCGGCAGCGATTCGCAGCGCATCGGTGGCGGTCGCCATGCACCGGATCACCAGGAGCTACGCGAAACTGGCGATCATCGTGCCGGTGATCGGCATCGCGCTGGCCACGATCCAGGGCCGGATGAACGAAATCTGGATCACCACCGCGATGATCACCACCGCCATCGCGGGCGCACTGCTCGCCGTGCAGATCGTCCCGCTCCAGCGCGAGGCCCTCGACACACCCGACGACGGCAAACGCCTGCGGATGTTGTCGATGCTCGCCGGCATCTACAACCTGCTCTGGACGGCCGTGGTCGTCCTCATGATCGTCCGCCCCGGCTCCGCCGACTGAGCCTGCGCGACGTCAGTGCTGGGCGCCGATGGTATGGAGGATGTCGTGGATGATCGGGTCGGTGAGGCGGTTGGTGACCGTTCGGCCTTCGCGGCTGGAGGTGACGCAACCCTCGTGACGTAGGACGCGCAGAGCCTGGGAGATCGCGTTCTCGTTGCGGCCGATGGCGGCTGCCAACTCGCCCACGCTGATGTCGGGACAGCGGTGCAGGCACAGCAGGATTTCCAGACGGCCGGGGTCGGACAGCAGGTCGAAGCGCTGCGCCCAGGCCCTGATCTCGACGTCGCCGATCGCGCGACGGCCGAGTTCGACCGGCGACCCGTGCAGTATGCGTGGCTCTCCCATGGCGGTGCCCAGCTTAATCGCCGAGTGGACACGGCGGCACCGCTCGCGACTATTATCTGTTCATCTGTTCAGATAAACATGAGTTGGGATGTCGGAGAATGCGCGCTCGGCCGCTGTTCGCTGTGGTGTTCACGGTCGCGCTGACATCGTGCGGTGCGCCCGACAGCGGTTCCACCGACTCGCTGGTCCTGGCCGATGCCCATGAGCTCGGCGGATACAACCCGATCGCCGGGTACGGCGCGGCCGGTGAGGCCAAGGTCTACGACGGATTGCTCCGGCTGACCGGGGGCGCGGGCGTGCCCGGTTTCGCCCCGGCACTGGCGACCGCGTTGCCGACGTCCGATGCCGAGGCGACCGTGTGGACGGCGCCGCTGCGGCCGGACGTGCGATTCAGTGACGGGTCGGCGTTCGACGCGGACGATGTGGTGGCGACCTATCGGGCGATTCTGGAGCCGGCGTCGGCCTCGGAGGTGCGGTCGTCGTTTTCGATGATCGACCGGGTCGAGGCTGTGGATCCGCTGACGGTGCGGTTCACCCTGCGCCATCCGTATGCCGCGTTCGGCACGAAATTGCTGATTGGGATCGTGCCGTCGGAGGCTGTCGCGAAGCCCGGTCCCGCGACCGAGTCGCCGCTCAATTCCGCCCCGATCGGCACCGGACCGTACCGTCTCAGCAGGTTGGAACCGACGCGGGCAGTGTTCGAGGCGAACGAAAACTATTGGGGTGGCGCGCCTTCGGTCAAGCGGTTGACGGTGCTCTATGTGCCCGATGACAACACCCGTGCGCAGCGGATGGCCGGTGGCGAACTCGACGGGACGTCGCTGCCGCCCCTACTGGCCGCTACGTTCGGCGATCGAATGCCGGTGCAGGCCAATACTTCCGCCGACTGGCGTGGTGTGTCCCTGCCCGAAAGTGATCCCGTGGCCGGGGACTCCGCGGTGCGGCTGGCGCTGAACTACGCGGTGGATCGCCAGGGGATGATCGACAATATTCTCGGCGGCTACGGTCGCCCCGCGTACACCCCGTTTGCCGAGGTCTACGGCGAATCACATAACCCCGCAGCCTCTTTCGCGTTCGATCGCGCCCGCGCCGAGCAGATCCTCGACGGCGCGGGATGGCGGACGGGCGCCGACGGCGTGCGCGCGAAAGATGGTGTGCGGGCGCGGTTCACCGTGATGTACAACTCCACCGACACATTGCGCCGTGATCTCGCACTGGCTTTCGCCTCCGATGCGCGACGCGTGGGTATCGAGGTCGACCTCGAAGCGCTGTCCTGGGATCGGATCGAGCCACGGATCGCGCAGGCGGGCATCCTGCTCGGCGGCGGTAGCGAGCCCTACGACCCCGACACCCAGGCCTACAACACCCTGCACTCGCCGCTGCTCGACCCGAGCGCGGGCAGCCCCTACGACAACGCGAGCCGGCACGCCGACCCCGCGATCGACGCACAACTCGAAACCGCAAGGCGCAGCACGGATCCCGCCGTGCGGGCCGCCGCGTATCGAGAGGTGCAGAGTCTGTACGCCAAGGCGCCGAGCCATGTTTTCCTCGTGCATCTCGATCACACCTATGTGGTGAAGGAGTCGTCCTGGAAGATGTCGGGGCCGATTCTCGAACCGCACGCGCACGGCGTCACCTGGGGACCCTGGTGGTCGCTCCAGAACTGGACTCGCTGATGGGGCGAAGTCGCGTTCGCGGGCGCGGGCTGCGGGCGATGATCGGGTGGCGGCTGGTGACGTTGATTCCGGTGCTCGCCGCCGTATCCGCCGCCCTGTTCGCGGCCGCGGCGGTGTCGCCGTTCGATCCGCTGGTCGGCTATCTCGGTGCCCGCTACGAGACGACGAGCGGTGCGGATCGGGCGTTGCTCACGGATCAACTCGGGCTGGATGCGTCGTGGTATCAGCTGTACGGGCGGTGGATCGGCGACCTGTTCAGTGGCGATCTCGGGACTTCGCGCGGGTTCGCACAACCAGTGAGTACCCTTCTTGCCCAACGGATTCCGTGGACAGTGCTGCTGGTCGTCGTCGCGATGAGTGTGGCGGTCGCCGTCGCCCTGGGAGCGGGCGTCTGGGCGGGGATGCATCGCGGTGGGCTGATCGACCGGGTGGTCACCGCGTTGTGTGTGGTGATGCAGGGGCTGCCGCCGTTCGTGGTGTCGCTCGGCGCGATCGCGGTGTTCGCGGTCGGGCTCGGCTGGTTGCCACCGGCAGGACTCACCGACGCGGGCGCCGAGGTCGGGTTCGGGCAGGTGGTGCGGCATCTGGTGTTGCCCGCCGCCGCGTTGGCTGTGTCGCAGGTGCCGTGGTTGCTGCTGGCCGTGCGGGAATCGGTGTCGGGCAATCGCGGTGAGGATTTCGTGGTGGGTGCTGCCACGCGCGGGATCGACACCGCGACGATCACCCGCAAGCACATCCTGCCGTCGTCGCTGGCCCCGTTCGTGACGATCCTCGGCGCGCGACTGCCGGAGGTCGTGGTGGGGGCGGTGCTGGTGGAGGAGATCTTCTCGTGGCCGGGGATCGCGGGGGCGTTCGTGCAGTCGGCGAAGGATCTGGACATGGCACTGCTGGCGATTCTCACCGTCGGAACGACCTGCGCGGTGATGCTCGGGTCGCTGCTCGCCGATGTCGCGGTGGTGCTGCTCGATCCGCGGGTGCGCGCCGATGGATGAGCCGAAACTTTCGGAAGGCGACCAGCCCCGTGTGCCATCAGCTGAGCGGCGGTTGTACGTCGCGCTATCAGTGCTGGTCGCGGTCGTGCTGTACGCGGTGATCGTGCCGTGGGTCGACGGGGTCGACGATCGGCTGACCGACTTCGCGAGCGCACGGCAGGCGCCCTCGGGGCAGTGGTGGTTCGGGACCGACTCGGCCGGGCGGTCGTTGTTCGTGCGGATCGCGGCGGCGCTGCGGACCTCGCTGATCGTCGCGGCGTGCGCGGCGGCGGTGTCGACGGTGATCGGGGTGCTGGTCGGGGCGGTGTCCGCGTTGGCAGGCGGGTGGGTGGATCGGGTGGTGATGCGGTTCGCCGATACCGCGAACGCGCTGCCGCATCTGCTGCTGGGGATTGTGATCGTGGCGCTGTTCCGGGGGAACGCGGTGGCGGTGGTGTTGTCGATCGGGCTCACACACTGGGTGCAGGTGGCGCGGATCGTGCGGGCGGAGAGTTTGAGTCTGCGCGAGCGTGAGTACGTGTCGGCGGCGGTGCTCGCCGGTGCGACTCGCACGCATCTGCTGCTGCGGCATCTGCTGCCCGCTGTCGCCCCGCAGGCGTTGATCGCGGTGGTTCTGCTTCTGCCCCATGCGATTTGGCACGAGTCGACGCTGTCGTTCCTCGGCTTCGGGTTGCCGCCGCATGAACCCAGCCTCGGCACGCTGCTGGAGGAAGCGCGCACGTCGCTGCTGCTGGGTGGGTGGTGGACGCTGGTGTTCCCGGCGGGGTTCCTGGTGCTGACGACGGTGGCGGTCGCCGTCGCGGGGTCGTCGCTGCGCGGCCTGCTCGCTCCGCCGAAACCGTCGAGGATGCCGCGATGAAGCGCTTGTCGATCGACGCACTGACCGTGCGGATTCCGGTGGGGCGCGGCGATGTGGTGCACGCCGTGACCGACTTGTCCCTCGACATCGAGGCAGGCGCGATAACAGCGCTCGTCGGCGAATCAGGTTGCGGGAAGTCGATTGTCGCGAGCGCGGTGATGGGCGTGCTGCCCCGCGAAGCCGTCACGACCGGGACGATCTGCCTGCTCGCACGAGACACCGACGGTGATCGCCGCGCGCCCGAGGACGACCACTCCCGGGTGCGGCCGAACAGTACCGCCGCCCGCCTTCCCGCAGTACACACCGGCCGAGCCCCGCGCGCCCTCGAACGCACCGACTCGACCGTGCCGAATTCAGCCGCCGAAACGGTCGACATCCTCGCAGGCGATCACTCCTATCGTGGCCGCCGTGTCGCGCTGATCCCGCAATCGCCGAGCACCTCGTTCACCCCCGTACGGACCGTCGGTTCCCAACTCGCGGAAGCGATCTCCGCGCTCGGCACCACGCACACCCCCGCCGACCTCGTCGCACGAGCGGGCCTGTCCCCCACCGCACTCGACCTGTACCCCCACGAACTCTCCGGCGGCATGGCTCAGCGAGCAGCCGTGGCGGCGGCGCTTGCCGGGGACCCCGAGGTGATCATCGCCGACGAACCGACCTCCGGACTCGATCGCGCACGCACCGATCAGATCGGAAAACTGTTGCGCGAGTGCGCCGATGACGGTGCCGCCGTACTGCTGATCACCCACGACCTGGGCCACCTGATCCGCGCCGACATCGCCGACACCGTCGCGGTCATGTACGCCTCCCGCCTGATGGAAGTCGGCCCTGCCGCGCACGTGCTCGACGATCCCTGGCACGACTACACCCGCGACCTGCTCGCCGCCCTGCCCGAACGCGGCCTCCACCCGCTCCCGCATCCCCCGCGCACGCTGACGAACCTGTCCGAGATCTGCCCTTACGCTGGTGGCCCGACGCAGCTGATTCCGCAGCGACAGCGCATGATTCGCCAGCTGAGGTCCCCATGCTGATCGCCGATTCCCTCACCGCGGGTTACGGCGCGCACCCCGTGATCCGCGAGGTGGACCTGCGGGTCGCCCCGGGCGAGATCGTCGGGATCACCGGCGATTCGGGCTCAGGCAAAACCACCCTCGCGCGGACAATGGCGGGGCTGCTCACCCCCACGTCGGGCACGGTCACCGTCGACGGCCACCGACCCCGACGGGCTCGCGGCAGCATCGCCATGGTCTTCCAATCCCCCCGTGCCGCAACGAATCCGCACTTCACCCTCGCCCAGATCATCGCCGAACCCGCCCGCATCCGTCGCACCACCGTCCCCGACCTCGCAGCGCTGGCCATCACCGTCGGTCTCACCCCCGACCTCCTGGACCGCCGTCCGCACGCCCTCAGCGACGGTCAACTCCAACGCGCTTGCCTGGCCCGCGCCCTCGCCCAGCACCCCCGCTACCTCATCCTCGACGAGGCCACCGCCATGCTCGACGCGGCCACCACCGCCACCATCATCCGCCTGGTCATGGCCCATGCCGCCGACGAGCTCGGGGTCCTGCTGATCAGCCACGACGAACCCCTTCTCGCGGCCGCCTGCACCCGCATCGCGACGATGCACGAGGGCGCACTCACCACCCAGCGGGCATCTCCGCAATAACCGCACGATTACCTCAGGTTGTCCACAGGAAACCGTTTTAGCGTGAGCCCCTGTGACATTCACGCAGGGGAATCCAGTCAGCGGATGCCGCAGTCTCAGCGGCTGGGCGCGCACCGCACCGACCGTCGCCGAAGTGCTGCGCACGCCCGACGTCGCGGTGATCGCCGAACGGGTGCGGACCGCGGGACCGCGCGGCGTGATCGCGCGTGGTCTCGGACGCAGTTACGGCGATCCGGCACAGAACGCGGGCGGGCTGGTCGTCGACATGACCGCCCTGGATCGCATCCACAGCATCGACCCCGACAGCGGGATCGTCCAGGTCGACGCGGGCGTCAGCCTGGACACGCTCATGAAGGCCGCGCTGCCGTTCGGGCTGTGGATTCCGGTGCTGCCAGGCACGAGGCAGGTGACCGTCGGTGGCGCGATCGGCGCGGATATCCATGGGAAGAACCATCATTCGCAGGGCAGCTTCGGCAATCACGTGGTGTCGATGGACCTGCTGACCGCCGACGGAACGGTGCGCACGCTGACACCGGAAGGCGCTGAGGCCGAGCTGTTCTGGGCGACGGTGGGCGGGATGGGCCTGACCGGCATCATCGTCAGCGCCCGAGTTCGCTTGAAGCACACCGAGACCGCGTATTTCATCGTCGACAACGACCGCACACGCGATCTCGACGAAACGATGGAGTTGCTCACCGGCGGTTCCGATGACGGCTACGACTATTCGATGTCGGTGCCGGACACCATTTCCACCGGCGCGAAACTCGGCAGGGCCGGATTCAGTCGCGGCTCGCTCGCGACGGTCGATCAGCTGCCCGCGAAACTACGCGGCCGACCCTTGAATTTCGATGCGCCGCAACTGTTCACAGTGCCCGACATCTTCCCGAACGGGATGGTCAATTCGGTGACCACCCGGATCGCCGCCGAGGCCGCGCACCGCCTGTTCCCCCGCCGAGCGCGCGGTCGCATCCAGAATCTGACGCAGTTCTACCACCCCCTAGACCTGCTCGGTGAATGGAATCGGGCCTACGGCAAGCGGGGGTTCCTGCAGTACCAGTTCTCTATGCCGTTCGGGGCCGAGCAACAACTGGCCGATGCGGTGCGAGCCATCGCCGAATCGGGCCACCACTCGTTCCTCAACGTGTTCAAACGCATGGGTGCGAGCAATCCGGCACCGCTGTCGTGGCCGCATCCCGGCTACATGCTGAGCTTGGACTTCCCGCTGACCAGCGGACTCGACCGCTTCTGCATCGACCTCGACGAGCGCGTGCGCGCAGCGGGCGGACGCCTGTACTTCGCGAAGGAATCGCGAACCACACCCGAGATGATCGAGGCGATGTACCCGCGACTCGACGAATGGCGTCGGGTGCGCGATCGGGTCGACCCGGAGCGGGTGTTCGTCTCCGATCTCTCGCGACGACTGCGACTGCACCGGGAGTGAGTCATCGATTCGCGCGGTCGCCCAGTTCAGTTCGGGCAGTGGTCCATTCGCTTTTCGAGAGCTTGCCGCCCGCGGCGGTGTAGGCCGTCCAATCCTCGGCGACCGACACCTCGACCTCCGGCGACAAACCATTCGCCGCGGACCCGTTTTCGCCGACCTGCTCCTTCAGCGCCCGAACCTGTTCCGGGTTCAACGCACGGATGCTCACCTTGGCGAACGCGTTGATCGGCAGGGTCGTGCCCGCGGGGATCTGGTACGGGTCGTAGGTGGCGGTGCAGCGGATCGTGGTGGAACTGTTGGGCGCCATGGTGCCCGCACCAGCGCAATCGGCACCGGTACTGATGTTCAACTGCGATTCCACGGTGATCGTGTAGTCGTAGGAGAGCGCGGTGATGCGGATATCGGAGGTGGAGTCGACGGTGTTCGCGACCGTGAATTCGATCGTGCAGGTGCCCAGGCACGGGTTCTCGAGGAATCGTCCGTTCAGGGTGCCGTCGACGCTGACTCGCGAATCGAGCGCCCTGTCCAGTGCGTCGATCCGACCGGGCAGTCCGGCGTAGACGGCAGCGGCGTCGGCCGAGAGCAGGTGCTCGGTGTCGAGGGTCAACCGTGGCAGGTCGGCCTTGCCGACTCGGTGATCGTACGGATTGTTGACGATGCGGTCGATGATCGGCTGGTCGGCGGTACCGTCGGCCCCCAGGTCGCGCAGGTAGATCGTGAGACCGCCGCTGATGATCGGGGTCGACTCGTGTCCGCCGATGACCAGCAGAGTGCCGAGCTGAACCGGTTTGTCGTGGGCCGCGGCCGGGTCGAGGATCAGCGCGAGGCGGGCGGGTGCCAGGGTGGTCGCCAGGTCGACGCCGAACACGTCGGGACCGATCAGGATCGGTCGGCCGACATAGTCCTTGGCCACGCCCGCAGGCACACCGAGCGCGATCCAGGCGCTCTCCTCCCCCTGCAGGAACGACTTGCCGCCGACGCCGAGGTAGTCCATGTGCGCGTTGCCGACCGATACCGTGCCGGTGGCTTCGCCGACGTTGGTGACGATCAGATCCACGGTCAGCGTCGGCGATCCGGCCGCGCCCCCGGTGACGGTTCCGGTGTACCGCACCGCGGGAGTGTGCAGCAGACGCATTTGCGCGGTGGCCAACGATGAGCGGGCCTGACGCTCCGGGGAGGATTCGTTCCCGCTCGTCGCGAACACCACTGCCACCGCGATGCCGACCGCGAGAACCACCAGAACAGCAAGTGCCGCAAGGACTATCGGCGTCTTGCTGGCACGCGGGGGTGCGACCGCGTGGAACTGCGGCGGATGTTGACCAGGGGCATATCCGTAGGGCTGCGGACCACCGTAGGGCGGCTGCGCATAGTAGTTCTGTTGCGCATTCGGGTACACACCCTGCGCGTACGGATTCGGCGGTGCCGCGAACGGTGCCGCGTACGAATTCGCCTGCGGCGGTACCGGATTCCGCGGAAGTGGCTGTGCGCCGGATTCTCCCCGCTCGCCAGATTCCGACATGCCCCCTCCTAGCCGGCCCGGCACACCATCGGCCGACCCCAAATCACTTGAATCCTATCCGGGCGAAGAAGATCAGGTGACCTCAGACGGCGAGGCGGATGCGCAGGGTCTCGTAGGTGGGGATGAAAACCTTTCGCCGGTAACGTCGTTCGACGATCTCCCACGGGCGACCCGCCGCGGTGAGCGCCTCGAGCAGCGCGGTGAGCTCGGAGTGGACCAGTTGCGCGCCCAGGCACAGGTGCCGCCCGCCGCCGAACCAGAGCTGGCGGGTTTCGGGGTTGTAGTCGCGGTCGACCCGGAACTCGCCCGCGGCATTGTTGATGGTCCAGGTGAGAATCTTGACGTGCTCGCCCGCGCGCAGCTCGCGGTCGGCGACCCGGACATCCGCGGTGACCGAGCGCCCGACGAGGTAGGCCGGACTGGTGACGCGCAGGGTCTCGCGGACGGCGTCGGGCAGGCGGTCGGGGGCGGCGAGCAGGGCGCGGTGCTGGTCGGTGTCGTGCATGATCGCGACCATTCTGGTCATCGCGCTGGCGAGGGTGTCGGTGCCCGCGACGGCCATGAGGATCGCCAGGCCGCCCGCGTGCTCCACGTCCAGGCCCAGTTGGCGGCAGCGGCCCAGGGTGGTGTCGGGGTCGGCGCGGGCGTACGCGGCGGGGACGTTGACGGCGAGCTGACCGGCCAGCTCGCGGGCGCGCGCCACCGCGACGGGGTCGAGTGTGGTCGATGCCATGGTCCCGAAACCCAGGTTGACCAGCTCTTCCACGTGATGGAACAGCCGCAGGAACAGTGCGTCCTCGTCTTCGGTGTCGTCGCCGCCGATGGCCGCGGCGATGTCTTCGGGCCGCATCCCGACCAGGTCGGAGACGCTGCGGCCGACCAGGATCTGCGCGCGGGCGGCGATGTCGACGGTCTCCCCCGCGGCGAGCCGTTCGCGCAGGTCGGCCAGGTCGGGGCCGATCACCCGCGCGACCAGGGCGTCGGTGTGGCTGAGGGTGAACAGGTCGCGCACCTTGGTCCGCAGGTCGGTGTGACCGGGGCCTTCGAACAGGTCCTCCACCCAGTCGCCGATGATCTGCGCCCACCAGTGCCCGGCGGCACCCTCGGAGACGATGCTGAAATGGGTGCTGTCGTTGTAGATCTGGCGGGCCACCAGCGGATCGGCGACGAACCAGCCGAGCTTGGGCACATTGCGGATCGGCCGCGCGAACCTGCCCAGCAGCAATAATCCAGGCAACCAGGGTTGACCTGCGGCGAGTAGGGTTAGTTCATGGCGTCGGGCAGCGCTCCACACCCCGGCACAATCTAATCGAGCGGGTCCGATTAGTGAAGGTCTATGGCTAGGATCTGCGAGATGCGCTGGTGGTGATCTGTGCATCAGGCAAGATCTGGAAGTGAACGAGCATGGTGAGATCGACAATCGAAGCACTCGGCGCGTACCTGCCGACCAGAGAAGTGACCACGGCGGATTTGCTGGCCCAGCTGGCCGTCGACGCGCCACTGGATCTGGAGAAGGTCAGCGGGGTCAAGGCCCGCCGGGTGCGCGACGAATCCGAGGACTCGTTCACCATCGCCATGGCCGCCGCCCGCAGCGCACTCGACAACTCCCGCTACGACGCCGCCGATCTGGACGTGATCATCTCCTGCTCGATCACCCGGACCCGCGGCGAGGACTTCTGCATGGAACCGTCCTTCGCCCTGATGCTGCGCACCGCGCTCGGGGCGAACCGTGCGATCCACTTCGACGTGTCCAATGCCTGCGCCGGAATGATGACCGGAGTTCTGGTGCTGGACAGGATGATTCGATCCGGTGCCGTGCGACGCGGCATGGTGGTGTCGGGGGAATGCATCACGCCGATCGCCGATACCGCGGTGCGCGAGATCTCGCAGAAGTACGACCCGCAGTTCGCCTCGCTCACCGTCGGTGACGCCGGTGCGGCCGTGGTGCTCGACGGCACCGACGGGCCGGGCCTGGACTACGTGGAGCTCAACACCAGCGCCGCGTTCGCGAAGCTGTGCCTCGGGATGCCCAGCGATCAGGGGCCGGGCGTCGCGCTCTACACCGACAACCGGGCGATGCACAACGAGTCGCGGTATCTGCTGTGGACCTCGCGCCAGCAGGAATTCCTCGCCGCGCGCGGTTCGAGCTTCGCCGCCGAGGGCTACGACTACCTGATCCATCACCAATTCAGCGGTCCTGCCGTGGAATTGATCAACAAGATCGCCGAGCGCGAATTCGACGCGGCGATGCCGCCGGGCCTTGCGGTGCTGGAAAAGTACGGCAACACCGCGTCGACCTCGCATTTCGTGGTCTTGCACGACGCACTACGGCAGGGAATGATCGCGCCGGGGTCGAAGGTACTGCTGGTACCGGCCGCCTCCGGGGTGGTCGCCGGATTCTTGTCGGTGACAATCGGCGATCTGCGGGTATAGGACAGTATGGGAATCATCATTTCTTCGGCCACGACACGCAGTGGCGGGGTCAGCTCGGTAGGACAGGCGGCCGAAGCCGCACGCGACGCCCTCGCGGGGGCCGGTTGTCGGCCCGAGCAGGTCGACGCGCTGATCAACGTGGGGGTCTACCGCGACGCGAACCTCGTGGAACCAGCGGTCGCGGCGCTGATCCAGCAGGCGGCGGGGATCGGGTTGGACTATCGGCGCGGTGACGTGCCGTGCCTGTCGTTCGACCTGATGAACGGGGCCTGCGGGGTGGTGAACGCGATCGGGGTGGCCGCTTCGCTGCTCGCCGACCTGCCGTCGGGACACGTGGTGGTGGTGTCGGGTGACGCGCATCCGTCCGAGCGGGCCGACGCGGAGTTCGTCTTCGAGTCCGTCGGGGCGGCATTCGTGCTCGAGAATTACGCTGACGCAGCCGGTTTCGGCGGAGTCCATGTGAGTGCCGGTGACGCGCTGCCCGATCCGCAGGGGTATGTGAAGTTGTCCGCCATGGGGGCCGAGGGCCGCTCTTCGCTGACCGTCGAATTGCTCACCGGGACAGCTGAACTGGTCGAACATGCCGCCATCGCCGCGCGCGACGCCTTGGCCGCTGACGGTCTCGACGCCGGGCAGGTGGTGCTGGTGTGCGGTAAACCGACACCCGACTACGCCTCAGCGCTGGCCGCGGAACTCGGCGTCGGCGCGGTGGTGACCGATGAGTTCGCCGGGGACGCACACACTTCCGCGTTGACCGCCGCGTTCGTGGCGACCAGGGACGCGGGACTTGCCGATCGACCGTTGTTGTTCGTCGCCGCCGATGGCGGCCCCACCGCCGCGGCGGTGACCTATCGAGGGGTTGGTGTGCGGTGACCCGCTCCCTGCATGTTGTTCCTGATCCGGTGAATACCGGGCACGGTCGGCACCGTGCGTCCTCCGACACTCCGGCGGGTGTGCCCAGCCGTGGGGCCGTGCTGGCTCTGCGGTCGATTCCGGTGATCGGGTGGGTGTTCCTGATCGTCGGGGTGGTGCGGCCGTTCCGGGCTCGGTGGTTGCGGGTGGCGTTCTGGATCGATGTGGTGTTGAGCGTCGGGGTGCACGCCGCGCAGATTCCGGCGGCCCGGAAAGTGGCCGCTGAGCGGGGGATCTCGGGTCGTCGTGCGGCCGTGATGACGATGCTGCTCGGGGCTACCTGGTGGAAGACGCTGGGCGAGGGCGAACGGTGATCGATGCCGTCGCCGGGTTCGGGCCAGGCCCGCGCGGCGCGACAGTTCGGTTCTCCTGCTGCTCGCGAGTTCGTCGACGACATGGCGTGGCGCGATGACAGTGCTGGTGACGGGCGCGACGGGGTGGGCTATCAGCCCACGGTGCCGTTCGCGACCGGCTTGGACAGTTTCCACCGCTGGGTCGATGAGGTCGGCGGGCTCGATCGACTGTTGGAGGATGCGTGAGTGATCTCTGGGTGGTGATTCCCGCCTTCAACGAGGAACTCGGCATCGGCAAGACGCTGGAAGCCATTGCCGCGCAACAGGACACCGATTTCACCGTGGTCGTGGTCGACAACAACTCGACCGACAGCACCGTCGACGTGGTCCGCGCCTTCGCCGCGGCACATCCGGTACCGCGCATCGTGGTGATCGAAGAGGCTGTGAAGGGCACCGGCGCTGCTGCCGATACCGGTATGCGCCACGCGATTTCGCAAGGCGCGACCTATCTCGCGCGCACCGACGCCGACTGCCTGCCCGCCCCCGACTGGACACGACGGATCAGAGCCGGATTCGACTCCGGACTGCGACTGGTCAGCGGTCAGCTGATTCCGCGCACCGACGAAGGTGTGTCGTGGATCGACCGCACGATCATTCGGGTGGCGTTGGAAGTGGCGTCGACGTTCGGCAAGGTGCGTTCGGGAAATCGGGATCCGCGCTATCTCGGGCCGTATGTGATGACGCCGGGCTGCAATATGGCAATCACCGCCGAATTGTACGGTGCCGCAGGCGGATTCCCGCGCACCGCGATCGAGGACCTGCACGAGGATCGAGCACTGGTCAACGCGGTGCGCACGATCACCACCGACTACGGTCTGCGCAGGGACGTGCGGGTGTACGGCTCGAATCGGCGGGTGCGCGCCTGGGGTATTCGCAAGACACTCGCCTGGTACGCCGATCATCGGTATCGGCCCGACATCGTCGATATCAGATGAGGACACCGGTGACCGATTTTCTCGAAAAGCTTGCCGCACAGGCGGAACGGATTCCGGATGCGTCCGCGCTCGGAGCGGTTGGCAAACGGGCGCTCACCTATCGGGAACTGGTGGATTCCATCGGGCGGGTGGCGCACAATCTCGGCGAAGCGGGGTTCGTGCCCGGTGATCGGATGCTGTTCTCGATCCGGCCCGGTGTGTCGTCGGTGTTGTTGATCTTCGGCACTATCGCCGCCGGTGGGACGATCGTGTTCGTCGACCCCGGTGTGGGGCCGGAGCTTTTCGCCAAGCGGGTCGAGATGGTCGAACCCAGTTGGGCGGCAACGGAATCACTGCTGTACGCGGCAAGTGGGCCACTTGCCGGGTTCGGGAGGAAGAGGGGGCTGGAACTGCCGCGGTTCGGCGCCCTCGACGTTCGACATATCCACAGTGGCGTGTGGGTACCCGGAACACCATTGGGCTCGATTCCGTTGCGGCGTTTCGCCGGTGATGCGCGCGAGCCCGCCCTGCCCGCCGCCGATCCCGATGCGGCGGCATTGATCGTGTTCACCTCAGGTACCACCGACGAGCCGAAAGCCGTTGTGCACACCCGTGCTTCGCTCAGCGCCGGGCTCGCCGCGATGGCCGGGAAAACCAGTCTCGCACCCGGTGCGTTCCTGCACACCGAGCAGCTCATGATGGGGTTGCCCGCGTTGATGGCGGGGGCCAGGTGGGCGATGCCGCGGTATCCGCGCTTCGGCACACATATCGACCCGGTGCGGTTCACCCGGAATCTGCGCAGCGCCACGCACGCGTTCTACACCCCGGCCGATCTGGCCGTGGCCCTCGACGCGATCGAGGCCGCCGCGGTTCCAGCGCCGCCGAATCTGCGTCAGGTGGCGCTGGGTGGCGCTCCGGTCACGTCCGCCCTGCTGCGCCGAGCACAGAAGTCGTTGCCCGACACCGAGTTTCTCGCCGTCTACGGGATGACCGAGATCCTGCCCGTGGCGGTCGCGACCGGCGCCGCCAAGCTCGCCCACGACGGCGACCTCCTCGGCGCTCCCGTGCGCGGCGTGGAGGCACGAATCGCCGACGACGGCGAACTCGTACTGTCCGGCCCGAATCTCTGTCGCGGATACCTCGGCGCCGAGCCCATGACCGAGATCGCCACCGGCGACCTCGCGCGCTGGGACGGCAAGGAACTGGTCCTCACCGGCCGCAAGAAAGACATGATGATCCGGGGGAAAACCAACATCTACCCCGGCCTGTACGAGCCCGCGATCGTCGCGATCGACGGAGTGCGCGAGGCCATCATGGTCGGCCTGCCGGACGAGATCGGCGACGAGCGAATCGTGCTCGCCGTCGTCGCCGAACCGGACTCCACAGACATCGCAGCCGTGCTTCGCGACCGTCTGCCCCAGCTCATCGACACCACCGCCGTCCCCGACGACATCGTGGTGGTCGATCGAATTCCGGTCAGCGGCCGCACGAACAAACCGGACCGAGCGGCGCTGCGGGACATGGTGCGCGAACAGATCGCCTGAGTGCCCTTGTAGCATTCTGTACACGGCGTAGCGCTCGCGCGTACACTTGCGCTATGAAGCAAATCCAGCAGCGCGACCTCCGCAATGACAGCGGAAAAGTGCTCGCGGCGGTCGAAGCAGGCGAAAGCTTCATCATCACTCGCAACGGTAACCCTGTAGCCAAGCTCGAGCCGCTCGTCCGACGCACCTTCGTGCCCGTCTCCGAGCTGGCGCGGACGAGTGCCCGCTTGCCGCGTGTCGATTATCAGCAGTGGCGTGCCGATCTGGACGCGATGATCGACCCGGAGATGCCCGACGGTGAGTGAGTCCGCCGAACCACTCCATATCCTTCTCGACACATCGGTCCTCATCGACTACAGCGATGTTCAATCAAGCCTGCCCGCGGCCGCTGATGCCGCGATCAGCGCCGTCAGCGTGGCCGAACTCGCGACCGGAATCCACGCCGCCAAGGATCCGGTGCGCCAGGCGCAGCGCCAACTGCGGTTTCAATGGGTGGTCCGGTCGTTCGACCCGCTCCCGTTCGATGTCGACGCGGCCCACGTTTACGGGTCGCTGGCTTTGCTCGTAGAACAAATCGGCCGCAAGCCCCGCCGCCGGGTCGCCGACCTGCAAATCGCGGCGACAGCCGTCCAGCACGCGCTGCCGCTCTATACCCGAAATCCCGATGACTTCAAGGGGGTCGGGCCGCTACTCAACATTGTCGCCGTGTAGCTGCCAACTCAGCGGGTGACGGACTGGATGGTGTGGTCGGCCAGGGATTCGATGGTAGTGCGCGGGAGCATGGTGTCGACGTAGCAGAAGGTGATCGACATCGTGGCGTCGAGGGTGGCTACGGCTACGGTCAGGGCGCTGGCGCAGGAGTTCGTTCCGGCGACTGTGGGCGCGGTGATGTCCAGTGGCTCAGGGGTTTCGGGTGGGGTCAGGTTGCCGAGGTTGCTGAGGGTGACGTTCCAGGGGGCGCGGCGGTCTATGAGTTCTATTGTGCGTCTGCCGGATTCAATCGAGCGGGGGCAGCCGTAGCGGATCGCGGCCAGGGCGGTGAGGTCTGTGTGCTTCGCTAATTGTTGAGTCAGTTGGGTTTTCGCTGCGCGGGCCGCGTCCCAGAGGAAGTTGGTCGGGCCGTAGGGGACGAACGTGGGGACTACCGCGGTGAACATGCCTGGCTCGTCGTCGGCCGGGGGTGGGAGCAGGCGGGTGCGGACGTCTACCGGGATGCCGATGCCCGCGACGCCGGAGGAGCGGGGGGCGAGGTGGCCGAGCGCGTTGGCCAGGGCGGCGGTCAAGGCGGCATTGACTGTGACGCCGTGCTGATGGCAGCGGGCGCGGAGGGTGGCGAGAGTATCTCCCTCGATGTGCCGAATCACGGTGCGGGTGCGGCGAATCGGTAGTGGTGGCGGGGTGCCCGGGAGGCCGGTCGGGCGGCGGGCCATGGCGGTGAGTTGGCCGGTGATGTTGGTGCGCAGGCAGCGTAGGAGGCGGGTGTGCGCGGGTGGGATGAGGTCGTCAGGGGGCGGGATCGGTTCGCGGGTGGCGGTCGGGAGCGGAGATCCGAAGGCGTAGGCGAGGATTCGCCAGACCAGTGCTGCCATCGAGCGGCCGTCGAGCAGGACGTGCGACAGGGCGAGGATCAGGTCGTGGTGTTCGTCGGAAGTGCCTGGACGCCAGGCTAAATCGATGAGACGGCCGGGTGATGTCGCGAGATCGATGGGTTCGGCGAGTTGTTCGTCGAAGATCGAGCGCCACTCGTCGGGGTCTTCGACCATGCGGTGCAGGACCGGCAGGTGCGGGTCGGCGGACGGGGCGAAGCGCGGGCCCTCGACCACCGTTGTCCGAAGCAGGGGAAATTCTGTGAGCAGTGCGTCCGTCGCCTCTTCGAGGCGGTAGGCGCCGATCGGGCCCCGCACCCGCAAGCGGACCACACAATTCGCCGGCGACAATTGGTCGACGAGCCAGAACCAGCGCTCCGACGCCGACAACGGCCGCATCACCTCACTCACCGCAGCCCTCCCCTGTGTCGACAACTGCGTCACCGCGAGAGTAGCGAACCGATGCCCGCTCGATACTCAGCCCTTTCACATGGCGTTACTACGTGCGTATTATGGACTTATGGGTTTCGAGTGGCCTGATTGGGCGATCGCTCACCTGATCGGCATCGAACCCAGCGAGGTTCGGCAGGTCCTCGCAGCGTCACGACGGTGGCCACGCCCGGCCTTCGACGGCCAGGTGACCGTGTTGACGGTGTGGGGGCGCACCACAGCAGGCCGCCCGCTGATCGTGGTGATGCGACAGCGGGAGGACTGGACGTGGGTGATCATCGGCGCACGCACGATGCGCGCCGAGGAACTGGCGCAATTCGAGCAGTGGGAAAGTGGGAGCCAATCATGAGCGAGCCGGGACTTCCGTCCAGCAGAGAAGAACTCGCCGATTTCATGGATCGGCTGAGTTTCACCGACGAGCCCACCGACGCCCCACCACGTCTGCCCGTCAACGAAGACATCATGGTGACCACGTCGATGCGCCTGCCCCTCGGCTTACACACCCGCCTGAAATCCCTAGCCGACGAACGCCGAGTAGGCGTCTCCACTCTCCTGCGAGAATGGGCCGAAGCGGCTGTCGCCGAAATAGACGACGAAGACCAGATGATCTCCCTGGCCGAAGCCAAACGCGCCCTCTCCCGAGTCCACCCCATCCACCGGGCGAGTTGAGGTCGGCTATCGCGGCGAAGCACCCGCCGACGCCGTCAGGACCCGCACCGCGCAGTTGACCCCCGGCGCGTTCGCCAATCGCGAATCAGTGGTGAGCAGTTCACAACCGTAGGCCTCCGCGGCCGCGACGTAAGCAGCGTCGTAGGCGGTCAGGTTGTCGTGCAGTTCCCAGATCCTGCGCACGAGGACGCGGGTAACCGGGACTTCCGGTTCGAGTTTCTCCACAGCCGTCACCGCTCGGGCCGCTTGCTCGGCGCTGATCGTGCCCGCACGCGTGAAACGGCGAATCACCGAGAGAACCTCCACGGTCCAGTGCTGAGGCGTGATCCAGCGATTGTCGGCTTCGAGAGCCGCGCGACAACTGTCACCGAGCGGTTCGGGATTCAAGAGCGCATGGGCGAACACCGAAGCATCGACCACGATCACTCCCCGATCTCCGGCCCACCGAGCACCGAATCACGCTCAGCGCGTTCAGCATCCAGCGCCACCACCACATCCTGCGAGGCGAAAGCGACATCCCACGTCACCGGACTGAACTGCTTGAGCACCGCCAGGTTGTCCTGACGACGAACCTCATCACGAACCAGATCGAAGAGAAAAGCCTGCAACGACTGCCCCCGCCGCCGCGCCAACGCCACCAACTGATCACGCATCGGCTCAGGAACGTCCCGAATCTGCAAGGCGACCATGCATGCAATAATACATGCACATCCAGTCTATGACTGTTCTCGCTGCGGCGAATATCCGATGGCGAGCCCGGCAGATCCCCGATCGGTTTCCGGCAGATTCCGAATAGAGCCCCGGCAGATCTCGAATAAGTTCCCGGCAGATCCCGAGTACTCTCGTCAGAGCATGGAAAACCGGCCTGCGGCCTGTCGCTGAGCGCCGACACGGTGAGCACCTACCTGCAGTACCTGGAGACCGTTTTCCTCGTGGCGATCGCACCGGCGTGGTCGACCAACCTCGTTACCTGACTCACCAAGGCCCCCAAGGTCTTTCTCACCGACTCAGGCCTGGCGGCGAACCTCACCAACACCGACGCGACCTCCCTCAGTCGGCCAGGTCAGCGCCCACTGAGCGCGCTTGTCGAGACCTTCGTCTTCGCCGAACTACTGAAACTGAAGAGCTTGACCTGCGACGCCTTCGAGATCATGCACTACCGCAACCGCGACGGCCGCGAAATCGACTTCATCCTCGAAACCCCCGATGGCCGCATCTACGCCATCGAACGGTCAAGGCCGAGTAGACCCGGCTCTCACCAGCTCGATGCGGCTGGACGCGGCAGGCATCGAACACGCACCCGGCGATCACGCCACGGTAGGCTCGTCGGAGCCGTCGAGGACGAGGAGCTGAGCATGACCGCAGCGCACCCAGACGAGGCGCAACGGATTACCCCGGAGCAGTTCCTCGAGGCCGAGCCCGATTCGCTCAGCACCACCTTTGGCGATTTCGAGATCATCGACGGACTAGTAATTCGGGCAATGGCCCAAAGCGAGGCCCACAGTCGGGTTGTGCGCCGTTTGGCCGCGGCGATCGAGAACGCGCGTGACCCGGCAGGACCTTGCCTGCGGGTGGGTTCCGACGTGGCGGTTCGGTTTGCCGATACCGACGACGCACCCGCCGACCAACGGCTGAATGTTCGTTACCCGGACATCTTCGTCCGCGACTGCGAGCCCTATGACGTCAACACTGTGCGTGAGCACATCTCCTTGGTCGCCGAAATCGCCTCTCGCGCAACAGTCGATGCCGACACCGGAGTCAAACGCCAGCTCTATGCCCGCGCCGGAATTCCGGTCTATCTGATCGTCCACTTCGACAAGAGCTGGAACCGGATCGACCGGATCGAGGAGTACCGGCTCGATTGGTCGGGGATGCGGTACATGCCGCATCGGGTGCACCGCACCGCGCTCGTCCTCGACACCCCGGTGACGTTGGCGATCACCTTGGACGCACTGGACAGTCCGTAACGACGTCGGCCGTCAGGCATCAGCAGGCGAAATACGAACACGCCGGCTGCGATCAGCTGCCGCGCTCGCCCTTCGAATCGGTACGGATCACCGTGATGACGGAAGGTGCGGTGTCAATCCCGCACTGAGCGGAGTGAGCAGATCGCAGGCACGCTGTCGTGAGGCTCCGCGAACGACGTGGGCCTCGATGGTCACCACACCGACGAGGCGGCCCTCGGTGGTGCCGAACGGCGTGTCGAAGGCATGTGTACAGCGTTCGTGGGAGTCGCTGGGATACTCGACTTGGATCGCGGTGCGGGTGGCGAAGGTGACGGGTTTCGGCGCGCCGGAGTACTCGGACCGGTAGATGGATTGTTCGAAATCCATTGCACGCGAACGGACCTGCACGAATCCCCAGCTGGTCGACCAGAAGCACCCGCGAGTTTCGATTCCGGCCACGTCGGTACGGTCGCCGGGAAGTCCCGCGCCCACCGCGATCGGACCCGCGAGAGCACAGGGGTCCCAAGCGGTGATCGTCGGAGTCGATACGCGGAGTGTCGGCTCGACGGCCGGGGTCGGGAGCAATTCGAACGCGCCGGTCGTTACACGCGGCAGCCGTGCGGGGAGGGTCGCGGCCATCTCCCGTGCGATGGCGTCGGCACCGGTGCGCAGGTCCGCGCGTAGTTCCGGCGAGTCACGAGCAGTGAGCGAACTGTCGTGCCAGTCGGCCCCCGATGTCGTGATTCCGATCGTGAGGTTGTCGATCCTTGTCTTCGTGTGTGCCGACATATCGCCCTCACGACCGCGGGTGAACCAGGTGGTGGAGTCCTGCCCAACGCCCGGGAGCTGTGCCCGATCGATGACGTCCGACGAACGCCCGTCGGGAGCGATCGTGGTGGTGGTCTCCCATGGTCTATGCGGGAACGTGCTGCGCTGTACCTCGATGACCACCGATCGCCGCATGGCCCCGGTCGTCGGCAGGTCGGCACCCTCGGGAATCGGATCCTCGAAGGTTTGGAGGCAGCGCAACGACTGTCCGAGTCTGTCATGCGATCGGGGCTCGCCGGTGAGACCTTCCGCGTGCCTCGACAGCCCACGGCCGAAGAGTCGAAGCGCACCCGTCGCCGCGGGATCGATCTCCGCACACGTCAGTGGCAAGTCCGCGAACACCTCGACCTGTTTGTCGAGCGTCGACGGGCGCGGCGAGCACCCGCTCAGGACAACACCGACACCCACCGAAACCACAATCCCCCGCCACCACCGCATCTCGAATTGGTACCACACGTCCACGGGCGGAGCATCTTTCACGCCTCCAGCACGTTGCTCACTGTGCGAGTGCGGGTACGACGAAGGCCCCGCACGGCGGGGGCCTTCGTCGGATCGGTGTCGACTCAGCGGCGGCGCTTGCCCTTCGAGTCGGTGCGGGCGGCTACGCGGCGTTCGCGGCGGGTGCCGGATTGCTGTTGGCCGCCGTATTCCTGGGCGTCGGAGTGGGATTCGGCGTGGCCGTCTTCGGCGGGGCCCGAGTAGTTCATGGCTCGGGGGGCCTGGTCGGTGATGCCCTTGGCGCGCAAGGCCGGTGGGGCCTGGACGGGGGCGTCCTGGACCGGGGCGCCGACGGGGGAACGCAGGCCCTTGTCGATGGAGACGCCTTCGGGCTGGGGCTGCTGGACCTCTACCTGGAGGTTGAAGAGGAAGCCGACCGACTCCTCCTTCAGGCCTTCCAGCATGGCGGCGAACATGTCGAAGCCTTCGCGCTGGTATTCGACCAGGGGGTCGCGCTGGGCCATGGCGCGCAGGCCGATGCCCTCTTTGAGGTAGTCCATCTCGTAGAGGTGTTCGCGCCACTTGCGGTCCAGGACCGAGAGCAGGACCTGGCGTTCCAGGTTGCGCATGGCGCCGACGCCCGCGAGGCCGTCGATTTCCTCTTCGCGCTTGTCGTAGGCGTTGTGCGCGTCGTTGAGGAGTTCGGCGCGCAGCTCGTCACGGGTCAGCTCGCCCGCGTCGCCCGTCGTGGTCTCGCCCGCGAGTTCCTTGTGATCCAGGCTCACCGGGTAGAGGGTCTTGAGGGCGGTCCAGAGCTTGTCCAGGTCCCAGTCCTCGACGTAACCCTCGGCGGTGGCGCCGTCGACGTAGGCGGTGACCACGTCGGTGATCATGTTCTGGACCTGACCCTCCATGTCCTCGCCACGCAGGATCTGGTTGCGCTCACCGTAGATGACGGTGCGCTGCTGGTTCATGACCTCGTCGTACTTCAGAACGTTCTTGCGGATCTCGAAGTTCTGCTGCTCGACCTGGGTCTGGGCGCTCTTGATGGCCTTGGAGACCATCTTGGCCTCGATCGGGACATCGTCGGGCAGGTTCAGGCGCGTCATGATCGCCTCGAGGGCGGCACCGTTGAAGCGGCGCATCAGCTCGTCGCCCAGCGACAGGTAGAAGCGGGACTCGCCCGGGTCGCCCTGACGGCCGGAACGACCACGCAGCTGGTTGTCGATACGGCGCGATTCGTGGCGTTCGGTGCCGAGCACGTAGAGACCGCCGGCCTCGCGCACGGTTTCGGCGTCATCCTCGGTCTGCTTCTTGACCTGCTCGAGCGTCGCGTGCCAGGCGGCCTCGTACTCGTCGGGGGTGTTCACCGGGTCGAGGCCCTGCTTGCGCAGCACCAGGTCGGCGAGGATGTCGGCGTTGCCGCCGAGCACGATGTCGGTACCACGACCGGCCATATTGGTGGCGACGGTGACCGCGCCGGGGCGACCGGCCTCGGCGATGATCTGGGCTTCCTGCTCGTGGAACTTCGCGTTCAGCACACTGTGCGCCACACCGCGTTTGGTGAACTGCTTGGACAGGTACTCCGAGCGCTCCACGCTGGTGGTACCGATCAGGACCGGCTGGCCCTTCTCGTGCCGCTCGGCCACATCGTCGACGACGGCGGCGAACTTGGCCTCTTCCGACTTGTAGATCAGGTCGGCCTGGTCCTTGCGGACCATCGGGCGGTTGGTCGGGATCGGGACGACGCCGAGGTTGTAGATCGAGTGCAGCTCGGCGGCCTCGGTCTCGGCGGTACCGGTCATACCGGACAGCTTGTCGTAGAGGCGGAAGTAGTTCTGCAGGGTGATCGTGGCCAGGGTCTGGTTCTCCGGCTGGATCTCGACCTTCTCCTTGGCCTCGATCGCCTGGTGCATGCCCTCGTTGTAGCGGCGCCCGACCAGGATGCGGCCGGTGAACTCGTCGACGATGATCACTTCGCCGTCGCGGACGATGTAGTCCTTGTCGCGCTGGTAGAGCTCCTTGGCCTTGATGGCGTTGTTCAGGTAGCTGACCAGCGACGAGTTCGCGGACTCGTAGAGGTTGTCGATGCCGAGCTGATCCTCGACGAACTCCACACCGGCCTCGTGCACGCCGATGGTGCGCTTCTTGATGTCGACTTCGTAGTGGACATCCTTCTTGAGCAGCGGCGCGATGCGCGCGAACTCGGCGTACCACTTCGAGGAGGCGTCGGCCGGGCCCGAGATGATCAGCGGGGTGCGGGCCTCGTCGATGAGGATGGAGTCGACCTCGTCGACCACGGCGAAGTTGTGACCGCGCTGGACCAGATCGTCCAGGGAGTGAGTCATGTTGTCGCGCAGGTAATCGAAACCGAACTCGTTGTTCGTGCCGTAGGTGATGTCGGCGGCGTAGGCCACGCGGCGCTCGGCCGGGGTCATGCCACCGAGGATCACGCCGACCTCGAAACCGAGGAAACGGTGCACGCGGCCCATCCACTCGGAGTCGCGCTTGGCAAGGTAGTCGTTGACCGTGACGACGTGCACGCCGTCGCCGGAGATCGCGTTGAGGTAGGCGGGGAGCACACAGGTCAGGGTCTTGCCCTCACCGGTCTTCATCTCCGAGATGTTGCCCAGGTGCAGCGAGGCGCCACCCATGATCTGGACCTTGTAGTGCTTCTGGTTCAGCACCCGCCACGACGCCTCACGCGCCACGGCGAAGGCCTCGAGCAGCAGGTCGTCGAGGGTTTCGCCGGCGGCGTAGCGCTCGCGGAACTCATCGGTCTTGGCGCGCAGCTCGGCGTCGGTCAACGACTCGATCTCGTCGCCGTACGCGATGACCTCATCGGCGAGGTTCGAGAGCCGCTTGACCATGCGACCTTCACCAATCCGTAGCAACCTCGTCAGTGTCAGCGCAGGCACGGGTCTCGTCAGTCCTCTGGTCGGAGTTGTGTTCAACGGCGATGGTAGTCCGCAGACCACCGTACCCGGCGGCGTGTACCCGTGCCCGCCATACCGGGGCAGTCATTGCCCCAGGTCACGACGCTCCGCGAGCCTCGTTGCCCGGCACTGCTGTTCAACTGCCGTGACGTAGGATGTAGCGCGAGCCCGATCAGCGCGATGTCGCGCGAAGCGTGCTACGGCACCGGAAGGAGTATCGGAGCGCGTGATCACGAGATTGACGCCGCAGGACTCGTCGTTCTATCGGCTCGAATCGAGCAGCAATCCGATCCACATCGGCTCTCTCGCGATCCTGAACAACTCCGCCCCTGACGCATCGGGCCAGGCACTGGACTACGAGCGCCTCGTCGACCTGGTCGAATCCCGACTGCCGATGGTGCCGCGCTACCGCCGCAAGGTGCGCGAGATCCCCCTAGCTATGGGCAGGCCGGTCTGGGTCGAGGACAGTCGTTTCGACATCAGCTATCACATCCGCCGCTCCGCACTGCCCGGTCCCGGCAGCGACGAACAGCTCTACGACCTGGTCGCGCGGCTCGCGTCACGCCCCCTGGACCAGGGGCGACCGCTGTGGGAGATGTATCTGATCGAAGGGCTCGCCGACGGGCGCGCCGCGGTGTTCACGAAGTCGCATTCGGCGCTGGTGGACGGTGACACCGCCCTGGAGATCGGTCACGTGATCCTCGACAACTCGCCGCTGCCGCGCGAGCTGGCCGACGACGCATGGCGGGCGCCGCGCGAACCGTCGGATGTGGAATTGCTGGCGGGGGCGCTGTCACAGCTGGCCGCGCAGCCGCGCGAGGCCTACAGCGTGATGCGCGATGCCGGATCGAACGCCTTCGGGGTGGTGCGCGGCACGCGGATGGCGGTGAAGGCCGCGGCCAATGTGGTGCGCGCGGCGACCTCGGGCGCGGCGCCGGACAGCCCGCTCAACGCCCGCACCTCACGCAGCCGCCGCTTCGACGTGGTGCGCACCGACCTCGAGGACTACCGCACCATCCGCAGGCATTTCGACTGCTCGATCAACGACACGGTGCTCGCGGTGGTCACCGGGGCGCTGCGCAACTGGTTGCTCTCGCGTAACGAGGCGCTGATCGAGTCGACCAATCTGCGTGCGGTGGTGCCGATGTCGGTCTACGTCGACGGCGACAACCAGCTCACCCCGGCCAGCGAGGTGTCCTCGTTCCTCATCGATCTGCCGGTGGGCGAACCGAATCCGACGATGCGCCTTTCACACATCTCGCACGCCACCGAGGCCGCGGGCCGCACGCGTCGCGGGGTGCGGGCGCGCACGCTCGTGCACCTGGCCGGGTTCGCGCCCGCGAGCCTGCACGCGATGAGCGTGCGGGCGGCGAGTACCTTCGCCGACAACAGTTTCAATCTGGTGATCACCAACGCGCCGGGACCACAGACCGCGATGTACATCGGCGGGGCGCGCATGCTGGAGATGTATCCGGTATCGCCGCTGCTGCGCAATCAGACGTTGAGTTTCGGACTCACCTCGTACGACGGTCAGGTCTTCTACGGACTCAACGCCGACCGCGACGCCATGGCCGACATCGATGTCCTCGCGGCCTCGGTACACGAATCGATGGAGGAGTTGCTCGGTGCCTGTCTCTGAGAACGACACGATGCGCGTCTATATCCCCGCGACGATCCCGATCCTGCGCCAGCTCGTCGACGACCAGGAGCTGTTCCCGCTCGGCGGGACCGCCTTCGCCGTGACGCCCGCCCTGCGCGAGGCCTACGCCGCAGGCGACGACGAGGAACTCGCGGAAGTGGCGATGCAGGAAGCCGCACGGGCCTCCATGCGGCTGATCGGCGCCGAGCGCGACGGGCTCGACGAGGTCGTCGACAGCGAAGGCGACGCGGCGAACCCGGGTAGTCCGGTGTATCGGCGCGCGGTGATCGCGGCCGATGTTGCCGGGGCGAAACTGCGGCCCGATCTCGACGACGCCGTGGTGAAGCTGACGGGTCCGGTCACGTTCAAGCAGGTCGCGGCGGTGCATGTGGATCTGGCCGAAGCCGAGCCGCAGGTGGCCAAGGCCGTGGACGTCATCGACGCCGCCGACCTCGGTGACACCGACGCCGAATTCGTCCTCGGCGACGCCGAGGACCACCAGCTCGCCTGGTACGCGCCCCAAGAAGTGCCGTTCCTGCTCGAGCTGTTGTAACAACTGTTTGTCGCGGGTCGTTGCGGTTGCTCACTGTTCACAACTGGCGCTGAACCTACGATGCCGTAACCTTGCTGCGAGCGAGTCACCCCCACGGTGGCTCGAATGTACGACAGGGAGAAATCGCAGCGCATGGTCCTCAATAAGTTCCGGGAATGGCTCGAAGCACCGGCGGCGCAGGTCGCCGATCGTGGCGGCAAGCTGAACGTGTTGCGTGGCGCGGTAGCCCGGGTGACCACTCCCCTGCTGCCCGACGACTACCTACACCTGGCCAACCCGCTGTGGTCGGCGCGCGAGCTGCGCGGGCGCATCGTCGAGGTGCGCAAGGAGACCGCCGACTCGGCGACCCTGGTGATCAAGCCGGGCTGGGGCTTCGACTTCAAGTACCGGCCCGGGCAGTACATCGGCATCGGCATCCTGATCGACGGCCGCTGGAACTGGCGTTCCTACTCGCTCACCTGCCCGCCCGACTGGACCGGGGAGGGCGGCAAGCGGCTCATCTCCATCGCGGTGAAGGCGATGCCGGAGGGCAAGCTGTCCAGCCACCTTGTCAACGGAGTGGCCGAGGGCACCATCGTGCGCCTTGCCGCGCCGCAGGGCGGTTTCGTGCTCCCCGAGCCGCCGCCGGCGAAGGTGCTGTTCCTCACCGCGGGCAGCGGTATCACCCCGGTGATGTCGATGCTGCGCACGATGGACCGCCGCGACGGCGTCCACGATGTGGTGCACGTCCATTCCGCGCCCACCGACGCCGACGTGATGTTCGGCGCCGAACTGCGCGCCCTGCACGACAAACACCCCAGCTTCGTCTCGCACCTGCAGCTCACCGACGCACAGGGCCTGTTCTCCCTGGCCAGCCTCGACGAGCTCTACCCCGACTGGCGCGAGCGCGAGACCTGGGCCTGCGGACCTGCCCCGATGCTCGACGCGATCGAGAACCACTGGAAGAGCGCGGGTGTGGCCGACAAGCTGCACGTCGAACGCTTCGAGGTGGAACGCTCCGCGGTCGGCGAGGGCGGCACCGTGACCTTCGGCACCACGGGACGCACCCTCACCGTCGACGGCGCAACCAGCCTGCTCGAAGCCGGTGAGTCCGTCGGCGTGCAGTTGCCCTTCGGCTGCCGCATGGGCATCTGCCAGACCTGCGTGGTCACTCTGTCCGCCGGACACGCCCGCGATCTGCGCAACGGTGACGAACGTCAACCCGGCGACAAGGTCCAAACCTGCATCTCCGCCGCCGCGGGCGACTGCACGCTGGACATCTAACCGATTGTCGAAGCCGGAACCGGGTATCCTCGAAGCATGCGTCGGCCATGACCCTTGACCGACGGCAATCGCTCAGGCCCTTGACTTCGATCAACACCTGAGGGCACCCGCTAGGACCACTCACAAGGACACAGCCAGTGAGCGCCGAGCTTTCATGCGGCGCAGCCGCGGTTTTCGGCCGCCTCGATCTGGACTGACCGGAGGGTGCGACGAAGGAGTGCCCGGAGGGAGGGAAGATCGAGGTTACGAGGCCGAAAACCCGCGGCTGCGCCGCTATTAAACACAGGAGGACCCCCGGTGGCTATCACCGATATCCAGGCCTTCGCCCATCTGACGGCGGCTGACATCGAGACCCTGGGGAAAGAACTCGATTCGATCCGCCGCGAGGTGGAGACCTCGCGTGGCGAACGCGACGCGAGGTACATCCGCCGCACCATCGCGGCCCAGCGCGCCCTCGAGGTCGCCGGGCGCGCGGTGCTGTTCGGCAGCCGTAACCGGTGGGCGTGGCTCGGCGGTACCGCGATGCTCTCGGTCGCCAAGATCATCGAGAACATGGAGCTCGGCCACAATGTGAGCCACGGCCAGTGGGACTGGATGAACGACCCCGAGATCCACTCCACCACCTGGGAGTGGGACCAGACGGGCCCGTCGGCACAGTGGCGGCGCGCGCACAACTATTCGCACCACACCTACACCAATGTCCTCGGCAAGGACGAGGATCTCGGTTTCGGCATTCTGCGGATGACGCGTGACGAGCAGTGGCGCCCACTGCATCTGGCCCAGCCCGCCGCGAATCTGCTGCTGGCCGCGACCTTCGAGTGGGGTATCGCGCTGCACGATCTCGGCATCGAGAAGGAGCTGGCCGGAATCGAGGCGGGCACCCTCACCTCGCCGCCCGATCTCGATTTCTACCGCAAGGCGGGGAGTCAGGTCGTCAAGGATTTCGTGATCTACCCGGCACTCACCGGCCCGGCCTGGAAGTCCACGCTCAAGGCCAACGCGGCTGCCAATCTGGTACGCAACCTGTGGTCGTACGCGGTGATCTTCTGCGGGCACTTCCCCGACGGGGCGCAGAAGTTCGCCGCCGAACAGCTCGACGGGGAAACCCAGGGCGAGTGGTACCTGCGTCAGATGCTGGGCAGCGCCAACTTCAAGGCCGGTCCCGTGATGGCGTTCATGAGCGGCAACCTCTGCTACCAGATCGAGCACCACCTGTTCCCCGACCTGCCGAGTAATCGGTATTCCGAAGTCGCGGTGCGGGTGCGCGAGCTGTGTGACAAGTACGACCTGCCCTACACCACCGGGTCGCTGGGCAAGCAGTACCTGCTGGCCTTCCGCACCATCCACAAGCTGGCGCTGCCGGACCGGTTCCTCAAGCGCACCGCCGACGACGCGCCCGAGACGTCCTCGGAGCGCAAGTTCGCCGGTATCTCGCTGCCCGAGAGCCTGCGGGTGGATCCGGAGACCGGGAAGCGGTTCGGGCTGCGGTCGGCGCTGCACGATGCGAAGGTCTCGCTCGAGATCAAGGCACGGCACGAGAAGGAAGTGCTGCGCGAGGCGAAGTCGGCGCTCAAGGCGCGGGCGCGGCAGGAGAAGCTGGCGTTGCGCGAGGCCAAGCGGGCGCTGGGCGAGCGCGCGGTGCACGAGCGCGGGGTGCTGCGTGACAAAGCCGCACGTCGCATGGCTCGTCGAGCCCGATAACATTTGCGTCTCGATTACGCAATAGGACTTATCACACAATTCGGCCCGAAAATCGCCAACCTACGCTCTCGTAACTTACGGTACTGTAGCCGCCATGGCGATCTCGGATGTCAAGGAATACGCGCACCTCACCGCAGCGGATGTCGAAGCTCTCGGAACGGAGTTCGACGCGATCCGTCGAGAAATCGAATCCTCCCGCGGTGCGGACGACGCGCGCTATATCCGCAATGTCATCCGCCTACAACGCGCACTCGAGATCAGCGGGCGCACCGTCCTGTTCGCCAGCTTCCTGCCCCCGGCCTGGCTGGCGGGTGTCGCCCTGCTCGGCTCCGCCAAGATCATCGAGAACATGGAGATCGGGCACAACGTCATGCACGGGCAGTGGGACTGGATGAACGATCCGGAGATCCACTCCACCGCGTGGGAATGGGACAACGCGGGCCCGTCGGCGCACTGGAAGATCACCCACAACTTCCTGCACCACAAGTACACCAACGTGCTCGGCATGGACGACGACATCGGCTACGGCCTGCTGCGCGTCACCCGTGACCAGCGCTGGATCCCGTTCTACCTGGGCAACCCGATCTACAACCTCATCCTGCAGGCGCTGTTCGAGTACGGGGTCGCGATCCAGCACCTCGAGCTGGGCAAGGTCGCCAAGAAGAAGTGGGCCAAGGACTCCCCCGAGTGGAAGCAGTTCGAGGCCGACCGCGCGGTGGTGCTGAAGAAGATCGGCAAGCAGGCCCTCAAGGACTACGTGGTCTTCCCGCTGCTCACCGGCCCGTCGTTCGTCACCACGCTCACCGCCAACATCGCCGCCAACGTGGTGCGCAATGTGTGGACCAACGCGATCATCTTCTGCGGACACTTCCCCGACGGCGCCGAGAAGTTCACCAAGGCCGACATCGAGGGCGAGACCAAGGGCGAGTGGTACCTGCGCCAGATGTTGGGCAGCGCCAACATCAGCGGCGGCCCGCTGCTGCACTTCATGAGCGGCAACCTCAGCCACCAGATCGAACACCACCTGTTCCCCGACCTGCCGAGCAACCGCTACGCCGCCATCGCGGTGCGGGTGCGTGAGCTGGCCGAGAAGTACGACCTGCCCTACACCACCGGTTCGCTGCCGGTGCAGTACTTCAAGTCGTGGCGCACCATCCTCAAGCTCTCGCTGCCGAACAAGTACCTGCGCCACACCACCGACGACGCGCCGGAAACCAAGTCCGAGCGGCTGTTCGCCGGCAACACCGCTCCCTCGATCGACCCGGTGACCGGGCGTCGTCAGGGTCTGCGCACCGCGCTGGCGGCCGGTCGTAAGCTGGCCCGCCGCACGGTGGCCTGACCCGGCTGCGGTTGTATGGTCGGCGTGAGTGCCGACCAACTGAGCGTCTACGACGCGATCCGCCTGCGTCGTGACGTGCGCGCCGAGTTCACCGGCGAGCCGGTCGACGAGCAGACCCTGCTGCGAATTCTCGACGCCGCGCATCGCGCGCCCAGCGTCGGGAACTCACAGCCGTGGGACTTCGTGGTGGTTCGTCAGCCCGAGACGCTGCGCCGTTTCGCCGAGCACGTGGCGGACAAGCGGGTCGAATTCGGTGCGTCGCTGCCTGCCGAGCGGGCCGCGACCTTCGAACCGATCAAGATCGACGGGATCATCGAGAGCGGCACGGGTGTCGTTGTCACCCACGATGATTCGCGCGGCGGGCCGCAGGTACTCGGCCGCGCGAGTGTGCCCGAGACCGGTGTGTACTCGACGGTGCTGGCCATCCAGAACCTGTGGCTCGCGGCGACCGCGGAGCGGGTGGGGGTGGGCTGGGTGTCGTTCTACGAGCCGGAATTCCTGCGCGAACTCGTCGGCTTACCCGACGGGATCAAGCCGGTGGCCTGGCTGTGCGTGGGGCCGGTCGGCGAATTCCAGCAGGTACCGGATCTGGAACGGTTCGGCTGGCGGGCACGACGCTCGCTGAGCGAGGCCGTGCATCACGAAACTTTCAGCCGCTGAGCATGATCCGGGCACCCGCTCGTAGCGGATGCCCGGATCCGTGACAGTTCTAGGCCAGCTTGATCAGGCCGTAGTCGAAGGCGTGTCGGCGATAGACCACCGACGGGCGATCGGTCTCTTTGTCGTGGAACAGGAAGAAGTCGTGGCCGACCAATTCCATCTGGTAGAGGGCGTCGTCCACCGACATGGGTGTCGCGGTGTGCACCTTGGTGCGCACGATGTGGCCGGGGCCGGTGTCGTCGGCCGCGTCGTCGTGGTCGTGCGCGGCGGAACCGTCCGGCAGAGCGAACAGCGAGTCGTCGACGAGTGTCGCGGTGGCCTGCGCGACCGAGACCGGCGTCTTGTCGCCGTAGTGCACGCGCCGCTTGTCCTTGGTCCGGCGCAGCCTGCTCTCGATCTTCTGGACGGCGGATTCGAGTGCGGCGTAGAAACTGTCGGCGCATGCCTCGGCGCGCACGATCGGTCCGCGGCCGCGCGCGGTGATCTCCACGCGCTGACAGGCCTTGCGTTGACGACGGTTGCGTTCGTGGAACAGTTCCACATCGAAGAGGAAGATCGACGGGTCGAAGCGCTCCAACCGAGACAGCTTCTCCGCGACATAGATTCGATAGTGGTCAGGAATTTCGACGTTGCGACCGGAGACCACCACTTCGGCGTTCGGGGTCTCGAATTCGATCGTTTCGGTGGCACCGTCCTGTAGTGCCTGTGAAGAAGTCGTCACGCGTACCTCCCGGATATGGCCGCTCGACAGAAACGAAGGGCGGCGGGATTGAGCTGTGCCGATCGGGATTCGCCCGGCACCTGTATCCGCGGCACCACCTCCCAGACTTGCGGTTCGGTGTGTGTTCGCGACGCTAGTCCGCCACGAGCAAGTCCGCCACTGTTCACGCGAACTTTCCTCAGTCAAGCCGCACAGGTCACCAAAACCGCGCGCGGAACTATGCCGATTCGGCTAAGAACACGTATCGATTCACAGGCGGTGGCGCCGGTGGTGAGCACATCGTCGACCAGCACGACCTGCGCATTCGCACCGAGAGCGGCACCTTCGTCCGGATCGGCGACGGTCATGATCTTGCCGCGCAGATTGTGGGTGCGTTCACGCGGCGTCAAGCCCACCGAATCACGCACGCCGCTGCCCATCCGCAGCAGTGGCGCGGTTCGGCAATCGAGCAGCCACCGCGCCGCGATCACGGCCGAACGCGCCACCGGATCCCCGCCACGGCGACGGGCCGCGGCGGTTCTGGTCGGGGCGGGTACGAGCAGCAGCGGACGATCAGGTGCCCGTAGGCGGGCCAGCGCGTGGGCCAGTGCCAGGCCGAGGGGCGCGGCAAGATCGCGCCTGCCGTGCTCCTTGGCCGCGAGCACCGCCCGCCGACCCACACCCGAGTACGGGCCGAGCGCCCAGCACGGCACCCCCGGATCAGCGCGTGGCCGGACCCGAATCGGACCCCGACCGAGTTCGGCGGCGCATCCGGCACACCATTGCTCCCCGAGCGAACCACAGCCCCCACACCGGTCGGGCAGGATCAGATCCAGCAGCGCCTTCATAGCGAGCGAGTATGGCAGTGGGCACTGACAAGTTCAGCTCGGCAGGACCGGTACGACGCGTTCTCCGGTCAATCCGGGGACCTCGCGCCAGAAACGGTCGTTGCGGGTGGGATCGGCGGTCTGTAGCTGCAGGACGGCCCGGGAATCGGCCACGTACTGCGTGGCCGGGGCCGCGGTCACCACCCGGACCGGCGGGGTGAGGTTCTGTGAGGTCACGGCGCTGAACTGGGAGCCGTCGATGGAGACGGTGAAGACCGGGTCCACATTGCCTTCGCGGGCGACCATGATGGTGTCGCCGGTGATCCAGCTCAGCGAGACCGCGCGCGAACTCAGGCCGAGCGCCAGCGGTAGCGGGGAGGTGAGCGCGTACTTGCCGTCGGGGCGACGCTGCACCACCGCGACGTAGACCTTGCCGTCGGCGATCAGTGCCGCGCGCACGCCGGTGCGCGAGATCACCACCTCACTGATCGGCGTCCGCGGTGCGCCCGCGCCTTCGACCAGGGCCGAGATGTCGACGTCCTCGGTGGAGACGTTGCCGGTGGTGCGATCGGTGACCGCTCTGATCACCCGTTCACCGTCGATCACCGTCCAGGCGGCGCCGCCGTCGCTGGTCCAGGACGGGCGCGCGATGGTGCCGCCCTCGGCGACCGCGAACGCCTTGGCGCCGTAGTTGCCGATGAGCAGCGTGCGGGCCGGTTCGGGGATCGGTTTGCCGGAGTCGGCGACCGCGGCGACGAACTGGCCGTCGGCCGAGATGCCGACCGACTGCAGATTGGTCGCCTCGCCGAACGAACCGCTCGGCGTGACGATCCCGTCGGGGGTGACCTGCACCAGGGTCCCGTTGCGCAGCGCGTGCAAGCCGATCCGGTTCTGGCCGGGCGCCGAAGCGCTGTACTGGTCGACATCGGCCACCGACCAGCCGGTGGCCGCGTACCGGTCGTCGAGCGGTTTACCGTCGGCGAGCAGCACATACGGACCGAGGATCTCGGCGCCGGACAACGTGAGCACCACCTGCGCGGCGAGCAGTTCGCGCTCGCGCTGGCCGAGCCCACCGAGGCCGGCGAAGTCGATGCGCACCCCGCCGATGCCGACACCCACATCGCCGGGTTCGTTGTTGGCCTTGGTGATCGGACCGCGCAACGCCACCGGCTGCGCCAACTGGTTGCGCACCACCGGGGCGATCGCGGACTGCGGTCCCTCAGCGAGCATCCCGATCAGTCGCTCGGTGAGCTGGGCGCGCGGCACCGAGATCCAGCGCGGATCCGGGACGAGCAGCGAATTGCCAGGGTCGATGTAGTGCAGGACGTAGCGGTGATAGGACTTGACGAAGTCGTCGTTGTCCATCACCACACCCGCGGGCAGCTCGGTGATCCGCCACTCGCCGTCGATCTTGCTCATCTCGATCTTGTTCTCGAGGGTGCCCTCGGTGGCGCGGTAGCCGCCGTCGCGGGCGAGCTCGCCGACCTTGCGGGCGCGCAGTACGTAACTGGCCTTGTCGCCGGACCGCGACTCGCGCAGAGTGTCGGGGCGGTCGTCGACGATGGTGGTGCTCGCCTCGTCGTTCCAGCTGCCCGCGGTCTCGGGCGCCATGTACTGGCGGGCCGCGGCGTGGCGGTTGGTGGGATCGGCGCTGGCGGTGAGGAAATCGCCGAGCAGCAGGTCGGGGTCGCGGCCTGCGATCGGCGGCGTCGGACCCTCCGAGGTCGGGGCGCGGTTGATCGTGCCGAGCGCTTGCGGCGCGGAGGACTCCGGCAGACTCGCGCACCCGGTGAGCACCATCAGGGCGGTGAGTACCGCTGCGACCAGTGCGGCGCCGTGCCGATCCCGACGATCACCACGCGCGCTGGTCATGACTCGGTCTCTCCCGTCTGGCTGGGTTTCGATGTGTCGGCGGGGGCGGTGCCGCGCCCGTTCGGCTGCGCGCCCGCGGTGGGCGTTTCGATACCGGGCTCGTCGGTCGATGGTCCGGCTTCGCGCGGTTCGACCATCTCATGGCCGTCGGACTCGGCAGCCGTCGGATCGACCACGCTCGCCGGCTCGGCTCCGTTCGACTCGACATCGGCCGCGGGCACGTCGATGATCGTCGACTCGGCGGCTCCGATTTCCGGCAGCGCGGGGACCTTGCGCAGCATCGGTTCCAGAGCCAGTGGGCTCTGACCGAGCTTGCGGCCACGCACCATCGGCAGCAGCAACCGGAAGCTCGCGCCGACGCCAGGATCGCCCCACGCTTCGAGCCTGCCCTCGTGCAGATTCGCGTCCTCGACGCTGATCGAAAGGCCGAGCCCGGTGCCGCCCGAGCGGCGCACGCGCGAAGGGTCGGAGCGCCAGAACCGGTTGAACACCAGCTTCTCCTCGCCCGGCCGCAGCCCGACGCCCTGATCGCGCACCACCGTCGCGACGGCGTTGGTCTCGGCGTCGCCGCGCATGCGGATCAGCACCGGTTTGCCCTCGGAGTGGTCGATCGCGTTGGCGAGCAGGTTGCGCAGCACGCGTTCGACGCGGCGCGGGTCGACCTCGGCGATCACCGGCTCCTCCGGCAGGTCGACCACGACTTCGATCTCGGCGTCGCGGGCCAGGTGGCGCACCGTGGAGATCGCGGCCCGCGCGCACATCCGCACATCCAGCGATTCGACCTGCAGTTCGGCCACACCCGCGTCGTGGCGGGAGATCTCGAGCAGGTCGTTGAGCAGGCCCTCGAACCGGTCGAGTTCGTTGACGAGCAGCTCCGAGCTGCGCGCGAGGGCCGGGTCGAGTTCGTCGCTGGAACCGTGGATGAGGTCGGCGGCCATACGCACCGTGGTGAGCGGGGTGCGCAGTTCGTGGCTGACATCGGAGGTGAAGCGGCGCTGCAGATTGCCGAATTCCTCGAGCTGGGTGATCTGGTTCGACAGGCTCTCGGCCATCTCGTTGAACGCCTGCGCCAGGCGCGCCATGTCGTCCTCGCCGCGCACCAGCATGCGTTCTTTGAGTCGGCCGTCGGCGAATCGGCCCGCGATCCGTGCCGCCGACCGGATCGGCAGCACCACCTGCCTGGTGACAAGGGCGGTGATCGCGGCGAGCAACACCAGCAGCACCACACCACCGATGAGCATCGTGCCGCGCATCAGCGACAGGCTCGATTCCTCGCTGGCCAACGGGAAGATCAGGTAGATCTCCAGCGTCGCGACCTCGGCACTGGGACTGCCGATCACCAGCGCGCGGCCGCGGTAACCGTCGGGGTCGGCGACAGTGGTGAACTGGTAGGAGATCTGGTTGCGCTGGACGAACCGGCGCAGTTCTTGGGGCACCTCGCCGAGCGGGCCGACCTGGATCTCGTGCGGCGGTGTGCCACCGACCATGGCCAGCGCGGAGTCGAAACTGCCCGCGGCGCCGGTGGACTGGCCGGTGCCGCCACGGCTGGACAGCGCGGAGCGCGCGTCGGCGAGTTGCTGGTCCTGGCTGCCGACCTGGGGGCCCGACATCTTGTTCTCGATCGTGCTGCGGGCACGCTCCATTTCCTCGACGGCCGCGTTGATCTTGGCCTCGAGGAGCCGGTCGGTGATCTGACCGGTCAGCACGACCCCGAGGATCGTGATCACGATGAGCGACAGGGTCAGCGTCGAAACGATGACACGCAACTGCAGCGAACGGCGCCACAGATGGCCGAGTGCGGTCCCGACGGCCTGGAACCAGGCCATGATCGGAGTCGCCCATCCCCGCAGCCGCGCCACTGGACCAGTGGTCACAGCGGCGCCCCGCAGTGACCGATCACGGCGGTCCGGCCTTGTATCCGACCCCGCGCACCGTCAGCACGATCTCCGGGTTCTCCGGATCCTTCTCGACCTTGGCGCGCAGTCGCTGCACGTGCACGTTCACCAGGCGGGTGTCGGCGGCGTGCCGGTAACCCCACACCTGTTCGAGCAGCACCTCACGGGTGAACACCTGCCGCGGCTTGCGCGCGAGCGCGACCAGCAGGTCGAACTCCAGTGGGGTGAGCGAGATCTGACCGGGACCGCGCGTCACCTTGTGCGCGGGCACATCGATGACGATGTCGGCGATCGAGAGCAGCTCGGCGGGCTCGTCCTCGGTGCGGCGCAGGCGCGCTCGCACGCGGGCGACGAGTTCCTTGGGCTTGAAGGGTTTGACGATGTAGTCGTCGGCACCGGACTCCAGGCCGAGGACCACATCGACCGTGTCGGTCTTGGCGGTGAGCATGACGATCGGAACGCCGGAATCGGCCCGCAGCACACGACATACGTCGATGCCGTTCATGCCGGGCAGCATCAGGTCCAGCAGAACCAGGTCGGGGCGGATCTCCCGCACCGCCGACAGGGCCTGTGTGCCATCGCCGACCACATGCGGGTCGAACCCTTCCCCGCGCAAGACGATGGTCAGCATCTCAGCGAGTGCCATATCGCCGTCGACGACCAGAATCTTGGGCTTCATAGTCCTATGTTGTCATCTCCATGGCCAGGATCGGGCTGCCACGCCATTAATGGTGTGAACCCGTCGCGTATCCAACCTTATCCGGAAAAGATTTCCGAACAGAGGGTGAGTAACGCAGGCCTGTCGTCATCGGATCGGTATGTCCACCACCGGCCGAACCAGTCGCGGTCGGCGAGTTCACGATAGACCTCGCCGGTGCGGTGCTGCAGACCGCCGTCCCGTTCGTAGGCATCGAGGGCGCGTGCGTCGTCGAGTTCGCCTCGGAGACGGGCACGTTCGGCCGCGACCTCGGTGGGAATGTCGAGCAGCACAGTGAGGTCCGGCGTGGGCAGTTCGAGCCTGCCGAACTCCAGATCGCCCACCCACGAGACGATTTCGCCGTCGGCGTCCTGGTGCGCCCGTGCGGCCGAGTAGGCGGCGTTGGAGGCCACCCAGCGGTCCAGGATCACGATGTCGTTGCCGCCCAACAGGTCCGCTAGTTCCGCGCGCGCGGCGGCCCGGTCGAGCGCGAACATGATCGCCATCGCGTTGATCGACCCCGCCAGGTCGCCATTGCCCCCGCGCAGCGCTTCCGCGGCGAGGTCGGCGTGGATCGAATGCCCGTATTGCGGAAAGGCCAGACTGTCCGCCCGCACCCCTTTGCCGGACAATTCGGCGATCAGCCCATCGATCAAAGTCCGTTTGCCGGCACCGTCGAGCCCCTCGACCGCAATCAGTACGCCCATGCGCAGCAGATTACCCGCCGGACACCCCAGTTCTGCGGTCTGGCCCACTCCCTTCGCACCGGCAATGCTTCCGCCATGACAACGATCTTCCGCACCTGCGCGGCCACCCTCGCCATCACCGCCCTCATGGCAGCGTGCGCGGCCGTCACCGCCCCGACCGCAACAGCACAGGCGGACGGATCGGGTTCCCTGAGTCAGCTGGTCACCGGCCTGGTCACGACCGGCTCCGGCCCCGCCCTGTTGACCGGAAGCAACGACGCCGCCGCCACCACCGGCTCCAGCGACCTGGCAGGCGCACTGCTCTGCGGCCTGCTCGCCATGAGCAGCGCGGGCGGCCCCTCCATCTGCGACACCGGAATCGTCGGGTAATGACGACGGTGGCCCGCCGACCGCAGGGTCGACGGGCCACCGTGGTGTGCGGAACTCAGTAGCGGTAGTGGTCGGGCTTGTACGGGCCTTCCACGTCCACGTTGATGTATTCGGCCTGGTCCTTGGTGAGCTTGGTGAGCTCGCCGCCGAGGGCTTCGACGTGGATCTTGGCGACCTTCTCGTCGAGGTGCTTGGGCAGGCGGTAGACCTCGTTGTCGTACTCCTGCGGCTTGGTCCACAGTTCGATCTGGGCGATGACCTGGTTGGAGAAGCTGTTGGACATCACGAACGAGGGGTGGCCGGTGGCGTTGCCCAGGTTGAGCAGGCGGCCTTCCGACAGCACGATGATCGACTTACCCGAGTCGAAGGTCCACTCGTCGACCTGCGGCTTGATGTTGATCCGGGTGGCACCGCAACGCTCGAGCGCGGCCATGTCGATCTCGTTGTCGAAGTGGCCGATGTTGCCGAGGATCGCGTGATCCTTCATCGCCTTCATGTGGTCGAGGGTGATGATGTCCTTGTTGCCGGTGGAGGTGATCACGATGTCGGCGTCGCCGATCGCGTTCTCGACAGTGACCACGTCGTAGCCGTCCATCAGCGCCTGCAGCGCGTTGATCGGGTCGATCTCGGTGACCTGCACGCGCGCGCCCTGGCCCGCGAGCGACTCCGCGCAGCCCTTGCCGACGTCGCCGTAACCGCAGATCAGCACCTTCTTGCCGCCGATGAGCACATCGGTGCCGCGGTTGATGCCGTCGATCAGCGAGTGGCGGGTGCCGTACTTGTTGTCGAACTTGGACTTGGTGACCGAGTCGTTGACGTTGATCGCCGGGAACACCAGCTCACCCGCGGCGGCGAACTGGTACAGCCGCAGCACGCCGGTGGTGGTCTCCTCGGTGACACCCTTGACCGATTCGGCGATGGTGCTCCACTTGGTCTTGTCGGCCTCGAGGCTTTCGCGCAGCAGGTCGAGGAAGACGGTGTACTCGGCGGAGTGGTCGGCGTCGGCGGGCGGGACAACACCGGCCTTCTCGAACTGGGCGCCGCGCAGCACGAGCATGGTCGCGTCGCCACCGTCGTCGAGGATCATGTTGGCGGGCTCGTTGGGCCAGGTGAGCATCTGCTCGGCGGCCCACCAGTACTCCTCCAGCGTCTCGCCCTTCCAGGCGAACACGGGGATACCGGCGGGCTTGTCGACGGTGCCGTGCGGGCCGACCACGATGGCGGCGGCGGCGTGGTCCTGGGTGGAGAAGATGTTGCAGGAGGCCCAGCGCACGTCGGCGCCGAGGGCTACGAGGGTTTCGATCAGGACGGCGGTCTGGACCGTCATGTGCAGCGATCCGGAGATTCGCGCGCCCTTCAGCGGCTGGACGTCGTGGTATTCACGGCGCAGCGCCATCAGGCCCGGCATCTCGTGCTCGGCGAGGCGAATCTCCTTGCGGCCGAATTCGGCCAGCGAGAGGTCTGCCACCTTGTAGTCGATGCCGTTGCGGACGTCGGGGGTGAGCTCGGTGCGCGCGGGGAGTTCTGAGGTCGTCACGTTGGTTAGGTTACCGGTTGGGGCGGCGCGAGTTCCCCGGTCTGTCGAGGTGGGGTCTCAGGCCGCCGCGCGGTATCGGGTCAGCAACCGTCGCGGCTTCTCCGGTGCGACGTTGGCCAGGCTCAGATCGCCGCCGTAATGGGCGGCGACGCGGGGGTCCATCACCGCACGCCACAGCGGCGGGACGGCCGCCAGCACGATCATGGTGGCGTACCCGGCGGGCAGCTGCGGGGCTTCCTCGCTGCTGCGCAGGGTCTGATAGCGACGTCCGGGGTTGGCGTGGTGGTCGCTGTGGCGCTGCAGATGGAACAGGAAGATGTTGGTGACCAGGCGGTCGGAGTTCCAGCTGTCGCGCGGGGAGCACCGTTCGTAGCGGCCGTTGGCCTTGCGGGCGCGCAGCAGTCCGTAGTGCTCGACGTAGTTGACCGTCTCGAGCAGTCCGAAGCCGATCACGGCCTGGATGACCAGCCACGGCGCGATCGTCGGGCCGAACACCAGCATCAGCGAACCGGACAGCACCGCCGTTATCGCCCATGCCTGCAGGATGTTGTTCTCGACGCTCCACCAGCCACGATTGCGTCGCAGCAGCCGTGCGCGCTCCAGCTCGATGGCGGATCGGAATCCGCCGATCACGCTGCGCGGCAAGAACTCCCACAGCGTTTCACCGAGCCGCGCACTGGCCGGATCCTCCGGTGTTGCCACCCGGGCGTGATGTCCACGGTTGTGTTCGACGAAGAAATGCCCGTACCCCGATTGGGCCAGCGCGATCTTCGACAGCAATTTCTCAGCACTCTCGACGCGGTGGCCGAGTTCGTGGGCGGCGTTGATGCCTATGCCGCTGACGAAGCCGACCGTGGCGGCCAAGCCGAGCTTGTCGACCAGCGCCAGTTCCGGACTCGTCCACATGAAGCAGGCCACGCCGAGGCTGATCAGCTGGATCGGCAGGAACAGATAGGTGCACCACCGGTAGTACCGGTCGGCCGACAGCGCGGCGTAGTCCTCGTCGCGGGGATTGTTGCCATCCTCACCGACGATCCAGTCCAGCACGGGGATGGCGATCAGGACGATGACCGGCCCGATCCACCAGAACACTTCCGCCTTGGTCCAGTACACCAGTTGGGAAGGCAGCAGCGCGCACGCCGGGGCGATCAGCCCTAAAGCCCAGAGATACCGTTTGGGATCACGAAAACCCCCCGGTTTGCCAACCGTTTGCACACCCGCTCCGCTACAAAAAGACCAATCGCCGACCGATGTGAATACTGACAGACCGTAGGCGCGTTACACAGCGGCAGATCCTCAAACGTGGTGATGGTTACACACGGGCGAATCAGGCCTTGTGACTTCTCTTAGTGGTCCAGGTCACCAGATGGGACGCGCACGCCTCGTACCTGCACAATTGCCTCCACGTACGGACTGAGCAGTGCGCTCATCTCGGCGGGGGCGTCCCGCTCGGGCACGGGCGGATTCGGAATGTAGCTCAGCGCGATCCGAACCAGCGCGTGCGCGAGCAGATCGGCCTCGGCCTCGGTCGCGTTCACCCAACTGTGCGTGAAAACTCCGGTCAGGCGCGCGGTGGCGTGCTCGAGCAGCGGTGCGGCGTCGAGGGTGATCAACCGCAGCAGGTCCGGTTTCATCTCCCCGCTCAGCAGCGATCGGACCAGAGGGTCGCCGGCGGCGGAGAGGAAGAAGCCGCTCATCCCGACCCGGATCGCGGCGCGCGCGTCGCCGACATTGGCGTCGAGTGCGTCGCGCACGTGGTCGACGAGGTCGTCGGCCAGGCGCAGCGCGTAGGCCTGCGAGAGACCGGAGCGCGAACCGAATTCGTTGTAGAGCGTCTGCCTGCTCACCCCCGCCGTGGCGGCGACGTCACCGAGCGTGACCTTGGACCAGTCACGCTCGGTGAGCAGTTCGCGCATCCCGTCGAGGACCGAGTTGCGCAGCAGTTCGCGCGCGGCCTCCTGGTACGGGATGCGCGAACCGGTGCGCGGAGTGCCCGCGACGCTCACGAACGTTCGATCTCGACCATGAAGAAGTCGGACTTTTGAGCGCCGCAGTCCGGGCAGGTCCAGTCGTCGGGGATGTCGTCCCAGCGGGTGCCGGGGGCCAGGCCGTCGTCGGGCCAGCCCTGCGCCTCGTCGTATTCGAAACCGCACTGTGCGCACTGGTACAGCTTGTAGTCGGTCACCGGGAAACTCCTACCGCCTCGAAGTCGATCTTCTCCCGTACCCCACAGTCCGGACAGCACCAGTCGTCGGGGACGGCCGTCCACAGTGTGCCAGGCGGAAATCCTTCGCGTGGGGCACCTTTGGCCTCATCGAAGACGAAGTCGCATACCGGGCATTTGTAGGCACTCATGACTGAACCTCGGTTCCGTACTTTTCCAGCACCCGCTCCCGGCGCTTGGGTTCGATATTGGCGAGGGTGACATCGCCGCCGTAGTGCGCGAGTACGCGCTTGTCCATCACCTTGCGCCAGATCGGCGGGAAGTAGGCGATCAGGATCAGGCTGGCGTAGCCGCTCGGCAGGTTCGGCGCACCGTCCCAGCTGCGCAGCGTCTGGTAGCGCCGGGTCGGATACGCGTGGTGGTCACTGTGGCGCTGCAGGTGATAGAGGAAGATGTTGGTGACGATGTGGTCGCTGTTCCAGCTGTGCGCGGGCGCCGGGCGTTCGTAGCGTCCGCTCGCGGTCTTCTGCCGGACCAGGCCGTAGTGCTCGAGATAGTTCACCGACTCGAGCAGGCTGAAACCGAAGATGGCCTGCAGGATCAGATACGGCAGCACCTCGATGCCGAACACCGCGATCAAACCCAGCCACAGCACCACCGACATCGCCCAGGCATTGAGCACGTCGTTGCGCAACGTCCACGGTCCCTTCTCCAGCCGCCCGAGACGTTCCTTCTCGAGATGCCACGCCGAGCGCAGACTCCCCCAGACCGTGCGTGGCCAGAAGGCCCAGAACGACTCCCCCAGACGCGCACTCGCCGGATCCTCCGGTGTGGCGACGCGCACGTGGTGGCCGCGATTGTGCTCGATATAGAAGTGCCCGTAGAACGACTGCGCCAGCGCGACGCGAGACAGCCAGCGCTCGAGTTCGACCTTCTTGTGGCCGAGTTCGTGCGCGGTATTGATGCCGATGCCGCCGATCATGCCGACGCTGATCGCGATACCGATCTTGTCGACGACATTGGCGCCACCGGGGAAACCGAGCCAGTGCAGGTTCGGCGCGGTGATGATGTAGCAGGCGAAGATCAGCGACGCGTACTGGAACGGCAGGTACAGGTACGTCAGGTACCGGTAGTACTTGTCGTTCTCCAGGGCCTCCATGACCTCGTCGGGCGGGTTGTCGCCGTCGGGCCCGAAGAACAGGTCGGCCAGCGGGATCACGATGTAGATCAGGATCGGACCCAGCCAGAACGGGACTTCGGCCAGGCGATGCCAGCCGAATTGATTGATCACCCAGATCAGGGGGATCGCGATCGTGAACAGGCCGGTCGGGGCGAACAGGCCCCACAGCCACAAATAGCGTTTGGAATCTCGCCACTGCGGCGGGGCTACCCGCTGCTCGGACGTGTTGGCATCGGTCGACATCATCGTCTCCATCCCAGAGGCACATCTCACACCTGTGATGTGCGTAACTCTCTGTCACAGACGATATGTCTGGATCTGTCCGCTGTCTAGACAAATTCCGCAATTTGTAAAGCTGTGCTGGCCGGATAACAGAAAAGGCGACCGCGCCACCAGGGCGCGGTCGCCATCGTTACAGGTCAGAGACCTTTCAAGGCCCCTTTACATCAGGGCGCTGACCGGAGCAGCACGTCTGTGCCGACCGGTAGCCCGTCGACCGGCCACCACCGCAGATCGTCGGATTCGGCACTGCGCACCGGCATCGCGTTCGGCGGCGCGACGATCTCGAAGAGCAGGTCGAGATGGCGCGTCGGCACGCCGAGCGAGCAGGTGATCGGATGCGCCTGCGCGCCGTAGAGACCGGGCGTGAGCACCAGGTCGGGGATGCCGGATTCCTCGACCGCTTCGCGTAGCGCCGCGTCCTGCACGGTCTCGTCCCCGGGTTCGCAGTGACCGCCCAGCTGGATCCAGCGACCCACGCGCGGGTGCAGGGTGAGCAGGATTTCGCGGCGATCGTGGGACAGCACGATGGCCGAGGCGGTGATGTGGCCAGGGGCGTGTTCGCGCAGGCAGCCGCGGGGCGCGGAACCGAGGAAGGCCAGAATCGCTTCGCGCAGTGAGTGATCCGGGCCTGGTTCCGGCTTCCATTCGGTGAGCAGCTCCGTGGCCGAAGCGTGCAGCGACTCCGCGCTCATCTCGACTCCCCTGTCTCGGCGCGCGTCTGCGCGCTCGGCTCCGGCCATGCGGACTCCTCGGTCACCGACGTGGCGGCGCGTGGCGTCGAACTCACAGTTCCACCAGGCCGGCGCCTGCCGAGCTGACGGTGCGCGGAACCGGCGCTTCCAGCGGATGACCGATCGCGATGGCGCCCAACGGCATCCAGTCCTCGTCGAGACCCAGCACCTCGCGGACTATCTCCGGCGCGAAGATGGTCGAGCCGATCCAGCAGCTGCCGAGACCGTCGGCGGCCAGCGCCACCAGCAGGCCCTGCACCGCCGCGCCGACCGCCACCGTGAACATCGTCTGCTCGGCGGCCTGGCGACGCGCGTCGGGATAGTGGTGGGCACCGTCGGGCACGCAGAACGGGATGACCACCTCCGGCGCGTCGAAAAGGATGCGCCCGCGCGCGATTCGGCGCCGTACGCGTTCGGGGTCGAGTCCGTCTGCGGTGAGATCGTCGCTCCACTTCTCCGTCATGGCCTCGAGCAGCTGCGCGCGCAGGGTCGCCTTGCGCAGCCAGACGAAGCGCACGGGACGGGTGTGGTGCGGTGCGGGCGCGGTGAGGCCGACCGCGACGGCGGCGCGGATCCGTTCCGGGTCCACCGGCTCGTCGCTGAACGCGCGCACCGAACGACGCAGCGGCACAGCCTCTTTGCGACCCTGTTCCAGCGCCTCGGCGGTGCCGAGCCAGAACAGGTCGTCGACACCGCCGCGCAGCAGCGTCGCCGCGGTCGACCCGTCGTCGTCGGTGCGCAGTCCGCGCACCACCGCCACGGGCACGCCGCCGAGCTTGCCCTTGACCAGATCGGCGGCCGCGGCGAGTTCGTCGGCGATGGCCACCTGAGTGACGTGCAGTTCGTTGCCCTGCCCGTCCACCGAGCCGTCGTAGTCGTGCAGCACCCGCAGCCCGGCCGCGCCGATGGCCGCGTCGATCTGCCCGTTGCGCCAAGCCCGGCCCATCGTGTCGGTGACGACCACGGCCACGTCGACACCGAGTCGCTGGGCCAGCGCGGTGCGCAGGGCTTTGGCGCTGCCGTCGGGATCGACTGGCAGCAGCACCAATTCGCCCTCGGCCACATTGGAGCCGTCGACGCCGGAGGCCGCCTGCACGATGCCGAGGCGGTTCTCGGTGATGAGGGTGCGGCCCTTGCGCGCGAGCACCCGAACGGCCTCGGACTCGACCAGCTCGCGACGGGCGGTGTCGCGCTCCTCCGGATCGGTCGGCGCCGCGACGATGCGCCCCTCCACCTTCGAGACGATCTTGCTGGTGACCACGATGATGTCGCCGTCGGCGAGCCAAGGCGCTTGTGCCGCAAGGTGTTCGGCGATGTCGTCGCCCGGCCGGAATTCCGGCAGACCGCGCACCGGCAGAATCCGCAGCTCGTCGGCCGCGTGATCGGGCAGGACGCTCATGCCTTCACACCCGCCAATTCCAGTGCGGCGCGGGCCATTTCGGCAGTCGCCCCCGGGTCGCTCATCAGCAGGGGCACACTGCGCACCTCGACGCCGGGCACCTCGGCGGTGTCGGTGGAGTGCACCAGCCACCCGTCGAGGATGCCGGTGGCCGAGCGCGCACCGTAGTGGCGGCCGATCGCCTCGGCGGTGGATTCCACGCCGATCGCCGTCAGACACTCATCGGCCATGCCGCGCAACGGCTTTCCGTCGATCACCGGCGAGAGCCCGATCACCTTGGCGTCGGTGGTGCGCAGCGCACCCCGGATTCCGGGCACCGCGAGGATCGCGCCGATGCTCACGACGGGGTTCGAAGGGGCCAGCAACACGGCGTCAGCCGACGCTATGATTTCGGTCACATTCGGCGCCGGAGAGGCTTGCTCGGCGCCGATCGAGGCAAATCCGTGAGTCGGAAGCGCCGCGCGGTACCGCACCCACCATTCCTGAAAGTGGATCGCGCGACGTTCGCCAGCATTATCGGGATCGCTGACCACCACGTGGGTTTCGCAACGATCGTCGGTAGCCGGGATCAGCTTCACGCCCGGTTGCCACCGATTACACAGCGCTTCGGTGACCGCGGACAGCGGATATCCGGCGCGCAGCATTTCGGTGCGAATGAGATGGGTGGCGATATCGCGATCGCCCAGGCCGAACCAATCGGGCTGGGCGTTGTATTTCGCCAGCTCCTCTTTCGCGTGCCAGGTTTCGTCGGCGTGGCCCCAGCCACGCTCGGGATCGATGCCACCGCCGAGGGTGTACATGCAGGTGTCGAGGTCGGGACAGATGCGGAGGCCATGCATCCAGACGTCGTCGCCGACGTTGACGATGGCATTGATGTCGGCTTCGGGCAGCAGCTGCCGGACGCCCTGGAGGAACCGGGCACCGCCGACGCCGCCGACGAGAACGGCGATCTTGGGCTCGCGCACCGCGTGTTGTGCAGTCACAAGGTCACAGCCTAGTGACCGAGGGTTGCCGGACGATTTCGCGCCGAATTCCAGGGAAGTTGCTGGTCATTTGCCACGGCACATAACAAGATCAACACGAAAGGCGGGTCCGGAGTGTAACGGAAGGGTGACGGCGGGTTGACCACCGGCAAGTGCGGCGTGTCTAATCACAGACATGTCATTCCGGTCACCGCGAGAGGGCATAGCGCGGGGGCGTTTGCGAGAGGGTTCCAACTCGCCTGAAAAGGCCGAGAGTGCCACCGCATCGGAAGGCAGGCTCGGGGAAGCCCGCGAGACTACATCGCGGTGTTGGGCCGTCGGAGTTTCATCTGGTCCGACGGAAAGAATCATTCTGCGCTAACACATAGTGAGGAGGCGGAACGATGACCGAAGATCTGGTCTCGCCGACCGATTCCACAGCAGGCGCAGCTCACGCTGTCTGCGCTGACATGAGCTGGCAGGAACCGGACGTAGTAAGCGAAGTCGCGGCTCCCCGGCTGAGTCTGGTCGTCACGGGCTTCGACGAAATGTTCGAATCGATCGAGGAGCAGTGGCAGGAACGTGCCCTCTGCGCCCAGACCGATCCAGAGGCGTTCTTCCCCGAGAAGGGCGGCTCGACGCGTGAGGCCAAGCGCATCTGCTTGGGTTGTGAAGTACGTGACCAGTGCCTGGAATACGCACTGGCACATGATGAACGCTTCGGCATCTGGGGCGGTCTCTCGGAACGAGAGCGTCGCAGGCTGAAGCGCGGAATCGGTTAAGTGACTGTTCGAAAGTAGACTCTCTCCAGGCCTGGCCCGGAGTCACGCAGGCGCAGTACGTCGGTGTCTCCGGGCGAACGCCCTACTCAACACGGTGCAGGCGAGAGAGGTGAAAGACCCATGGCACGTTCCCGGCGTCATTCCCCGGCACCCACCGCCCGTTCGGTGACCCGCCGCGGCCGAGGTGTTCGTGGTCCCATGCTCCCGCCGACGGTGCCCGCGTGGCGCACCAGAGGGCAGAAATTCGATCGACTCGTGCTCGAGGCCTTCGCTCCGCTCGACACCCGCTGGCACGATCGGCTCACCAAGCTCGATATCGCCGTCGACGACGTGCCGAAAATCCGTCCGCTGCATCCTGATTCGGTCACCTGGCCGGACGAGGTCGTCGCCGACGGACCGGTTCCGCTGTCGCGGCTCATCCCCGCCGGCGTCGACCGCCACGGTGCGGCCACCCGCGCCAGGGTGGTGCTGTTCCGCAAACCGCTCGAACTGCGCGCCGCCGACCCCGACGATCTCGTCGAGTTGTTGCGCGAGGTCCTCGTGCAACAGATCGCCACCTACCTCGGCGTCGACCCCGATCTGATAGATCCAGAACCCGAATAAGCGAAACCTCCGCATGCGCTCCGGCCGTGCGCAGTCTGACGAACGCTGGCGCGACTGTGCCCCTTCGGCGAAACCTCCGCATGCGCTCCGGCCGTGCGCAGTCTGAGGAACGCTGCGCGACTGTGCCCGTTTTAGCGCGTGTCCGTATCCACTTTTGCCGCGTGGAGGGCTAATCTCGACGTCGTGATCCCTATGCGTCGTTGCTGCCGACCAGGCTGCAAGAATCCGGCAGTAGCGACGCTGACTTATGTGTACTCCGACTCGACCGCCGTCGTCGGACCCCTGGCGACCGTCGCCGAACCGCACTCCTGGGATCTCTGCGAAACGCACGCCTGCCGTATCACCGCGCCCAAGGGTTGGGAGCTGGTCCGCCACGAAGGCGGCTTCTCCTCGAGCACGCCCGACGACGACGATCTGACCGCCCTGGCCGAAGCCGTCCGCGAAGCGGGCCTGCGCCGCCGTCCGGCCGCCGAGGCCGATCAGCCGGGCTACCGCGACAACGCCCCCGCCGCCCCGCGCACCGCGCGAACGGGCCGCCGCGGCCACCTCCGGGTCCTGCCCGACCCGTAACTATCCGGCCACGATCCCGGATTGTCAGCCGAGCCCGCTAGGGTACTGAGCTATGACGACCCTCGCGCGCTCTGGCGAACTCGTGAATGCCGTGATCAAGGCTTATGACGTCCGCGGGGTGGTGGGCGAACAGATCGACGAGGCGTTCGTCGGCGATGTCGGCGCCTCCTTCGCTCGCCTGATGCGCGCCGAAGGCGCCACCCGCGTGGTGATCGGCCACGACATGCGCGAGTCCTCCCCCGCGCTCTCCCAAGCTTTCGCCGCGGGCGTGCAGGCCCAGGGCCTGGATGTGGTGCACATCGGCCTCGCCTCCACCGACCAGCTCTACTTCGCCTCCGGCAAGCTCGGCTGTCCCGGCGCCATGTTCACCGCCAGCCACAATCCGGCCAAGTACAACGGCATCAAGCTGTGCCGCGCGAACGCGCTGCCCGTCGGCCAGGACACCGGTCTTGCCACCATCTCCGCCGAGGTCATCGACGGCGTGCCCGCCTACGACGGCACGCCCGGCACCGCGACCAGCACCGATCTGCTCGCCGACTACGCGACCTACCTGCGCGAACTGGTGAATCTCGACGAGATCCGCCCGCTCACCATCGCGGTCGACGCCGGCAACGGCATGGGCGGCCACACCGTGCCCGCCGTACTCGGCACGCTCGGGCCGATCACGATCGTGCCGCTGTACTTCGAACTCGACGGCTCGTTCCCCAACCACGAGGCCAACCCCCTCGACCCGAAGAACCTCGTCGACCTGCAGACGCTCGTGCGTTCCAGCGGCGCCGACATCGGCCTCGCCTTCGACGGCGATGCCGACCGCTGCTTCGTCGTCGACGAGCGCGGCGAGCCGGTCTCCCCCTCGGCGATCACCGCGATCGTGGCGCAGCGCGAGCTGGCCAAGGAGCCGGGCGCGACGGTTATCCACAACCTGATCACCTCGCGCGCGGTGCCCGAACTGGTCGAGGAGCTGGGTGGCAAGCCGGTGCGCACGCGCGTCGGGCACTCGTTCATCAAGCAGGAGATGGCCTCGACCGGCGCGGTGTTCGGCGGCGAGCACTCGGCGCACTACTACTTCCGCGATTTCTGGGGTGCCGACTCGGGCATGCTGGCCGCGCTGCACGTGCTGGCCGCGCTCGGTGAGGGCGAGCGCACGGTCTCGGACCTGATGGCCGCCTACGACGTGTACGCCGCGTCGGGCGAGATCAACTCGACCGTGGCCGATGCCGCCGAACGCACCGCCGCCGTACTGGCCGCGTTCGCCGACCGCACCGAATCGGTGGACCGCATGGACGGTGTCACGGTCGACCTGGGCAACCACGCCTGGTTCAACCTGCGCGCCTCGAATACCGAACCGCTGCTTCGACTCAACGTCGAGGCCGGATCGCAGGCCGAAGTAAACGCACTCGTGACCGAGATCCTGAGCATCGTCCGCGCCTGACTGGGAAGATGAAACCAGTACCCGTGGAATCACAAGCCCGGTATTCGGCGACGGCGGATCACGAGCATTGCCGGAGCCTGACTGGAATAGTGGAGTCACAGACGACACAGCGCGATGAGGGGAGGTGGATTCGGCGATGATCGCTGGAACACCGGTATTCGACCTCGACGACGCCGAGTCGCTGGCGGCAGCCGACACCGGCGGCGCCCTGCGCTCGGCGGCCTCGGGCGGCGCGCAGGTGCGTGCCACCGCGGCCGCGGTCGCGGAAACCTCGCTCATCGAACGGCTCGCCGACCTGCGCCCGCGCAGCTTGGTGCTGGTCACGGGCTCGGGCCGGGCCACGCGCGCGGCCGGACTGCTGGTCGCCACGCTGGGTGACCGGGCCGGGCTGCCGATCGTGCCCGTCACCGCATTGCCGCCGTGGGTCGGCCCGCTGGACGTGGTGCTGGTGGCCGGTGACGACGCGGGCGATCCGCGGCTCATCGATGCTGTCGACCGGGCCATCCGCCGCAGCGCCGAAGTAGTGATCGCGGCCCCCAACGAGGGTCCGCTGCGTGCGGTCGCCGCCGGTCGCGCGATCGTGCTCGAGCCGCGGGTGCCCGTGCTCGATCACAATCGGCTGCTGCGTTTCCTCGCCGTCGGGATCGCGGTGCTGCGTGGGGTCGACGCCCAGCGCAGCGGACCGGTCACGCCCGATCTGACCGCGCTGGCCGACATGCTCGATGCCGAAGCGCTGCGCGATGCCCCGCAGACGGAGGTCTTCCGCAATCCGGCCAAGACCCTCGCGGCCCGGATGCACGGTGTCGGCGTGGTGCTCGCGGGCGACTCGCCTGCCGCTGTCGAACTGGCGGGCCACGGCTGCGAGGTGCTGTTGCAGTCGGCGGGCAGGCTCGCCTCGGCGGCCGATCTGGCCGATGCCGTCGCCTCGATCGGTCGGCTGTCGCAGGCCACCGCCGGAAGCGCGCCGGGCTTCGATCCGCTGTTCCACGACGAGGAACTCGACGGACCGGCCCCGGTCGAGCGGGTGCGGGTACTCGCCATGAGCGTGCATCCCGACCAGGCGGCCGCGCGCCGCAAACTCACTGTCTTCGACGGCGCGGGCGGTGGTCTCATCGACGCCGAGCTGGTGCATGCCGATATCGACGTGCTGCAATCCCAGCTCGCCGACCCGGGTGCCGCACCCGCGATCGAACGAACCGCTGCCGAGTCCGCCGCAGGGGGCGGCCACGGCAGCGAACTCGAGCAGCTGGCCGTGCTCGCGCTGCGACTCGAGATGGCCGCGGCTTATCTTCGACTGACCGGAACGCACGGTAACGCCGCGCCGGAACCGGATCGATACGACGGGGGACGCTACTAGTGCAGGAACTCGTTGGTGCGCTGCGTTCTTACGCATGGGGGTCGCGCACCGCGCTCGCTCAGCTGTGCGGACGGCCGGTGCCATCGGCTCATCCGGAAGCCGAACTCTGGTTCGGCGCGCATCCGGCCGATCCCGCGCACGTGAAAACCGATTCGGGCAAACGCTCGCTGCTCGAGGTTCTCACCGCCGACCCGGTCGCCGAATTAGGTAGGGTGGCCGACACTTTCGGTGCTCGGCTGCCGTTCCTGCTGAAGATCCTTGCCGCCGAGGAACCGTTGTCGCTGCAGGCACACCCGAGTTCGGCGCAGGCGAGCGCCGGTTTCGAACGGGAGAACCGCACCGGGGTCGCACTGGATTCGCCGCTGCGCAACTACCGCGACGACAGCCACAAACCCGAACTCGTTGTCGCACTGGAACGTTTCGAGGCGCTGGCCGGATTCCGCGACCCGCACCGCACCGTCGAGCTGTTACGCGCGCTCGACGTACCGGGTCTCAATATGTACGCCGAACTGCTTGCCGCCCAGCCCGATTCGGCCGGCCTGCGGACGCTGTTCACCACCTGGATCACGCTGCCGCCCGCCGCCCTGTCGAAGTTACTGCCCACGGTGCTGGAGGGGTGCGTGCAGTACCTGTCCGGCAAGGGCGCACGCGAGTTCACCGCGGAGGTGCGTACCGCGCTGGAACTGGCCGAGGTCTACCCCGGCGACGCGGGTGTTCTCGCCGCGCTGTTGCTCAACCGGCTGACCCTCGAACCCGGCCAGGCACTGTTCCTCGCGGCCGGAAATCTGCACGCCTACCTGCGCGGGGTCGGGGTGGAGATCATGGCCAACTCCGACAATGTGTTGCGCGGCGGCCTCACCCCCAAGCACGTCGACGTGCCCGAATTGCTGCGGGTGCTCGACTTCGATCCGATCGACCTGCCGGTGATCGAACCCGAACCCGGCGGCGACGGCGGCATCCGATATCGCACGCCCGCACCGGAATTCGCGCTGTGCCGGTTCGATCTCGGCACCGACGACGAACCGGTGGTGCTCGCCGACGCCGGACCGGGCATCGTGCTGTGCACCGCGGGCACGGTCGAGCTCTCCGAGAACGGGCGCACGCTGATCGTCGAACGTGGCGGTGCGGCCTGGATTTCGGCCTCCGACACCGACATCAAGGCGCGCGCCGTTCGCGGACCCGCGCAGCTTTTCAGCGCCTGCGTCGGGGACAGTGCCTGAAAGCCGCCCGACTGATCACCGTTTCACGCCCGTGTCCTACTAAGCTGTGCCGAGTCGTGTTCAGCGAACAGAAGGGCGGGCCGGCATGTCGGCTGGTGGTGGCAAGAAGGCGATTCTCGCGGCGTTGACCGCCAACGCGGGGATCGCGGTGGCGAAGTTCATCGGCGCGTTCATCACCGGGTCGGCCTCGATGATGGCCGAGGGCGTGCACTCGGTCGCCGACACCTCGAACCAGGGCCTGCTGCTGTTCGGGCAGCGCGCCGCCGCCAAGGACGCCGACGACCTGCACCAGTTCGGGTACGGCCGCAACCGCTACTTCTACTCGTTCGTCGTGGCGCTGGTGCTGTTCACCCTCGGCTCGGTGTTCGCGATCTACGAGGGCATCCACAAGATCCAGCATCCCGAAGAGCTGAGTCAGCCGATGGTCGCGGTCGTGATCCTGGTGATCGCGATCGGGCTGGAGACCTACAGCTTCCTCACCGCGGTGCGCGAATCCCGGCCGCTCAAGGGCAATGCCAGCTGGTGGCAGTTCATCCGCAACTCGCGCAGCCCCGAGCTGCCGGTGGTGCTGCTGGAAGACACCGGCGCGCTGATCGGTCTGGTTCTTGCCCTCGGTGGTGTCGGACTCACCATGGTCACCGACGACCCGATCTTCGACGGTCTCGGCACCCTGTCCATCGGCATCCTGCTCGGCATCATCGCGATCGTGCTGATCATCGAGATGAAGAGCCTGCTCATCGGTGAGGGCGCCACCGCCGACCAGACCCACGCCATCCGCGACGAACTGGTCGACGGCACCAAGATCACCTCGGTCATCCACCTCAAGACCCAGTACATGGGCCCGGAGGAGATGCTGGTGGCCGCCAAGGTCGCCCTGGCGCCGAACCTCGACATCGCCGACGTGGCCGAGGCCATCGACGCGGCAGAGATGCGCGTGCGCGCCGCGGTCCCGACCGCCCGCCTCATCTACTTGGAGCCGGACCTGTACAGAGTCAAATAGCGGCTGGCGCCGCGGTTCTCGGTATCTATTTGCGGCTGGCGCCGCGGTTCTCGGCGCTTAACTCCACCTCTTCCCTCCCTCCGGGTACTCCTTCGTCGCACCCTCCGGTCAGTCCATCGGCGGAGGCGCGCCGAGAACACTGGGTACGCCGACACGGGGCCGGGGTCGGGGGTGTGGCCTCGGAGTTGGCGGTAGCGTTCTGGTATGGCCGAGCAAGGTGGAGACAGCAAGATCGCGATCCTCGCCGCACTCGGTGCGAACGCGGGCATCATGGTCGCGAAGTTCATCGGTGCGTTCATCACCGGGTCGTCGTCGATGCTGGCCGAGGCGGTGCACTCGGTCGCCGACACCGGCAACGAGGCGCTGCTGCTGGTCGGCCACAACCGGGCCGACCAGCCACCGGACACGCTGCACCCGTTCGGGTACTCGCGCAATCGGTACTTCTACTCGTTCGTCGTGGCGCTGGTGCTGTTCACGGTGGGCTCCCTGTTCGCGATCAACGAGGCGATCCACAAGATCCGGTTCCCGGAGGAGATCGAGTCGCCGTGGGTCGCGATCGGGATCCTCGGGGTGTCGATGGTGCTAGAGGGCGCCAGTTTCCGCACCGCGCGCAAGCAGTCGGAGCCGCTGAAGGGCAAGAATTCCTGGTGGCATTTCATCCGCAACACCCGTAATCCCGAACTGCCGGTAGTGCTGCTCGAAGACGCGGGCGCGATCATCGGCCTGATGTTCGCGCTGCTGGGCGTGAGCCTGTCGGTGCTCACCGGCAACGCGGTCTGGGACGGTATCGGCACGCTGCTCATCGGCACCCTGCTCGGCGTGAACGCGATCATCCTGATCGTGGAGACCAAGAGCCTGCTCATCGGTGAAGGTGCGACGGCCAAGGACGACACCGCGATTCGATCCGCGCTGCTCGCCGATCCGCGGATCGAGCGCGTCATCCGGATGCAGACCCAGTACCTCGGCCCCCAGGACCTGTTGATCAACGCCAAGATCGCGCTGCACGCAGGCCTGGACATCACCCAGGTCGCCGAGGCGATCGACGCCGCCGACGATCGCATCCACGCCGCCGTCCCGAACGCCTGCACGATCTACCTCGAGCCCGATGTGTTCAAGCCGGACAAGGTCCACGACGCACCGATGAAGAAGCCCTAGCGGTACGCCGGGGCCTCGCCGCGCAGCAGGTCGAGTGGGTCGGTGACGATGCCGAAACGGTTGCGCAGCAGGTGTTGTGCGGCGTGTAGGCCGGACATGCCGTGCACGCCGGGGCCGGGCGGGGTGGACGACGAACACAGGTAGGTGCCCGGAATCGGAGTGGAGTACGGGTTCCAGCGGGCGAGGGGGCGAAAGACCGTTTGGAGGGTGGTCATCGCGCCAGCGGAGATGTCGCCGCCGATGTAGTTGGCGTTGTGGGCGGGCATGAAGGCCGCTGGGGTCACATGTTTGGCGAGGATCAGGTCGCGGAAGCCCGGGGCGAAGCGTTCGATCTGGTCGATCACCTGTTCGCTGATATCGCGATCGGTGCCGTTGGGAACGTGAGCGTAGGTGTACAGGGTTTGCATACCCTCGGGTGCCCTGGTGTCGTCGACGACACCGGGTTGGATCGTCATCACATACGGCCGATCGGCGAATCTGCCTGCGTTGACGGCGTCTTCGGCGCGCATGGACTCGGCGGCATCACCGATCACGTGCAGGGTGCCCGCCAGTTCGGCGCCGGGTGCGGTCCACGGGACCGGGCCCGACAGCGCGAAGTCGACCTTGCAGGCGGCGTTGCCGTACTGAAAATGCCCGAGACCGTTGCGGTATCGGGTCGGGAGGCGGTTGCCGGCGATGCGAAGGAGTTCGGCGGGTGAGGTGTCGAACAGCACGGCACGGGCATCGGCGAGTTCGGCGAAATCGTCCACCCGATGTCCGGTGATCACTTCCCCACCGAGGCTTTCGATTTCGGCGATCATCGCGTTCGGGATGGCCTGGCTGCCACCGCGCGGGATCACCCAGCCGCCCGCGTGGGCGAGGGTGCCGAGCAGCAGCGCGGCGCCGACGGCAGGGAAAGCGCGCGGGGAGGTGATGGCGTGGGCGGCGACGCCGGTGAACATCGCGGGCGCGACGTCACCGTGAAAACGCTTGTTGGCCAACGGCGATGCCTGGGCGAGCAGGCGTAGCGCGAAGTCGGTGCCTGCGGCTATCCGCAGTGGCGGATGACGCAGGTCGCACATGGCCAGCTCGACCACGTCGCGCCAGCGTTCCACCAGCGGACCGAACATCTCGCGCCAGGCCGGTCCGTCGCGTCCGAGGTCGGCGACGGTGGATTCGAGGTTGCGCCAAGCCAATCCGGCGATCCCGCCGTCGAGGGGATGCGCGTACGAGACGGTCGGGGTGAGCAGTTCGACGCCGTGTACCTCGAGGTCGAACGCGCGAAAGAACGGTGACGCCAAGGCCATCGGATGCGCACCGGCGCAGACGTCATGATGGAATCCGGGCAGCGTCAGCTCGGCCGTGCGCGACCCACCGCCCGCCTGCTCCTGTGCTTCGAGAACTCGCACCGACAGCCCGGCGCGAGCGGCGATCACCGCCGCGGCAAGCCCGTTCGGCCCCGACCCCACTACTACGACTTCCGCCATCGCCGTCCCTTCGCCCTCGGCTGCTCTGCCGACCTGCGTCGTTATCTCCAACTTACGCGGGGCGAGCGCGTGCGCCGATGAGTGTTCACTCACGTGGCGAGCAGCCGCGACGCCGAGGTGCGCTAGGGCGAGGTCGCCCCGATCTGGACTGAAGTGGAGGGTGCGACGAAGGAGTGCCCGGTGGGAGGCCCCAAGGGTGGCCCGCCTCGAGCGCGTCGGCGCTCAATCCGACGCAGCCCCGTCGACGAGTAGGGCGATCCGGCGTTCGCGCAGTTCAGGGCGCAGCCGACCATTGCGTTCGAGGGTGGCGAGGCCGTGCAGGGAGGCCCAGGCGACTTCGGTGCGGGCGCCCAGGTCGTCGCCTTCGGCGTACGGGGTGAACATCGCTTCGAGCCCGGCGAAGGCGTCGCGCAGGGGCTGTGGCGCGTTGAGGCCGAACTCGAGGTCGGTCTTCTGTTCGAAGATCGCGTCGTAGCGGGCCGGGTTCTCGGTGGCGAAGTCGAGGTAGGCGCGGGCGACATTGGCGACCACCTCGGTGTGGGTGGTCGCTGCCTCCCTGGCCCGCTTCAGTTTCTCGGCGAACTCGACACAGCCCTCCAGCGCCACGGCCCCGACGATCGCCGCCTTGTTCGCGAAGTGGCTGTAGAGCACGGGCTGGCTGTACTCGATGCGGTCGGCCAGTTTTCGGATGGTCACCGCGTCCCAGCCGTCCGCTTCGGCCATCTCCCGTGCGGCGTCGATGATCCGCTGGTGCCGTTCGGCACGTTCACGCTCCTTGCGCTGCTGAGTACTCATGCTCGAAATTCTAGCAGTGCTAGACAAGATAGCGAGGACGGGTTACAGTTCTCTCAATACCTAGCGCCGCTAGATTTCAGAGCACAGTGAAAGATTCAGGAGCACACCATGACCACCTCGCGCATCGCCACCGCACTCTCCCTGCTCGGCGGGCTGTTCATCATCTACGTCGGCATCAACTACCTGGTCGTCCCGGTGGCGACGGCCGCAGGCTTCGGCCTCCCGGTGGTGCCTGAGGGCGACGCCGTGGCCTTCCTGAACCTCAAAGGCGTCCGCGACATCGTGAGCGGCCTGGTGATCCTCGGCCTACTCGCCACCAAGCAGCGCTTCGCCCTCGGCGTCGCCATGCTGGCCACCTCCCTCACCCCCTTCGGCGACATGACCACCGTCCTGAGCTGGCACGGCTCCACCGCCACCGCCCTCGGCGTCCACGGTTTCACCGCGGTCCTCGTCGCCCTCGCCGGCATCCTCCTGATCCGCGAACGCCGCGTGAGCTCGACCGAACCCGCCCTCGTCGCGGAATGACCCACCAGCGATGAATTCCCGCCCGCCGCACCGTCTTCACCGATAACGAACACCTGTCGAGGAGAACCACCATGGCGAACGCACCGCACGGACCCGCGTCCTACTTCCCCACCATCGAGACCAAGTACGGGCGCACCGTCGACGAGTGGTTCACCCTGCTCGACGCGGCCGAGCCGACCGGCCACACGGCCCTGGTCACCTGGCTGAAGTACGAACACGGCCTCGGCCACGGCCACGCCACCGCCCTGGTCCAGTTTCACCTCAACCCCGGCAAGTGGGCCAGAATCTAGCCCCCGATGCCCAGCGAAAGGCCCCGCGAATTCGCCTCGCGGGGCCTTTCGACTGTCTGGACTACGCGTCGACGGCTTGCGCCGGAACCGGTTTCGTGATGTCGACGGGCTCGTCGAGTTCGTGGTCGTCGACCATGGTTTCCTCGTCGAACGGCAGTTCGCGGTCGAGGACGCGCTTGGTGCGGTCGGCGTCGACGGTTTTGGTCCAGGTGCCGATGAGGAGGGTGGCGACGGCGTTGCCCGAGAAGTTGGTCAGGGCGCGGGCTTCGGACATGAAGCGGTCGATGCCGACGATCAGGCCGACGCCGTCGAGGAGGTCGGGGCGATGGCTCTGCAGGCCGCCGGCCAGGGTGGCCAGGCCTGCGCCGGTGACGCCCGCGGCGCCCTTGGACGCGATGATCATGAACAGCAGCAGGCCGATCTGTTCGCCGAGGTTGAGCGGCTTGCCCATGGCGTCGGCGATGAAGATCGACGCCATCGTGAGGTAGATGGCGGTGCCGTCGAGGTTGAACGAATAGCCCGTCGGCACAACGACACCCACGGTCGTCTTCTCCACACCCGCGTGCTCCATCTTCGCGATCAGTCGCGGCAGTGCCGATTCCGACGACGAGGTCGCCACGATCAGCAGGTACTCGCGCGACAGGTAGCGGCACAGCTTCAGGATCGACACACCCGAGACCACCCGCAGGATCACGCCGAGCACACCGAACACGAACACCAGGCACGTCAGGTAGAACGCGATCATCAGCGTCGCCAACTGGACCACCGCTGACCAGCCCGTACGGCCGACCACGTTCGCGATCGCGCCGAACGCGCCGATGGGGGCCAGCCACAGGATCATCGACAGGATCCGGAACACCAGCTTCTGGCACAGCGACACCGCGCGCAGAATCGGCGCGCCCGCATCGCCCATCGCCTGCACCGCGAACCCGACCAGCAGCGCGACGAACAGCGCCTGCAGCACGCTGCCCGCGGTCAGCGAGGACACCAGCGTGGTGGGCACGATGTTCTGGATGAAGTCCCACGTGCCGCCCGCACTGTGCGCCTGATCGGCGTATTTCGCACCGGCGCCCGAGGCGGTGACGTTGAGCCCTTCACCGGGATCGATCAGGTTGCCGACGACGAGTCCGATGCCGAGCGCGACCGTCGACATCACCAGGAAATAGCCGATGGCCAGGCCACCCACCTTGCCGACCGTGGCGGCGGCGCGCACCGACCCGATGCCCAGGACTATCGTGCAGAAGATCACCGGCGCGATCATCATCTTGATCAGATTCACGAACAGGGTGCCCAGCGGCGCCAGTGACTGACCGAATTCGGGTGCCACCCGGCCGACAACGACGCCGGCCACGACGGCGACGATCACCGCGATGTACAGCCAGTGGGTATGGTCGCGTTTCCGCGGTGCGGTGGTTGTACTCATGCGCACGAGCATGGGCAAGTACTGTGACTGCCGTCACTTTTGGTGCATAACGTTCAAATCCAGTGCATTACGTTCACAGCAGGTCGGAGGCTAGAGGTGCGACGAGGACGACTGTCGCTCGCGGGACAGGCCTTCGTGTGGCAGCTGGTGGTGCTGGCGCTGCTGATCGCGGTCGGCACGATCCTGGCCGTGCTCGATGCCAAGCGCGACCATGACCTGGCCGCGGAAATGCAGGTCAGAGACGTAGCGATTACCGTGGCGCGCTCACCGTCCACGCTGGCCGCGGTGAACTCGCCCTACCCGAGCGGGCTGCTGCAGCCGACCACCGAGCGGATCAGAGCGGCCACCGGCATGGACTTCATCGTCGTGATGGCGCCCGACCGCACCCGCTACACCCACACCAACCCCGACCTGATCGGCAAGCCGTTCGTCGGCAGCATCGACGGCGCGCTGGCGGGCCAGACCCTGACCGAGACCTTCACCGGCACCCTCGGCCCCTCGATCCGCGCGGTCACCCCGGTCTACGACAACGGCCGGGTGGTCGCGCTGGTGTCGGCGGGGGTCACCCGGGCCAAGATCACCACCCAGGTCGCCACCCAGCTACCGCTGATCCTCGGGGTGGCGGCGGTGGGTCTGGCGCTGGCCGCACTGTCGTCGTTCCTGATCAGCCGCAGGTTGCGCCGCCAGACCCACGGCCTCGCCCCGGACGAGCTGCGCGCGCTCTACGAACACCACGACGCCGTGCTGCACTCCGTGCACGAGGGCCTCGTGGTGTTCGGCGCCCAGGCCGAGGCCGCCGAGGTGGTCAACGACCAGGCGCGCACCCTGCTCGACCTGCCCGACGGGCCGGTGTACCGCCGCGACCTGCCCGTCTCCCTGCAGCAGATGAGCGGGGGCGTGGTCCGCGACGAGACACACGTGACCACCGATCGGATCCTGCTGGTCAACCAGGATCTGGTGAGCTGGGAGGGCCGCGAGATCGGCACCGTGCTCACCATTCGCGATCAGACCGAACTCCGGGCGGTGCTCGGTGAGCTCGACTCGGTGCGTGGCTTCGCCGAATCGCTGCGCGCGCAGGCGCACGAGGCGGCCAACCGGCTACACACGGTCGTCACAATGGTCGAGCTCGGCCGACCCGACGAGGCGGTGGCCTTCGCGACCGCCGAACTGCAGCTCTCGCAGGTGCTGATCGACCGGCTGCTGGCCGCCGTCGGCGACGCGGCGCTGGCCGCGCTGCTGCTCGGCAAGGTCGACCAGGCCGCCGAGCGTGGCGTGAGCCTGGCCATCAGCGAGGACACCGCCCTGGACTCGACCGATCCGCTCTCGGCGCACGAGACCGTGACGCTGGTCGGCAACCTGATCGACAATGCGATCGACGCGGCCGCTGGGACCGTCGACAAGCGCGTCGAGGTGTCGGTGTGTCATCGTGACGGCGCACTGTGGGTCGAGGTGTCCGACAGCGGGCCCGGCATGTCGGCCCAGATGTTCTCGCGAGCCGCCGAACGCGGCTACACCACCAAGTCCGACCACGCGGGCCTCGGCCTCGCCCTGGTGCACCGCCTCGTCGATCGACATCGCGGCACCATCACCACCACGGCCGCACCACACAGCGCGGTCATCGTTCGCATTCCGCTGAAGGAGACACCTTGATCCGCGTGCTGATCGTCGAAGACGAACCGTTGATCGCCCAGGCACATCGGGCCTATCTCGAACGGCTCGACGGTTTCGTCACCGGCGGGGTCGTGCACACCGGGCGCGACGCGCTGCGGGTCGCCGCCGACGCCATCGCCGACGGCAATCCGTTCCACCTGGTGCTGATGGACATCGGGCTGCCCGATATCAGCGGCCTCGATGTGGCCGCCGCCCTCAACGGTTTGCAGCCGCGACCCGATGTCATCGCGATCACCTCCGCGCGCGAGCTGAACATGGTGCGCAGTGCGGTGGCGCACGGTGTGGTGCTGTATCTGCTCAAGCCGTTCACCTTCGCCGCCTTCCGCGAAAAGCTGGAGCGCTACCGCGATTTCGACACGGCGCTGCCCGCTGGCGAGGCGGCGTTGTCGCAGTACGACATCGACCGTGCGCTCGGCGCGCTGCGCACCGCCGACCAGAAGGCGGGTGCGCCCAAAGGCGTTGTGCAGCACACCCTCGAAGAGGTCTCGCGGGCGGTCCGCGCGGCCGAAGCAGGCATCACGGCTACGGATGCCGCTGCCGCCGTTGGTGTTTCGCGCATCACCGCCTGGCGATACTTGGAGAAGCTCGCCGACGACGGGTTGGCCGAACGCCGAGCCGATTACGGTCGTGCCGGTCGCCCGAAGACCCGCTACCGCTGGCGCGCGAGCACCTAGGGAGCGCGAGCAACGAACTCAGGCGGGACGAGAGGCACCCGCCATGTCATCGGGCACCGAGGTTCGCGCGACGGGCCCGAGGTCGACCGGCATGTGTTCGAAACCGTGCAGCGTGAACAGGTTTCGGCGGACCGGCTCGCCGCGTAAGCGCAGGTTCGGGTAGCGGGTGTAGAGCGCGCGCAGGGCGTGTACCGCTTCCATCCTGGCCAGGCTCGCGCCGAGGCAGGCGTGGATGCCGCTACTGAAGGCCACGTGTTCCTTGACGTTCGGGCGGTCGATATCGAAGCGGTGTGGGTCGGGGAAGACGGCCGGGTCGCGGTTGGCTCCGGCCAGCGACAGGATGACCGTGGTCATCGCAGGCAACCGCACCCCCTCGATCTCCACATCCTCGAGTGCCTGACGGGCCGTGTTCTGCACCGGCGGATCGAACCGCAGCGTCTCCTCCACCACGTCGGGCCACCGCTCGGGATCGTCCTGTGCCAAGGCGAGCTGGTCGGGATGGGCCGACAGCGCGGCCACCGCATTGCCGATGAGATTGACGGTCGTCTCGAAACCGGCCCCCATCAGCAGACCAGCACCCGCCTGCAACTCCGGCAGACTCAGGTCACCGGAGCTGACCAGCGTGGACAGGATGTCCTCGCCCGGCGCTCGGCGCAACGTGGCGATGTGGTCGGCGAGGAAACCGTCCATGTCCTCGATCGCGCTCATCGCACCGCGGTAGGACTTCCACGAGGTGCCGATGTCGAGCAGCGGCGTCACCTTGTCGCCCCAGGCGAGGAACCGGTCGCGGTCCTCGGGTGGGAAACCGAGCATCTCGGCGATGATCGCGATCGGCACCCTGGCGGCGAAATCGGTGATCAGATCGACCGAACCGTGGGCGGGCATCGCGTCGAGGAGTTCGGCCGTGACCACCTCCACCCGATCGCGCAGCCTGGCGATGGCGCGCGGGGTGAACGCCGAGGCCACCGGCTTGCGCATCCTGGTGTGCTCGGGCGGGTTGATGACCAACATGGACGGTGGCTCAACAGGATTGGGCGGTACCACCACCCGCTCGGCCAGCTTGCGCCACGGGGCGGGCAGATCATCGCCGAGGGCGGGCCGCACACCGAACCTCGGGTCGCGCAGAATCGCGCGGACCGGCGCGTGGTCGAACGCGGCATAGGCCAGTGGTGTCTTGCGCAATCCGCCGGAATCACGCAGTTCCTCGATCAGCGGGTAGGGGTCGTGCAATCCCCGCTGACCGCTGAGCAACGTCGCGAACGGGTCACCCTTGCGCACCTGCCATCGCAGGATCGCCCGCGGTGCCCCGTGCTCAGCCGACCATCGAACCCAGTACTTCGCGATCATCGCCACCCCTGTCCTCGAGTCGAACACTGACTTCGACAGTACGGGCGGGCTGTGACACACACCACGGTCCAGAGAGGGAGACGCACTCATACCTGAGTAGGAGCTAGCGGCGAACCGTCACCTTCTCGGTGACCACCCGATGTTCGATCCCCGCGGGATCGGGATTGACGACCTGCACCAGCGAAGCCCCCGCGAACAACACCGCGACCAACCCGTCGATCACTTCCGCCACCGTCTCCCACGGCGAACTCGACAACACCCGGTCGCCAGCGGAAAACCCTTGCAGCGCAGCGGATTTCCGGGCAGCGGAGAGAACCTCGTCCACCGAGAGCCCGTCGAGCGCGGCCCGGAAACCACCGGGCAGGAACTGATCACCGTGCACCCGCACCGCGGTCGCGAAGTCGGTGACGCCGACCGGCAGATCACGCACCGGTGTCCCCATCGCGTCCAGCGACAGCACCGCCACCTCACCGACACCGTCGGCGTCGTCGAGCCGGTCGGGGGTGACCAGCGCGAGGTCGGCGTCGGGATCGGGGGTGAGCACCACTTCGGTTCCCGCCCACCAGCAGCCGAGCAGCACCGCGGCGGTCTGCCAGTGCGCGGGCAACAGCACCGCCACCCTGGCGCCGGGGGTGAGCGCGAATTCGTCGCGGATCAGGTTCGCGGTCTTGGCGGCCCAGTTGGCCAACGTCAGACCCGACAGTTCGATCCTGGCTCCGGTGGCGTCGTCGTACCAGGTGACGCGCGGTCCGGCGGGATCGCGTTCGAGAATCGGGTCGAGCAGGGCGTCGGTCAGGGTCGAGTTCGGCTCACGCATGGGTCAATTCACACATTTCGGTCCGTTCTGGCCTGCGTCGATCGGCGGGGCGGGCGGGATGGGCGTCGCGGTCGCCGAGGATGTCGCGTCGAGATCGAACATGCCTGCCGCGGCCGAGCCCGGACCAGAGTAGTCGCTCGCCAGCACCACGCTCACCGAATCCGGCGACAGTGACGCATCCGCGACCACGGTGAGACCGCCGAGTGCCTCGGCGACGGCGGCCGCCTTCGGATCGTCGGAGTCGGCGGCCAGCACGCGGCTCGAGCTCACGCTGCCGCCGGTGTAGTTGCCGACGGTGCCCTCCTTGAAGCCCTTGCCGGTCAGCGCGGTCGACACCTTGCCCGCGAGCCCGGTGGCGCCGCCCGCGTTGAGCACGCTCACCGTCACCGTCGATGGGTCGAGTTTCGGGGTGTCGTCGGTCTTCTCCTCCCCCACCAGCCCGGCGACGAAGCGCTGCACCGTCTTCGGGTCGACCTTGACCACCGATTCCCCCGCCGAGGTCATGCCGTTGAGATCGGTGACGGGAATGGTGTCGAATTCCACCTTGCCGCCGGACAAGTCCTTGAGCTGCTGCAGGAAGGCCAGCACGTCCCAGTCCTCGTCGAGCACCACGGTGCGCCCGACCGCCTCGCTGATCTCACTGAGTTTGCCCGGGTTGGCGAGGGTCTTGGCATTGAGCAGCTGGCCGACCAACTGCGCCATGAACACCTGCTGACGCACGATCCGGTCGATGTCGCCGCGTTCGAGATCGTGGCGCTGGCGCACGAAACTCAATGCCTCCTGGCCGTCGAGGCGCTGGCGTCCGGCCGGGAAGTCCGCGCCCGACATCGGTTCGTCCACCGCCTGATTCAGACACACCTCCACGCCGCCGACCGAGTCGGTGAGCAGGACGAAGCCGAGCAGGCTCACCTCGGCGTAGTGGTCGACCGTGATGCCGGTGAGGGTGGCCACCGACTTGATCAGCGCCTGCCTGCCTGCCTTGGTCGACTCCTTCTCGGCGTCGGCCTCGGACTTGCCGTCGGCGAGCAGTTCGGCGCGTTCGGTCTCCTTGGTCGCGCCGTAGGCGGAGTTGATCTTGGCCTTGCCCTGGCCGCCGATGTCGACGTAGGCATCGCGCGGGATGGAGATGGCGGTGGCCGAGCGGCCGTCGTTGGGGACGCGGACCAGCACGATGGTGTCGGTATTGGTGCCCACCTCGTCGCCGGCGTGCAGCATGGCTTTCTCGGCGCTGGTGAGCGGATTGCCGTGCGCGTCGGTGCGGCTGTCGACGCCGACCAGAAGAATGTCGACGGCGCCGTCGCGCTCACCACCGAGCCCGAGCCCACCGATCCGGTCGATATTGGCGATCAGGTTGTCGACACTGCGCCAGGCGAATCCGGTGAGGCACAGCACAAGCACCGCCGAGATCGCCACCATCAGTTTGGCCGGACCGAAGGTCGCGCTGACCGGCCTTGTCGACTCTCGCACTCGTGCATCCTCTCGACGAACTCCGCGCCCGGTCCGCTATCCCCCCGGCAAACACCGCCTTGCTGTTGACCCGGGCCGGTTCGCGAACACCGGCCATCACAGGCTAACCATTAGTTACCACACTCCGGCCCAACCGCAGGTGCCCCGGCGTGCCAGACTGGCCGCGTGTACGCCGATTTCCCCGCCCCCGCTCACCTGATCGTAACCGGCGCACGTGGGCTGCTGGGGCGACAGATCCTGCGTCTGGCACCCGAGGCGCGTGGCTTCGGGCGAGCCGAACTCGATATCACCGACCGCGCTGCCGTCGATGCCGTCCTCACGCCGGGTGCCGTGGTGATCAACTGCGCGGCCTACACCGCGGTCGACGCCGCCGAAACCGATGTCGAGGCCGCTTACGCCGCCAATGCGACCGGGCCCGCTGTGCTCGCGGCCGCCTGTGTCGACGCAGGTGCGCGGCTGATTCACGTTTCGACCGACTATGTCTTCCCAGGGAATGCGCACACGCCCTACGAGCCGGGCGACCCCACCGGCCCGCACACGGTCTACGGACAGTCCAAGCTCGCCGGTGAGCAGGCCGTGCTCGAACTCGGCGCCCAGGTAGTGCGCACCGCCTGGGTATACGGCGGTGTCGAGGGGGATTTCGTCGCGACCATGCGCAGGCTGGAGGCCGAACGCGACACCGTCACCGTCGTGAACGACCAGCTCGGCTCCCCCACCAGCGCCGCCGACCTGGCCGCCGCGCTGCTGGAACTGAGCACCCGCCCCGATACCCCGCGTGTGCTGCACGCCACCAATTCCGGCACCGCGACCTGGTTCGACCTCGCCGCAGCGGTTTTCGCCGACCTCGGCGCCGACCCGGCGCGGGTACTGCCGTGCGCGTCCACCGAATTCCCCAGACCCGCACCGCGCCCGGCGTATTCGGTGCTGTCCCCGGCGGCCTGGAACGCGGCCGGCCTCACCCCTCTGCGCCCTTGGCGAATCGCACTCACCGACACACTGAGCCGATTGTCCGACTAGGCTCCGCTCTCGTGAACGACGCAGCCGATTCTCCAGCCCCCGCCGGCCTCGCCGTGGTCACGGTGACCTATTCACCGGGTGAGCACCTCGAGCACTTCATCACCACCCTGGCCGACGCGACCAGCGAGAAGCCGCAGGTGATCCTGGCCGACAACGGCTCGACCGACGGCGTCCCCGAACTCGTCGCCGAGGCCAACTCGCACGTCACGCTGCTGCACACCGGCGGCAATATCGGGTACGGCGGCGCCATCAACCGGGCCGTCGCCGAGATCGACCCGTCGATCGAATTCGTCATCCTGGCCAACCCGGACATCCGCTGGGGTGTCGACTCCATCGACAAGATGCTCGAGGCCGCCAAGCGTTGGCCCCGTGCGGGCGCGATCGGACCGATGGTCCGTGAGCCCGACGGCAGCATCTACCCCTCCGCCCGGCAGGTCCCCGGCCTCGCCGACGGTGCAGGCCACGCGATTCTGGGCTCGGTCTGGCCGAAGAACCCCTGGTCGGTGCGCTACCGCCAGGAGAACGAGCAGATCTCCGAGCGGGTGGTCGGCTGGCTGTCCGGCTCCTGCCTGCTGGTGCGCCGGGCTGCGTTCGACACCATCGACGGTTTCGACTCGCGCTACTTCATGTACATGGAGGACGTGGACTTCGGTGACCGCATGGGCAAGGCGGGCTGGCACAATGTGTTCGTCCCGGACGCCGAGGTGACCCACGCCAAGGGCCACGCCGCGGGCAAGCACCCCGAACTGATGCTGCCCGCCCACCACGCCAGCGCCTACCGCTTCCAGGCGGATCGGCATCCGCACTGGTGGCAGGCACCGTTGCGGGGTGCGCTGCGGGCCGGACTTGCGGTTCGCTCCAAGATTGCGGTTCGATCGGCGCTGCGTGAGAAAGCGCGAACCGGCGCCTGAGTGGGCGCCGATTACTTGTGAACAGGGGAAATTCGATGGCAGGCAATGCAGGCACCGACGCGGTCATCCTCGTCGGCGGACAGGGCACGCGGCTGCGGCCGCTCACCCTCTCGGCGCCAAAGCCCATGCTGCCGACGGCCGGGCTGCCGTTCCTGACCCACCTGCTGGCGCGCATCGCCGACGCGGGGATCACCCACGTGGTGCTTGGCACCTCCTTCAAGGCCGAGGTCTTCGAAGAGCACTTCGGTGACGGCTCCGAACTGGGCCTGGAACTGGAGTACGTGACCGAGACCGAGCCGCTGGGCACCGGCGGCGGTATCCGCAATGTGCTGCCCAAGCTGCGCGCGGACAACGTGATGGTGTTCAACGGCGACGTGCTCGGCGGCACCGACCTCGGCGCGATCCTCGACACCCACGAGTCGACCAACGCCGACGTCACCCTGCATCTGGTCCGGGTCAGCGACCCGCGCGCGTTCGGTTGCGTGCCGACCGACGCCGACGGCCGCGTCACCGCGTTCCTGGAGAAGACCCAGGATCCGCCGACCGACCAGATCAACGCGGGTTGCTATGTGTTCCGTCGCGAATACATCGAGAAGATCCCCACGGGTCGTCCGGTGTCGGTGGAACGCGAGGTGTTCCCCGCGCTGCTGGCCGAGGGCGCGCGCGTGCAGGGCCATGTCGATGCCTCCTACTGGCGCGATATGGGCACCCCCGAAGACTTCGTGCGTGGTTCGGCAGACCTGGTCCGTGGCATCGCGCCCTCGCCTGCTCTTCCGGGTCAGCGTGGCGAATCGCTGGTTCATCCCAGTGCCGGGGTGGCACCGGGCGCGCTGCTGATCGGCGGCACGGTGGTCGGCCGCGGTGCCGAGATCGGCGCGGGTGCCCGACTGGACGGTGCGGTGATCTTCGATGGTGCTGTTGTCGAAGCGGGCGCGACGGTCGAACGTTCCATCATCGGCTTCGGTGCTCGGATCGGCCCGCGCGCGCTGGTTCGCGACGGGGTGATCGGTGACGGCGCCGTTGTCGGCGCTCGCTGTGAACTCCTGCGTGGTGCGCGGGTGTGGCCGGGCGTGGAAATCCCCGACGGCGGCATCCGCTTCTCCACCGACGTCTGACACCCACAACGCCGGGCACCGCCGATTCTCTCGGTCGTGGCCCGGCGTTGTGCTGTTCACCTGAGCCCACCAACGAGATCGAACGTGCCCGCGCCGCGGCTAGCTGAAGCCGACGGCCTGGTCGCCCCATGCGGTGTGCAGGTCGGCGTCGGGGTTGTCGACCACGCGGTCGATGGTGTCGATGAGCAGGGTGGTGCGGGCGGCGGGGCGGTAGTGGGGCCAGTGTTTGGAGCCGTCGATGGCGGCGGGGACGCCGTGTTCGGCGAAGGCCAGCCAGCGGCGCTGCATGCGACCGGAGACCGCGACCGAGGCCTTGCGGCCGCCGAGCCAGAAGGTGGGGTCGTGGTTGAAGGTACCGAAATTGCCGAAGACATAAGGTAATTCGGTGGCGTGACCCGCGCCGACCCTTGCCGCTTTCAGCATCGGGGTTGCGTAGTCGAAGCGGTACATCCAGGTCGGCGAATGCTGCGCGTGCCCCTCTGCCACCCAGGCCGCGGGCATCCGGAACGCGGCGTCGGTCGACATCGCCAGTGCCCCACGGGTTTTGGTGAGATCCGGGTAGGCCGAGGTGATCTCGGCGATCCGCTCCGGCGACATCTCCGGGTGCGAGGCGGCGACATCGCGCAGCATCGCGTTCACCGCATCCGGCGTCACCGGCATGATCGGCGAGCGCAACACCCGAAACAGTGACGCCTCATCACGATTGGTGCCGATCAGCAGCGGCACCCGGTGCGAACGCCCCTGCTGGAATCGGTCGATCGGGTAGCCCGGCAACAGATCTCCGTCGACCACCGGCGCCGCGGCGAGGCGGCCGGGTTCCTTGATCGGCACCTCGTCCAGCAGGATGGAGCCGATGTCGACGAGCTGCTCGATCGGCAACTCCAGCAACCGATTCGCCTCGTTCGGCCCGAGCTCCAGGAGTTCCAGATAGCGCCGGGCGACGACCGCGGCCCGTTCCTGCCCGAAAACCGTAGTGGCGGGCGGACTCTGGGCGATCGCCTTGTGGAACAGTCCGGCCGCCGCAGGTGAAGTGAGCAGTGCGGTCACGCATCCCGCGCCCGAGGACTCACCGAACAGCGTCACATTGCCCGGGTCGCCGCCGAACGCGGCGATATTGTCGCGCACCCACGCGAGCGCGGCGACCTGATCGTGCAGGCCGAGGTTCGCGGTGAACTGTTCGCCGAACGAGGACAGGTCGAGAAAGCCGAGCACCCCGAGTCGATAGTTCACCGAGACGACCACCACGTCGCCGGCCTCGGCCAGCTTGCGCCCGTCGTAGATGGTCTGGGCGGCGGTGCCGAGACAGTAGGCGCCGCCGTGCAGCCACACCAGCACCGGTCGCGGGTCGGCGCCGGGTTCGGGGTGCGGCGACCAGACATTGACCCACAGACAGTCCTCGCCCATCTGCAGATCGGAATCCACCGGCACCATCGCGCCCATGGCCTGCGGGGCGATGTAGCCGAACACCACACAGTCACGCACGCCGTCCCAGGACTTCGGTGGTTCGGGCTTGGTGAATCGGGTGGGTCCGGCGGGTGCGGTGGCGTAGGGAATGCTGCGCCACACGGCGACCGGACCGTCCCAGGTTCCGCCGACGAGGCCGTATTCGGTATCCGCGATCGGGTCGGCCTCGCGTGTCCGCGTGGCGGGGTCGAGATCGGGCTGAATGCTCATCGCACACCTCCTAGCCGGCGCGACCGCACGGGTGCCTGTGCATTTGCTCCCGCTGGCCGCAGCACCTGGTGACTTCCTACGAGAGTACGTGCGCACCGGCCCTACAGTCGCTCTACGAGGCATTTCCGCAGGTAACAGTTACTGCGCGGTACAGATGGAAGCAGCGATTCGGCGCGCGGGACGGTGCGAAGTCAGCCGTATTCGGCGGATTGCTACCCCGCTGGGGTTACTACCGGCGGCACGACGCCCCTCGCCCGATTTCCTATCGGTTCGGTTAGCCAGAAATGTGCTGAACGCTTCTAGCCGGACGCGCCCGCCGACACGACGGCAGTCGATCCACTGCTTACACTGGGCCGATGCCGAACTACAGCTTCCGGTGTCGCTCCTGCGGCGACACGTTCGACGTCAACCGGCCGATGGCGCAGTCCTCGGACCCGGCCACGTGCCCTGCCGGCCATGACGACACCGTCAAACTGCTCACCACCTTCGCGGCGGTGGGACGCGGATCCGCTCCCGCACCCTCGCCCGCACCACGCCCGGCCGGTGGCGGTTGCTGCGGTGGTGGCGGCTGCTGCTGAGCCGTCAGTCGCGGCGGTCGACGTGGCCGAGGTCGCGATCGGGTGCGATCCGGTCGCGGACCCGCTGCTTGAGGACGGCGATATCGGGAAAACCGCCGTCCGCCTTGCGTTCCCAGAGCTGTTCGCCGTCGAGGGTGATCCGGAAGATCCCGCCCTGCCCCGGCACCAGCGCCACCTCCCCGAGTTCGGTGGCGAAGGTGGTCAGCAGTTCCTGCGCCATCCAGCTCGCCCGGAGCAGCCAGCGGCATTGGGTGCAGTACTCGATCGCGATACGGGGCACCCGAGCAGTATCCCCGGTTCAGGCCTGGAACGTCCCGTCGAGGTAGACCCACGCCCCGTCGACCCGCACGAAGGTGCTCAGCTCGTGCATGGCGTCGCGCGCGCTGTCGAGTTTGTAGTGGGCGATGAATTCGACCGTGCCGTTGTCGTCGAACGGCCCGCCACGCTGGGTCCCCACGATTTCGAGGAACAGCCACCGCTGATCCGGATCGAGTTCGAGGTCGGCCGGGCGGGTGCTGGGATGCCAGGTGCGCAGCAGGTAGTCCACATCGCCGACGACGTAGGCGGTATAGCGCGACCGCATCAATGTCTCCGCGGTGGGCGCGGCCTTCTCCCCCGCAAGAATCGGCCCGCAGCACCCATCGAACGGCTCGCCCCGACGACACGGACACATCTTCACTTCACCCATGCGGGCCATCCTGCCGGACTCGAAGCGCTACCACCTCACCCGAACGGCTGATTCGCGAGCGGCGCCAGTTCCAGCACCCGCGCCAGCTCGGCCGTCTGGTCCCGCCAGCGCCGCAGGTCGGTGACGCTGGGCGCCATCTCGTAGTCGAGGTGATGCGCCGCGCGCGACAATGCCGCCCACAGCGCCCCTACCTGGCCGGCGGCCTCCGGCCCCGCGTACACCCGCAACGCGAGCAGCTGGGCACGCATCGGACACCGCATCAGCTCGGGCGCCACCTGCGCCCACAGCTGGTCCACCGCCTGTTCCAGGGCCAGTCGCAGAATCCACGCCACGGCCCGCGACCACACCCCACCGGCATCCGAGACCGATCCGTCGAGCAGGTTCTCCGCCGCCTCGAGCCGTGCCGCCACGGACGGTCGCGGGCTGAACTTCACCCGATTCGGCCTGCCGCGCCGATTCACGTTCGCACCACGGCAGGCTCGTGCGCGCGCAGCCAGGTGATGAATCGTTCTGTGTCACTGATCAATTCGCGCATCGGCCGGTCGATCGGCACGTGCGCGCCCGCCGTGGCATCGCGCAGGACGCCGACGAGCCAGCGTCCGCCGACCGCGCTCAGATGCTTGTTCAGGTCGTCCACGCGAGCGCCGACACCCATGATGGCGAGGGTGATCATCGCGCGGGTGGTGTGGGCGTTGCGGACGCGCCGTTCCACTTCCCCGTGCGCGAGCCCCGCGGCGAGGAGTTCCTGGCGTGCCTTCGCCAGGCCTGCCGCTTCGATCGCCGAACGGCAGCAGGTCGCCACGAGTTCGTCGGCGATGGCGGGCGGGAGTTGCGGTGTGCGCAAAAGAGATCGAGCGTCGTCGAGATAGCGGCGCACCGGATCGCCGGTCACCCGCACCTCCACGATCGACCGCTCGCGACGCTGGACTTCGAGCACTGTCGCATCGAGTTGCATGCGGCGCACCGCCTCGGCGAGCCGCTCGTCGTGGGTGAACACCACCACCTGCCGCGAGGCCGCCACCTCGGCGAGCACCCTGGCCAGGCCGTCGACCTTCGCGGGATCCATCGCCTGCACGGGATCGTCGATCATCACGAACCGGAAGGGACTGTGCGCCACCGTGGCTCGCGGTAGGAACAGCGACAGCCCGAGTGCGTGCAGCTCGCCTTGGCTCATCACGCCGAGCGCCGCGCCGTCCACGTCGTCGACGGTGACATCGAGCAGTACCCGCCGCGCCGTGCCCGCGCTGCCCTGCAACCGGATCGCGCCGAGTTCCACATTGCTGTGCTGGCGCAGTGTGCTCCATACCCAGCGGGCCGTGGTCTCCAGTGGCCGCATCCGCTCGCCGCGGATGGTCGCGGTGGCCGCCTTGAGCCAGTCGGCCGCCTTCTTCACCACCCGCAGTTCGCCGGCGTGGTCGGCGACGGCGCGAGCGGGGTCGAGCCAGGCGAGAATGCGCGGGACCAGGGGCGACCAGACCGTATCCAGGCGGTCCAGCTCGATCTGCGTATCTCGTTGCAGTGCGGTGAGTTCCGTCAGGAGGTCGGTGTGAAGTTCGCGCAGTCGATCCGGGAATTGATCGTCGTAGTCGGCTGTCGCGAGCGCGGCCCACTCCGTCCAGAGCTGGCCGACGATGTCGCGCTGTTTACACAACGAGTCCGAGGATCCGTACGAACTATATTGTCCTGCGGGTGAATCCGACGGCTCGACCGGGCGGCCGGTGGCGCCGGAACTGCCTGCGATTGCCGGGCCGAGTTCGATCGGTAGTTCCGCGAGAAGGTCGCGGGCCTCCGTCAGAGCCGCCTCGAACTCCGTGGTTGCCGCCTGCAAGGAGGCGAGTTCCGCGGTGCGGTGGGCGATTTCGGCATCGGCGGCCGCGAGCCAGTCGGTGTCGAGTTCGTCGCGTCCGCATACCGGGCACGGGCACGAACCCGTCGCGGTGACGTGTTCGCGTGCCCGCGTGAGCAATTCGAGAACTCGCAGATCGGCGTCGGTGTCGACGGTCGCGTGGCGCGCTACGTTACGGGCGGCCTCGGCGAGCCGATCTGTGATCGCGGCGACCTGCGCGGCCTCGGGCAGGGTCAGCCGCAGGATCGCGCGTAAACCCTCGGGCCCGTCGATGCCGAGGACCGAACCGGCGACCGCGTTCGCCACCGCGTCGAGATCAGGGTCGGGGTCGCGCAGCAGGTCGGCAACGGCACGGGCACGTTCGTCGTCGGCCTCGGCGAGTTCGACCAGCAGATCGGCGCGCGACTGGCGCGAATCCTTCACGGCGCGCTCGAGTTCGAGCTTGCGCAACCGGATCTGCTCTGCCGCGGCGGCCAAATCGTCGAGGCCGAGCAGGCGGTGCAGCGCGTCGAACAGGTCGCTCGGCTTCCCGTCGACGAGCGCGCCGAGTTCGCTGTAGGACAGGAACGGCCGGTACAGATCGAGCCGTTGCCTGCGGCCGTGCGGGTCGACCGAGACAGCCGGGTCGGAGCCACGCCGTTCGGTCCACCGCGCGTCGACGAGTTCAGCGCTCGGGTCCCAGCTGGTGGCGACCGAGAGTTGCGGCTGCGCGCCCGCGGTGAGCAGTTCGACGTCGATCCGGGCGGTCTCGGGTTCGTGCAGGTTGCGCCACCCTTCCCGCCACGCGGTCGAGCGGCCGTCCCAGCGTCGATTGCCACCGGTCAACGCGAATTCGGCGGCCTCGGCGAAACTCGACTTGCCGCTGCCGTTACGTCCGACCACGAGCGTCAGGCCGGGACCAGGGTTCAATCGCAACGTGGCCGCGGGCCCGATCCCGCGAAAACCCTGAACGGTGATCGACCGCAGAAAAACCCCGGTGTCACCGGAATCCGTTGCGGCCGAGCCACCGTCGACAGCCGTGAGCGCGGCGAGCACACAGCCGGCGACCCGTTCCTCCACAGCCGGGTCGGCGGCGAGCTCGCGCGCGACCACCTCGGCGATCCGATCCGAGCACACTGGCGACATCCCCCTTCGCGTCGGCGCGCAACGCGGCGATCCTGGTGGAAACGCTACCCGATCGCCGGATGTTCGCCCAGGGGATGCGCAGGGCCTCAGCGAATCTGCCCGCGGGAGTGGAATGGCCATCGTGGGACCGCGCGGGACCCTCGATGTCCACCCCTCGCCCACCCCGGCGGGCAGCTCGATGAGGTGTTCACACCCGCGTTACGCTGCATCGAGCGGCACGGGCGGTCCGGGCGGTGCCGAACAGGTCAGAATGCCAGAGATCACCGTTCACGGCAAGATCTGGACCACGAAATTTCCTCAGCGCCAGCATTTTCGGCGCCACGACCGATTGTTGTCGGTGGGTTGCGGTAGATATTTCGGCGAACAGAGAACGGGGGAACCGATGACCGAGCAACGCACGCCGTGGACCGAGGACCAGGTCCGTGCGCTCGCACCCGATGCGAGCTCGCTGGCTGCCGCACGCAAGCTGGCAGGTCGCTGGCGTGAGACCGGCACCGTCGACAATGCGGTGTGGGGGCTGTGCCAGGGCAGCGGCGCCAAGCCGTATCAGGCGATCGTCGATCTGGACGGGCCCGCGTACAAGTGCTCGTGCCCGAGCCGCAAGTTCCCCTGTAAGCACACGTTGTCGCTGTTGCTCACGTGGTCGAGCGGCCAGACGCCGGTCATGGACGCCCCCGCCGATTTCGCGGCCGAGTGGCTGGCGGGGCGCGCCGCGAAGGCCGCCGCGCCACCGAAGGCCAAGGCCGCGAGCACGCCGTCGCAGGCGACTGTCGAGCAGCGGCGCACCCGTGTCGCCGCCGGGCTCACCGAACTCGAGGTCTGGCTGACCGACCAGATCCGGACCGGCCTGGCCCAGACCGACCGTTCGTTCGCCGCCTACGAGGCGATCGCGGCCCGGATGGTGGATGCCCAGGCGCCCCGCATCGCCGAGGCCCTACGCCGGTTGCCCACCGCGGCCGTCACCACCGAGCACTGGCCCGAACTGCTGTTGCGCGAGTACGCCCGGCTGCACCTGCTGGTGCTGGCCCACCAGCGAATCGACGCGCTCCCCGAGCCGCTGCAAGCGGGAATTCGGACTCATATCGGCTATCCGATGGCGGCCGAGTCGGTGCTGTCCGAGCCTGCTGTCCGGGATCGCTGGTCGGTGCTCGGGATGCGGGCGAGCGAGGAGGATCGACTGCACACGCGACGAACCTGGTTGCGCGGTCGCAGCAGTGGGCGGTGGGCCCTGCTCATCGAACATTCCTTCGGCACACCGAATTTCACCGGCGAGGTACCGGCGCCTGGCAGCGAGGTCGACGCGGAATTGCACTACTACCCGGGCGCCGCGTCCCTACGTGCGCAGTGGGGTACCCGCCACGGCGCACCCGAGCCGTTCACCACGATCCCCGCTGTCTGCGGTACCACGATCGACGACACGCTGGCCGCCTACGCCGACGCCCTGAGCCACGATCCGTGGATCCGCGCCTGGCCCGCACTGCTGACCGATGTCGTTCCGGTGCTCGACGACAACGGCTGGCAGCTGGTCGCCGCTGATGGGACCGCGCTGCCGCTGCCTGCCGGGGTGCGCCCGTGGCGGTTGATCGCGGTCGCGGGCGGTCACCCGGTGACGGTGTGCGGCGAGTGGCGTGCCGACGGCTTCGACCCGATCTCGGTGTTCTTCGCCGGCGAGGTGAGCGACCTGGAAACCGATTTCCCCACCCAGACCACGCCCACTCCCGCGCTGGCCGAACTGGTCTCGGTCGCCCTGCTCGGCACCGCCCGCCGCAGCGCCGACGGCGTCCAGCTCGACGCCGCGGTCGCCACCGCCGTCCCGCAGCACGCGGGCGAACCGGCCACCCGTCTGCTCCACACAGCCGCATTGCAAGACCTGTACGTGCGCGGCGGTCAACTGCCCCGCACCGCATCGAAACCCGAACCCGCCGTGGACGATCCGCGCCCCCTCCTGCCGCGCCCCGCCGCCGATCGGTTGAGCCGCCTGCTCGCGGACAAGTCCCCGTTCCTGCCCGAATGGTTCACCGCCGCAGCACCCTTCGACTTCCGGCTGCCCGATGTGCTGTGCGTCCAGGCGCTGTCCGCGGCCTCCGACACCGCCCTGCGCGCGCCACTGCTGCGCCTGGCAGGCCGTCGAGGACGCTGGCTCGCCGCCCACAACCCCGCCTGGACGAAACTCGTCGACGAATTCCCCAGCGAGACATCCACGTTGCGCACCGAGGAACCCGTCGCGTCACAAGATGTGTGGCTGTTCGGGACATCCGGGGAGCGAAAGGACTGGTTCGCGCGCACCCGCCGGGCGGATCCGGCCGCGGCCCTTGCCGTGCTGACAGCGGCGTGGCCGAAGGAATCCGGGCCGGTCAAGGCGGAGCTGCTGGCGTTGCTCGCCGACGGGCTGAGTTCGGCGGACGAACCGCTGCTCGAGCGGGCCCTCGATGATCGGCGCGGCGATGTCCGGCGCACCGCGACCACACTGCTGAACCAGCTCCCGGACGCCGCTTTCGGGCAGCGGATGGCAGCGCTGGTGGCATCGTGGATTCGGGTGGCCGACGACGGCACCGTCGAGGTGACGGTGCCCGCGGAGCTCGACGCGCAGGCCCGGCGCGATGGCATCACCGACGCGACCGATCAGGCGAAATTGCGCTGGGACACCCCGGATTCGACGATCACGACCCTGCACCAGGCGATCGCCGCGACGCCGCTCTCGGCGTGGGCGCCGATCGTGCACGCCACCGACGACAAAGTCGCGAGCACCGCGCTGACCCTGTCGCTGCCACCGCGCTACGCCAAGGCGATCGTGGACGGTTGGGTCGATGCGACGCTCGCCCAGGGCGACACCGTCTGGGCCCGTGCGTTGTTCGCCCACGCGACCCCGACCGAGCAGGCGGTGCTGCGGCGCCGCGAACTGTTCACCCTGCTCGATGCCGCCGACCGGATCGAGCACGTGCTCGACCTCGACGCGCACCAGCTCAACGAACTGCACGCGATCCTGCCCGGACTCGATCACCCGTGGCCGGAACAGGTGGCCGCCCATGTGTTGCGCCTGCTCAGCGATCGCGCCCGCACCACCGCGCGTCAGCCGCATGCCAGTGCGGGCGTGTACACCGACCGGGCGCTGCTCACCGCGGCGAGCGTCCATCTACCTGTCGAGCTGGCCGCACGCGTCACCGCACTGGCCGACACCACCGACGACCCCGCCTGGCAACAGGCATTCCACCGACTCGCCCACGATCTCACCGACCGTGCCACCATGCTCGAGGAGCTGCGATGACCACCACCGAACCGTCGACCACCCTGCTGCGCCCGCACGCCGAACAAGCCTTCGCCGACGAGTTGGCCGCCCTGGACCGCGTCGACGACCGCGTACGTCCACCGTCGTGGAAGCTGTCTCCCTGGGCCGTCGTCACCTACATCCTGGGTGGCACGCTCGACGACGGCACCGTGATCACGCCCAAATACGTCGGACCGCGCAGGCTGATGGAAGTCGCCGTCGCGACGCTGGCCACCGACCGGGCGCTGCTGCTGCTCGGCGTGCCTGGTACCGCGAAAACCTGGGTGTCGGAACACCTTTCGGCCGCCATCAGTGGCGAGTCGACCCTGCTCGTGCAGGGCACCTCCGGCACCGCCGAGGAGGCGATCCGCTACGGCTGGAACTACGCCCGCCTGCTCGCCGAGGGCCCCAGCGATGCCGCACTGGTCGCGTCGCCGGTGATGACCGCTATGCGCACCGGCGCCATCGCCCGCATCGAAGAGCTCACCCGCATCCCCTCCGATGTGCAGGACGCGCTCATCACCATCCTGTCCGAGAAGACCCTTCCGGTCCCCGAACTCGGCGGAGAAGTGCAGGCCGCCAAGGGTTTCAACGTGATCGCCACCGCCAACGACCGCGACCGTGGCGTGAACGACCTGTCCTCGGCCCTGCGCCGCCGCTTCAACACCGTGGTGTTGCCGCTGCCCGCCGACGAGGACTCCGAGGTCGCCATCGTGAGCCGTCGCGTCGAACAGCTCGGCGCCGCACTGGAATTGCCCAAGGTCCCCGCCGCCGCCGAGGAAGTCCGCAGGGTGGTCAGGGTCTTCCGCGAACTGCGCTCCGGCATCACCGCCGACGGCCGCACCAAACTGAAGTCCCCCTCGGGCACCCTGTCCACCGCCGAGGCGATCTCGGTGATCACCAACGGCCTCGCCCTCTCCGCCCACTTCGGCGACGGCGTCCTGCGCGCCTCCGACATCGCCGGCGCCGTCCTCGGCTCGGTGATCAAAGACCCGGTCGCCGACACCGTGGTGTGGACCGAATACCTCGAGGCCGTCGTCCGCGAACGCCCCGACTGGGCCGATTTCTACCGAGCCTGCCGCGAAATCGCCAGCTGACACCCACCGTAGGGGAGGACGGACCACACAGCACACATGGGGATTTCGATGAGTGAACAAGCGGGCGACGCCCGATCAGCACCTGCCGTCGACATGCCGATCGATCCAGCGGACGACGATGGGGGCCACACGGGGCTTGCGGACGCAAACTCCCGCTCCGCCACGGACGCGGGTGCCGACGCGGACACGAGCACGGACACCTCCGCAGCCGGCGACGCCACCAGCGCGGATGCCGACGGCCGCGCGAGCACGGATGCGGGCTCGCGCTCGGGTGCCGACCTGGGCTCGAACTCGGGTGCCGGCGTGGGCTCAGTTGCCGGCACCGCCCCCCGGGCGAATGCCGGTGCCTGTGTGGAGGCCGCCCCGGTGACGCGGGTGTTCGGCATTCGGCACCATGGGCCGGGATCGGCGCGCTCACTGCGCCATGCGCTCGAGGAGTTCCAGCCCGACGCCATCCTCGTCGAGGGCCCTTCCGACGCCGATCCGCTCGTCGGATTCGTCGCGGCCGATACGATGACGCCACCGGTCGCCCTACTCGCCTACGTCCCGGATTCGCCTGCGCGAGCTGCATTCTGGCCATTCGCCGTGTTCTCCCCGGAGTGGCAGGCCATGCGCTACGGCGTCGACCATTCCGTCCCGGTCCGCTTCTGCGACCTCCCCGCCGCGAACGTCCTCGGCGCCGAGGACGACGCGCGCGGCGGCGGCTCCGACCCACTGGCCGCCCTCGCCTCGGCCGCGGGCTACGACGACGCCGAACGCTGGTGGGACGCCGTCGTCGAATCCGTCCCCGACAGTGCGGCTTTCGATGCCATCACCGAAGCTATGGCCGCACTACGCGAGGATGCGGATCACACCGCTCCCCACGCGTCGCAACCGGACGATGGCATAGCACCCCAGGCAGGCGACACGACACAGCCTGACCCGTCGGCATCCGGCATCGCGACACAGCCCGACCCGTCAGCACCCGGCATCGCGACACAGCCCGGTGAAGCGCAGGTCGACCTGTCGGCGCAGCCGAGCGGTACGACTCAGACGGCCGTTCCGACACCGGCCGCCGATCCAGGGCTGGCGGAGATACCGTCGGCGGCAACGGGATTCGAGCTCCTACCATCCGCGGATCGACCGGACGCCGCGATCGCACCGCTGGTCGTCGACCACCACACCCTGGTCCGCGAAGCGCATATGCGGCAGGTGATGCGGCAGGTACTCAAGGGTGGGGCGAAGCGATTGGCCGTGGTGTGTGGCGCTTGGCACGCGCCCGCACTGGTCGGGCCGCTCGGCCCTGCGGCTTCGGACAAGCGGCTACTCACAGGCTTACCGAAGACGAAGGCGGCACTGACCTGGGTGCCGTGGACGCATTCGCGACTCGCGGCAGGCTCGGGCTACGGGGCAGGAGTCACCTCACCGGGGTGGTACCACCACCTGTTCACCGAGACCGAGCGCCCGGTGGCGCGCTGGCTGACCAAGGTCGCCGGTGTGCTGCGCAGGCACGATCTGCCGGTGTCGAGCGCACACATCATCGAGGCGGTGCGGCTGGCCGACACCCTCGCGGCATTGCGCGGCCGACCGCTGGCAGGCCTGTCCGAAGTCACCGAGGCGGTGCGGTCGGTGATGTGTGGTGGCGACGAGACCATGCTGCGGCTCGTCGTCGACGAACTCGTGGTCGGTGAGACGCTCGGCGGCGTCCCCGAGGACACCCCGACGGTCCCCCTGGCCGCCGACCTGCGGGCGCGCAGCAAAACCCTGCGGCTGAAGCAGGAAGCACTCGCCCGCACTGTCGACCTCGACCTGCGCAAGGAACGCGACGTCGAACGCTCGCACCTGCTGCACCGCCTGCGCCTGCTCGGAATCGACTGGGGTACACCGACACTCGGCGAGGTGCGCAGTACCGGTACCTTCCGGGAGACCTGGACCCTGCGCTGGGAACCGGAATTCGAGGTCCGCATCGTCGAGGCCGCGATCTGGGGCACCACCCTGCGCACCGCAGCGGAGACCAAGATCCTCGATACCGCGAGTCGCGACGACGTCACCGTCACCGCCCTCGCCGCCGCACTGGAAACGGCCCTGCTGGCCGACCTGGGCGGTGCCACCGACGGTTTGATCACCAGGCTCGAAGCGGCGGCCGCGCTCGACCACGACGTCACCCACCTGCTCGGCGCCCTTCCTGGCCTGACCCGCACCCTGCGCTACGGCGACGTCCGCGGCACCGATATCAAGGCGCTCGCCCACGTCGCCGACGGTCTGCTCGTCCGGATCTGCGCGGGCCTGCCCGGCGCCGTGACCGGCCTCGACACCGACGCGGCCGTGGCCCTGCGCACCCAGATCGACGCCGCGCACGCCGCCATCAGCACCCGCGACGACGAGCACGCAAGCACCGAATGGCTGGCCACCCTGCAGCGCATCGCCGACCGCGACGACGTGCACGGCGCGATCGGCGGCCGCGCGGTGCGCCTGCTCTGCGACGCCGAACGCATCGACGACGCCGACTCCGCCCGCCGTCTCGCCGCCGCCCTCTCCATCGGCAACACCCCCGCCGCCAAAGCCGCCTGGATCGACGGCTTCCTCGGCGGGCGCGGCCTACTCCTCGTCCACGACCGAGAGTTGTTGCGCCGCATCGACGAGTGGCTGCGCGACCTCAACGAGGACCAGTTCGTCGCCACCCTCCCCCTGCTGCGCCGCACCTTCGGCTCCTTCGAATCCGGCGAACGCCGAGCCATCAGCCAAGCATTGCGCGACACCGGCACCGCACCGACCATCGCCGACACCCCCACCGCCATCGATCCGATTCGCGGACAACTAGCACTGCGCGCGGCGACCGCAATCCTCGGGGCGGCAGGATGACCCGCCGCAGCAGGCGTCGCACGCCGAGCCGGTCGCATCGAGCCCAGCGCCTCGCGACTCCGCATCCAGATCTCCCGCTCGACCACCAGGAGCATCGATGACCGATCCTGACGAAACCCATTCGCGCCGTTGGCGTCTCGTACTCGGTAGCGCCGCCGAGGAACAACTCGGCGGCTTGAGCTCCGGCGCCGACCAGGCGATGGACCAGGCTCTCGGCGCCCTCTACAACACCGGTGAAGCCGGCGGCACGACGAAAAGGTCGGGCGGACTGGGTGGTTCAGCGCCCCGCGTCGCCCGGTGGCTCGGCGACATCCGCAACTACTTCCCCGCGACCGTGGTGGAGGTGATGCAGCGCGACGCCGTCGACCGCCTGAATCTCACCCAACTGCTGCTCGAACCCGAGCTGCTGGAATCGGTGGAACCCGACGTACACCTGGTGGGAACCCTGATCGGCCTCAACAGCGTGATGCCCGAAACCACCAAGGCCACCGCGCGCATGGTGGTCGAGAAGGTGGTGCGCGAGATCGAGCAGCGCATCGCCGCCAAGACCGTGGCGGCGGTCTCCGGCGCCATCAACCGGGCCGCGCGCACCCACCGGCCGAAACTGCGCGACATCGATTTCAATCGGACCATCCGCAAGAATCTTGCCAACTACCTGCCCGAACATCGCACCATCGTGCCCGAACGGCTCGTCGGCTACGGCCGCAAGTCGCAGTCGATCCAACGCGATGTCGTCCTGGCCATCGACCAATCCGGTTCGATGGCGGCCAGCGTCGTCTACGCCTCGGTCTTCGGCGCCGTGCTGGCCTCCATGCGCTCGCTGAAGACCTCGCTGGTCGTGTTCGACACCGAGATCGTCGACCTCACCGATCAACTCAGCGACCCGGTCGACGTCCTGTTCGGCACCCAACTCGGCGGCGGCACCGACATCAACCGCGCCATCGCCTATTCGCAAACCCTGATCACCCGGCCCACCGACAGCCTGTTCGTGCTCATCTCCGACCTGTACGAAGGCGGCGTTCGCAACGAGATGCTGCGCCGCTGCAACGCGATGAAGGAGGCGGGCGTGCAGGTAGTCGTGCTGCTCGCCCTCTCCGACGAGGGCGCCCCCGCCTACGACCACGACAACGCCGCGGCCCTGGCAGCTCTCGGCATTCCCGCCTTCGCCTGCACACCGGACAAATTCCCCGACTTACTGGCCACCGCCCTCGACCGCGGCGACATCACGCGCTGGGCCGACACCCACGCCCCGGCGGTGTAACCGAGACGTTCCACGGCCGATCCGACGCTCAGCGCCGCATCCGGTTGGCACTGGCATTTTACGGCTCGACGGACCGCCCGGCCTGCCGGAACGCGAGTCGACGCCGAGGTCGCTCACCGGTGTCGGGGCCGCCCGCCTCGACCTCGCCCCAGGGGAACTGGAGGGTGCCCACTCCGAGCGGTGTGTGGGACTCGGGAGCGTTCAGCGTCGGCGCCCACTAGGCTGCGAACGATCGGGTTCGGTGAACGGGGTGAGGCGATGTTGCGGCGCGGGGCGGTGTTCGCCGGTTTCGTCATCGAACGAGAGCTGGGGCGCGGCGGCATGGGTGCGGTGTACGCGGCACGCGACCGCAGGCTGCCACGGCTCACCGCGCTGAAGCTGATGCATCGAGACCTGTTCTCCGACTCCGAGATCCGGACCAGATTCGAACGCGAAGCCGACCTGATCGCCCAGCTCGACCACCCCAACATCATCACCGTCTACGACCGTGGCGTCGACGAGGAACGTCTCTGGATATCCATGCAGTTCGTCGACGGCACGGATGCCTCGGCGGTTCCGGTGCAGCAGTTCGGAAATGGGCGGATCGCCCAGATCACCACCCAGACCGCGAGCGCCCTTGACTACGCCCACCGCCAGGGCGTACTGCACCGCGACGTGAAGCCCGCCAACATCCTGCTCTCGCACACCGCGGGCGTCGGCGCCGGCTTCGACGAACGAGTCGTGCTCACCGACTTCGGTATCGCGAAACTCCTCGACGACACCGGCGGCCTCACCCGCACCGGCCAGTTCACCGCCACCATCGCCTATGCCTCCCCCGAACAGCTCACCAGCGCGCCCCTCGACGGCCGCAGCGACCAATACTCCCTGGCCTGCACCGTCTTTCGCCTGCTCATCGGCACCGGCCCCTTCGATGCCCCGAACCCGGCCACGGTCATGCTCGGCCACCTCAACGCCCCACCTCCGATGGCGAGCACCCGCCGCACCACGCTGCCTGCCGCAGTCGATGCCGTCCTCGCCAAAGCCATGGCCAAAGACCCCAAACATCGATTCCGCACCTGCGCCGACTTCGCCGCCGCCCTCACCGACGCCCTGCGCCACCAGCCGCGAACCAACTCCCAGCCGGCGCTGTCGGCCTCCACCGCCGATTCTCGACATTCGATGCCGACGGTCGCCCCGCGTCGACACGACCCGACCGCCCTTCGCGATCCCGCGGCCGAGCCGGAAAACCATGTGCCCAGCGATACTCGGCCCGCGACGGCCGCATCGATATGGGCAGGTCGGGTGAGCGGATGCCTCCTCGGCGGGGCGATCGGCGACGCACTCGGCGCGCCGGTGGAAGCCAGTACCCTGCAACAGATTCGCGAGGAGCACGGTCACCTCGGGATCGGCGACGACGCCGATCAGCTGCGGATCTCGGAGGAGACGCAGCTGACGGCGTTCACGGTGGAGGCTTTGATCCGCGGCTCGGTGCGGGCACGGGCGAAGGGAACCGGCGGGGCGACACTGGGTTTGCTGCAGCAGGGGATGCTGGTGTGGTTACGCGGGCAGGTACGCGAGATACCCGATCAGCCGATCACGCTGCACAGTTCACTCGCCGACCACCCCGAGCTGACCGAACAGCGCGGCGTGGCGGTCTCGGTGCACGCCGCGCTGCGTGCGGCGGCCGAGCGCCGGGATCCGACGAACCCACTCGGCACCCGTGATCGCCCGATCAACAGTTCCAAGGGCAGCGGGGCGGTGATGCGGGCTTCGCCGTGCGGATTCGGTTACGCCGCGGATCGAGGCGGCTCCGCCCTCACCACCATCTTCGAATTGGGCTGTGACGCAGCCACACTCACCCACGGCCACCCCAGCGGCTGGCTACCGGCCGGCGTCCTCGCCGCACTGGTGTATCAGACCACGCGCGGAGTCACCACGATGACCGCGCTCGATCGGGCGCGCGCCGAACTGGCGAGGTACCCGCACCACGAGGAGACCTCCGCCGCGCTGGAAGCGGCGATCTCGCTGGCCGCCCGCACTTGCAGGCCCGGTCGTCAACCCCGGCCCGAGGACCTCGAAACGCTCGGCCAGGGTTGGATCGCCCCCGAAGCTCTCGCCATCGCCGTTTTCACGGTGCTGGCCGCGGAGACCGTCGGCGGGCCCGACCACCTCGTCGTCCGCAACGGACTGCTGTTGTCGGTCAACCACTCCGGCGACAGCGACGCGACCGGTTCGATCGCGGGCAGCCTGCTCGGCGCACGCTACGGCCGCACGGCCCTGCCCCACCGCTGGTCGCACACCGTCGACGCCCGCCCGGTCCTCGACCGGCTCGCCACCGACTACTGCACCGAATTCGGCCTCACCCCACCGCGAGACGAGTCCGGCCAGCCCACCAAGGCCTGGTTCGACCGCTACCCTGCGTGAAACCGGCGTAATCACCCACTTCGCCTCCGATCGGTCAGAATCCTGACTGGAAGTCAACGAACTGGGTGATTACGCCGGTCCCGAAGGATCTACAGGTCCGCGATCGCCGCCAACGGTGGCGTACGCGCGGCCCGCACACCCGGCCACACCGCCGCCAGCACACCCACCACACCCGAGGCGACCAGCACGATCACCAGCTGCGACCACGGAATGGTGATCTGGTCGATGCCCATATCGCGCAGGGTGCGCAGGAATCCGACGCCGAGCGCGATGCCGAGCACCAGACCCACGATGGCGCCGAAGATGGCGATCAGCATGGATTCCAGGTAGATCGTGCGCCGCACCTGAGCGCGCTGGGTGCCGACCGCACGCAGCATGCCGATTTCGCGGCGACGTTCCACCACCGACAGCGCCAAGGTGTTGATGATGCCGAGCACGGCGATCACCACGGCCAGTGCGAGCAACCCGTAGAGGATGGCCAACAGGGTGTTGATCTGCTTGCCCTGCGCGCCCTTGAATTCCTCGTGGTCCTGGACCTGAACGACCACGAACGGCTCGGTGGCCTTTTCCAGATTCGCCCGCATCGCGGTGAGATCCGCGCCCGGCTCGGCCTTGACCAGCACGAACACATTGGTGCGCAAGGCCGGTGGCATCAGCTGCTCGTAGACGCCGGGATCGACGACCATCGGACCGAGCAGCTGCGAGTCGGCGTAGATGCCCGCGACAGTGAGCTCGAGCTGCTTCTTGTCGAGGCTGGTGATCGCGACCTTCTCACCGAGCTTCCACCCACGATCGGCGGCCTCGGTCTCGCTGACGAGCGCCCCACCGGCGGGGATGGTGCTGGTGCCGCTGAGCATGTCGATGTCCATCACCGGGTCGATCGGGCCGTCCGGTGAGGTGGCGCCGAGCTGGTCGTCGCCGACCTTGAACGCCACGACCCGGACCCCGGTCACATCGCTGACGCCCGGCACCTGGGTGCGCACGGCGTCGACCGCACCGATCGGCGCTCCGATCATCTGTGGACCGGCGAGCACGTATTCGGCCTTCACGCCCTTGTCGATCAGCACGCCGACACTGGTTTTCGCCGAAGCGCCCAGAATGCCGATCGCCGAGACGAGCATCAGGCCGAGCGTGAGCGCGAACGCGGTGGCGGCGGTGCGGCGCGGGTTGCGGGTGGCATTGTTGCGCGCCATCTGCCCGATCGCGCCGAACGGCCGGGTGAGCACCCCGAGCACGGCCACCATCGGCCGTGACAGCGCGGGCGAGGCCAGCAGCACCGCCAGAATCAACCCGAGCGCACCGACACCGACGGTCACCGCCGAGCCCTTACCGGTCCCCTGCGCACCCACGTACACGAGCACGCCACCGGCCACGGCCATCACCGCACCGACGATCGTGCGCAGTCGCAAAGAGTCACCCGCACTGGCGAATTCGGAGCGCATCGCCTCCACCGGCGGCACCTTCGCGGCCCGTCGGGCGGGGGCGTAGGCACTGGCCACGGTGACGATCAGGCCCACGAGCAGCGCGATGATCGCGGTCCGCGGCAGCACTGTCAGCGACCCGGTGGGCAGTCCGAGATCGAAGGCGTTGAGCAATGCCGACAATCCGTACGCCAACCCGATCCCGGCGGCCAGGCCGAGCACGCTGCCGATCAGGCCGATCACGATGGCCTCACTGACCACCGACCGCCCGACCTGCTGACGACTCGCCCCGATCGCCCGCAGCAACGCGAGTTCGCGCAGCCGCTGCGCCACGATCATCGAGAAGGTGTTGTAGATGATGAACGTGCCGACGATCAGCGCGATCGCGCCGAAGGCGAGCAGGAAGTAGTTGATGAAGGTGAGCGCCTCGGAGATCTCCTTCTTCATGTCCTCGCGGACCTCGTCGGAGTTCTGCACCTTGTAGTTCGGCAGACCGGCGGCGAGCTGGTCGCGCAGGTCATCGGCCGAAACACCGGGCGCTGCCGCGATATCGGCGTAGGCCACGTGCGAGCCGTCGGTGAACAGCTTGCGGCCCTGCGGCTCGGTGAACATCACCGCCACCACACCGCCGCCCTCGGCACCCGGCATCTCGTAGATGCCGGACAGGGTCACCTCGAACGGATCACCCTTGGACGGAATCAGCACCTTGGTCGTGTCGCCGACCTTCAGCCCCGCCTTTTCGGCACCACCGGTGTTGAGCGCGATCTCGGTCGGCTGGGTGGGCGGGGCACCGGCGACGAACTTGTCGGGTTCCTCGACGGCCTTCTCCGGCGGCAGGTAGGACAGGCCGAAACTCGGTGCGCCACCGGTCTGTACGGCCTTCTTGCCGTCGGGCTCGAGCAGCACGACCGGACCGTTCACCGCGGGCGCGACCCGGGCGACGCCGGGAGTCTTGGCCAGCGCGTCGACGATATTCGTCGGCACGCCGAGTGATTGGCGAGCCGACGGGCCGACACGCACGTCCACACCTTGGGCCTGACCTTCGAAAATTCCGTCGAAGGTGCGCTGCAGGGTGTCGGTGAAAACGAACGATCCGGAGATGAAGGCGGTACCGAGCACCACCGACAACAGGGTCAGCGCCAAACGCACCTTGTGCGCGGCGAGGTTACGCAAGGCGACCTTGCGCATGGGTGAGCTCATCGGGTTTCCAGCGCCTTCATCCGGTCGAGGATCGAATCCTGGGTGGGATCACGCAATTCGTCGACGATGCGCCCGTCGGCGAGGAACACGACGCGATCGGCATACGCGGCCGCGCGCGGATCATGGGTGACGATCACGACGGTCTGATTGAACTCGTCCACCGAGGCACGCAGGATCGACAGCACCTCACCCGAGGAGTGCGAATCCAGGTTGCCGGTCGGCTCGTCACCGAAGATGATCTCCGGCTTGCCCACCAGTGCCCGCGCACACGCCACCCGCTGCTGCTGACCACCCGACAGCTCGGACGGCCGGTGCTCGAGACGATCGCCGAGGCCGAGGCGCTTGACCACGGTGTCGAGCCATTCCTGGTCGGCCTTGCGACCCGCGATATCGAGCGGCAGGGTGATGTTCTCCAGCGCGGTGAGCGTCGGCACCAGGTTGAACGCCTGGAAGACGAACCCGATCCGGTCGCGCCGCAGCGCCGTCATCTGCTTGTCGGACAGGCCCGTGAGCGCGGTGTCACCGATGCGCACCTCGCCCGCACTGGCACTGTCGAGCCCGGCCAGGCAGTGCATCAGCGTCGACTTACCCGACCCCGACGGACCCATGATCGCGGTGAATTCGCCCTTCGCGAAGTCAGCCGACACCCCGTCAAGGGCCTTGACCTGTGTATCTCCCGATCCGTACAACTTGACCAGGTCAAGTGCGGCGGCCGCGGTGTCGGAGTCGGCCAGGGGCGCGTCGGTCCCCTTGTCAAGCGATGTCATGGGGTCCAGTCTGGCTGGCGGGTGTGAACCGCGCCATCCGGGATACCCCTGATACCGCAGGTCTTAGGGGACTCTCACACAGCGAGCGGCCGAGGTGATCCGGCCGACGCCGCGCATCACGCTGTCGGCCTGCGCACGACCCATTCGAAGGCCTCGGCTTCGGAGCGGGCGCCTTGCACGGCGCGCGAACGGTTCGGCTCATCGAGGTCGGTGAGGAGTTCCTCGGTGAGGACGACCAGGTCAGCCAGGGTATCGGGGGTGAACCAGTCGGGCCGGGTGGCGAAGAGGATGTCCTCGGACGAGGTGTTGCCGCTGGCGCCGGGGGCAAAGGGGCAGCCGCCGAGGCCGCCGAGCGCGCCGTCGACCATGGTCGCGCCCGCGCCGACGGCCGCCAAGGTGTTGGCCACGCCCATGCCCCAGGTGTCGTGACCGTGGAAGACGATCCGGCGCGGCGGGGTGGTGGTGCGGACGGCGGTGACGAGGGCGCTCACCTGACCGGGGTGGGCCTGGCCGAGGGTGTCCGCGAGGACGATGTCGGCGGCGCCTTCGGTGCGCGGGTCGTTGGCGATGGCAAGGACGCGTTCGGGGTCGACGGGGCCGTCGAACGGGCAGGTGAACGTAGTGGCCAGGCACAGCTGGATTTGGCCGTCGACTTCGTGGGCGAGGCGGATCGCGTCGGGCATCGCGGCCACCGAGGTCTCGGTATCGCGGCCGATATTGGCTCTGTTGTGGGCATCCGACACCGAGAAGCAGTACTGGAAATTGCGCGCACCGACCACCGCGGCCTTCTCGACATGGCGCGGCGTGGCCACCCACACCCAGCATTTCGCCAGTTCGTCCGGGGTGAGCGCCGTGATCAACTCGAGCGAATTGGCCATCGGCGCAACGAGATCGGGCCGCGCCATCGAACCGATCTCGAGCGCGGGCACACCGGCGGCGAGCAACCTGCGCACCACGTCGAGCTTGCGCTCCACCGGCAGCACCTTGCCGGTGAGCTGCAAGCCGTCGCGCAACGTCACATCACGCAGCAGCGGTGCGGTCACCGACGCTGCTCCGGAACCTGGGCGGGCACACACATCACGCCACCGCACGGTTTGTCACCCACGCTGGCGGGGGTCGGATGGACCGTCGGACGCACATGACCCGGACCGCGCGGCTCCCACTTGTTGCGCACCGGAGGCCGGCGCCTGCCGTGTACTCGCCTCGTCACAATGCCTCCAGCGCGTCGATCTGATCTTCACTCATCCCGAGCAGCCCGCCGAGCACTTCCCTGGTGTGCTCGCCGAGATCGGGGCCGACATTGCGGATCGGCAGCGACTGGCCCCCGATCACCGGGACGATGCCACCGAAACCCACCTGTTTGGGTTCGGCCTCGCCCACGTCGACGGGGAACATCTGGATCATATTGCGTGCGCGGTACTGCTCGTCGGCCACGATGTCGGCGGCGGTGTAGATCGGGCCGCACGGGATGGCGGCATCGTCGAGCAGTTTCAGTGCCTCTTCGCGGGTGTGCAGGATCGTCCATTCCGCGATCGAGGCGTCGAGGCGTTCGCGGTTGCGCCAGCGGCCGTTGTTGTCGGCCAGTTCCGGGTCCTTCGCCAGGTCGGGACGGCCGATGACCTGCATGTATCGCTGGAAGATGGCGTCACCGTTGCCCCCGATGATGATGGAGTAGCCGTCGCTGGTCGGGTAGGCGTTCGACGGTGCGATGCCCTCCATCCGGCCGCCGACGCGCTCGCGATTGATGCCGTAGGCGAGGTGGTCGGGGATCAGCGATTCCATCACCGACAGGATCGACTCGTTGAGCGCGACATCGATGATCCGCTCCACCTGCGGCACCGGACCCTCGACCCGTTCACGCTGGAACAGGGCCATCACGGTCCCGAACGCCGCGTAGATCCCCGCGATCGAATCACCGATCGACACCCCGGTACGCACCGGCGGCCGATCGGGATCGCCCACCAGCTCACGCAGGCCACCAACAGCCTCCGCGACCGCCGCGAATCCCGGCCGCGCCGCCATCGGCCCGGTCTGCCCGTACGCCGAGATCCGCGTGATCACCAGCTTCGGATTCACTTCCTCGAGCGCTTCCGGCCCGAGCCCCCACTTCTCCAGCATCCCCGGCCGGAAGTTCTCCAGCAGCACATCGCACTGCTTCACCAGATCCAGCACGACCGCACGCCCCGCCTCGGTCCGCAGATCGAGCACGATCGACTTCTTGTTCCGATTGACAGTCCGATACAGCATCGAGGTGTCACCCCCGTACAACCGCCAATTCCGCAATTCATCGCCCGTACCAGGGCGTTCCACCTTGATCACCTCGGCGCCGAAGTCGCCCAGAATACGTCCGGCAGTGGGAGCGGCAACATAATTACCGAGTTCCAGGACACGAACTCCGTCCAGGGGCCGAATACGCTTGTCCGCCACCCCGCGACTCTAGCGTGCCGCCCGGTAGCTCGACCGTTGGCAGTCGGGCTAACGTCACGCACGCCACAGCCGCGAGGTGGCTGGGAAGTTACCCATGTGCTCGCGAAATCACTGGGTCTCGTCCCCTTTCTCCCAGCTCAGCTGGCCAGAAGTTCCACTTCCTCGATGATCGAGTAGTCCTCGGCGTTACCCTTCAATACCTTGCTGGTCTGCCCGTCGATGCCGACCGGGATGTCGCCGGCGAGGGTGATTCGGGTGAGGCGACGGGGCTGGTCGTTGTAGTCGTCGATGGCGTAGTGCTGAGTGGCACGGTTGTCCCAGATCGCGACGTCGCCGTCGGACCAGTTCCAGCGGGTGGTGTTCTCGAGCTTGATGACCCGATCCTGCAACAACCGGAACAGCTGCTCGGACTCCTTGGACGGGATCCCCACGAACTGCTTCACGAAGTGGCCGAGCAGCAGCGAACGCTCACCGGTCTCCGGGTGCACTCGCACCACAGGGTGCTCGGTCTCGTACACATCCGACTGGAATTCCCGCGAGTACTCGACCTGCCCCGGCCGAACCCTGTCGACCGCCCCGGCGTAGTCGTAGAGGTTGGTGTGCACCGCGCGCAGGTTCTCGGCCAGCGCCTTGAGCGGCGCGGGCAGCGAGTTGTAGGCCGCGACCGTGGATGCCCAGGTAGTCGAGCCGCCATAGGTCGGCAGGTACTCGGCACGAAGAATCGATGCCTTCGGCACCCGATCGACGAACGTCACGTCGGTGTGCCAGGAGTTGGCGCGACCCCGCTCGGAGTCGATGGCCAGGCTCTTCACCCCGGCCGACTTCACCGTCGGATGCGGGGTGGTCGGCGTACCGAGCAGCTGCGCGAATTCGTACTGGCCGTCCTCGGTGAGGTGGTTCTGTCCGCGGAAGAAGATCACCTTGTGCTCGTTGAGCGCGCGCCGGATGGTCGCCACGGTTGCCGCGTCCAGGTCACCACCCAGCCGGACACCATCGATCTGCGCGCCGATGTGGGCGCCGAGCTTGGTCACCGTCACGGTGGCGGGGATGGCGTGGTCGACCGTCATGGGGATCACCTTCACTGTCGTTCTCGATCGGTTGGTACGCGTCAAGCACACCGCGAATCCGGTTCGACAGACAGGTTTTGCCTCGGGGTGATCCCAAACCCGCTAGAGGTTCTCCCGCAGGTAGGCAAGGTCCTCGGCCACCCCGTCGGCCGGGGTTTCCAGGATCACCGGCGCACCGGCCGTGCGGCAGACCTCGGCCAGCAGTTGCGGGTCGATGGTGCCGTCGGCGAAATTGGCGTGCCGGTCGGCGCCGGAATCGAATTCGTCGCGCGAGGAGTTCAGGTGCACCAGATCGATGCGCCCGGTGATGGCCTTGATCCGCTCCACCACCCCGACCAGTTCCTCACCACCAGCCCAGGCGTGACAGGTGTCGAGACAGAATCCCGCACCGTACTCGCCGACCGCGTCCCACAGCCGCGCGATCGTATCGAAATGCCTGGCCATCGCGTGATTGCCACCGGCGGTGTTCTCGATCAGGATCGGCACGGCGAACCCGCCCTTGTCCTGCTGACGTTCGAACAGCTTGCGCCAGTTGTCGATTCCGGTGTCGAACTCGGCGTCGGAACGCACATGTCCACCGTGCACGACCAGCCCGAACGCACCGAGCTCGGCCGCGGCCTTCGCCTGCTGGGCCACCGCGTTGCGCGAGGGCATCCGTAATCGGTTGTTCAGGCTCGCCACATTGATCTGATAGGACGAGTGCACGACAACGTCGATCGGACTGGCGAGAATCTCGGCAGCCTTGGGATGCGGCTGGGGTTTGTCCCAGCTCTGCGGATCGACCACGAACATCTGCACGACCTCGGCACCGAGCTTTTCGCCGAAGCCGATCGGATCGCTCTCGTCGCGAACGTGTGCTCCAATGCGCATAGATCCCACCTTAATATCGGGCACCGACAAACTTTTGCCCGCGATGTTGCACCGTGGTGGCTTCGGGAGATACATCGGTAGAATTCGGGCGGGTGCTCTGCCCTGGAGGGGGTGACTTCGCGTGTTGCGCAAAGGCGACGTGTTCGCCGGGTACACGATCCGGCGTGTGCTCGGCCAGGGTGGCATGGGCGTGGTGTACCTGGCCCGCCACCCGCGTCTGCCCCGGCTGACCGCGCTGAAGCTGCTCAGCCGCGACCTGTCCGTCGACGAGGAGATCCGCCGCCGCTTCGAACGCGAAGCCGATCTGGTCGCCCAGCTCGAGCACCCCAATATCGTCAATGTCTACGACCGCGGCAACGACGACGACCAGCTGTGGATCTCCATGCAGTTCGTGGCGGGCACCGACGTGGCGACCGCCGACGTGAACGTGCTGACCCCGGGCCGGGCGGTACAGATCGCCGCCGAGACCGCCACCGCGCTCGACTTCGCGCACGCGAGCGGGGTACTGCACCGCGACGTGAAACCGGCCAACATCCTGCTCGCCAAACCCCCGATCGGCCGCCCGGAACGCGTGGTACTCACCGACTTCGGCATCGCCGCGGTGCGCGACAGCGAGACCACGCTGTCCTCGGGTGACACGATCACCGCCACCCTGGCCTACGCCGCACCCGAGCACCTGGCGGGCGCACCCCTCGACCATCGCGCCGATCAGTACTCGTTGGCCTGCACGCTGTTCTGGATGCTCACCGGCTCGGTGCCGTTCCCGGGGCCGAGTCCGGCCGCGGTGATCCAGGCGCACATGAGCAAGCCGCTGCCGCCATTGCGCAGCCTGCGCCCCGACCTGCCCGCCACCCTCGACGCGGTGCTGGCACGGGCCACCGCCAAGCGGGTCGATCTGCGCTTCGCCAGCTGTGCGGAGTTCGCCAAGGCCGCCAAAGCCGCGCTGTTCGCGGTGCCCGGTCCGTGGCATCACCAGCAGCAGTACAGCCCGCCCGGCGTCGTGCTGCGCGCCCGCGAGACCTACCCGCAGCCACCACGACCGCACACCCCGGCGCAGCCCTACCGCCAGGCGCCCCCGCCGCAGCCGCACCCCCACGTGCAGCCGACGACTCCCGCCCAGCCGCACCCGCACGTCCAGCCGACCACTCCCGCGCAGCCGCACACACACGCGCCGCGGCCCCATGGTCCGGCGGTGCCACCGCGACGCGGAACCGCACGTCCCGGCACCATCGACTTCCCCGGTGGCCGTAATCATCCCGGCTATATCGTGCCGCCCCAGCAGCGACGTCCGCCGTGATCGTGGCCGCTTTCGGCGCGTAGCCGACTGATAAGGTTTCGTTGAATTTTCCCGTGGCGGGCAACCTCGGCCGCGGCTTTTATGCTGTACGCGCGTGCGCTGGTGGGTCCCGGCGCGCCGCGGGAAGTGGAGCAGACATGCTGGCCAACGGAGATGTCTTCGCCGGCTACGTCATCGAACGGCAGCTCGGCCGTGGTGGCATGGGTTCGGTCTATCTCGCCAAACATCCTCGCCTGCCGCGGATGACGGCGCTGAAACTGCTCAACCGCGAGATGTTCTTCGACGAGGAGGTGCGCGCGCGGTTCGAGCGCGAGGCCGATCTCGTGTCGCGCCTCGATCATCCGAACATCGTCACCGTCTACGACCGCGGCCACGACGACGAACAGCTGTGGATCTCCATGCAGTTCATCGACGGCGTCGATGCCGCCTCGGTGGATCCGCAGACGCTGCCGCCCGCCCGCGCGCTGCAGATCGTGAAGGAAACCGCCGACGCCCTCGACTACGCGCACGGCATGGGTGTGCTGCACCGCGACGTGAAACCGGCGAACATCCTGCTCGCCCGCTCGGGCGCGGGCCGTGGCGAACGGGTCTACCTCACCGACTTCGGCATCGCCCGATTGCGTGACGACACCGGCCATCTCACCCAGACCGGCACCTTCACCGCGACGCTGGCCTACGCCTCCCCCGAACAGCTCACCGGCGCCGCCCTCGACCACCGGTCCGACCAGTATTCCCTTGCCTGCGCGCTGTTCTGGCTGTTCACCGGCTCCGGACCGTTCGCCGCGACCAACCCGGCCGCGGTCATCCAGGGTCACCTGCAGCAACCGCCGCCGACGCTGAGCAGCATGCGGCCCGGCCTGTCCTACGCACTCGACGGCGTGCTCGCCAAGGCAATGGCCAAGCGGCCCGATGACCGGTTCGATTCCTGTTCGGATTTCGCCGCGGCCGCGATCGAGGCGTTGAACAGTCCGAGCGCGCCCGCGTTGCCGATCGTCGGGCCGCGACCGGGCACCGGTGGCGCGCACCCGATAGCCGGACGACCCACCACGGGTGGGGCGATTCCGCAGACCGGGCTGCCGTATCCCGTTGCGACACAGGGTCCGATGACCGGCGGTCCCATGGGTACGCAGAGTCCCCTGACCGGCGGCCAGATGGGCACCGCGCAGCGCCCGATGACCGCGGGTCCGATGGGCACCGCGCAAGGCCCGATGACCGCAGGTCCGATGGGCACCGCGCAAGGCCCGATGACCGGCGGCGCCCAGCGCCCCACGACCGGTGCCGCGCAGAATCCCTACACCCAGCAGTCGCGCCCGCAGCACCGATCCGCGCCGCGCCCACAGGATTTCGGCCAATACCCGCAGCGACCACCGTCGAAGTCGAACACCGGGCTGATCATCGGCATCGTCGTCGCGGTGGTGCTCGTGATCGCGCTCCTGATCGGCATCGGCGTCGCGGCCAGCGGTGACGACACCGGCGGCGGCAACCGCACAACGACAACGACCGCGGCAGCGGCCCCCGTCATCACCCCGAGCGCGGAGGCCATCAGCGCCGAGTTCGGCCGGATCGTGCCCGCGAGCACCGACGATTCCACCGGGTACAACGGAGCCACCTGCTGGCAGACCGACAGCAGCGATCCCCCGGAGCCCTCGGAGGGCGACCCGGATTTCGGCGCATGGGCGCACCTGTGGAGTTGCTTCGGCGGCGACAACGACGATCCGTTCTACCGGATCTACGCCTTCAACTCCGCCGCCGACGTCGAGGCGATGCTCGACGGCCTGCCGACCAACACCAAGTCCACCGACAGCAACGGCGGCAAGCAGTACACCAACTACAAGTACACCGACAACGGGAACAAGATCATCACGCAGTTCACCGGCGACCCCGACCGCGCCCAGTTCGTCATGTTCACCTACAACTACGACGACGCGGCCGAGTTGCTGCGCTGGTGGCGGACGGCTCCGCTGAACTGATGACGACGCAGACAGACGGCAGCGTTTTCGCCGGGTACACGATCGAGCGACTGCTCGGCCGTGGCGGCATGGGCTCGGTGTATCTGGCGCGCCATCCGCGCCTGCCCCGGCGCACCGCGATGAAGCTGCTGAACCGGGAGTTGTTCTTCGACAACGAGATCAGGGCCAGGTTCGAACGCGAGGCCGATCTCGTGGCGCAGCTGGATCACCCGAATATCGTCACCGTGTACGACCGGGGTGTCGAGAACGATCAGCTGTGGATCTCGATGCGCTTCATCGACGGTGCCGACGCGTCATCGCTGCCGTCTCCCGTCGACCCGGCCCGCGCGGTCCGCATCGTCGCCGAAACCGCTGCGGCACTGGACTTCGCGCACAGCAGAGGTGTGCTGCACCGCGACGTGAAGCCCGCCAATATCCTGATCGAACCGGTCGACGGTACCGAACGCGTCTACCTCACCGATTTCGGTATCGCCCGCCTGCACGACGACAATGCCGTCAAACTGACCCAGACCGGAACCTTCACGGCCACACTGGCTTTCGCCTCGCCGGAACAGCTCTCCGGCATCGCCCTCGACGGTCGCGCCGATCAGTATTCGTTGGCCTGCACCCTTTTCAGCCTGCTCACCGGCACCACCCCGTTCGACGCCACCAACCCTGTCGCGGTCATCCAGGGCCACCTCCAGCAACCCCCGCCCCGCGCGAGCACGCTGCGGTCGGGCATCACCCCGGCTCTGGACGCGGCCCTCGCTCGCGCCATGGCCAAACGCCCCGAAGAACGCTTCGCCTCCTGCACCGAGTTCACTTCGGCCGCACTGCAGGCACTGTCCGGTCACGCTGTCGCCCAACAGTTTCCCGGCGCGGCGCCGACCAGGACCTATCCGCCGAACTCGGCGTACACCCCTGGCGGCGGATACCCGGTAGCCGGTCCGGGCGGGCAAGCCTCTCGGCCGGGCGCAACGGACCAACCGTGGGCCGCGAGCCCGCCGCTGCCCGCGGGTTACCACCCACAATGGGCTCCCAACCAGCCGTGGCCCGCCGGGGCGTCGGAACGGCCCGCGCAGCACAACCCTTCGTGGCCCATTGGGTCGGCCCCGTACCAGCCGAGCGCGCTCGCTCAGCGCTCCCGTGAAGCCGCGCGAGCCAGGTCGACCGGCGAGCGCCCCTCGGTGCGCGATCAGTATCTCGGCAAGAAGCGGGAATCACGCTGGCAGGCCTCGCCGATCGGCTGGCTCGCGATGCTCGCGATCGTCGCGTTTCTCGGGTGGATCTTCTGGATCCTGTTCTACGTCCCGATGGGCTGATCGGTCAGCGCGTAGTGCACGAAGTCGCGGACCGGCTCGAAGCCGATGCGCTGGTAGATCTTGTTCGACGTCGGATTGGCCAGGTCGGTGAACAGGCAGGCATCGGCGCCTTCGGCCCGGATCCGGCTCGCGACCGTCGCCGTGAGCGCGCTGGCGAATCCGTTGCCCCGGAACCGCGGTGGCGTGTAGACCGGCCCGATCCTGGCCCAGCCGAACACCGCTGCGTGCCGGGCGACCAGCGTGACGGGCGTCGCGTCGTGCTCCCACAACCACGTGGTTCCGGCCTCGATGCGCTTGCGCACCGCCGCTTCGTCGAGGCGATGCGACACATCGGCCTCCACCCCGAACGCCTCGATCATCTCGATGACGAGGGCAACGTCGTCGACAACGGCCTGGCGGGGAGCGCCGACGGCCTCGGGCGTGGACAACTCGCCGAGACCGAACAGGCGGGTCGAGTACTTCTCACAGAAGGTACCGCCGCCGACCGCCGACCAATGTGCCGCGAAGGCAGCAGCATCGGCGTTGTCGCCTTCGACGCTGCGCAACACGATGCCATGGGCGAGGAAGGCATCGGCGACGGCCGAAATACTGTGTGCGGGTAGTTCTCCGAGGTAGACGGCGCCGTTCGTGCACTGGGCGATACCGACGACCACGCCCGCGCTGTCACGGACGCTCAGGAATTGCGTCTCCATCGCGCCGGACCTGCCGTTGATCCGGTTGACCAGGACCGTCGCGATCACCGTGTGGCGCAACGGGTCACGCCGCAGGAACGACTCGGTGTCGTTCAGCAGCCGGGCAGCGTCGGTGGTGATGTCGATGCGCACCACACCGACGGTAAGCCTTCACACCGGCGGCCGCATTCGAATTATGAGGTGTCTCAGGTTGTTTCGCGCGCTTCCCGATCGGTGCGCAGTTTCAATAGGATGAGTCCAGCCGTACAGGCCAGGATCAGCCCGGCGACGGTGATCTCCACGTGCAGGCCCGCGATACCGAGGCCCGCGCCGACGAGTCCGCCGACGAAGAACAGCCAGCCCATGATCCGCGCGACAACCGGGAAGGCGCCGGGCGGTTCCTGCTCGGCAACCGCCGAATCGGCGTTCGCCGCCGTGGCTTCCAGCCGGGGTGTCGAAGCGTCCAGCCGGGGTGTCGAGAGTGCTCCCATGAGATTCTCCTCGATGACGCCGATCAGATACTTGCACAGCGCAGACTTCGCGCGACAGGGGTTTCGTTCCGGGCGTCTCATGCGTAACTTTGCTCACACACGCTACGACTCGGTGACGCCGAGTGCGCGCGACACGTCCCCACGACACGCTGATTTGATCAATCCGATATCTGGACCAGCAATGTTTAAAATGCGCCGATTCGACCGACCTGCACTACTGTGAGGCGATCTCGAAGCCGACGAGGAGTAACAGGCGATGGATAACAGCAGGGCCAAGTTCGTAGGTCCGGCAGTCGCTGTTGGCGCGGTGTCGCTCGGACTGATCATCATCGGTGCGTGCGGTGTCGGACAGCAGGATGTCTACGTGCCGGCGCCGCCGTTGAGCGCGGATCTGGCCGCCGCGCCCGCGCGGGTGGCCGACGAAGCCACGTCGACGACGGTGCAGATCCCGATTCCGCCGTCACCGACCTGGCGGATCGCGCCGTACATGTCGCCGCGTAAACCGTTCAGCCTCAGCTCCACCGAGCCCTCCCCGTCGGAGACGCCCTCGCCGGGCGAACCAGCCCCAGAGCCCCCTCCTGGCGAGCCGACCACCGAAACCCGGCCCGCCGAGACGACACCTCGCCCGCCGGTGACCACCGAGGACGAGCCGACCACCACCCGGCCGCCGATCACCACAAGGCCCCCGATCACCACCCGGCCGATCCCGACGCGCACCGTCACCCCGCCGCACGTCAGCGAGGAGGAAACGGTGGAGCCCACTCACTCCCAGGACAACGCGACCGACCCGAGTCCCACGGTCATCGAGAACCCGCGCACCTACGAGGGCTGACGCGGCAACCGCCCGCCGAGACCACGCTGGGCGGACATTCTCTGGCGCAACGGTCGAGAATCTGACCGTGGCGACGGAAATTGTCCGCCCAGCGTGGCTCGAGCCGACCGACTACAGCTCGACCAGGTCGTAGTCGCCGATCCGATCGGCCAGCTCGCGCCGATGTTCCAGTGCCCCACCGAGCGTCTGCCCGATCGCGGTCAACCGCGCGACGTAGTGGCTCACCGGATACTCCGCGGTGACGCCGATGCCGCCGTGCATCTGGATCGCCTCCTGCCCGATGTGTTCGGCCGACTTGCCCACCTGCAACCGCGCCCGTGACGCGACCGCCGGATCGTTGCCGCCGTCGGCCAGCGCGGCCGTGGCGTACAGGCTCATGCTGCGGGCCAGTTCCAGCGAGACGTAGCAGTCCGCCGCCCGCTGGGTGAGTACCTGGAACTTCGACAGCGTGACCCCGAACTGCTTGCGGGTCTTGAGGTATTCGGTGGTCAGCGTGAGCGCGACCTCCATCGCGCCCACCGATTCCGCGCACAGGGCCGCCTGCGCGTAGTTCTGGGTCTGCGCGATATGCGCGGCCGCGTCGGCGTTGTCACCGAGCAGTTCGCCGGCGGCGTTGTCGAGATCGAACTGGGCGGCGCGCAGCCCGTCGAAGGTCCGATACGTTCGCCGTTGCACCCCATCCTGATTCGGGTCGACCAGGAACAGCCCGGTCCCGCCGTCGGGCAGCGCCGCGCTCACGATCAGCTCGTCGGCCACATCGCCGCGCGGCACCGGATTCTTCACGCCGGTCAGCGCGTACTTGTCGCCCTTGGCCACCGCGGTGGTGGTCAGCTCGGTGGACGGCCAGCGGATGCCGGGTTCGGTGTGGGCGAAGGCGAGCAGCGTCGTGCCTTCGGACAGCGCGGGCAGCAATCGCCCGCGCTGCTCGGCACTGCCCGCCAAGCGCAGCAGTTCGGCGGGGATCACCACCGAGTCGAGCACCGGCTCCTTGGCCAGCGCGCGACCGAGCTCCTCCTGCACCAGCATCGCCTCGACCGGGCCCGCGCCGACGCCGCCGTCGTCCTCGGGAATGGTCAGCCCGAGTACGCCCAGGTCGGCGAGCTGCTTCCAGACCGTGCGACTCCAGCCCGGGTCGGTGTCGCCCACCTTCGTGAGGGCTTCGCCGTCGTAGAACCGGTGCAGCAGTTCGCGCACGGTGTCACGCAGCATCGTCTGTTCTTCGGTCAGTGCGAGTTCCATGTCAGCGCCTCACAATCCGAGGATCGTGGAGGAAATGATCGAGCGCTGAACTTCGCTCGAGCCTCCGTAGATGGTCACCTTGCGGTAGTTCAGGTAGCCGGGGCCGGTGTGCTGGGCCCACGCGGGTGAGGCGATGTTCTCGGCGTCGACGGGCAGCGAGTCGGCTCCGGCGATGTCGAGGAGCAGTTCGGTGGCTGCCTGCTGCAACTCGGTGCCCTTCAACTTCAGCACCGAGGAGGCCGGATTCGGCTTGCCGGCAACCGAATTGGAGACCACGCGCAGCTGGGTGAGTTCCAGGGCGAGCAGTTCGTTCTCCAGCTCGGCGACCCGTGCCGCGAACACCGGATCCTCGAGCAGCGTGCCGCGACCGGTCTTGGTCTGACGGGCGTAGTCCTTGGCCAGGCCGAGCTTGACCTTGGTCTTGCCGACGCCGGTGATGGAGGTGCGTTCGTTGCCGAGCAGGTACTTGGCGTAGGTCCAGCCCTGGTTCTCCTCGCCGACGAGCTGATCGGCGGGCACCCGGACGTTCTCGAAGAACACCTCGTTGACCTCGTAGCTGCCGTCGATCAGCTTGATCGGGCGCATGGTCACACCGGGCGAGCGCACGTCGAAGAGCAGGAAGGAGATGCCCGCCTGCTTCTTCGGCGCGTTCGGGTCGGTGCGCACGAGGCAGAAGATCCAGTCGGCGTACTGGCCGAGTGTGGTCCAGATCTTCTGGCCGTTCACGATGTAGGAGTCACCGTCGCGTACCGCCGTGGTGCGCAGCGAGGCGAGGTCCGAACCCGCGTCGGGCTCGGAAAAGCCCTGGCACCACCAGATGTCGAGCGCGGCGGTGGGCGGCAGGAAGCGCTGCTTGAGTTCCTCGGAACCGAACTGCGCGATCACCGGGCCCACCATCGAGGCGTTGAACGTGAGCGGCTCCGGCACCGAGGCCAGCTGCATCTCGTCGAGCCACAGGTGGCGCTGCATCGGCGTCCAGTCCTTGCCGCCCCACGCAGGCGGCCAGTTCGGCACACACAGACCGTTGTCATTGAGGATCTTGTTCGCCGTGACGATGTCCTCGCGGGACAGATCCTCGCCGTGTTTCACCCGGTCGCGGATGTCGGCGGGGATCTCGGTCGTGTAGAAATGCCGGAGCTCGTCGCGGAAGGCGACCTCTTCAGGGGACAGGGCTAACTTCATAGGGATCTCCCATCGGGATCTCGGTGGCCTAGAGGTGACGGAAAAGAACTCATACGGGTCTCCCATTGACATCCTCCCGGCCCCGAGAGACCGGGAATCCCTGCCTCACGACAGAGAATTCCTGTTTCACCGATAGTCGCCTTCCCGCGTCAACCGCGGGACGGTCTCACACCATCTCCGCAGGCGAGCACCGCAAGCCCTGCGGCACGTATATTGATGGCCGCGTTCACATCCCGGTCATGGAGAATGCCGCACCGGCACCTCCATTCCCTGACACGCAACGGCAACTCGCCTGCAATCCGTCCACAGGCCGAACACGTTTTCGACGACGGATAGAACCGATCAATCACGACCACAGTACGCCCGTACCAGGCAGCCTTGTACTCCACCATCGACCGGAACTGTGACCAACCGGCATCCGAGATCGCCCGCGCCAACGAGCGATTTCGAACCATGTTCCGCACACTCAGATCCTCGATGGCAATCACTTGGTTCTCGCGTACCAACCGAGTCGACAGTTTGTGCAGATGATCGCGGCGGCGATCCGCGATCCGCGCATGAACACGAGCCACCTTCAGCCGGGCCTTCGCTCGATTCGCCGAACCCTTCCGTTTCCTCGACAGCTCCCGCGCCGCCTTCGCCAAATGGGCCCGGTCGCGCTTCTCGTGGCGAGGATTGTGAACCTTCTCCCCGGTCGAGAATGTGTACAGCGACGTGATCCCCGCGTCCACGCCCACCGTCGTATCTGTCCGCGCATGGTCAACGACGGTCGCTTCCACCAGGATCGACACGAAGTAACGCCCGGCCGCGTCCCTGGACACGGTGACCTGAGAGGGCACCGCCCCTTCGGGCAGCGGCCGAGACCACACGATGTCGAGCGGTTCGGACTGTTTCGCCAGCTTCACCCGCCCGTCGCGGTAGGTGAAGCAGTTCGAGAAGTAAGTGGCCGACTCTGTCGACTTACCCTTCTTCTTGAACTTCGGATAAGCGGACTGCTTTCGCCAGAACTTGTCGAAAGCTCCCTGCAAATGACGCAGCGTTGCCTGCAACGGCCCCTTGGACGGCTCGGCCAGCCAACCTGTCTCAGGGTCGCGCTTCCACGCGGTGAGCATCTTGTCCGTCTCCGCGTGCGAGACCCGACGCTGCTCCACCGCCCACGCGCGGGAACGCTCGGCGAGAGCCCGGTTGTACACATAGCGGACGCACCCGAAGGTCCGCGCAAGCTGCTCCGCCTGCTCGCCGGTAGGGTAGAAGCGGTACCTGTATGCGCGTCTCACCACCGTGGCGGCCATCGTGACAAATTATCAGGCCGCGCTGTCATGATCGACCAATTGCGCTGAATCCAGCCCGTACACCGTCGCCCGCCAACCCGGCGCGTGCTCGGCGACCGTTGCGACGACCTGGTACGTTCCAAGACGAACCGGACTATCCGGCGACGAGCATCCACCGAGGAGTTACGGGTGAACGGCAGATCCATCGCAGGTAAAGCGGCGGCGATCACCGCGGCCGGTCTCGGCGCACTGGCGCTGCTGGCACCGAGCGCGACTGCGACACCGGTGGACGACGCGATCAACCACCTCACCCACCTCGCGGGCGAGGACGCCTCGACGAAGGCCGGTGTCGGTGCGATCGCCAGCTTCACGAAAATCGTCGGCGCCGACACCCTGCGTGACATCTCGACGCAGTTCACCCCCTTCACCTACGCGGCCCCCACCTTCGGCTGCGGCAGCAACGGACCGATCACCACGATCATCGCCGCGGCCTCGTTCGAGGGGCCGGGCCCGCGCACCGACACCAGCATGATGCCGGGCGACATCCGCTTCAGCGCGAGCCCGCGCCACACCGGTGTCCCCCTGGCCTCGGGCCTGAATGTCGCCTGGGTCAACGTCAACAACGGTCAGAGCGGCATCGTCGGCCTCGACGATCAGACCGAATTCAACCTGCCGTCGCTGTCGAAGACCGTGCAGAGCGGCGCGGGCACGGTGGTCGCCTCCATGTGGGGAACCATCGACTACGCGGGCGCGCGCTGCGTGATGACGCCGACCGTCGGCACGTTCGTTGTGCCCGATCTGCCGGTCGTGGTCCCCGAAGCTCCCGCGGCTCCGCCCGCTCCCGAACCGCAGGCCGTGAACCCCGGCTCGGGCGAATCCGCCTCTGGCACACCGACATCACGGGCCCCCGCCGCTGCGGCCCCGGCCGAAACGCCGCAGCCTGCCCCCACGTCCGCTCGCCCGGCCCCGCCGGCAGCGACCAATGTCGGCGGCTGATTCACCGAGCTGATGTATGCCGGTCCCCGAGCGGATGGACGCGCCTGCGTAGAACGAGATGGACTGGCGTAATCGTACAATTCGTCGCCGATTAATCAGAAAACTGATTTTCGAGCGACGTTTTGGACGATTACGCCGGTCTGCCGACCCAGTGGGCCACTGCGGAACTCAGCTGATCGGCCGGATACGCAGAACCGTGCCTTCTTCGGACCCGGCGAGCAGCGCGGACGGGTCGGACGGGTCGGCGACGACGGCGGTCAGCGGCGTGGTGGAGACGACGATGCAGGCGGTGCCGGTGGTCGGGTTGACGCGGACGAGGTGTCCGGCCAGCGTGGTCACGTAGAGGGCGCCGTCGCGCACGACCAGGTCGTCGACGAAATCGGGCAGCGCGCCGAACGAAGTCAGGTCGGCGACGGTGGTCACGGCCGCCGGGTTGGTGCGCGACAGTCGCAGCACCCGACCCACCGGGCCCTCGCTCCCGGCGAAGTTCGCGGTGACGTAGACCGAATCACCCGACACCGCAATGCCGTTGGGGCCGTCGATATCGACGGCCGACCACCAGTCCATGTCCTCGCTGCCGTCGCTGCGCAGCCGGTGCAGGCCGTTGCCGGTTGTCACATACAGATTGCCCTCGGCGTCGAACGCCGCGCCGTTCGGATGCGGGAACCCGGTCGCGAAGGCGACGGGGGTGGGGTTCGCGGCCGCGGGGTCGAAGCGGACGATGCCGCCGGAACCGGCCAGCGGTGAGTTGCCGGTGACCACATAGAGCAGGCCGTCGGGGCCGAGCCGGACCGCGCCGGGTGAAGGCACGGCGACGGTGGCGGTCAGTCGACCGTCGCGGTCGTAGCGTTGCACCTCGCCGCGCATGACCCGGGAAACCCACAGGTCACCCTTGGCGTCGATGCCGAAATTCTCCGACCAGTCCAGCAGCGGCACACTCGATCTGATCGCGACATCCTGGCGGGCCGGACCGCACGAGGCCAGCGGCGCGGCCCCCGCGACGGCACCGGAACCGAGCGACGCGCAGCTCACGACAGCCGCGCCGACCACGACACGGACGACGCCACGGCCCAACGACAACATCTGCAACCCTCGACTCTGTTGACCGGTTCGACGCGCGAAGTCTAACGGCTGCGGGCCCGCCGTGGGCAACACATGTCACCTGCGGTTGCGATCACGGCGTATCACGTACTAGTGCTGTCTCCCATGACAATTCATCGGGCCGCGCCGGGCCTTCGGTGGCCGTCGTCCGATGGCTCGCATCGAGTTGCACCAGCGCGGCGGCCAGGTGCGCAGTCGGTGGCTCGCGTCGCACGGAGGCTCCGAACACCTGCGGCTCCGGGCCGCACAACGGGCTTCGCGTTCTGCGGTGATAATCGGCTGTGCCCTTCTTCGGAACCGAACGCGGACAACTGCACTGCCGCCGGTGGGCCGTCGACCGACCCGCGGCGCGGGTGGCGCTGCTGCCGGGAACCGGTCAGCACAGCGGGCACTACCACCGGTTCGCCGCGGCGCTGCGGCCCGCGGGGATCGAGTTGTGGACCCTCGACACCTCGGGGCAGGGACTGAGCGAAGGCGATCCCGACGCGCCGGGCACCATCGACGAGCTGACCGCCGACGCGCGCGGATTTCTCGAACTCGTCCGAGCCGATCACACTGGCGCGCCGGTGTTGATGGGTCACTCCCTCGGCGCGGTGACCGCACTGAACCTCGCGCGCGAAAACCCTTCCGACCTGGCCGGACTCATCGTTTGCGGCACCCCACGCCGGGCCGCCGACATCACCGTGGACCCTGGTCTGGAGGTCCTCGCGGTGCACGGTGTGGACGACCGGCGGGCACCCATCGATGTAATCCGGCTATGGACACAGCGGCACCGATCGGTAGATTTGCGCGAGTACGCCGACGCCGGACACGACCTGTTGCACGAACCGGTGCAGCACCGCGTGGCGGCCGATATCGCGGAGTGGGTACTCGCCGCGGTGCGATGAACGACGAAGGGGGAACCGGTGCAACCGAATCGAACGGGGCTGCCGAATACGGCGGCCCTCGGCCGAGCCGTCGACGAGGGCGGGCTGTGGATCGACGGGGTGCTCGTCGCCGACGGCGCGCCCGAACGGTGCGCGCTGCGCTACGAGCGCCTGGCCGAGGAAGTCGACGCCCAGGTGCGCGCGCTGAGCCAGACCGCGGTCATTCCCGGTTTCGGCGGGCTCGACTCGGGCGCTGCCCTGCGCACCGGCTTCGAGACCAAGGCGATCGCGGCGCTCGACGAACTGCGTGCCTACGCGAGCACCGCGCGCGAGTTGGCCGCGGTGTTCCGCGCCGCCGGGGCGAGCTACCGAGAGGCCGATCAGGCACTGGCGGGCGCGGTGGGCGCGATCGAGGTTCCCGGAGGCGGCGATGCGTAGTCTTTCCGGGCGTACCGACGCGGACTTCGTGTCCGTCGTCGAAGTTTTCGACAACCTCACTCACGCCGAAATACACAGTGCGGTAAGGCAACTCGATCCCGCTGCGCTGGCGAGTGCCGGCGAGACGTTCCTGACCACCGCGACCGGTCTCGGTGACGGAGTGGAGATCGCGCACGGTGAGATCCGGGCCGCGATCGCCGACGGCTGGCGCGGTGCGGCCGCCCAGCAGGCCTCGGACACGGTGCGCGATTTCGAGCAGGCGGGTCGGCGGATCGCCGACGTGCTGACGGCGGTCGGTGTACGGCTCAGCCAGGCCAGCGATGCGGCTGAGTCCGTTCGCGCCGCTGTCGCGGAACCGACTGGGGCACAGCCTGATCCGGCTGCCGCTCTGCTCGACTCCGAGCAGGCCGCCAACAACGCCACGATGGCTCGCGAAGCCGAGAACGCGCGACTCGATGCGGTGCAGGCGATGGAGACCATCTACGTCGGCGCCTTCCTGCCGACCGGGTCGGGCGTGCCCGCCTTCACCGGAGTCGCCGCCGAGACAGGGACCGCGCCTGCCGGTGCAGCTCCGTCGGGCACCGTGCCGTCTGCTGGAACTCCGCAGTCGACCGCATCTGCGGCCATCGCCTCGGCGGCCACACCGGCGACCACGGCCGCTGCCACGATGCCCGCCGGATCGACGGCGATCGTCAGCGCGGGCACGACGGCTGTGCCGAGCAGCGGTGCATCCGCAGCCATCGGAAACGCCACGGCCCCTGGTGTTTCCGCCAACGCGACAACCCCGGCCACTACAGCTCCCGCCGCGACGCCGACCCCCGGCCAGCCGCTGACCAGCGCCGGCGCCGCCCCGGCAGCGACCACCGGGACTTCGTCTGGCGCAGTGCCCACGGGCAACCGACCCCGTCTTGCGGCGAAAGCTGAACAGACGCAGACCCGTCCAACCCCGGTGGATACCAGTGCGACCAGCAGCGCGGCAGCCGACACCGGCGCGGGCAGCGCCTCCTCGGCCGCCGGCCAGGACAGCAGCACTTCGACCGAGCCCGCCGGCGACGGGCGGCAGGAGCGTGACGCCACGGTGTCCGGCGGTGAGGCCGCGGCGGGGATGGGTGCGGGCGCTGTCGGCGGAATGATGGGTGGGGCGATCGCCGCCGCCGATCAGGCACGGCCGGCCAATGGGCCTCGGCCCGCGCCGCAGGCGGAGGAGCCCGAGGACGAGGACGACGAGTTCCTGCGATACCTCGAGGACGAGCCGACCTACCTCGAGCCCGCCGACGAGGTGAACGCGCTGATCGGCAAGATGGAGCCGACCAGTCCCGCCGTGCTCGGTGAGTGGACCGAACGGGAGTGAACTGGCATTTCACCCCGGACCAGTTCGCGCTGACCTGGGCCCGCACCGACGGCGACCGGATCCCCTATCCGCTCGCCGTCCGTGCGTCCGCGCGCGACACCGTCGAGCGCGCCGCCCAGCAACCCGCGCTCGACGCCTGGTGCGCGCGCACCCTCGACGCCGACCTCGCGGCCGCCCTGCGCGTACTGGCGAAGCCGGAGATCCGGGTCGAGGTCTGCGGCCACGCACCCGCCCCGGTGCGGATGCTCGGTGCGGTCACCACCGACGTCGCGGTTCTCGCGGTACAGGACCCCGGCAGCGCACCCGACCGCGGCGGCCAGGTCCACGTACAGGTAGGCAGCACGAAACGCCTTGCCGCCCAGATCTTCTCCCGCCTCCCACCCCAACCCCCAGGCCTCGTCCCCCGCATCACCGCCCCCGCGACCCGCGTCGAAGAAGACAGCCGAGACCTGGTCACCGCCCCCGTAGCGGGCCCTTCCGACGCCGCCCGCATCCGCCGGCTCCTCCAACGCCCCCGCACCGGCATCGGCCAGATCCTCGTAGCCGCAGGCACCGACCCGAAACCCGCGGGCGTGCTGTCCTGGATCGACCTGTCCGGCGACGGCCGCTACCTCGTCCACGCCAGCCGCCACATAGACATCACCCCCGCCACCCCCGATTCCGCCGTCGAATGGCTACGCCGCCTACTCCGCAGCGCCTGAATCACCAGCCACTAGCCGAGCTGAAGGAACCCCGCCAGATCAGCCAGCTCTTCCTCCGTGTCGGGAAGGTACTCGGTGAGCAACGGCGACCGGATGACAATGGCCTTCCACATCGCCCGGCACAGCGTGGCGTGAATGACAGTGCGCGACAACAGAGGTCGCATCCCGAACGGTGCGTCAGCAGGCGTCGACGTAGTCATCGACAGCAGCACAACCGCGGCTTCGCGCCCACGGAAACGATCAGGTGTCCCTACGAGCACATCCTCGATCTTGGCCCGCGCCAACAATGTTCGAATCCGCGCCACCTGCGCCGCATAGGGCGCGACGACAACGATGTCGTGCGGATGGAGCTTGCGAGTGCCCCCATCGGAAGTCCAGCTCTCACCGAGCAGCACCCGCACCTGACGCACCACTTCCCGCGCCTCGGCGTCGGATTCCGTGGCACTGCCCCGATGTTCGACCAGCACCGTACTCACCCCGGGTGCGATACCCGCCAAATCCCTTGTCAGCGTGATCGCTTCGTCCGCCAGCAACCGCCCGTCATAGCAGCTCGCCGAAACCGGTTCACAGATCGCCGGGTGCATGCGCCAAGTACGGTCGAGGAAGTACCCGCGCTCGACGGGCAACGTCGCCGCACCCTCGCACAGCCACTCCAACACCGAAACCTGTACCGGCTCCGGATGTTTCGCCTGCGACCTGGCAGGCACCGGATCACCGATCAGCAGCAGGTTGCGCGCACTCACTGCGACCGCGACGGTGTCGGCCAGCGAGCATTCACCCGCGTCCGCGATCACCAACAGGTCGAGTGCCCCGGGCGCGATCAGCCGGTCGTCGACGAAATCCGCTGTGGTGCCACCGATTACACAACCGTTCACAGCGTTGTCGAGGAAGCGCGGATACCGCGTGGCATCGATCGCCGACCATTCCGGACCGACCGACGCGACGTCCTTCTTCGCCACGAGTTCGGGCAGCAACCCCGCCTCGACCACCGCGTCGAAGATTCGCTCGATCACCGCGTGCGATTGCGCCACCACGCCGATCCGCCACTTGTGCCGGGTGACGAGCCGCTCGAGCGCACGCCCGGTGATCCCGGTCTTGCCGGTGCCGGGCGGGCCGTGCACAGCCAGGTACGAGGCGTCGAGAGCACCGACCGCGTGGGCGAGGACGGCGCCGAGGTCGTCGTGGGGCCGCGGCAGCGCCATCCCGTCGCGCAGTCGTGGCGCACGGCGCAGCAGCAGGTCGTAGACCGCGTTCTCCGGCACCCACGGCAGGCTCATCAGCAGGTCCTGGGCGGTGTACTCGAGGGCGGCCTCGATTTCGGCTTCGCCCTCGGGCGGACCGGGGGCGATCGCGGCGGGCAGGTCGTCGTAGGGCGGGCAACCCGCCGGGAGCAGTTCTTCCAGCCGCACGGTGTCGTCGAAATTCGGGTCGACAGCACAACCGAGCACGGTGGCGGTGGCGGTGGCGCGGCGGCCGAGGGTCTGGGTCATGCCCGCCGCGGCGGCACCGTCGTAGATGGTGACCATCTGCGTTCCGGGGGTGAGCGTGGCGCCCGTGCCGAGCCTGCCGGTGAGCGTGAGGTAACGGCGCATCGTCGGAAGTTGCGGCGTGCGATGCCATTTGGTGTCGACAGTGCCCCACTCCACGACGAGCACGCCCGGCGCGTCGGCCCACTCGCCGACGGGATGGCCGAGGCGATCGATATGTGCCCACCAGCGAGGCTGCCGTTCGCGCCGGTGATAGCCGAGAACAGCCGCTGTCAAGGAGGCCGCACGAGCCGACTCTCCTTGCGCGTCAGCGGCGAACTCGCTCAGCGCCGCTTCCAGCGAACCCGGATGCAGCGATGGCGGCACATCGGATTCCGCGACGACGAACCCGTTGCCCGGCACCGCGATTCCCGCTTCCGCCGCCCGATCGAGCAACCAGTCCCGGATACCGAGCACCGTCGCCGCGCGCCCCGGCGTATCCGGCAGTAACGCGGCGAGACCCGCTGCGTCATAAGACTGTTCACCGATCAGCAGCGCGGTGCGCACGATCGGCGCGAGATCCACCAGCGCCCGATCAGCCAGCAGTTCGTCCAGCAGATCAGCCCCGGTCCCGAGCTGTCCCGCCCCATCGAGCAGGGCCGTCCGAACATCCGAACCGTAGTGGTACACCCGCACATTCGGATCCACCGCCCGATGCTCGGCAATGATCTCGAGCAACTCCTCGAGCACGCCCTGCGCCGACGGGGCGCCACCCCCCACGGTCACCGCGTCGAATTCGCCGAGATCGGGCGCTCGGGCAGCGCTTGCATCCGGCCGAAAACCGCTTGCGCCACCGCCCGCATTCACCGGGTTCAACTCGCCCGGACCGGCCGTGCGGGCTTCGCTTGCCCCCGGCAGAGAACCGATCGCCCCACCGACTACAGAATGATCAGGGCCACGGGTACCACCGTCGACACCACCGTCCGCGCGACCGTGGGCGGTGAGGCCATCGTCCATTCGTCCGACAGCACCCGCACCCGACGAGTCGGCGCGCGGATAACCGGCCGGATTCGCGGGTTCGACGCCACCGGGGCCGAAGACCACGGCGTTCGTGTCCCTCGGACCGACCGTGGCAGTTCGATGGCCGGCGGTGCTCGACTGCGCGATACCGGCGATGACCGGGCGGAAGACGATGGTGGTGGCGTCGGCTAGTTCGAGGCCGGTGATGGAGCCGTGGCGGTCCAGGTCGATGACCAGGGCGAGGTCGCCGGGGCGTGGGGCGGGGAGGGCGCCGAGGGCGGTGGCGTCGCGCAGGACGTAGGCGGGGCGGCCGGTGCGTTCGCGGACGAGTTGGATGTCGGCCTGTTTGCGCAGGGCCGCGAGAGTGCGGGGCGCGAGGCCCGGGACGGGAGTGTCGGAGGTCGCCAGGCGGTCGATGGTGAGCACGCCCGCCTCGCGCAGCCTGGCTCGCTGCGCGGCACGGATTCCCGCGACCAGCAACAGGTCTCGCGCATTAGCCGCGGCCGCACGACAAGTGGGGCACCGACCGCACGCCAGATAGCGCGGATCACCCCACTGCACCGGCAGCAATTCCGCCAGCTTGTCCTCGATGATCAGCTCCACCCGAGCCCGCCGCGCCGAATACACCGGCGCCAACTCGTGTGTCGCCACCCGCCGCACACCTTCAGCCGTCGACAGATACGCCGAGGGATCAACGCCAACACCCATGTCGGCAAGCGCCTGCGCACATGCCGCGAATTCGAGCCGAGCACACAGCATTTCACGGGCAGAGTCGACCTTGACCGCCTGCACCGAGGCCGCGATGCGCTCGAAAGGCGTCCGCCCAGCAGCCAATTCGCGCCGCAGCACCCGACCATCGGCGGGAGAAACCGTCGCCCCGACGAATCCACTGGTCTCGCCGCCGGCAGACCCCGACTCCGGCATTGAATCGACAGCACGCGACCAGCCCGAAACATCCGAATTCGGCAGCACTGCCCCGGAACTCGCAGCAGATTGTCCGACTGCCGCCTCCGAGTCGACCCCCGCCATCCATGCCTGCGCGACGGCCCCGCTCCGCAACGACGTGGGCACGCCAACCGCTACCCGACCGACACCGCCGTGCAGCGTGTAGCGCAATTCGCCACCGCCAGGTCCTGATTCCCCGTCAGCACCGCGCGATTGCTCGTCAGCAAGGTCGGTAGAGCGGACCAATAGTTCTGCACCGCAGGCGAATCGACCATCGAAGAACACCGCACCGTGAATCGCCTCGGCACCGGCAGACAAGGCTTGCGCAGTCGCCTCAGCGGCAGCTGAAAGGGCGGCGATCCGAGCCGACGCATCCCCACCGACCACCTCGGCCGACGGAATCCGAACCAGCCGCTCACCGAAATGAGCGAGCAGTTCGGCGGATGGTTCGGCCGAACGCACGAGCGCAGTGGTGTCGGGTACTCCGGGCAGGTTGCCGAGGGCGGCGTCGATTCCGCGCAGCACCGCGAACTCACAGTTCGCCGCGCGCGCGAGATCGCCGACGGCACCGACCACCCGATCACCCGACACGAACAAGCGCGGCCCTCCTGTGTTCACGCACACCCGACGCCCAACACCTTAACCAGCGTGGCGAAAGACCAGCACACTACCCGCGAACAGCGCGAAGGCGCCGACCACGGGCGTGGTGCACACGAGCGGGACTCAGGTGCGCGGCTTGCGCCGTTCGGTACGCGGACGCGCCTCACGGTCGCGGCGCGGGCCACGAGCGTTCAGCCGCTGCGCCGGGGCGCCCTGGTCGGGCGTCAGCTGGATCAGCACGCCGCTGATCCTGGTGCGCCGCAAGGCTTCCAGCGTTTCGTTGGGCAGGTTGGCCGGCAGCTCGACGAGGCTGTAGTCGGGCCGGATGCTGATGTGCCCGAAGTCGCTGCGACGCAGGCCGCCCTCGTTGGCGATGGCGCCGACGATCGCGCCCGGCACCACCCGGTGGCGCTTGCCGACGCTGATCCGGTAGGTGGCGAGTTCTTCGCCGTTCTCCCGGTTGAACGACGGCGGACGCGGGGCCCGGTCCTCGTCGTCGTAGCGGCGCGGTGCGCGCTCACGGTCGCGATCGAAGTCACGCTCGCGGCGCGGCGCGGGCTCCGGCTCGGGCGACATGAAGAAGTTGTCACCGTCGTAGCCGCCGACGGCAAGGGCCGCGGCGATGTCGGCGAGCGGGGTGTTGTGCTCGGCTTCGTAGTCCTCGATCAGCTTGCGGAACAGCGCGATGTTGTCCGAGGCCAGGTTCTCGGTGATCGAGTCACCGAACTTCGACGCGCGAGTGGCGTTGACGTCGTCGACCGACGGCAACTGCATCTCGGTGAGCGCGCTCTTGGTGGCCCGCTCGATCGACTTGAGCAGGTGCCGCTCACGCGGGGCCACGAACAGCAGCGCCTCGCCCGAACGGCCCGCGCGACCGGTGCGGCCGATGCGGTGCACGTAGGACTCGGTGTCGTGCGGGATGTCGTAGTTGACCACGTGCGAGATGCGGTCGACGTCCAGACCACGCGCAGCCACGTCGGTGGCGACGAGGATGTCGATGCCACCGGACTTCAGCTGCCCGATGGTGCGTTCACGCTGGTTCTGCGCGATGTCACCGTTGATCGCGGCGGCGGAGAAACCACGCGAGCGCAGTTTCTCGGCCAGCTCCTCGGTGGCCTGCTTGGTGCGCACGAAGATGATCATCGCCTCGAAGGCTTCGACCTCGAGCACGCGAGTCAGGGCATCTAGCTTGCGCTGATGCGACACCTGCACGTAGCGCTGGGTGATGTTCGAGCTGGTCTGGGTCGTTGACTTGACCGTGATCTCGACCGGGTCGTTGAGGTACTGCTTGGAGATCTTGCGGATCACGCCCGGCATGGTGGCCGAGAACAGCGCGACCTGCTTGTCCTTGGGGGTGTCACGCAGGATGCGCTCGACGTCTTCCTGGAAGCCCATCTTGAGCATCTCGTCGGCCTCGTCGAGCACCAGGTAGCGCAGCTCGGAGAGATCGAGCGTGCCCTTCTCCAGGTGGTCGATCACGCGACCGGGGGTACCCACCACCACGTGCGCGCCGCGACGCAGACCCGACAGCTGCACGCCGTAGCTCTGCCCGCCGTAGATCGGCAGCACGTGCAGGCCGGGGATGTGCGAGGAGTACTTGCCGAAGGCCTCGGCGACCTGGATCGCGAGCTCACGCGTCGGCGCGAGCACCAGGGCGCTCGGCTTCTTCTGCGCGGTGTCCAGATTCATCAGAATCGGGATCGCGAATGCGGCGGTCTTGCCGGTGCCCGTCTGCGCGAGGCCGACGACGTCCGCGCCCGCGAGCAGCGGGGGGATCGTCGCCGCCTGGATCGGGGACGGGGTTTCGTAGCCCACATCGGCGATGGCCCGCAGCACGCGGTCATCGATCCCGAGATCGGCGAAAGTCGGGCCGGTGTCGTTCCTGTCGTTGTCGGCAGGAACGCTGTCGACCTCATTTGTGTTCATTGACCACGAGTTTACTGCCTGGAGGTAGCTGCCCCAACCACCAGGTGAATACGGTGAGACCTATGCAACTGCAGAACGGGTCAACACATCAGGAACTCGAGCCGGTGACGGTGCCGATCGCGGTGGTCCAATTCGCGCCCGAAACCGACCCCGACACGAATTTGTCGACCCTGCGCGAACACGTTCGGACGGCTGCCGACGCGGGCGCTCGCGTGGTGGTCGCACCCGAATACTCGATGTTTGCCGTGACGCGCCTGGACGAGCGTGTCGTGGCGATCGCGCAGCCGCTCGACGGTCCTTTCACCACCGGACTCGCCGCGCTCGCAGCCGAATTCGGAGTGTTCCTGGTGGCCGGCGTGGTGGAGTTGCCCGCGCCGGGCGCCACCCGGATCAGCAATACGCTCGTCGCGCACGGTCCCGACGGCGCGCGGGTGGCGCTGTATCGGAAGGTCCATTTGTACGACGCGTTCGGGCATCTGGAATCGGATGTGGTGGCCGCCGGACCGATCGTCGCGCCTGCCACATTCACCGTCGACGGTGTGATATTCGGCATGCAGACGTGTTTCGATCTGCGATTTCCGGAGGGGTGTCGGCGTGTCGCGGCGGCGGGCGCGCACGTGCTGCTGCTCCCCGCGCAATGGATTCCGGGGCCCGCCAAGGTCGACCAGTGGACGACGCTGCTGCGGGCCCGCGCCATCGAGAACACCGTGTACGTGGCGGCGGCCGATCAGTGCGCGCCGCGCGGTGCGGGCGCGTCGATGATCGTGGATCCGGCGGGAACCGTACTGGCCGAACTCGGCGACGAGCCGGGCGTGCTCACCGCGACCGTGGATCCGGCGCACCTGGCGAAGGTGCGGGCCGCCAATCCCAGCCTTTCACTGCGACGTTTCACCATTTCCGAGGCCGCGGCACCGGAGTAGCGTTCGAGGCGATGGTCTACCCGGATCGCGCAGCGGCGGGCCGCGCCCTCGGCACGGCCCTCGAACACCTGCGGACCACCCGTCCGCTGGTGCTCGGGCTGCCACGCGGGGGTGTGCCGGTGGCGGCGGCGGTGAGCGCGGCGATCGGCGGGGAACTCGATGTGCTGCTGGTGCGCAAGCTGGGGTTGCCGTGGCAGCCGGAGCTGGCGATGGGGGCGCTCGGGGAGAGCGGGCTTCTGGTGCTGAATCGTGATGTCGTCGAGCGCAGTGGGGTCACCGCCGAGGCGTTCGACGAAGTGGAGCAGGCCGAGCGGGCCGAACTCCGTCGTCGGCAGGCGCTGCTGCGCGTCGGCGCGCCGATCCCCCTGTCGAGGCGCACGGTGGTGATCGTCGACGACGGAATGGCGACCGGGGCGACGGTGGTGGCCGCGTGCCGGGTGGCCAGGGCGCAGCGGCCGGATCGGCTGGTGGTGGCGATGCCGGTGTCCTCACCCGAGGCGGCTGCGCGGGTGGAGCGGGAGTGCGATGAACTCGTCTGCCTGTGGACGCCTACCGATCTCGGCGGGGTCGGCATGGCGTACGGCGACTTCCATCAGCTGGCCGACGACGAGGTCATCGGGCTACTGCGCTGAGCCGTTCGCGCTACTGCGCTGAGCCGTTCGCTCAACTCCGCCGAGCCAATCGCGCACCCCGCCGAGCCGGCCGCGCCAAGGCAGGCGCGCAACCCCGCCAAGTAGTTCGCGTAGCCGCGCCGAGGCAGTTCGTGCTGCCGCACCGAGGCAGTTCGTGCTGCCGCGCCGTGCGGTCTCAGCCGAAGCACTGCCCTTCGCCACGGTAGGTGGGAACCGTTGTGCGCGAACCGGACTCGTCGACCAGGTGAATCTCGGCGAAGCGCTCACACAGCTCGCCCGCCTTGGCGTGACGGAACCAGACCCGGTCGCCGATCTCGAGTTCCGCGCCACCCGCGAGGGGTGTCTGGACCTCGCCGGCGCCCTCGGAGCCGAGCAGTTTCAGCCCGGCGGGCCACACGGGAACCGGCACGCGACTGGGGCCCGCGGGACCAGAGGCGATGTAGCCGCCCGCGAAGACGGTCGCGATGGTCGGGGCGGGTTTGCGCAGGACCGGAGTGGCGAAGAACAGCGCGGGGCGGGGCGTGAACGAGCGGTAGTGGTCGAACAGGGTCGGCACGTAGAGGCCGGAACCGGCGGTCACCTCGGTGACGTCGGGGTCGCTGATCGAGACTTCGATCGAACCGGTGCCGCCGCTGTTGACGATCTCCAATTCGCCGACCACCGCGCGGACCGCGTCGAGCACCCGGGTGCGCCTGCGTCCGATTTCGAGGGCGGACAGGCGTTTCACCACGCGGACGGCGGGGTTGCTGTCGGGCAGGCCGGCGATCTGTGACTCATAAGTCATCACGCCGACCACGTTGAATCCGCGACGCACAGCCTCGGCGGCCAGTTCGGCGGCCTCTTCGGGAGTGCGCACCGGCGAGCGGCGGGCGCCCAGATGCAGCGGGCCGATCCGCAGCGCGGCATCGACATCGAGGCAGACGCGCGGATGGGCAAGATCGGTTCCCAGCGCGGCGCGGGTGAGTTCGAGCTGGGCGACGTCGTCGATCATCAGCGTGATCGCGTCGAACAGGGTGGGCGCGGCGGCGAGTTCGGCCAGCGCCGCGCGGTCGAGGACCGGGTAGCCCAGCAGGACATCGCGCGCACCGAGGCGGACCAGCCAGATGGCCTCGCGCAGCGAGTACGCCATGATCCCGGCGAAGCCGTCGCGGGCGGTGAGGCCATCACCGAGCACGCGCTCGAGCACGGCCCGGCAGCGCACCGATTTGCTGGCCACCCGCACCGCGATGCCGTTCGCCCGTCGAACGAGGTCGGCGGCATTGCGGTCGAGCGCGGTCAGGTCGACGGCGGCCAGCGGCGGGTCGAGCTCCGCGGTCGCCGCGTGCAGCTGGTGCAGCGATGTCGTCTCGGTCACGCGTCTACTGAACCACCTATTTGGTCAATCGTCCAGCACCGCGTGATCAGCTTTCGACGGCCTTCAGGGTCAGGCAGCCGACCAGGTCGTCGATCACCACGAGAATGGTCTCGTCGTTGCCGTCGGCGAGCCAGCGCAGTACCGCGCCATGGAACACCGACACGAGGTAGCCCGCGACCGAATCGACCGGCTCGAGCCACTGCGTGCCGGACAGGCGCGCACACATCGTGAGGAAGTCGGTGGCCTCGTTGTCCATCTCGCGGAACATCGCGACCGCGGTCGGATCGCCGACGGTTTCACCCGAGGGCACCCACCGCTGACGCAGCGTCTGCAGCGCGGCTTCGTAGGCGGCTATTCGCCGAGCGGGCGCGGCCTTCACCAATGGCCAGTACGTGCTGAGCCCAGCATGGAGGAAAATCCGCAGCGCACGGACACCGGTGGCGTCGGTACTGGCGGCGGCTTGTTCGACGGCATCGCAAACGGCAGGCCGTAGCGAAATTTCTGTTAGTTCACGACTGGCGCTCAACGACGACTCCTCGGCAACAAATATCGCTGCCCGCGGCGATGCGAGCTTGGTGGTCACCGAGCTCGATCTTAGAAGGTTTTCAGGATTCACGAACTGGTTCAGCCATCCTTTTCAGACTGAAAGATTGTTTTGTTATCCGAATGCGACCTTTTGTAAAACCGACCATACGGCCTCAATTTTTCGCATCCCTGGATATCCAGCACCCCCGCGCCGGAATCCGCGCACCTGGTCAATTGTACAAGTTGGCTATGGCCGACCCCGCGGGGTGTGGGCGACGGCACAGTGGCACCTGCGGGAACGGACGCGACACATCCGATGACGATCCGCGAACTCGGGCGCGGCGGCACCGGAATCGCCGATAACCTGATCGGGTGACTCTCTCGCCTCCCGCCGACCAGTTCGCCCTCAGCGGCACCTTCAATTTCCGCGATGTGGGCGGCCTGCGCACCGCCGACGGCACCACGGTGCGCCCCGGCGTGCTGCTGCGCTCCGCCCAACTGAGCGGTCTGGACGACAAAGGCCACGCCACCCTGCGTGAATGGGGCGTCACCGACGTACACGACCTGCGCGGCATCGTCGAGATCGACCACATCGGCCACGACGCCCTCCCTGACGACGTGCGCCTGCACGTCACACCGTTCGATTCGCGCATGGAAGAGGCGCCCCCGCACGAGGCGAAGACCATCTCCGCCTTCGCCCACATGATCGAGGTCTACCGAGCCTTCCCCACCCTGCCCGAAGCCCACACCGCAATCGCCGAACTGGCGGGCTCGATCGTCCGCGGCGACGGCGCCGTCCTGGTCCACTGCGCCGCAGGCAAAGACCGCACCGGCTGGGCGGTCGCCACCCTCCTGCGCGCGGTAGGCGTCACCGAGGACGACGTCTACGCCGACTTCCTGTCCAGCAACGCCGCCGTAGAACCCCTGCGCAGACTCCTCGAACCCAAGATCGGCAACGGCGACGCCCTTTCCGCCGACCTCCTCGGCGTGCGCGAGGAATACCTACGCACCGCCGACGCCGCCGTCCACGAGCACCACGGCAACATCGAGAACTACCTCACCACCGTCGGCCTCACCGGCGAACTACGCGCAGCCCTACAGTCCCGCCTGGTGTAAACAACCCAAAATCCGCCACACCCACACCCACACCCCCAGCCACACGCCACACCCCCCATCCGCCACACCCCCACTCCCAACCACACCGCACACCCCGTATCCGCCACACCCGCACTCCCAACCCCCACGCCCGACCCCTGGGGAGGGCCGCCGCGAAGCGGCGTAGCGGCCCGGCCGCGAGTTAGCCGCCGTTGCGTCGAGGCGCAGCCTCTAGCAACGGCGGCTAACTCGCGGCCCCAAGGGGGCCGCGCTCGAGCGCGCCAGCGCTCCAATAAACACAGCCTCAAACCTCTGGGACAACTCAAACCCCGAAGCCCTCCCACACAACCCACCCCGGGCCCACTCAAAACCCCAAACCTCGGCTCCCCCTCCAACCCGCACCGATCACAACCCACTAACCCGCCGAACCGGCTCCACCCGAACCAGCCCATCAGCATCGATACTCACGAAATCCCCCGTATGGAACCAGCTTCCACTGAACCGAGCAGCCGAGGCACCAGGATCGTTCCAGTAGCGTCGGCTGACATTCGGTCCACGACACAGCAATTCGCCATGACCAGCACTGGCCTGCGGTCCAGCAAGCGCCAATTCCGTTCCACCAAAAGCGAACCCGAGCGTCGCATCGGAATCAGCGAGGTCGGTGTCATCGACCATCAGGCCGATACCACTCGTCTCGGTAGCCCCCCAGACCGACCACTGCTTGGCCTCAGGAAACAGCCCGCGCAGCGCGGTGGTGAGAGTCGCGGGCGCGGCGGCGGCAGCACGCTCGGAGCGGTGACAAGCCTTGCTGATCCGCCGCACACCAGCCCCGGCCCGGCGAGCGACAAGCTCGGGCACCAGCCCCGCGAAGATCCGCGGCGTCGCCGAGACCGTGTCGATCCGCTCACTGACCAGCACATCGGCGAACCGACGAGCACCCGGCGCGAGAACAACAGTGCCACCGACAGCGAAGGTGGGCAGCAACTGATCCACACATCCGCTGGCATGCGCCAACGGCAGCAGCACCAAATTCCGCAACCCATCGGCGGGCAACCCGAGCGCACCGACCACCGACGACACCGCAGACAGCAAGTTCTCATTGGTCAACTCGACACCAGCGGGCATCGCCTGACGCGCCCCGGTGTAGCAGAGCAGCGCCGGATCATCCAGCGCCGCACCATCATCGATGTAAGCGGTGCTGTCGGGCAGCGGCCCATCCGGCCCGAGCACGAAATCCGCTCTGCTGTCAGCGATCACCCGCTCGGCGATCCCAGCGGGCAACGCATCGGGCACCAGCACCGGCACCGCCCCGGAGAGCAAAGCCCCGAGAAACGCCTGCACCCAGCGCGCACCGGTCGGCATGTGCACCGCGACCCGATCCCCGTAGCCGATGCCGTGGTCCTGCAGCCCGCCCGCGATCCGCGAGGCGCTGTGCCACAGTTCGCGATACGTCAGGCGCGGCCCGCCGACCTCGACGACCGCCTCCCGATTCGTGAACGAGTGCACCCGCAGATCGAGCAGTTCCGTGAGGGCCGGATTGAGGTCGCCATAGCGCAGCACCCCGTCGGTGCCCCGCCGCAGCTGCGTTGCCGCACCGGTGGCGGGGAACTCGAAGACGGCCGCGCCCGGTTCGTGCTCGCCATGACCCATCCGGACCTCCGTACGTCGATACAGCCGCAACACGACTATATGACGTGGATCACACCGCTGTCAGGCACTCGGCGCCCCTATTCGCCGCGATAGGTCGCCTTGCCCGGGCCGATGTCGAGAAAGCTGCGGACCGCGCCGCGCAGGTCCGCGGTGCCGAAGAGTTCGCCCGAGATCTTCGGGGTCACCGAATCGGCGTGTGCCACACCGCCGGAACGCCACGCCTCGATGATCTGCTTGGTCGCGGCGTGCGCGCGGGTGGGGCCGTCGGCGAGCCGGGTGACCAGGGCGCGAGCGGCGGTTTCCAGGTCTTCGTGGATCGCGTTCACCACGCCCCACTCGGCCATCGTCGCGGCGGTGTAGAGGTCGCCGGTCATCACGAACTCGCGGGCGCGGCCCGAGCCCGCCCGTTCGGCCAGGCGCTGCGGTCCACCCATCGACGGCGTCAGCCCCACGACGGTCTCGACGAGCCCGAACTTGGCCTTCGGCGCGGCCAGGATGATGTCGCAGGCGAGGGACATTTCGAACGCGGCGGTCAGCGTGAGCCCGTGCGCGGCGAACACCACCGGGCACGGCAGCGCTTCGAGGGGGTGGATGATCTGCTCGAACAGCTCACGCCACAGCTGCGCGCCCTCCTCGACGGTGCGCCCGTCGAAGATGTTCACATCGACGCCACCCGAGACAACTTTGCCTTCGGCCCTGATCAACAGCGCCCGCGGCGGCTGCGCGCTCACTGCGGCGATATCGGCGATCAGCGCGTCGATGAGGGCGCGATCGAACAGGTTCAGCGGCGGGTGGTCGATCGTGATCGTCGCGACCTCGGCACCACCTTCGGTGAACTCGCGCGATAGTCGGGTCGGCAGGGTTTCGCTCATCGGGTCAGCGTAGAACTTCCGCCCCGCCGCCGACAGGGCAGTGGAAACTGGTCACCTACGTCACGGAACCGCGGACTGTCGGTGGTCGTTGGGATGATGAACCCACCGGCACGGAAGTGCCCTACAGTTCGACTCGTTGGGGCGAAGAGGAGGCGAACCCGTGTTCAAGAACGCGATCGAAAAAGCCGTGGTCGATGTGCTCGACACCGGGTCCAAGCTGCAGGCGCCTGCCGTGCGCCGCTATGTCGAGTTCCTGCGTGAGCGTCATCCCGGGGAGAGTCCGGGCCAGATCGTGGCGCGGCTGGAGAAGCAGTATCTGCTCGCCGTCACCGGTAGCGGCGCGGCGGTCGGCGCCACCGCGGCGGTGCCCGGTATCGGCACCATCGCCGCGCTCGGGGCCGTGAGCGCCGAGACCGTGTTCTTCATGGAGGCGTCGGCCCTGTTCACCCTGGCCAGGGCGGCGGTGCACGGCATCGAGCCCGAGGACAAGGAGGCGCGGCGCGCGCTGGTGCTCGCGGTCGTACTCGGCGACGCGGGGATGGCGATCGTGCAGAAGGGGCTGAGCACCCAGTCGAAGAATTGGGCGGGCGCGCTGGCGGGCAAGGTTCCCGGCCTCGGCGGGATCAACAGCAAACTGCTGCAGCAGTTCATGAAGCGGTTCATCACCAAGCGGGTCGCGTTGATGGCCGGCAAGGTGCTGCCCGCGGGTATCGGTGCCGCCATCGGTGGCGCGGGTAACCGGGCGCTGGGCAAGGTGACCATCGAGAACGCGCAGAAGGCTTTCGGGCCCCCGCCCGCGCTGTGGCTCACCCCGCTGCACAACGTGATCGACGCCGATCCGCTGCCCGCGATCGGCAGCAAGGTGACCAAGAAGTGAGCAAGAGCGGTGATGTCGTGCTGGTGCGTGGCGTCGGCAAACAGTTCGGCCAGGTGAGCGCGGTCCACGAGATCGACTTCGCCGTGCCGACGGGTTCGGTGACCGCGCTCGTCGGACCCGCGGGAGCGGGCAAGTCGACGGTGCTGCAGATGGTGCTCGGATTACAGCAGCCGACCACGGGCAGCATCGCCGGCGTCGAGCGTGGCCCGGCCGCGGTCGGCGCCGTGCTGAGTCCGCGTGGCCTGCATCCGGGCCGCACGGTGCGCGATCAGCTCGGGTGCTACGCGCCGGTCGCGGGTGCGTCGCGGCGTCGGGTCGCCGCGGTGCTCGACGAGACCGGGCTGACCGCCGCCGCCGAAACTGTTGTGGGCCAGTTGCATCCGGGCCAGCAGACGCGCCTGGCCCTGGCCTTGGCGTTGCTGGCCGATCCCCCGCTGCTCGTGCTCGACGATCTGTTCGCCGGTGCGAACGGCATCGAACGTGGCTGGCTGCACGAACTGCTGCGCCGCCACGCCAACCGCGGCGGCACCGTGCTGGTGAGTTCCGACGCGCTGGCCGATGTGGTGTCGAGCGCCGATCAACTCGTGGTGCTCAGCGAGGGCACCGTCGTCTGGCAGGGCACACCGGCCAAGTTGCGCCGCGGCCATCCCGATCGTCTCGTCGTCGCCGCGCAACCCTCGATCGCACTGGCGACAGCACTGGCCGGTCATGGCTTCACCGACGCGGTCATGCGACCCGACGGACGCCTGGCCGTCGCCGAGGCGAACGAGGCGACCATCCGGTCGATCGCGGCGAGCGCGCAGGTCAAGCTCGGCAGCATCGTCGCCGACCCCATCCACCCCGACCGGGTGCTGGCCTCGTTGACCAAACCGCGCCGTCACCGCCACACCGTGCCCACCCCGGCGCCCGCCGCGTACGCCCCCGCACCGACCTCGTATGGGATGCCTCGATGACCACCTCCGTGATCCCCGCCGATCTCGTTCCCGGGATCGAGACCGAGGCGCGCAAGATCGTCGCGCTGCGCCAGACCCGGCTGCTGCTGGCCGCGCCGATCGCGTTGGCGCTGGTCGCGACGCTGATCACGGCGATCATGTCGGGACCGGCCGATCCCAAGGGCCAGCCAGCGACCGGGGCCGCCACGATCGGCCTCTATGTCGGGATGGTGGCCGTCTTCGTGGTCGCCGCACTGCTCGGCATCGCCTCGACCGGTGGCGAATACCGGCACAAGACCATGGCGCTGACCGTGCTGTTCGCGCCCGATCGCGACCGGCTGGTCACGGCGAAATACGTCGCGGGCGCGGCTGTCGCGTTCACGCTGGCGTTGGCCGCCGAACTGGTGAGTTTCCTGGTGCTGCTGGTCGCCGCGCGTGGAAAATTCGAACTCGGCTGGCGGCTGATCGAAGTGCTCGCCGCCGGGCTCCTTGTCGCCATGTGCTGGGCCGTGCTCGGCGCCGGAATCGGGCTGCTGTTGCGCACTGTCAGCGGCGCGGCCTGGCTGGTGCTCGGCTGGGCTTTCGTCCTCGAACCGCTGATCTGGGTGGTGGCCAAGGGTTTCGGGGCGGGCTGGCTCGCCGCGCTGCTGCCCGTTTCGGCCACGGTGGCCGGGGTGAGCGCGGGCTCGTTCGACGAGGCCGAGGTCTTCGCGCCGACTCCGGCGGCACTGGTTGTCCTGCTGCTGTGGACAGCGGCGGTCGGCGCCGCGGGGTGGTGGGACCTGCGCAACCGAGACCTGTAGTGCCTGCCGCCACGGGAACGCCCGGGTGGATCCGCAGGCTGTGGCGCCTGTGTCTGGAACATCCCCGGTTGCTGGCGGGGATCGCGGTCTCGGTGCTGGCCGGTGCGGCCGTCGCGATCGCCGCGCCGCTGGCCACCAAACGCGCGGTCGACGCCGCGCAGGTGGGCGATACCGCGGTGATCGGCGGCGCCGCCGCACTGCTCGCCGTACTGGCGGTGACCCGGTTCGTCGTCACCTTCGCGCGCAGGCTCTGGGCGGGCAAGCTGTCGCTGGAAGTGCAACACAGCCTTCGTGTTTCGCTGCTCGGCGCGCTGCAGCGGCTCGACGGCGCGGGCCAGGACGCGATTCGGACCGGGCAGGTGGTGTCGCGGTCGATCACCGATCTGCAACTGGTGCAGGGACTGCTGGCGATGGTGCCGTGGTCGGGTTTGGCGGTGTTGCAGTTCGTGCTGTCGGCGGTCGTGATGGTGTGGCTGAGTCCGCCGCTCGCGTTGGCCGCGCTGCTGGTGGCGCCCGCGATGGCGGTGATCGTGTTGCGGCTGCGGCCCCGGCTCTACGCGGCCACCTGGTCGGCGTCCCAGCGCGCGGCCGACCTGGCCGAGCACGTCGAGCAGACGGTGACGGGCGTGCGGGTGGTAAAGGGTTTCGGGCAGGAAGCCCGGATGGTCGACATCCTCGAGGACCACGGCCGGCTGTTGTTCGCCGAGCGGATGCGCGCCGCGCGGATCAATGCCAGGTTCGCACCGCTGGTGTCGGCGCTACCGCAGGCCGGGCTCGTCGCGGTGATCATCGTCGGCGGCGTGCTCGCCTCGCACGGCACGATCGGCATCGGCACCTTTCTCGCGTTCACCGCCTACCTCGCCACCATGACGTCCTCGGCCCGCACGATCACCTCGGTGGTGATCATGGCCCAGCTCACCAAGGCCGCGGTCGATCGCGTGTTCGGAGTCATCGACGCGGCGCCGGTCCTGGTCGACCCCGACGACCCCACCTCGCTGCCACCCGGTCCGCTCGGCATCGAATTCGATGCCGTCAGTTTCGGTTTCGAAGCCGATCGGCCGGTGTTGCACGACCTCGATCTCAGCGTGCGGCCCGGTGAGACGGTCGCGGTGATCGGGCCCGCGGGCTCGGGCAAGTCCACGCTGTCGCTGCTGCTCCCCCGCTTCTACGCACCCGACGAGGGCCGGATCAACCTCGTCGGCACCGACGGCATCCGCGTCGATCTGGCCGACCTGCGCGCCGAGGAACTACGCGGTGCGGTGGGTGTCGTCTTCGACGATCCGTTCCTGTTCTCCGACACCATCGCCGCCAATATCGCGCTCGGCGTGCCGGAGGCCACCGACGCCGCGATCGCCGAAGCCGCGAAGGCCGCCGCCGCGGACGAGTTCATCGACGCGCTGCCCGAGGGCTACGACACCGTCATCGGCGAACGCGGGCTCACGCTGTCTGGCGGCCAACGCCAGCGCATCGCCCTGGCCAGAGTGTTGCTCACCCGCCCGCGCGTGCTGGTGCTCGACGACGCCACCTCCGCGGTCGACGCCGTCACCGAGGCGGAGATCTTCCGCAGGCTGCCCGATCCGGGCGGGCGCACCACGCTGATCCTGGCGCACCGCGAGTCGACGCTGGCCCACGCCGACCGCGTCATCCGGCTGCCCGCACCCGGAAACCCGCGCCGGGCCGCCGACAGCGCCGTCGACCCCGGCACCGGGTCGATGGCACCGACGGTGGCCGCGTTGACCAAAACCCTCGGCGACGCGGGCAAACCGCGCTCGATGTCGTCGGCGTCGAACGACCTCAGCGAAACACCGGAACTGCGTGCCGCCGTCGACGCCCTGCCACCGGCGACCGAACAACCGGCTCTGCCCGGCGACCTGCGCGCACCCCAACCCGACTTCGGTCTGCGCGCACTCCTGCGCCCGGTGCCTCGCCTGGTGTGCGTGGTCGTCGGCCTGCTCATCGTCGACGCCCTGCTCGGCATCGCCTTCCCACCGCTGGTCCGCTATGCCATCGACACCGGCGTCACCGCGGGCGACGACACCGCGCTCGTTCTTTCGGGGGTGATCGGGATCGGGCTGGTCCTGGCCGGCTTGGTCGTCACCGCCGCGGTCACCGTGCTCACCGCGCGCACGGGCGAGCGCGTGCTGTTCGGGCTGCGGGTGCGCAGTTACGCCCAGCTGCAACGCCTCGGCCTGGATTTCTACGAACGCGAACTGTCCGGCCGCATCATGACCAGGATGACCACCGACGTCGACGCACTGTCGACGTTCCTGCAGACCGGCGTCGCCACCGGACTGGTCGCGCTGATCACCCTGGTCGGTGTCGCGATCGGGCTGTTCTTCATCGACGCCGGGCTGGCCGCGGTCGTGCTGATCATCGTGTTGCCGATGCTGCTGGCCACGCTGCTGTTCCGGCGGGTTTCCTCGGCGGCCTACACCGTCTCGCGCGAACGGGTCTCGGCGGTCAATGCCGGATTCCAGGAGAACATCGCGGGCCTGCGCGCCGTGCAGGCCGCCCGCGACGAACCGAGGGCCGCGCGCCGCTTCGCCGAATACTCCCACCGCTACCGCGACGCGCGGATTCGCGCGCAGCGGGCCATCGCGGCGTATTTCTCGTTCGGGCTGGCCTGGGCCGACCTGGCGCTGGCCGTGGTGGTTTTTCTCGGCGCGAACGCCGTGGCCGACGGTCGGACGACCACCGGAACGCTCGTCGCCTTCGTGCTCTATCTCGGCCTGCTGTTCAGTCCCATCCAGGAGTTGTCGCAGGTCTTCGACGGATATCAGCAGGCCAGAGTCGGTCTTCGGCGCATCGGCGAGTTGCTGCGCACCGAGTCCTCGATCGCCGCCGACCCACCCGACGCGATCGGCATCGAGCGACTGCGCGGCGAGATCGTCTTCGACGACGTCGGATTCCGCTACCCGGGCGCTAACAACCCCGCGCTCGACGGCGTGTCCTTCACCGTCCCGGCCGGCGCGACGCTGGCCCTCGTCGGCCCCACCGGCGCGGGCAAATCGACCATTGTGAAACTGCTCGCCCGCCTCTACGACCTGCCGCCCGACCCGGCCGCGGGCGCGATCCGGATCGACGGCGTCGATTTACGTAAATTTGTGCTCACCGACTACCGCTCGCGGCTGGGAATAGTCCCCCAAGAAGTTCACTTGTTCACCGGCGACGTGGCGAGCAACATTGCATTCGGGCAAACATTCGCTACATCGGTGGACATCGCGACCGCCGCCGACAAGGTGGGCGCGACCGAGATGATCAACGGATTACCACGAAAAATGGCGCATCCGGTCGGCGAACGCGGGCGCGGATTATCGGCGGGACAGCGTCAGCTGATCGCGCTGGCCAGGGCCGAACTAGTCGATCCCGACCTGCTCCTACTCGATGAGGCAACCTCCACCCTCGACCCGGAAACCGAGGCATCGGTGCTGGTAGCGAGCCGATCGCTGGCGCGCGGCCGGACCACCGTGGTGGTCGCGCACCGACTCGCGACCGCGGCGCGCGCCGATCTGGTTGCGGTGGTCGAACACGGCCGTATCGTGGAATTCGGCTCCCCGTCGGAATTACTCGCCAGTAGCGGACCGTACTCCCGACTCTGGGCGGCGGGGAGGCAGGCAGAGGGCATAGTGTCGACCCAAGACCGGTAGCGACGCCTGTCAACCGCTGGGCATATGCTCGGTGCGGGCGCATCGGCAGACATGGCTGATACCCCTGCCGGGCACGTCACAAACGTCGCAGCGCGAAGAACGAAATGAGGCGAACACCAGCTGTGAGCAGCTCAACTTCCCAGTTCGGACAGAACCAGTGGCTAGTCGACGAGATGTATCAGAAGTTCAAACAGGACCCGTCCTCGGTCGACGCGAGTTGGCACGAGTTCCTCGCGGATTACACCCCGGAAGCCACCGAAGCCGGTAGCAGCACACCGGTAGCCTCCACCGCTCCCGCGGCAGCCGCGGCTCCCGAGGTCGCCGCCGCGCAGGCTCCGGCGCCCAAGGCCCCGGCTCCCAAGGCACCGGTAGCTACGGCACCGCCGAAGCCTGCCGCTGCCCCCGCTGCGGCGCCCGCGCCCAAGACCGTGCGCGCACCGCAGACCACACCTGCACCGGTGTCGAACGCACCGGCCACCACCTCCGCACCCAAGGCGCCCGCCGCCGGTCCGGAGAACAAGGTGCTGCGCGGTCCCGCCGCTGCCATCGCCAAGAACATGTCGGCCTCGCTGACGATCCCCACCGCGACCTCGGTGCGCGCCATCCCGGCCAAGCTGATGATCGACAACCGCCTGGTGATCAACAACCACCTCGCGCGCACTCGCGGCGGCAAGATCTCGTTCACCCACCTGCTGGGTTACGCGATCGTGCAGGGCATCAAGGCGTTCCCGAACATGAACCGCCACTTCGCCGAGATCGACGGCAAGCCGAACGCGGTCACCCCGGCCCACACCAACCTGGGCCTGGCGATCGACCTCGCGGGCAAGGACGGCAACCGTTCGCTGGTCGTGGCGGCCATCAAGGAAACCGAAGACATGAGCTTCGGTCAGTTCCACGCCGCCTACGAGGACATCGTGCGCCGCGCCCGGGAGGGCAAGCTCGGTGCCGACGATTTCGCCGGCGTCACCATCTCGCTCACCAACCCCGGCACCATCGGCACCGTGCACTCGGTGCCGCGCCTCATGCCGGGCCAGGGCGCGATCATCGGCGCCGGTGCGATGGAGTACCCGGCCGAGTTCCAGGGCATGAGCGACGAACGCCTCGCCGATATCGGCGTCGGCAAGCTGATGACGCTGACCTCGACCTACGACCACCGCATCATCCAGGGTGCCGAGTCGGGCGATTTCCTGCGCACCATCCACAACCTGCTGATCTCCGACGAGTTCTACGACGAGATCTTCCACGGCCTGGGCGTGCCGTACGAGCCGATCCGCTGGCGCAAGGACATCAGCGCGCGCGGTGTCGACAAGAGCGCGCGCGTGCTCGAGATGATCGCGGCCTACCGCAACCGCGGTCACCTGATGGCCGACACCGATCCGCTGCGCCTGGTCAAGGACAAGTTCCGCAGCCACCCCGACCTCGACGTCACCCAGCACGGCCTCACCCTGTGGGACCTGGACCGCACCTTCGACGTGGGCGGTTTCCACGGCCAGGAGCGGATGAAGCTGCGCGATGTGCTCTCGATCCTGCGTGACGCGTACTGCCGCCACGTCGGCGTGGAGTACACCCACATCCTCGAGACCGACCAGCTCAAGTGGATGCAGGATCGGGTCGAGCAGAAGCACGTCAAACCGACTGTCGCGCAACAGAAGTACATCCTGAACCGGCTCAACGCCGCCGAGGCGTTCGAGACCTTCCTGCAGACCAAGTACGTCGGCCAGAAGCGGTTCTCGCTCGAAGGCGCCGAAGCCGTCATCCCGATGATGGACGCCACCATCGACCAGTGCGCCGAGTACGGCATGGACGAGGTCGTCATCGGCATGCCGCACCGCGGTCGCCTCAACGTGCTCGCCAACATCGTCGGCAAGCCGTACTCGAAGATCTTCACCGAGTTCGAGGGCAACATGAACCCGGCGGCCACCCACGGCTCCGGCGACGTGAAGTACCACCTCGGCGCGCACGGCCAGTACCTGCAGATGTTCGGCGACAACGAGATCGAGGTCTCGCTCACCGCCAACCCCTCGCACCTCGAGGCGGTCGACCCGGTGCTCGAGGGTCTGGTCCGCGCCAAGCAGGACCTGCTGGACAAGGGCGACGGCCCCGACGGCTTCTCGGTGATGCCGCTGATGCTGCACGGTGACGCCGCGTTCGCCGGTCAGGGCGTGGTCGCCGAAACGCTGAACCTGTCGGGTCTGCGTGGTTACCGCGTGGGCGGCACCATTCACATCGTGGTGAACAACCAGATCGGCTTCACCACCGCACCGGAGAACTCCCGCTCCACCGAGTACTCCACCGACATCGCGAAGTTCATCGGCGCGCCGATCTTCCACGTCAACGGTGACGACCCCGAGGCCTGCGACTGGGTCGCGCGCCTGGCTGTCGACTTCCGGCAGAAGTTCCGCAAGGACGTCGTCATCGACCTCGTCTGCTACCGCCGTCGCGGGCACAACGAGGGCGACGATCCCTCGATGACCCAACCGGAGATGTACGACATCATCGACACCAAGCGTTCGGTGCGTAAGGCCTACACCGAATCGCTGATCGGCCGTGGCGACATCTCCATGAAGGAGGCCGAGGACGCGCTGCGTGACTACCAGGGTCAGCTCGAGCGCGTGTTCAACGAGGTCCGCGAGCTGGAGAAGTACGTTCCTGAGCCGTCGGAGTCCGTCGAGGACGACCAGAAGGTGCCCGCCACCGTGGTCACCGCGGTCGACAAGTCGGTCCTGCAGCGTATCGGCGACGCGTTCCTGAACACTCCCGACGGTTTCAACGTGCACCCGCGTGTGAAGCCGGTGCTGGAGAAGCGTCGCGAGATGGCCTACGAGGGCAAGGTCGACTGGGCCTTCGCCGAGCTGCTGGCCTTCGGTTCGCTGATCGACCAGGGCCACGATGTGCGCCTGACCGGTCAGGACTCGCGTCGCGGCACGTTCACCCAGCGCCACTCGGTGATCATCGACCGGGTCAACGCGCAGGAGTACACCCCGCTGCACAACATCGGCTCGGAGAAGCCGGGTTGGTTCGCGGTGCACGACTCCGCACTGAGCGAATACGCCGCTGTCGGTTTCGAATACGGCTACTCCCTCGGCAATCCCAACGCACTGGTGTTGTGGGAGGCGCAGTTCGGTGACTTCGTCAACGGCGCGCAGTCGATCATCGACGAGTTCATCTCCTCCGGCGAGGCCAAGTGGGGCCAGCTCTCCGACGTGGTGCTGCTGCTGCCGCACGGCCACGAGGGTCAGGGTCCCGACCACACCTCCGGTCGTATCGAGCGGTTCCTGCAGCTGTGCGCTGAGGGCTCGATGACCGTGGCGGTGCCGTCCACCCCGGCGAACTACTTCCACCTGCTGCGTCGCCACGCGCTCGACGGGATCCGTCGTCCGCTGATCGTCTTCACCCCGAAGTCGATGCTGCGCAACAAGGCTGTGGTGTCCGACGTCAAGGACTTCACCGAGTCGAAGTTCCGTTCGGTGTTCGACGAGCCCACCTACGAATCGGGCGTCGGCGACACCGCCAAGGTCAAGCGCATCCTGCTGACCTCGGGCAAGCTCTACTACGAGCTCGCCGCGGAGAAGGCCAAGCACAAGCGCGAAGACGTGGCCATCGTCCGGATCGAACAGCTCTACCCGATCCCGACGTACCGCCTCAACGAGGCACTGGCCAAGTACCCCAACGCGACCGACATCGCCTGGGTCCAGGAAGAACCCGCCAACCAGGGCGCCTGGCCGTTCTTCGGCCTCAACCTGCCCGAGGTGCTGCCCGAGCGCCTGGGCCGACTGCGCCGCATCTCGCGTCGCGCCATGTCGGCCCCGTCCTCGGGTTCGTCGAAGGTGCACGCCGTGGAACAGGCCGAGATCATCGGCGAGGCCTTCGCGCCGACCACGTAAGTTCTTCTCGCACAACGGTTGACGCCGGGTGGATCATCGCGATCCGCTCGGCGTTCGCCGTTTCCGGGCGAGACGTGGGTCACAGAGTTCTCTTATCCGGGCGGCAACGGCGCCACAGTGTGTCCCGGTAGTGTCCGAATTCTCCTGAGGGGCCCGCCCTGATCTGGACCCCGGGTTGGAGCTGACGGGCACTCCCGCGACGAAGGAGTCCCCGGCGGAGGGAAGATCATGGGCCCGAAGGGCACCGCCTCGAGCGCGCCGGCGCTCCAAAACGCAGGAGCTTGGTATGGCGAGTGGACGTAATGGATACCTGCTGTTGGGCGGGATCGCCTCGGTCGGAGCCGGGGCCGTGCATTTCATGGCGGCCGGGATGCACACCGAGCACGCGACGTTGGCGCGGTTGATGGTGGTACTCGCGGCGATCCAGTGCGCGACCGGACTGGCGGTGCTCCTCAGCGAGCGCAAGATCGTGGTGAGCTCGATGCTCGCAGTGAACGGTTTCGCGGTGGCAATGTGGGCGTTCACTCGGTTCGCCGATGTGGGGTGGATCGCCGGATTGACCGCGGAGTCACCGCAGGTGGCCGACACCGTGTGCGCCGCTTTGGGTGCGCTGGCTGCTCTCGCCGCAGGAATCGGCCTGCTCCGACCTGACGCCACCTTGCCGCCGCTGCGCTCCGGGATCGCGGCCGCCGCGGTGGGTGTGCTCGCGCTGGCTGCGATGCTCAACGGTGTCGGACACGTCCACAGTCACGGCGACACCGGCGATCACGCGCACGCCGCGGGCGACGACCACGCACACGGTGCGGGCGACGACCACGGCTCCGATTCGAACTGGCCTCGCCCCTGGGACCCGACCAAGCCGATCGACCTGTCAGGTGTCTCCGGCGTGACCGCCGAGCAGCAGACCCGCGCAACCAACCTGGTCCGCAGCACCCTCGACGGCCTGCCCGCCTTCGCCGATGTGAATACCGTTGGCGCGCTCGGCTTCCGCTCGATCGGCGACGCGGCGACCGGTTACGAGCACTACATCAACACCGGCTTCATCCGCGACAACAACTTCCTCGACGCCACCCACCCCGAGTCGCTGGTCTACCGGGTCGACGGCACGAACCGCACGCTCGTCTCGGCCATGTACATCGCCAACGGCAAGAAGATCGACGACCCGGCCCTCACCGACTTCGGCGGGTCGCTGATGCAGTGGCACGTCCACGACAACCTGTGCTGGAAGGCGGGCGACAACGGCCCGCAGGTCGCCGGGGTCACCGACGAACAGGGCAACTGCCCGCCCAACTCGATCAACCCCGGCGCGGGCAATCCGATGGTGCACGTGTGGATCGCCCCGCACGAATGCGGCCCCTTCGCCGCCCTCGAAGGCCACGGCGCGGGCCAGGCAGCCGCCCCCGACGGCCGCCGCACCGACGCCTGCGGCCACGGCGACCACGGCGGCGGCCACCGCTGACCTACACGGCGAAGATCTGCGACTCGTCGGCGAAAGCCTTGAACTCGAGGGCATTACCCGCCGGGTCGAGCAAAAACATCGTCCACTGCTCGCCGGCTTGACCTTCGAAACGCACGTAGGGCTCGATCACGAACTCCGTGTTCGCCGCACGCAGCTTGTCCGCCAGGGCGTGGAACTGCGCGACGGGGAGGATGAGTCCGAAGTGCGGCACCGGCACGTCGTGCCCGTCCACCGGATTGTGCGCTCGCGCAACAGGACCCGGCGCTAGATGCGTGACGAACTGGTGGCCGTGCAGATTCCAGTCCACCCACCTGTCGGAGCTGCGGCCCTGCTCCAGCCCGAGCACCTCGCCGTAGAAGTGCCGCGCGGCGGTCAGGTCGTCAACGGGCACAGCCAGGTGGAATCGGGGTATCGATGAATCGCTGGACGTCATCGGATGGTGCTCCTTTCGCGAACGGGCACTACCCCGCAATGCTGGCACAGCGTGCGGCGGTGCGGCTCCCGGATCAGCGGGATCGACCCAGCGGCGCAAGGCATCGCCACAATCGCCTCGGCGCCTTCGCCGACGGTCCGGAAACTACTGTGCTCGTCGAGATCTGCGGCTGTCGTCGCCCGCCGAATAACCGATGGCCTGCCACGCGCCCGCTCGGATACGGTGCGGTTCTCGCGAAGGAGTAACGATGACAACCGCACGCACCACCACGCTCTGGCGTCCGACCGGTCCCAGCGAGCTGGCGCTGGTGGCTGAATCCGGGTGGCGTGCATGGCCGCCGCGGCTGCCGGACCAGCCGATCTTCTACCCGGTTCTCAACGAGGCCTACGCGGTGCTGATCGCTCGCGATTGGAACGTGCCCGCGTCCGGCGCCGGCTACGTCACCCGATTCGAAGTCCGCACCGACTACCTCGACAACTACGACGTGCAGCAGGCCGGTGGCCGCGACATCCTCGAATACTGGATCCCCGCAGAGGATCTCGACGCGTTCAATCGGAACCTGGTCGGCGAGATCGAGGTCGTCCGCAGGTTCCCGGCGGACGCGCCGCTTCCTGACCGGCCGTGAATATCCGGCATTTTCGTACAATTCGTCTCCGTTCAGTCAGTTTTCTGACTGGAACGCCGCGAATTGTACGAAAATGCCGGGCTCCCTCCGAGTTCGACGCAGAAGTCAGGCGGTTCGGTCGGCGACCATCGCCACGCGGATTGATGCGACGGTGGTCTGCGGGTCGTCGGCCCAGAACGCGATGGTGCTCGCTGTGAAGTCGCCGTGTGGGGTGTGGAAGGTTCGCGGCTCGGTCAGGTCGATGCGGATGTTGGTCGAGTTGCCGAGGATGACGGCCAGGGTTGTGCCGTTGGGGCCGGTGAGCTGCAAGGTTTTTGGGCCGTCGTAGGCGCGGAGGTCATTGCGGACGGCGCGGATGTCGGCCAGTGGGAGGTCGAGGGTGAGTCGACGTAGGTAGCGGACGCGCAGGTGTTCGTCGGTGAGCAGGTGGGGATACATGTGGTGCGCGGCCAGCATGCCTGCCATCCACAACAGTCCCCAGGCGCCGAGGATCAGGGCGACGAGCTGGACCGGCGGCCACGGGATGAGCAGGTGGACAGCGGGGATCTCCACGGCGCTGATCACCAGGAACGCCCAGAGGAATGCCGATTCCGCGCCCGCGTAGCGGATCGGGGTGCCGCCCGCGATGTCGGGTCGCCGGGCGAAGGCGCGCGCGAGGCTCACCCACATGTCGATTTCGAGGCGGACGAAACCTCGTGCGAGTCGGGTGATCGGGCGCATCGGACCCTCCTTTTCAATACACTCGCATTGTAAAGATGGGAAGCATGGCAATACAAGTGCATTGTGAAAAGATGAGCCAATGCCGAAGCAGGTGGATCACAGTTCCCGACGCGCGACGATCAGCGACGCGGTGATGCGGCTGCTCGCCCGCGACGGCCTGGAGTCGATCAGCCTGCGTCATGTCGCCGCCGAGGCAGGGGTTTCCGCGGGTCAGGTGCAGCACTATTTCCCCAGCAAGGAGGCGATGATGGAGTTCGCGACCACCACCATCGCCGAACGGATCGCCGCCCGCATCACCGCCGCGGGCCCGGACCCCGACCTGCACCAGATCCTCACCGCGCTCCTGCCCACCGGGCCCGAATCGGCCGCCGACGCCCGCGTCCTGATCGGCTACCTGGCCTTCGCCTCGGTCCGCCCCCACATCGCCGAAACCCTCGCTACCAACGGTGTGGGCTTCCGCGACCACATCGCCACCATGATCACCGACCACCCCGACCCCACCGCTGCCGCCGAATCTCTCCTCGCACTACTCGACGGCCTCGCCCTGCACGTCACCATCGGCCAACTCTCCCCGGAGAAGGCGCAGGCACTGCTGACGGCGGCCATAGATGACGTCAACGGCTACCGCCAACGCGGCCACAACCCCTTCCTGACCGACGACGAACCAGCAGCAGATCAAGACTGATCCCCGGCCACCGCGCTCGCACACTCACACCGAGCCGAGTGGATGCCCACGTTTTCAGGGCTACCGGTCGGTCGGTTCAGAAGGAATGATTCCTGTGGCCCGCTCTGTGGCAACACTTTTCGAACTTGGGAGACAGCGTGTCGATCGGAAAAATTGTCATGGCCGGGATGACGGTCGTGGCGCTGGGAGCTTTGGCGCCCGCCACCGCCATGGCCGCGCCGACCGTAACCGCACCGGTCGCGGACAGCGGTAGCGCCGATGCGACCAGCGGGAGCGCCACCCTGGCGATGTTCATCGAGGAACTGTTCAAGCCGTGCCCGTTCAGCAGCACGGTGTGCCCGGCCACCGACAACTGAGCAACCCGGCCGAATTGCCCCGCCGCGTCCTGCGACGGGGCAATCGTCCTGTCAGACCACGCTTTTCGCGTCGGCGGGCCGCTTCAGACGCGGATTCCGGCCGCGCGTTCCGCGACCGCGGTGGCGGTGTCGGCCATCACCAGCTCCGCGTTGATCTGCGCGCCGGCCATCGCACCGGCTGCCGCGGCGGCGCCGACCTGGGCGGTGGGATCGGTGGCGTTGCCCGCGATCCAGATGCCGGGGACCGAGGTGCGGCCGACTGGGTCCGCGGGGATGTGGTCGCCGATGCCCGCGGGGTGGGGTTCGGGGGTGAGGCCGAGGCTTGTCAGGAAGGTGGCGCGGGTGTTCATGCGCGGGGCCACCACCACGGCATCGCGGTCGAGGACGGTGCCGTCGGCCAGGCGGATTCCGGTCAGATGGTCGTCGGCGAGTACCTCGACGACCTCACCCTCGACGATCCGAACACCCCGTGCCGCAAGCTTTTCCGCGTCTTCGGCGTTCAACGCGTCCGACGTATGGGTCAGGAACACGATGTCATCGCTGAGCTGGGTGAACAGCAGCGCCTGGTGCACCGACATCGGCCCGCTCGCCAGCACCGCGATCCGCTGATCGCGCACTTCCCAGCCGTGGCAGTACGGGCAGTGCAGCACCTCGTTGCCCCAACGCTCCCGCAAGCCGGGGATCTCGGGAAGCACATCGGCGAGGCCGGTCGCGATCAGGATGCGCCGGGCGCGCACGGTTCGCCCATCGGTCAGCGTCACCCGGAAGTCCGCGAAATTCGCCCCGCCGTCATCGAGTGCGCTACCCGCACCGTCGCCCTGGAGGTCACGATTCTCGACGTCCGCACTGTCGACCGCCGACTGCCTCGAACCATCGCTGCCGAACGCTCGTGCGCCCGATACAGATTCAGCGACGAGATCGACCGACACCACCTCGCCGGACACCACCTCCCCGCCGTACCCGCGCACCTCGGCACGCCCCAGCTCGAGCAGCTCCAACGGCGACATCCCCTCGCGCCCCAGTAGTCCGTGCACCCCCTGAGCAGGTGCGTTACGCGGTGAACCCGCGTCGATCACCAGCACCGAGCGCCGCGAACGCGCCAGCATCAGCGCTGCGTTCAGCCCGGCGGCGCCGCCACCGAGCACCACCACGTCATACGAATCGTTCAGTTGCGTCATCTCGACCTCCTTCGAGATTCCACAGTGCTCCCCAGCATCAAATACTGGCAACCTTCTTTGCCGATATGGCAAACTGGGCCCCATGGACGACCTCGATCAAACCCTCGACTCGGTCGGCCCCCGCCTGCGCACCCTGCGCAAACAGCGCCAGACCACCCTCGCCGACCTCTCGCAGGAAACCGGCATCTCGGTGAGCACCCTGTCGCGCTTGGAATCCGGCGACCGCAAACCCACCCTCGAACTTCTGCTCCCCCTCGCCAAGGCGCACGGCGTGACCCTCGACGAGCTCGTCGACGCCCCGCCCACCGGCGATCCGCGTATCCACATGCGCCCGATCACCCGCCACGGCATGACGATGATTCCGCTCACCAAACGGGCGGGCGGCATCCAGGCTTTCAAGATGATCATCGCCCCTGGCGCCCGCGATCGACCCCAGACGCCGCAGGTACACGAGGGCTACGAGTGGCTCTATGTCCTCAACGGTCGCCTACGCCTGATCCTCGGCGACAACGACCTCGTCATCAGCCCCGGCGAGGCCGCCGAATTCGACACCCATATCCCGCACTGGTTCGGTGCCGCCGACGAGCAATCCGTCGAGTTCATCAGCCTTTTCGGCAAACAGGGCGAGCGCGCTCACCTGCGCGCGCAACCCAAGAGCGCCACCCAGCACACGAAATAGCGACATGCGCATGCCATGCGCATGTACTATGGATTCATGGGTGTAGCTATTCAGATCAAAGACGTACCCGAGGCGGTCCGAGACGCGATCTCCGCACGCGCGGCCGCACGCGGCCAGTCGACACAGGCCTACCTTCGCGCGCTGCTGGATCGCGAGTTCCGCGCCGAGCGAAACCGAACGCTCCTCGAGGGCACGATCGGGCGTCGACATCTGACAATGAGCGCCGACGAGGTAGTTGACGAGATCCGTGGCGGCAGGGAAGGCGACGAGTGATCGTCATTGACGCCAATGTCATGGTGATGGCACTTGCCAACCCGACATCTCAAGGCGACTCCGCCCGATCCGCCATGCTCGCCGACGACAACTGGATCGCGCCCGCGCATATGCCGCTCGAGGTACTGCGGACACTGCGCAAGGCCGTACTCGGCAAACGCCTGGACAGTGCCGACGCGGATGCCGCGTTCGGTGCGTTGTCGGCGATGCAGATCGACTACATCGACATGAGCGCAGGTCTGCTCCACGCGGTCTGGGCTATGCGCAACAACGTCTCTGCCTATGACGCGGCATATTTGGTAGTCGCCGCCGTTCACGATGCCCCAGTGGTGACCTTCGATGCCCGCCTCGCCAAGGCCGCCGGGATCGCCGCACCGAACATCCAGGTAACCCTGCTGTAAGAACAGCCCTCAGCCCTGCAGCGCGGCGATGAGCGCCGGGCTCAACGTCAGTGCGGGCAACGACTCCACCAGCAGGTCGACCAATGCCTCGCGACTGATCGGCTTCTCGATGATCCAGATCAGGATGGTCTCCTCGACGAACGCGATCCAGCCACGAATGGCCATGGCGAGCCGGGCGAGTTCGGCGCCCTCGGGCGGCAGCGGCAGTTCGCTGATGATGAGATCGGCGATGGCACCACGGGTTTGGTCGACGTAACCGGCCATGTCGGGGGTGACACTGGCCGGCCCGCGCAGCACCGAGCGGTAGGGCGCGGAGTGCTCGGTGACGTAGTCGACGTAGCGCTCGATCGAGTCGCGCAGCATGTCGAACAGCCCCAGTTCGCGATTGGGCATCACCGCGGTGAAGAACTCGGTGCTCACGTGCCGGGCGATCGCCTCGTGGAATTCCTGCTTGGAGGCGAAGTAGTGGAACAGCAGCCCGCGCGAGATACCCGCCAACTTGGCGATGTCGTCGACCGAGATCCCCTCCAGCGGCCGGTCGACCAGCATCTCGGCGCCGAGGGTGATCAGCTGCAGCCTGCGCTCCTCGGGACTGAGGCGCACACGCTTGGTCTCTCCCGCATTCCTGGTGCTCACAACGGCCATCCTAACCACTACTGAATATGATTCAATAGCTGTTGACTCCGTCTCAATAAGACCGTATTCTGCTTTACATGAGTCGCAAGGTTACAGACAAAGTTGTCGAACCCCGAGCAGACGCCCGCCACGCGAAGACGATCATCGTCGGTAGCGGGTTCGCCGGCCTCGGCATGGCCATCCGCCTGCGTCAGCAGGGCCGCGAGGACTTCCTCGTGCTCGAGCGCGGCAGCGATGTCGGCGGCACCTGGCGCGACAACACCTACCCCGGTGCCGCCTGCGACGTGCCTTCGCACCTGTACTCGTACTCGTTCGCGCTGAACCCGGACTGGACGCGCTCGTTCTCCAAGCAGGGCGAGATCCAGAGCTACATCAAGTCGGTCGCCGCGCGCCACGACGTGCTCGGCAACCACATCTTCGACTGCGACGTGACCAGCATCCGCTGGAACAACGACACCGCCCGGTGGGAAATCGGTTCCAGCCAGGGCGAGTTCACCGCCGACACCGTGGTCTCGGCCATCGGCGCGCTGTGCGAGCCGTCGCTGCCGGATATCAAGGGCATCAACGACTTCGAGGGCGAGATCTTCCACTCCGCCCGCTGGAACCACGACGCCGACCTCGCGGGCAAGCGCGTCGCGGTGATCGGCACCGGCGCCTCCTCGATCCAGATCGTGCCCTCGATCGCGAGCGAGGTCGCCTCGCTCGACGTCTACCAGCGCACCGCGCCGTGGCTGCTGCCGCGCATGGACCGCCCCTACCTGCTGCCCGAGCGCCTGGCGTTCAAGCACATCCCCGGCTTCCAGCGCCTGTCCCGCGCGGCCATCTACGCCATCCGCGAGACCCAGGTCGTCGGCCTGACCAGGCTGCCCTTGCTGATGAAGGCCTTCGAGGGCCTCTCGCGCGCCAAGCTGCAGATCGAGATCCGCGATCCCGAACTGCGCAAGAAGGTCACCCCGAACTACCGGATCGGCTGCAAGCGCATGCTGATCTCCAACGAGTACTACCCGGCGCTGGACCGCGACAATGTCGACGTGATCACCGACGGCATCGCCGAGGTGAAGCCGGGCTCGATCGTGAGCAAGGACGGCACCGAGCGCGAAATCGACGCGCTGATCGTGGCGACCGGCTTCCACGTCACCGACTCCCCGGTCTACGAGACGGTGTACGGCCGCGACGGCCGCTCGCTGTCGGAGGTCTTCGACGAGGGGGGCCAGCAGGCGTACAAGGGTGCGGCGATCGAGAACTTCCCGAATATGTTCTTCCTGGTCGGCCCGAACGTGGGCCTCGGCCACACCTCGATGGTGTACATGATCGAATCGCAGATCAACTACGTCGCCGACGCGCTCGCGACCATCGACGCCGAGGGCCTGCGCACGGTGGAGGTCCGCAAGGATGTCCAGCAGGCCTACAACCGCGAACTGCAGGACAAGCTCGCCAAGACCGTCTGGAACACTGGTGGTTGCGCGAGCTGGTACCTGGACAAGCACGGCAACAACACCACCCTGTGGCCCGATTTCACCTTCCGGTTCCGCAGTCTCACAAGACAATTCGACGCCGACGCCTACAATGTGACAACCTCTGCCGCCGCGCGCGCAGACGATCAGAAAGTGGTAGCTCAGTGAGCAAAGATGCTTACTTCACGAACAAAGTCTGCGTGATCACCGGAGCCGGTTCCGGCATCGGACGCGCGCTGGCCGAGAACCTGGCCGCCCGTGGCGCCAAGCTCGCGCTGTCCGACATCGACGCCGAGGGCCTGGCCCAGACCGTCGCCTCCTGCGAGAAGCTGGGCGCGCAGGTCAAGTCCGATCGGCTCAACGTGGCCGAGCGCGAGGCGTTCCTGCTCTACGCCGATCAGGTGAAGGCGCACTTCGGCGTCGTGCACCAGATCTACAACAACGCGGGCATCGCCTACCACGGTGACGTGATCAAGACCGAGTTCAAAGACATCGAACGCATCATGGATGTGGACTTCTGGGGCGTCGTCAACGGCACCAAGGCGTTCCTGCCGATGCTGATCGAGTCCGGCGACGGCCACGTCGTCAACGTCTCCAGCCTGTTCGGCCTGGTCACCGTGCCCGGCCAGGCGGCCTACAACTCGGCCAAGTTCGCCGTTCGCGGCTTCACCGAGGCGCTCTACCAGGAGATGAAGGTCGCCAAGGCGCCCGTCAAGGTCACCTGTGTGCACCCCGGCGGCATCAAGACCGCGGTCGCCCGCAACGCCACCTACGCCGAGGGCATGGACGGCGCCCAGGCCGCCACTCTGTTCGACAAGTACCTGGCGATTCACTCCCCCGAGATGGCCGCGCAGACCATCACCGAGGGTGTGCGCAAGGGCCACGCCCGCGTGCTGATCGGCTGGGAGGCCAAGGTGCTCGACGTGAGCGTGCGCTTCCTCGCCTCCGGCTACAACCGCATCTCGGCCGTGATCAACGGCCGCTTCATGCCGAACTGACACAGGAAACTCCATGCGCGAGTTCAAGATTCCGCTGCCGATCGTGCGCGCGGTGCTCGACCCGGTCTACCGAGTGAGTCTGCACGCACGGATGCCGGTCGCGGTGCAGCGCGTGCTGCTCGACGTCGCCTCCCGGCTGCAGCTGATGCCCGACGGTTCCGTCGTGCAGCACCTGCAGCTGGGTGGCCGCCCGGCCGAGCGCGTGATCGCCGAAACCGCCATTCCGGGTTCGCGTACCCGGGCGGTCCCGCCGGAACGTGCGGCGGGGGCGATCTTGTACCTGCACGGCGGCGGTTATGTGGTCGGTTCGCTGGCCACGCACCGGTCGCTGGTGGCCAGGCTCGCGCTCGAGACCTCGTGCGCGGTCTATTCGCTGGACTACCGGCTGGCGCCGGAGCACCCGTTCCCGGCCGGTCTCGACGACGCCGAGGCCGCGTTCCTGGAGCTGGTCGGCAATGTCGGCTACCGACCGGATCAGATCTGTCTGGCCGGTGACTCGGCGGGCGGCGGCCTGGCGATGGCACTGACCCAGCGACTGATCGAACGGCACCAGATGACGCCCGCCGCACTGGGCCTCATCGCACCGTGGGTCGACCCCACCGAAGTGCCGAGCAAGGACCGCGACCTGGTGATCAACCGGGCGTGGTCACAGGCGTGCGCCGCCTACTACCTCGGCGACGCCGCCGCAACCGAAGTGGGTTACGCCCCGCTCTCGGGAGACCTGATCGGCCTGCCACCTACCTATGTGCAAGTCGATGTGAGCGAACTCCTGCACGACCAGTGTTGCAAGCTCGTCTCAGCCCTGCGTGGAGCCGGAGTGCACGTCCGCTTCACCGAAACCCGCGGCCTCTGGCACGTCGCGCAACTGCAAGCCGCGCTGGTCACCGAGGCAGCGTTGGCACTCAGCGAACTCGCAGAATTCCTGCGAGAAGCAATACAGCCGGTATCGATCAACGATTTACGATAAAGCCTGGTGACGGGCAATTCGGGCGGCGATATCGCGACCCGGCCGAACGTGTCGTAGATTACTGGCGAGTAGAACCCACTGGAAGGGCACAGATGCGAGAGTTCGAAGTTCCGGCTTCCTACACCATCCCGGACGATGCGAACAATTCCGACAACGTCTTCCGCTTCGCGCAGGAGACGCCGAACACGGTCTTGTTCAACGTCCCGAACGGCAGCGGCGGCTGGAATGACGTCACGGCGGCACAGTTCGAGAAAGCCGTCACCGGCGTCGCCAAAGGCCTGATCGCCTCCGGCATCGAGCTGGGCGACCGCGTCGCGATCATGGCGGCCACCCGATACGAGTGGACGCTGCTCGACTTCGCGATCTGGGCCGCCGGCGGCGTCACCGTCGCGATCTACGATTCCTCGGCCGCCGAGCAGGCCAAGTGGATCCTGCAGGATTCCGAGACCAAGCTGCTGGTCGTCGAGAACGCCAAGCACCGCGCCACGATCGACGAGATCGAAGCAGGCTCGCTGCCCGCGCTCGCCGAGACCCTCGAGATCGACAAGGACGCGATCGCCACCCTGACCGAGCGTGGTGCCGAGCTCGACGATTCGGTCGTGCACGAGCGTCGCAAGCAGGTCGGCGCGGCCTCCCCCGCCACCCTGATCTACACCTCGGGCACCACCGGCAAGCCCAAGGGCGTGCAGCTCACCCACGCGAACCTGTGGGCCGAATCGCGTTCGGGCGGCATCGAACTCAGCGCGTTCGTCGCCGAGGGCCAGAAGACCCTGCTGTTCCTGCCGCTGGCGCACGTGTTCGCCCGCGCCGTCGCGCTGATCGCCTTCGATTCCAAGGTGACCATCCGCCACAGCTCGGACTGGACCACGCTGGTCGAGCAGTTCGGCGAGTTCAAGCCGGACTTCATCCTCTCGGTGCCGCGCGTGTTCGAGAAGGTGTTCAACTCCGCCAAGCAGAAGGCGCACGACGCGGGCAAGGGCAAGATCTTCGACGCCGCCGCTGACGTGTCGATCGCCTTCAGCACCGCACTGGAGACCAAGGAGGGCCCGAGCCTGGCCCTCAAGGTCAAGCACTTCGTGTTCGACAAGCTGGTCTACAGCAAGCTGCGCGCGGCCCTCGGTGGCCAGTGCCTGGCCGCTGTCTCCGGCGGTGGCCCGCTGGGCGCGCGTCTGGGCCACTTCTTCCGTGGTGCGGGCGTGACGATCTACGAGGGCTACGGACTCACCGAGACCACCGCCGCGTTCAGCGTCAACACCCCGTCGCAGATCCGGGTCGGCTCGGTCGGTCGCCCGATCCAGGGCCACGCGGCCAAGATCGCCGACGACGGTGAGCTGCTGCTCAAGGGCTCGGTCGTGTTCGGCGGCTACTGGGGCAACGACGAGGCCACCGCCGAGTCGTTCGAGGACGGCTGGTTCAAGACCGGCGACCTCGGTGCCATCGACGCCGACGGCTTCATCACCATCACCGGTCGCAAGAAGGAAATCCTGGTCACCGCGGGCGGCAAGAACGTCTCCCCGGCGATCCTCGAGGACTCCCTGCGCGCGCACCCGCTGATCAGCCAGGTCATGGTCGTGGGTGACGGTCAGCCGTTCATCGGCGCCCTGATCACCCTCGATCCCGAAGCCCTGCCGGGCTGGAAGGATCGCAACGGCGTCGCCGCCGACACCGCGATCGAGACCCTGATCGAGAACGAGGCGCTCGTCGCCGAGATCCAGGCCGCGATCGACGAGACCAACAGCAAAGTCTCCAAGGCCGAGGCGATCAAGAAGATCCGCATCCTGCCGGTCGATTGGACCCAGGAGACCGGTGAGCTCACCCCGAAGATGTCGCTCAAGCGCGCCGTCGTGATGAAGCAGTACGCGGGCGAAGTAGACAAGATCTACTCCTGATCCTCGCTGTTCGAAAGGCCGGTTGCTCTTGTGGCAACCGGCCTTTCGGCTTCTCTAGAGTCGTTGTGCAGCGAATTGTGCTGCGGTGACGGTCATTCCGTTGATGCCGTAGAGGGTGTGCAGGGCATTGGGTTGGGCCAGTGGGGAACCGTCGCAGATGTTGTCGGCCTGGATGCACAGGTCGATGGTCTTGTTCCGGTAGGCCGTGCCCAGCGATACCGCGGGTGCTTCGGCGTCACGCATGAACCGGTCCGACGGTTTGCCGAACAGCACGACCGCCGCCACGTGCTCGGCCACCTCGGGTGCCATCGGCTCTGGCAGATACCGCTCGTACTCCGGCGGCACACCCTCCGGCACGTCACCGTCGGTGGCGAACCCGGCGACCGCCGCGCCCTGCGAGTATCCGCCGAGGACGATCCGGGTGCCGGGGCAGTTGGTCGCCACGTACTCGACCCGCCGCTGCGCATCGTCGATCCCCTGCAGGACGGTGTGCGCGAAGCCGAGCCGGTCGGCGAAGTCGCTGCTCGCCGGGTAGTCGACCCCGTACGAGCCGACCGAACGTCCACCGGCGTTCGCGCGCAACGCTTCGACGAACGACAAACCGGTGAGACCGAGCGCGCCACCGGGCTCCGCGGTCCCGCGCGCGAACACCACCTCGACGTCGGAGCACGGCGCGGCGGTGGCGGAGTGGATGGGCGATACCAGGGGAATCGCGGCTGCCATCAAGACTGCAGACACGAATCGTGGAAGAGAACGTGCTGTCATGCCGCGCAGACTACCGACCGCCGCCGCTCACCAGCGCTTTCACCACCGGCGCGCCGCCATAGGTATGCCGCCTCAGGCCACGCTCACCTGCCTCGACCGCAGCACGCGCAGGCCGGCGATGGCGATCGCGATGTCGGCCGTGATCTCGAAAAGTGCTGCGAACCAGGAGAATCCGGTGACTCCGGCGCTGGGCGGGGCGTTGATGAAGCTGTCGCTGAGTGGGCCGAACCAGTCCGGGAGCAGGTGCACGATCGTGAAGCCGGCCGCGCTGGCGAAGCCGATGAAGACAGCGGCACGGGCGCCTTCGCGATGGCCGCGGAACACCAGCAACACGGTGAACAGCGCGAAGAGGAGTTGCAGGGTGCCGAGGGTGTTGACCAGGGCTGAGGTCGCGTCCATGCCGCGGCGCATGTGGTCGGCGCCGTGCACCAGGAGGGCGACGGTGAAGACCGCGGCGGTGACGCGCAGTGTCTGTTCGGGTGATGTCTCGGTCATGTTGCCTCCTGCCGAGGGTGGACTTCCTACTACACAGTGTAGTTTTCAGCAGGTGTTCGCGGGAGGGTTCGGCCGTCACGAGTTGGTCACCGACGTAGGCTCGGTTGATGGTGTTCTTGCGGGCGGTGGCCGGGGTCGTGGCCGCGGCACTGGTGCTCGGTGTTGCGGAGTTGGTCGCGGTGTTCGCCGGGGTCGGTAGCGCGCCCGCGTACGCGCTCGGTGCGACCGTTGTCGACCACACGCCCGACGGACTTCGGGAGTGGGCGATCTCGACCTTCGGGACGCATGACAAGGCCGTGTTGTTCGTCTGCATGGGTGTGGTGGCGGTGGTTGTCGCCGGGATCGCCGGGGTGCTGGAACGTAAGAATCGGCCGATCGGGTCGGTGGTTTTCGCGGTGTTCGGTGTGGGAGCCGCGGCGATCGGCGCCGGTCGGATCGGCGGTTTCGCCGGGGCACTCCCCGCGCTGATCGGGACCGCGGCGGGGATTCTCGCGTTGCGCGGACTCACGCGGCGGATCGACACAACATCCGAACGGTCGGCGGCGAAACATGTTGCGCCGGAATCGAATGCCAGTGGCGCTGAGGAACTCGTCGCGAAGGCCGGGCGGCGGCGGGTGCTCGGTGGGATCGCCGCGACCGGGGTGTTGGCGATCGGGGCCGGGCTCGCGGGAAGGCTGCTCGGCGGGGCACGACGTGATGTGACGGCCGAGCGGGCAGCAGTCGAACTGCCCACGCCCGCAACACCTTTGCCGAAGCTTCCGCCGGGTGCCGATCTACGGGTACCCGGGCTGACCTCGTACCTCACCCCCAACAGCGACTTCTACCGCATCGATACCGCGCTGATCGTTCCCCAGGTATCCACAGACACCTGGTCCCTGCGCATCCACGGCATGGTCGAACAGGAAATCACGCTCACCTGGGACGACCTCCTGCGCCGCACCCCGGTCGAGCGCCTGGTCACCCTCGCCTGCGTCTCCAACCCGGTCAACGGCGACCTCATCGGCAACGCCCGCTGGCTCGGCTACCGCCTCGACGAACTCCTCGCCCAGGCCCGCCCGCTCCCCGATGCCGACATGGTTCTGTCTCACAGCAGTGACGGCTGGACAGCGGGTAGTCCCCTCGCGGCCCTCACCGACGGACGCGACGGCCTGCTCGCCATCGGTATGAACGGCGAGCCCCTCCCGATCCAGCACGGCTACCCCGCCCGCCTGGTCGTCCCCGGTCTCTTCGGCTATGTCTCCGCCACCAAGTGGGTCACCGAACTCGAGGTCACCCGCTTCGACAAAGCCACCGCCTACTGGACCCGCCGCGGCTGGGCCGCCCACGGCCCGATCAAAACCGGCACCCGCATCGACACCCCACGCGGCCGGGGTCGAATCCCGCAGGGCCGCACCGTGATCGCCGGTGTCGCCTGGGCCCAACATCGCGGCGTCACCGCCGTCGAAGTCCAGATCGACGACGGCGACTGGCAGCCCGCCCAGCTGTCCACCGAGGTCACCATCGACACCTGGCGCCAATGGACCTACGACTGGGACGCCACCCCCGGCCAACACACCTTCCGCGCGCGCACCCTCGACCCCACCGGCCCCCAAACCGCCGTCTCCCAGGACGTCATCCCCGATGGCGCGACGGGCTACCCCGCCCTCACCATCCAGGTGAGCTGAGTGCCACCACCGGCGTAATCACACACTTCGTGCCTGTTCAGTCAGAAAACTGATTCAAAACGCGCGAAGTGTGTGATTACGCCGGTCCGAACCGGGTCTACCGGGGCACGCCGCCCACATATTCACCGGTCGAATCGGTGGCCTTCTTGCGCGCGCCCGACTTCCCGTGTCCCACGAACAAAGCCGAGGCGACCACGCCGATCAGCAGGATGGCGGCGGGCAGGATCATCGACTGGGCCAGTGAGGTGCTGAATTCGTCGAGGATGTGGGGCGGGAGGGGGCCGGTGGCGGCGCCCTCGCCGACCGGGCCGCTGTCGCCGAGGCCGTTGGCGGTGAGGCGGGCGGCGATCAGGGCGCTGATCGCGGCACTGCCGAGGACCGCGCCGACCTGGCGGGTGGTGTTGTAGATGCCCGCACCCGCTCCGGCCAGGGTGACCGGCAAGTTGTGGGTGGCGGTCGAGGCGAGCGGGGCCCAGATGCAGGAGCTGGCGAGTCCACCGACGCCGGCGGCGATCAGAAACCAGATGATCGACGAGTCCGGGCTCATGAGCACACCGAAGGACGCCACCGAGCCTGCGAACAGCACGAACCCGATGGTCGGCAACAGTCGCGGCGGTAGTTTGTCCGACACCCTGCCGATGAACGGCGCGGTGACACCGGTGATGATCGCCATCGGCGCGAAGACCAGCGCCGACATGGTCGGCGACATCTCCCGCACCGCCTGCAGATAGAAGTACGACGGCACCATCATCGACGTCACCGCGGCACCCATGGCGGCGATCGCCAGGTTCGACAGCGCGAAGTTGCGGTCGCGGAACAGGCTCAGCGGCACCAGCGGTTCGCCCTTGTTGCGCGCCTGGTTGATCACGAACACGATCAGCATCACCACGCCGAAGCCGATCAACAGCCAGATCCGCAACGACCAATCCTGCGAATTGCCTTCCTGGATACCGACAACCAGGGCCAGCATGCCGATTCCACTGAGTACGACGCCGACGATGTCGAACTTGTGGTCGCTCGTCGGCAGCGCGGGCACCAACCACACGGCCAGCCCGAACGCGATGACCCCGACCGGCACGTTGACGATGAAGATCCACTCCCAGCCGAGGTTGTCGACCAGCACACCACCCATGATCGGGCCGATCAACGTGGCCAGCCCGGCGACACCACCCCACAGACCCATCGCGGCGCCGCGCTTGTCCGGCGCGAAGGTGCGGGTGATCACGGCCATGGTCTGCGGGGTCATCAGCGCGGCGCCGATGCCCTGCGCGGCGCGGGCGGCGATCAGCATCCCGATGCTGCCCGACAGGCCGCACCACAGCGAGGCTGCGGTGAATACCGCGAGGCCGATCAGATAGATGTTCTTCGGCCCGAACTTGTCGCCGAGACGGCCGGTGACCAGCAGCGGCACCGCGTAGGTGAGCAGGTAGGCGCTGGTCACCCAGATGACGTTGGAGATGTCGGTGTGCAGCTCGGTCATGATGGCCGGGTTGGCGACCGCGACGATCGTCATGTCCAGCAGGATCATGAAGAACCCGACCACCAGCGCGAACAGCGCCAGCCACGGATTACGTTGGGTGGTCATCGAATTCGTTCCAATCGGGGAGAAGGATTCAGCTTCGGGCGGCCCAGCGCGGCCGAGGCGCGGCGTCCGGGTGATCCCCGCTCGGCCATTCGTGGGTGTGATCGCCGGTGATCCGTTCGCCGGTGTCGGGATCGAACTGCTCCCACGGCACGGCACCGCTGCCGAGTTCGGCGGCGAAGTCGGTGATCCAGGTGAGTTCGGCGTGGACGGTGGCGCGAATGTATTCCAGGACAACGTAATAGCGGCGCGGCATGGCACGGCCGCGCGTCCAGTCGAGCAGCGCGTCCATGTCGACGCAGGCCTGGTTCAGGTGTTCCGCGCGTTCCTCGAGCAGCGCGACGACCTGATCCTGCGGGAGGGTGTGCGCCTCCGACAGCGCCACCCGGAAGATCGGATACTCCTGCACCGGCAGGCGCAACAGCTCCGCGATCCGCCCCCGCAACGCGCTACGCCCCGCCTCGGCGATCCGATACGTGGTCCGCTCGGGCCGATTCCCCGCCCGCCCGACCCCCTCCGCAACCACCATCTCGTCATCAGCCAACCGCGCCACCACGTGATACAGCGACCCCGGCCGCACCTTGACCAGCAGATCCTCCCGCCGAGCGATCAGCAGCTGATACATCTCATACGGATGCATAGGCCGCTCATCGAGCAACGCGAGCACCGCGATAGCCAACGGCGTCAACGCACTCCGCCCCACCCCACCACCTCCACTCAGCGCAATGTTCCGAACCAAATATTCCAGTAGGAATATACGGAACGGAACATGGGCTGACAAGGGGGCTGGACCGGGAAGCGGACCCCGAGACGTACCGGGTCTCACCTGAACGGCCGTAGAATCGGCAGTCGAACGTGACAGCTCGGGGGAATCACAGTGGGGGCACATCGATTTCGGCGCACAGCCATCGCATTACTGGCCGTCGCCATCACCACCGCCGGCTGCGGCGACATAGAACGCGCACTCAACCGTGGCGGCGCCACACCCTGCGGCGACTACCTCGACCAGGACGCCGACACCCAGCGCCTGACGATCACGAAGTTCATCCAGGATCGCCGCGACAACAGCGAGGACCTCTCCCCCGCAACCGTCGACGTCGCACGAGGCGGCATCAACATGCTGTGCTCGATCCCCTCGAACGCCGACGTCCCCATCGAGAACGCCACCCTGACGGGCCTCGAAATCCGCATCCCACCGACACGATGACCGGGCGCGAGATCAGCACGGCGCCGCGGCGCCGATCTCTTCGGTCTCCAAGGTGACGACGGAGTTGGCGGGGGCGTTGGTTCCGGCCGCCGGTTGCTGAGTTGCGACCATGCATTGACCGCCGTTCTTACCGCGGTTCTCCCCGCCGACGATCTTCACCTGGAAGCCCGCGGCGGTGAGTGTGTTCCGTGCCGTGCCGGGACGTTCGCCCAGCACGCTGGGGACAGCCGTGGTCGCCCGCGTACTGGAGAGTTCGGTGGACTCCCTCGAAATCGAGAAGTATTCGCCACTGAAATTGTCGGAGCAGGAGATGTCTGTCTCGCTCGAGGTACAGGAGATGCCGTTGCCGATAACGGTGGAGCCGTAGGGGAGGACGAGAGCGTCCTGCTTGCCGTAGAACACGGGCTCGGTGACACACAGGAACAACGAACCGGACGCGCCGACTCCCGCCGCGGGAATCGGCGAGTTCCCGACCTCGCGCTTGGCGCAGGCATCCTCACCCTGGGGCGTCGCCGCTTCACGACCCGTACAAGCCGCCTGGATCGGCATCTCGTAGTTCGTCATCGGCTGATCGAAGATGGCGCAGTGGAACATCCCGCTCGGCGACTGGAAGAACAGTCCCGACTTGCCGTAGTTGTTTGCCGACTGCCGGTAGCGCTCGTACTCGGTGAGGTTCAGGTCTCCCGTGGCCCGCGCCTGTTGCGTGGAGGTCGGGGCGGTCGCTTGTCGAGGCGGGGCGGCGTTTTCAGCGGTGGAACAACCGGACAACACTCCCACGGCCACCACAGCAGCGAGCACAGACAACAACGAGCGCAACGAACTTCCCCCTGATAAGCGACGATCCGCCGCTGACAACCGAGAGCTAATGCTAACAGGACTGCTTCGTACAGAAGCCGTTCAATTGCCCTGTGCTACAACGAGCTTCATCCGTTGATCCGACTCCTGGCCGGGATGCTCTCAGCGAACCGCCGTGGCCAGCGGCGACCAAGGCACGACCCCGTTGTTCAGCTGAGACGTCGTTCGAACCAATGGTCTGCGAGCGGATCGTTGCCGTAGGGCGGGGTTTCGGTGTAGCCGTGTTTCAAGTAGAGGGCGCGGGCTTCGGTGAGGTCTTTGCGGGTGTTGAGGCGGATTGTGTGGGCGCCGAGGGTGCGGGCGGTTGATTCGGCTGCGTGGAGCAGGGCGGTTGCGCCGCCGTTGCCGCGGGTGTCGGGGTGGACGAACATGCGGGTCAGTTCGAGGGTTCGGGGGGCGAGGTGGCGTAGGCCGATGCAGCCGGCGGGGTGGCCGTGGTGGTGGGCGAGTAGGAGGAGGCCGGTGGGTGGGGTGAGGTCGTCGCTGTGGTGGCCTTCGGCTAGGTGGCGGTCGATTTCCGCGTCGTCGGTGGGGCGGCCGTGGTAACGGGTGATCATTTCGGCCAGGTAGAGGCGGAGGAGGGCGGCGGCCGGCGGGGAGTGGGGGTCGGCGGGCTCGACGTGCCACGCGTAGTCGGAGTCGGTGACGCGGCGGATCTCGTCTTTCACGCAATCACTCCCAGCACTCAGAGGGCGTGGGCGTCCAGCCAGGTGCGGGCCACGTCGGCGGGGCGGGTTCCGGCTTCAATCTGGTGGATCAGGGCGGTCAGGTCTTCGGTGGTTAGTTCGCCTGCGACGTAGTTGAGTTTTTTCAGCTGTCGGCGGTCGAAGATGCCGGAGCGGTAGACGGCGAGGATGTTCTGGGCGCGCAGGGTGTAGTCGGGGTCGGGCAGGGCCGCGGGAGGACGGAGGTCGGTGCCGTCGGCGGCGTCGGTGACCGAAAGGCCCTGTGGGAGTGAGGCGTTGACGGCGGTGGTGACCTCGTCGGGTTTGCGGGCGGGTGAGCCAGGGTTCCAGTCGGTCAGCAGGTCACCGTTGCGGGCGGGCAGGACGGCGATGCGGCCGGAGTCGAGGTCGCCGAGCGGGTTGACCAATTGGGTGACGACAGCGGTCGGTGTGCCGGTGCGGGCCAGGGCCTGGGAATAGATCTCGGCGAGCAGAACTGATTCCGTCGTCGAATCCCCACCCACCACAACCACCGGACGGGTGTCCTCGGAGGCGCAGGAAACAGTGCCGAAAACGCAGGTGGCAGCCAGGATCGCGGCGGCGGTTCGACGCACGACGACCGAATGCATCCGACGACACCAACTTTCTGAATTTGCCGTCAACCCGCGCAATTCGGCCCGACGGCGGGCAGTATGAACTACCAGAATGTACCTGTGGCCCCCGGGTCGCACGCACAGCGCACTGCCCGCCTTTGCCGGAAGGACACCAGTGAAAACCGCCTTCGCCTCCTCTTCAACGCGACAACGTCGACCGGCACGCAGCCTCGCGGTCCGGGCGGGCCGGGTGCTGGCTGCCGCTGTGGCACTGGCCGCCGCCATGATCCTCGCCTCCTGCGGCAACAGCGATCCGCTTGCCGCCAAGGGAGATTGCACCAGCGACGCGCTGATCGTCGGCTCGGCCAATTTCCCCGAATCCGAGACCGTCGCCAACATCTATACCGAAGCATTGCGGATCAACGGCTTCAAAGTCGACACCAAGTTCGATATCGGCAGCCGCGAGGCCTACATTCCGGCCCTGCGCCAGTGCGCCATCTCGCTGATCCCGGAATACACCGGCAACCTGCTGCAATACCTCGACAAAGACGCCACCGCCACCGCCGCCACCGAGGTGAACGCCGCGCTCACCAAGGCACTCGGCGAAGACCTCGCCATCGCAACGCCCGCCCCCGGTGAGGATTCCGACGCCGTCGTCGTCACCCGCGCCACGGCCGACAAGTGGAGTCTGAAGACCATCGCCGATCTCGCCCCGCATTCGGCCGAGGTGAAATTCGGTGCGATGGCCGAATTCGCGCAGCGCCCGGGCGGGCTGCCGGGGTTGAAGAAGAACTACGGCCTCGATATCAGCGATGCCAATTTCGTGCCGATCGCCGACGGCGGCGGGCCCGCCACGGTGCGCGCCCTGGTCGACGGGCAGGTGAACGCCGCCGATATCTTCACCACGTCGCAGGCGATCGCGCAGAACGACCTGGTCGTCCTCGCCGATCCGAAGCACAATTTCGCGGCCCAGAATGTGGTGCCGCTGTTCAATTCCGCGAAGAAGACCGATAAAGCGGTCGCGGTGCTCGATGCGGTATCGGCCAAATTGACCACCACCGAACTGATTTCGCTGAACACGGCCGTTTCCGGCGACAGCAAGATCGAGCCGAAGGCGGCCGCGCTCGCCTGGATCACCGCGCAAGGGTTGAACTCCCCCATCGGCTGAGGCATTGCGCCTCGAGGAGAACTCGTTGTCCGACATCGTATTCAGCGGTATCGATAAGACGTATCCGAACGGCACGCACGCGGTGCGCGATCTGAATTTGCGCATCGAATCCGGCTCGTTCACGGTGTTCGTCGGGCCGTCCGGCTGCGGCAAGACCACCTCGATGCGCATGATCAACCGGATGGTCGAGCCCACCGCGGGCACCATCACCATCGACGGTCGCGATATCGCGACGGTCGACCCGGTGAAATTGCGCCTCGGCATCGGCTATGTGATCCAGAGCGGCGGGCTGCTGCCCAACCGCAAGGTGATCGACAATGTGGCGACCGTGCCCGTCCTGCTCGGACAGTCACGCAAAGCCGCCCGCGCCGCCGCGCTCGAGGTGATGGACCGTGTGGGCCTGGATCGCCATCTGGCGCAACGGTATCCGGCCCAGCTTTCAGGCGGCCAGCAGCAACGGGTGGGGGTGGCGCGGGCATTGGCAGCGGACCCACCGGTGCTGTTGATGGACGAGCCGTTCAGCGCGGTCGACCCGGTGGTGCGGGCGGAATTGCAGTCGGAGATGCGGCGATTGCAGGCGGAGCTGAACAAGACGATCGTGTTCGTCACCCACGATATCGACGAGGCGATCACCCTCGGCGACAAGATCGCGGTATTCGGACGCGGCGGGGTGCTGCAGCAGTACGACACCCCCGAGCGCGTACTCGCCCAGCCCGCAACGGATTTCGTCGCCGGTTTCGTCGGCCGGGATCGGGGCTACCGAGGGCTGTCGTTCCGCAGTGCCGATGCCGTTGCGCTGGCGCCGATTCGGACGATCGAGGCCGATGACATCGTCGGCTTGCGGCTCACCCAGGGCGAATGGGCGCTGATCGTCGATGCCGACGGGAAGCCGGGCGGCTGGATCGATGTGACCGGCGTGGAAGGGGTCCGCGCCGGAAAACCCCTGGACGCCAGCGTTTCCGCCGGTGGTTCACTGTTCACGCCAGCAGGCGATCTGCGGCAGGCCCTGGACGCGGCGATCTCCTCCCCCTCCGGGATCGGCGTCGCCGTCGACGAGGCGGGCGCCGTGCGCGGCGGACTGCTGGCTGCCGACGTCCTGACCCAACTCGCCGAGCAGCGGGCAACCGAGGACGCCGAACGCAACCAGGAGTTCTTCACGCAGGGCGCATCGTGAGATACCTGATCGACAACTTCGCCGACATCATGGCGATCACCCGCACCCACCTGGTGCTGGCGCTGGTCCCGCTGCTGATCGGCTTGGTGATCGCGGTGCCGATCGGCGCGCTGGTGCACGGAAACCGGTGGGCCAGAAGAATCACCACCACGGTATCGAGCCTGGCCTACACGATTCCCTCGCTCGCCCTGTTCGTGATCATCCCGCCGCTGATCGGCATCTCGATGATCGACCCGCTCAATGTGATCATCGCGCTCACCGTGTATTCGACCGCGCTGCTGTTGATCGCGGTGCCGACGGCACTGGATACGGTGCCCGCCAGCGTGATCGATGCCGCCGATGCGATCGGCTTCGGCCGGTTGCGGCGGACCGTCACCGTCGATATGCCTTTGGCGCTACCGGTTTTCACCGCTTCCCTGCGGGTGGTGGTGGTCACCAATATCGCGATGGTGTCGGTCGGCGCGTTGATCGGGGTCGGCGGGCTCGGCAAACTGTTCACCCAGGGCTATCAGCGTGACTATCCCGATCAGATCATCGCCGGCATCATCGTCACCCTGGTGCTGGCGCTGATCTTCGACCGGCTGGTGTTCCTGCTCGGCACCCTCGCGACGCCGTGGACCCGGGCCGATGCGAAGGGTGCGCGCGCGTGAACCTGTTCATCGAAGCCTGGAACTACCTGAGCGACGGCGCGAACTGGGGCGGGCCGACCGGCATCGAACACCGTTTGCTGCAACACCTTTGGTACAGCTTCCTCACGGTGGCGCTGTCGGCGGTGATCGCGGTGCCGCTCGGCTTGATCATCGGGCACACGCGGCGCGGCAGCGCGGTGATGGTCGGGTTCGCCAATGCCATGCGGGCATTGCCGACCTTGGGTCTGCTCACGTTTCTGGTGCTCGGGCTCGGGCTCGGGCTGATCCCGCCGCTGCTGGCGCTGATCACCGTCGGCATTCCGCCGCTGCTGGCGGGCGCGTATGCGGGGATCGCGAACGTGCCTGCCGATGTGGTGGACGCGTCGCGGGCGATGGGGATGACGGAAAGCCAGATCCTGTTCCGGGTCGAGGTGCCCAATGCGCTGCCGGTAATCCTCGGCGGATTGCGCAGCGCCACACTGCAAGTGGTCGCCACCGCGACCATCGCCGCCTATGTCAACCTCGGTGGGCTCGGGCGCTACATCTTCGACGGGATCGGGCTCTACCGCTATGACCTGGTGTTGGTCGGCGCGCTACTGGTTGCGATGCTTGCCCTGGTGCTCGACGGACTGCTCGCGGTGGCGGTCTGGGCCAGTGTGCCAGGATCCGGCCGGGTCACGCGCTCCGGCGTAATCACGCAAATCGACGCCGCAAAGTCAGAATTCTGATTGGAACGCGCCGTTGTGCGTGATCAGGCCGGTCCTGCGGCGTCAGTCGTCGCCGAGAAGTGCGCGCAGGTGCGGGTCGTCGGCCAAGATCTCCTTGACTCTGGCCCGCTCGCTCGCTCGATGCGCCTGAGCCTGAATCCACTCCTGGGCGGCGAGCACCATCGCCACATTCACCGACACACCGTCGGCCTCGGCCCCGGCTGCCAGCTGTTCGTAGACCTCGTCGGGTAGCTGCACGGTGATCGTGGTCATCATCCGATGATCCCAGACAACACAACAGCGCCCCCGCTCCGGTGGGAACGAGGGCGCTGTCGACGGAGAAACTAGGCGACGCCCTCGGCGCGCGCCGCTTCCGCGACGGCGTCGGCGACGGCCGGGGCCACGCGCGGGTCGAGCGGGCTCGGGATGATCTTGTCGACGGCCAGCTCGTCGGCGACGACACCGAAGATGGCGTTCGCGGCGGCGACCTTCATCCCCTCGGTGATGCGGCGGGCGCCCGCATCGAGGGCACCCTTGAACACACCGGGGAACGCGAGCACATTGTTGATCTGGTTCGGGAAGTCGCTGCGACCCGTCGCCACGATCGCCACGTACTTGGCGGCCACATCGGGGTGGATCTCCGGGTCCGGGTTGGACATGGCGAACACGATCGCCTCGGGGGCCATCGAGGCGATGAGCTCTTCGGGGATCTTGCCCGCGGACAGGCCGAGGAACACGTCGGCACCGGCGAGCGCTTCGGCCGCGCCACCGGTGAGACCACGCGGGTTGGAGCGGGCGGCCAGCTCGGCCTTCACCTCGTTGAGGCCGGCGCGACCGGCGCTGATGATGCCCTTGGAGTCGAGCACGACCACGTCGGGGATACCGGCGGCGAGCAGGATGTTCGAGCAGGCCACACCGGCGGCACCGGCACCGGAGACGACGACCTTCAGGCCCGACATGTCACGGCCCTGCACCGCGGCCGCGCCCTTGAGGGCGGCCAGCACCACGATGGCGGTGCCGTGCTGGTCGTCGTGCATGACGGGGCAGTCGAGGGCCTCGATGACGCGGCGTTCGATTTCGAAGCAGCGGGGGGCGGAGATGTCTTCCAGGTTCACCGCGCCGAAGCTCGGGCGCAGGTGGATCAGCGTCTGGACGATCTCGTCGGGGTCGGTGGTGTCGAGCACCAGCGGGATCGAGTTCAGGCCCGCGAACTTCTTGAACAGCGCGGCCTTGCCCTCCATCACGGGCAGCGAGGCGCGCGGGCCGATGTCGCCGAGGCCGAGCACGGCGGTGCCGTCGCTGACCACGACCACGAGGCGGTCGGTCCAGGTGTAGCGCTTGGTGAGCGCGGGATCCTCGGCGATGGCCCGGCTGACCTGGGCGACGCCGGGGGTGTAGGCGATGGACAGGTCGCGCTGGGTCTCGAGCGGCGCGGCCAGCTCGACCGACAGCTTGCCGCCGAGGTGGCCCGCGAAGATCTCGTCGTTGGTGATGGCAGCGAGGCTCGCTGCGTCATCGGCCTTGGGCGCCGCGGTGGCATTCGGTGCGTCAGTCACAGGTGACACGATTTCACTCCTGCTCGAGTCGGGCTCAACCGGGGGACGGTTACCGCCGGGTATATCGGAACTACACATTTCTGAGGCGCTGCAACGCTCATCGGGTGCGCGACTGCGCGCGTTTCGCGGTGGAAACCGGTACGCGTGGCGCGGCACTGATCCGCCGAGCGGAGCCGGACAGGTGGGTCCAGGCGAGCAAAACGGGTCGACCATCGCGGCGACGGTGCGTCGCACGGCGGAAGGTCACCATGTCCCCGAACCCGGCGGTGGCAAGGGAAGGGAATTCGGAACATTCTGCCAGCACGGTGTGTCTATTGCCAAACCGCGTCATGGATCGAGCGTAACCGGGTCGAATTGCCGTGGCGTAAGCGAAAACTCGCAGCACAGCGGGAACATCCGGTGAACTTTCACACCGCGGCGGGGGTGGCCTCGGTGAGCTCGCCGCCGAGTGCGTCCGGCCATTCCTCCCGACGCACCCACACTTCGTCGAGCCCGCCACAGCGCAGCCGCACGAGCCAGTCGGCGTGGGCGTCGGGGTGGTCGATGCGCCGGTGGATGCCGCGGCTCTCGGTGCGCACCAGCGCGCTGTAGCCCGCCCACCGGGCGACGGCGAGCAGGGCCGCGGCCTGGCGGGCTCGGAGCTGTTGGACACCGAGGCCGCCGAGTTCCAGGCGGGCGCCGGGCCACATGGCGTCCAGTTCGGCGATGCTGTCGCCGAGGCTGCCCGCGCTGCGCCGGTAGCTGCGCCGCAACGGCAGCGTGTGTTCCTGCACCAGCCCGACCACCGAGCGCGGGTCGATGTGCGCGTGCGGGCCGAGACCCGCGCCGGGCACGGGGCGCGCGCTGCTCGCGCGTTCGTTGGCGATCGCGAACGCGGCCGCACCGTGGCCCGCCCAGGTGCCGGAGGCCAGCGCCCACGCGCCGTTGAGGCCGCCGCCCGCGCCCGCCGCTCCGGTGACGATCTGCCTGCCCGTCACATCGCCCGCACCGAACAGGCCGCGGATGGTGGTCGCGCAATCGGTGTCGGCGATGGCGAGTCCGCCCGCACCGCGGATGGTGCCCTCCAGCACCGCCCGCACGGGCACCCGGCCGGTCGCATCGATCGCGCCGTGCCTGCTCAGCCAGTGCCGGACGGTGTCGGGCACTTCGTGCAGGGCGGCGAAGACCCGTCGGCCGTCGGCGATGGCGGTGAGTGCCGCCGGATACCGGTCGGGCAGTTCGACGCCCGCTTCGTCGTAGAGGGCCGCGAAATGCACCGCCAGGCCGGGCGCGACGGCCGGATGCGGATGTACTCGCGACAGCACCGGCGCCAACCCGTAGGCACTGGAGAATTCCATCCCGCACAGTTCGGCCCCGGCTTCGGCGGCCATCAGCAGGCCCTCGCCGGTACTCACCTCGGTCCCCGCGCCGCCGGACAGGAACGCGCAGCCGCCGGTGGCGACCACGACCGCGCCCGCTCGCACGGTCCACGGCCGAAACTTGTTGTGGCGCTGGACTCCCGCGGCACCGACCACGGTGCCCGCCGGGTCGACGAGCAGTTGCAGCGCCGGATGGTGATCGAGGATGCGCACGCCCGCCTCGAGCGCGCCGCGCCGCAGTCGGCGCAGGTAGCTCGCGCCGTCGAAGTGGACATGGGCCTGGTCGCCGGACGGGTCGGGGACGCGGTGGCGGGTGCCCGACCAGGTCTGCAAACGCCGGTGGGTCTCGTCGACGACGCGGTGCAGCCAGGACCGATCGCCGAGCCCGCCGCCGGCGACGAACGCCTGCTCGACCGCCGCCGCCCGGCCCGGACCGGGGGGAATGTCCCAGAGCACGGTCGTGCCGTACACGGTGGGACCGCTGGAACCGCAGCGGCTCTTGTCGACCAGCACCACCCGTACGCCCGCCGCGGCGGCGGAGACGGCGGCCCAGAGCCCGGCGGGTCCACCGCCGAGGATCAGAACGTCGGTTTCGATGCTGGTCACAAAGAGAAATATTCGGGCACAGTTCACCCGACCGCAACCATTACACGACCGTCAACCCCACCATTGTGTCCAAAGCAATACACCGGCCGTGACCAAGACCGTCGCCGATCCGAACAATGTGGACATCCCGCGGTGGCGGTCGGCGAAAACCTGGGCGACGACAACCACCGCCGCGGCCACGACATGCCAACTCAGCGACTCGACACCCGGTCCGGGGAAGTCGCGCCGCGCACCGATCACTGCGGCGCCCACGACCACGCACAACAGCACCACCACCCCGCCCGCGACGACGCCGCTGACGGTGCGTACCAGCGTCACGGGGCGATCACCGGTGTCCCGCTCGCCTTGTCGACGAGCGCCGCGTACTGGTCGGGGTCGGTGCCGCACGCGCCGATCTCGATGGTCTTGTTGCTGCCGTGATAGTCCGACGAGCCGGTGCGAACCAGACCCAGCTCACACGAAAGATCGCTCAGCACAAGGCGATCGGCCTCGCTGTGATCGGGGTGGTCGATCTCGAGTCCGCCGAGACCGAGCCCGGCCAACTCCCGGATCTCGTCGAGCGCCAGCAGTCTGCCCCGCTTGCGGGCGCGGGCGTGGGCGATCACGCTCACCCCACCGGCGGCCGCGATCAACGCCACGGCCCTGGTCAGCGGGGTGTCGGCCTTCTCTGCGTAGTAGGGCCCGTGCGGAGCGAGCAGATCGACGAACGCCTCGTTCACGCTCGTGACCACCCCGGCCGCCATCAGCGCCTGCGCCAGATGCGGCCTGCCCACCGCCGGGCCCGCGCTCGCCATCACCGTGACGGGATCGATCGGCAGCCCGTCGGCGGCCATCTTCTCGGCCATCGCCCGCACCCTGGCCACCCGCTCGCCGCGCAACCGCTCGCGCTCGTCGGCGAATCCGCGATCGGTGGGGTCGAACAGATACGCCAGCAGATGCACCGGCACGGGGAAGCCGTCCTCCCCCATGCCCGTGCACGACATCTCCATGCCACGCACCAGCGTGAGCCCCGGCGGACGGGCCGCCTCGGCCTCGGCCCAGCCGCCGGTGGTGTCGTGATCGGTGATCGCGACGACGTCGAGACCGGCCGCCGCGGCATGACGCACCAGTTCGGCGGGGGTGTCGGTGCCGTCGGAGGCGGTGGAATGGGTATGCAGGTCGATGCGCACACTCTCAGTCATACAGTGCGCTCCCGGGTCCCGCGCGTTCCGAGGGGCCACCCGGTCGGTGCCCGTAGGATTCGTTCGATGCCTTCCCTACCGCCGATGCCGTCGTTCCACGGGTCCGATCGCGCCGCGAAAACGCCGCGACCGCAGGTCCCCGTGCCGACCGCGCGCGCGATCGTCGACTGCGGGGTCTACGACGACGGCAAGCGACAGCCGGGACATTTCACGCCGAAAGAGGCGCTCACAGCGGCGCGGAAAACCGATGCGGGATTCGTCTGGATCGGCCTGCACGACCCGGACGAGCGGCAGATGAACGACATCGCCTCGGTGTTCGACCTGCATCCGCTGGCCGTGGAAGACGCCGTGCAGGGCCGTCAACGTCCCAAGCTGGAACGCTACGGCGACACGCTGTTCCTGGTGATGCGCACGGTCTGCTACATCGACCACGAGATCGATTCGATCAGCGAGATCGTCGAGACCGGCGACATCATGGTCTTCACCGGACCCCGCTTCGCCATCACGGTGCGCCACGGCGAACACACCCACCTCTCCACCGTGCGCCACGAACTGGAAAAGCACCCCGACCAGCTGAAATACGGACCCACCGCGGTACTGCACGCGGTCGCCGACCACGTGGTCGACACCTACGTCGACGTCACCGAGTCCGTCGGCGGCGATATCGACGAGATGGAAGAGGCGGTGTTCACCCCCGCCTCGAGGATCGGTATCGAGTCGATCTACCAGCTCAAACGCGAGGTGGTGGAATTGCGAAGGGCGGTGGCGCCGCTGGCGGTTCCGCTGGAACGGCTGGTGAACAACACCGATCTGCCGGTGCCGACGGAGATCCGCCGCTACCTGCGTGACGTCGCCGACCACCAGACCGAAGTCTCCGACCACATCACCTATTTCGACGAGGCGCTCAGCGGCCTGGTCAATGCCGCGCTCGCCAAGATCAGCGTTCAGCAGAACACCGACATGCGCAAGATCTCGGCCTACGCCGCGATGGCCGCGGTGCCGACCCTGATCGCGGGCGTCTACGGCATGAACTTCGACCACATGTGGCTCCTGCACCAGTGGTGGGGATATCCCTCGACCCTGGTGCTCATGGTCGTGATCTGCGGATGGCTGTTGCGCAGTTTCCGCCGCAACGGGTGGCTCTAGAGGGTCACCGCGCCGCGCTCGGGATCGCGCACGTCGATCCCGGCCTCGGCCCAGGCGTCACGCAGCGCTCGAGCGCCACGCACCCGCACCCAGGCGGCTTCGGTCGCGGTCACCGGGGTGACGCTGAGATAGCGCACCGGATCGGCCGGGTCGGGTAGCGGAATTTCGGGGATGTCGCTCTCGCCGAGCACGACGGCGGTGAACTTCGCGTTGCGCCACAGCGGTTCTCCGAGATCGAGCAGCGCGTCAGCTTGCAGCACAACGCCTTCCACCGCCGGCGAGGCCACGAGGATGCCGAGCGATTTCGCCACCCCGACCTGCGGGTCGGCGCTCATCAACAACGTCAGGACCAGTTCCGCGCGCGGCCCGCGCACCGGGTCGGCCAGCAGATCCGACGGGTCACCCATCGGATGGCGCGAACCACCCAGCGTCGCGTAGTGCACCGCGCCGTCGCCGGGGATGCGCAGGATCTCAACGGGTTCGAGTCCGAGGAAGGTCAGCGAGGCCGAATCGACCTGCGCGCGTTCGACTTCGAAGTGATCCAGCACCGCGGCGCGGACCGTGTTCTCCACATCCATTGCGCTACAGGGCCAATCGGGCCAGCATGTCGCGGGCCTGTTCGGCGGACTTCGGGTCACACAGCACGTCGTAGCGCCCGGCGACCAACTGCATGGTCGAGGCGAAATCGCGCTGGCCCTTGGTGGCCGCGTACGGGATCGAGGTGGTGATCACGCCGAACACGATGCCGCCGAGCAGACCGACGACGAGCGGTCCGATGGCACCACCGGTGGTGGTGAACAGGCTCAGCAGCAGACCGAGGAACAGACCCAGCCAGGCACCCGACACCACGCCGCCGCCGATGACCTTGCCCCAGGTGAGCCGGTACAGCACCCGCTCCACCTGCATCAGATCGACACCGACGATCGTCACGTCCTGCACCGGGAACTGCCCGTCGGCCAGGTAATCGACCGCGCGCTGCGCCTCGGCGTAGGTCGGATACGAGCCGACCGGCCAGCCCGAGGGCGGCGTCGGCAAGGCTTGCCGCCCGCGATTGGTGTTGCCCAGGGGATTCGTCATGGTCCTATTCTGCTATTTGTCGACCGGCTGTGCCGGAGTGAAACGCCTCGACCCCGTTGCCGGACCGCTCTCGGCGATCAAGCGGGTGTCCTCGCCATTCCCGCAGCCCGACCCTTGTCGGCGATGACCTGAGCCATTTTGGCGCTGGCCTCGTCGATCATCTCATCTCCCAGCATCACCGCACCACGCGCGCCGCCCGCCTCCGAGGTGTGGAAGGCGTAGGTCTCCAAGATCAACTCGGCGCGGTCGTAGTCGGCCTGCCGTGGGCTGAAGATCTCGTTGCACGCGTCGATCTGGCCGGGGTGCAGCACCCACTTGCCGTCGAAACCCAGTGCGGCCGTGCGTCCGGCGGCACGGCGAAACCCGTCGACATCGCGAATCTGCAGGTAGGGGCCGTCGATCGCCTGCAGGCCGTGGGCGCGGGCGGCGAGCAGGATCGTCATCAGGATGTGGTGGTAGGCATCGCCGACGTCGTAGCCCTCCGGCTGCTCGCCGACCACCAGCGTGCGCATATTGATACTGGCCATGAAATCGGCGGGCCCGAACACCAGCGCCTGCACGCGCGGGCTCGCGGTGGCGATCGCGTCGATATTGCGCAGGCCCAAGGCGTTCTCGATCTGCGGTTCGATGCCGATCCGGCCGACTTCCAGGCCGCTGGCCTTCTCCAACTGGGTCAGCAACAGGTCGAGCGCCTGCACCTGACCGGCGTCGGTGACCTTGGGCAGCAGGATCGCCTCGATCCACCGGCCGGCACCCTCGACCACGCTGATCACATCGGCGAAGGTCCACTCGGTCGACCAGTCGTTGACCCGCACCACCCGCAGCTGCTCACCCCAGCCGGGTTCGTTCAGCGCCGCCACGATGTTCGCGCGCGCCGCGGCCTTGGCGCCGGGCGCGACCGCGTCCTCCAGGTCGAGGAACACCTCGTCGACCGGCAGCGTTTTCGCCTTCGCGATCATCTTCGGATTGCTTCCCGGCACCGCGAGCACCGAACGCCGTGGCTTCATGAGGAGCGCCTCCTGACTCGTACGGTCGTACCCGACCGATAGCCTGATGGTCATGGCAACCACCAGGGTGTACGTCGCCCGGCTCGCCGGTCTGACGGTGCTGGGTCCGGACGGGGAGTCTATCGGCCGCGTCCGCGATGTGGTCGTGGCTGTCCGGCACGGGCGTCAGCCCGCGCGGGTGCACGGGCTCGTCATCGAATTGCTGACCCGGCGACGGATTTTCGTGCCGATGCTGCGGGTCACCGCGATCGAGCCGGGCATGGTCACGCTCAACACCGGCACCGTGAGCCTGCGCCGATTCGCCCAGCGACCGGGCGAACTCCTCGCCATGGCGCAGATCGTCGATTCGCAGGTACGCGTGGACGATCCGGATCTGCCCGATCTCCGAGGGGTCGACGTGTACGTCGCCGACCTCGGGATCGAGCAGACGCGAACCAGGGATTGGATCGTCGGCCGGGTCGCGGTGCGTGGGCATCGACGGCTCGGGCGCAGGCGGACCGTGCACGTCGTCGACTGGTCACAGGTCGAGGGGCTGACCCCCGCCGAGGTGGATCGGCCAGGCCAGGATGTGACGACATTGCTCACTCAGTTCGAGGGTCTGCGCGCGGCCGACGTCGCGCACCGGCTGCGGGAACTGCCCGAGAAGCGGCGCCTCGAAGTGGCGTTCGCCCTCGACGACGAACGCCTCGCCGACGTCGTCCAGGAACTCCCCGACGACGACCAGGTCGACCTGCTCGGCCACCTCGAGGTGCGCCGCGCCGCCGATATCCTCGAGGCGATGGACCCCGACGACGCCGCCGACCTCCTCGGTGAACTGTCCGAGAGCGAAGCCGAATCGCTGCTCGCGCTGATGGACCCCGAGGAATCCGAACCGGTCCGCAGGCTGCTCGCGCACTCCCCCGACACCGCGGGCGGTCTGATGACGCCGAAACCGGTCGTGCTCGGCCCCGCGACCACCGTCGCCGAAGCACTGGCCCGGGTCCGCGACCCCGACCTCACCCCCGCGCTCGCGTCGATGGTCTTCGTCGTTCGACCGCCCACGGCCACGCCCACCGGCCGCTACCTGGGGTGCGTGCACATCCAGCAACTGCTGCGGGAACCGCCCGCGCACCTGGTGGGCGGGATCGTCGACAGTGACTTGACGCCGCTGTCGCCCGACGTGCCGCTCTCGGCGGTGACCCGTTATTTCGCGACCTACAACCTGGTGTGCGGGCCGGTGGTCGACGCGGAGAACCACCTGCTCGGCGCGGTGACCGTCGACGATGTCCTCGATCATCTGCTGCCCGAGGACTGGCGCGAGGAAGAACCTCCGGGGCTCACCCGGGTCGAGCCGCTCCTGCCGAACGGGGGTGCGGTATGAGCGAGAAGAATCCGGCCAGACAACGTTTGGAAACCCCGGTCGGCTCGCGGTTCAAACTCGATTGGGACTCCGACGCTTTCGCGCGCAGCAGCGAGCGGGTCGCCCGATTCCTCGGCACCGGGCGTTACCTCGCGATCCAGACGGTGATAGTGATCGTGTGGATCATCATCAACGTGTTCGTGGTGTGGCTGCGCTGGGACCCGTACCCGTTCATCCTGCTCAACCTGGCCTTCTCCACCCAGGCCGCCTACGCGGCGCCGCTGATCCTGCTGGCGCAGAACCGCCAGGACAACAGGGACAAGGTCTCCCTCGAAGAGGACCGCACCCGAGCCGCGCAGACCAAGGCCGATACCGAGTTCCTCGCCCGCGAACTCGCCTCGCTGCGCCTCGCGGTCGGCGAGGTCGCCACCCGCGACTATCTGCGCCGCGAACTGGAGGAGATCAAGGACATGCTCGACCGCATCGACGCGGTCACCACGCCCGACGGCGCGCCGAAGACGGACAAAAAGCGAAAATCTGTCCGCAAGAAAACCTCCGGTCAAACGCCCTCTTCCGCCCCGATTTCGCCTGGTGCTCCAGACGCATGACCGGAAATGCTCAATAAGTACCTGACCGGTAGGTAACCTGGATCACGTTGTTCCGGGCGGGCCGGAAGGGGACTCTGCGGCGCCGCTGCTTTTCGACGAAAAGGGTGTGGCCGTGCGAATTTCAGCTCCGATAACGATGTCGGCCCTTGTCGTCGCAGGCCTTGTCGCCTCCGGTTCGGCGGTGCACACCAGCAACCCGAGCACCGCGCCGACCGCGCCGGAGGCCCTGCTGGCCGCCAACGCGAGCACCACCGACGACACGCCCGAGGCCGATCCGTCCGAGATCGTCGGCCTGCTGCCGGTCGCGCAGGAGGCGCCGCGCCGGTTGCGTGCGCTCAACGCCAACGCGGCCACACCGTTCGCGGGAACTGTTCCGCTACAGACCATTTCGCTACCCACGGGCAGCGGCGCGCTCGGCATCCCGGAGATCGTGCTCGCGGCCTACCGCAACGCCGAACTGGCCCTGGAATCGGCGCAGCCGGGTTGCGGCCTCACCTGGAACCTCCTCGCAGGCATCGGCCGAATCGAATCCGGGCACGCCAGCAGCGGCCGCACCGACCCCGCCGGCACCACCACGACGCCGATCTTCGGGCCCGCGCTGGACGGCACCCTGCCCGGCAACGAGGTCATCAAGGCAGCCGACGGCGGATTCGTGCGAGCGATGGGCCCCATGCAGTTCCTGCCGAGCACCTGGGTGCACTACGCCGCCGACGGCAACGGCGACGGCGCGTCGGACCCACACAATGTCTTCGACGCCGCACTGGCCGCGGGCAAATACCTCTGCTCGGGTGGCATGAACCTGCGCGAGACGGCCCAGGAACTGCGGGCGGTGCTGCGCTACAACAACTCCATGTCCTACGCGGCCAATGTGCTGAGCTGGTCGGCGGCTTATCGCACCGGTGGTGCCCCGAGTCAGGTGGCCATCTCACCGAACATCATCCCGCCGGGCAGCGCACCCACGGCCCCCGCGCCGAACGTGCTGGCCGCCTCGACGAACACGCCGACCACCACCACGCCCGCGCCGACCACGCCGAAGGTCACCACGCCGACCCAGGTGATGATCCACCTGCCCGGTCTGCCGCCGATCCCGTGTGGCATCCTCTGCCCCGCGCCGGTCGCGCCACCCGAGACCTGCGTGAGCGAGCCGCTGCCCGCCGAGATGCCGAACCCGCTCGAACCCGGACAGCCCGTCGACAAGCCCGCCGCGCAGACCTACGGTGCCGCGGCGCCGAAGGATCCGGCCGCGCCCGAGCAGCCGGTCGTCGAGCCCGCGGCCTGCACGCCTGCTGCCGTGGCACCGGCCGAGCCCGCCCCCGTGACGCCGGAGAAGACGCCGGAGCCGGGGGTAGCGGCCACCGAGGAACCCGCACCTGCCGAGCCCGCACCGGCGGCGCCCGTCGCTCCGCCCGCCATCACGCTGCCGTTCGGCATCGTCATCCCGCTGCCGCCCGCCCCCGCACCGGCTCCGTAGAAATCAAACCGAAACTCAGATCACAGGGGGGTAACAAAAGGGTCTCGGGTGCGGTAATCTCTTCTCATCCAACACGGTTGAGGAGGGCACCACACAGTGGGTCGTCATCGGAAACAGCCTGCTACGACAGTCCGCCGTAGCTCGCTCATCGCACTGACCGGTTTGGTCCCCGCTGGATTGGTCGCCGTCACCGCGGCCACCACCGAGGCGACCCCGGCAACCAACGCGGCAGTCGAGCACGACGTGCTGCCCGGCGTCGACCCGGAGCCCACGGCCAATCTGGTCGCGGCACCGCAGGCCGAGATGATCCACGCCGAAGCCCGCCAGTCGGCCTCGGCCGCACCGGTCGTGAAAACCGTTGCGTTGCCGGATGATCGCGCCTCCGCCGATCTGCCTGCGGGCCCGCTCGGTATCCCCGGCATCGCCGTGGCCGCCTATCAGACCGCCGAACAGCAACTGGCCGTGGAGAATCCGCACTGCGGAATGTCCTGGTCGCTGCTGGCAGGCATCGGGCGCGTGGAATCCACCCACGCCTACGGCAAGGCCGACGCGCAGGGCAACCCGATCAAGGCGGTCTACGGACCCGTCCTCGACGGCAGCCTCGCGGGCAACAACGTCATCCACGACAGCGACGGCGGCGACCTCGACGGGCTCGGCAGCTACGACCGGGCCATCGGCCCGATGCAGTTCCTGCCCGAGACCTGGCACCGCTACGCCGCCGACGGCAACGCCGACGGCGTCGCCGACCCCCAGAACCTGTTCGACGCGGCCCTCACCGCGGGCAGGTACCTGTGCGACGGCGGCCTGAACATGCGCGACCTCTCGCAGCAGTCCAAAGCCATCCTGCGCTACAACAACTCGATGGCCTACGTCGCCAACGTGATGGCCTGGTCGGGTTCCTACTCCAGCGGCCTCGCCCCCAAGCCCCAGGACCTCCCCCAGATCCACTAGGGACCTGCCGGCTCCGCCGACTGTGCGCTCCAGGATCGCCCGCTGATCCTGGAGCGCATTTTCGGCGTGGCTCGACCCGGACCGCCCAGGTATGACACGGACAAGTTCGGGCGAATCGGGGGTCAGACCCCTGCATCGCCCGGTGATCGGCAGGCGCATAGCATCTGGGTATGTCAGTGATTACGGAAGCGGATGTGCGGGCGGCGCTCGCGAAGGTCGACGATCCGGAGATCCGCAAACCGATCACCGAGTTGGGCATGGTCAAGTCCATTGCCATCGCCGACAGCGGTGATGTGCACATCGAGATCTACCTGACCACCTCCGGGTGCCCGTTGCGGACCGAGATCATTCAGCGGGTCACCAAGGCCGTCGCCGATGTCAACGGTGCGGGGGCGGTGACGGTCGATCTCGATGTGATGAGCGATGAGCAGCGCACCGAGCTGCGCAAGTCGCTGCGTGGGGATTCGGCCGAGCCGGTCATTCCGTTCGCCCAGCCCGGTTCGCTCACCCGTGTCTACGCGGTTGCCTCCGGTAAGGGTGGTGTCGGCAAGTCCAGCGTCACCGCCAACCTGGCCGTGGCGCTCGCGCAGCGTGGGCTGTCGGTCGGTGTGCTCGATGCCGATATCTACGGCCACTCCATCCCCCGCATGCTCGGCTCCGACGCCAAGCCCACCCAGGTCGAGCGGATGATCATGCCGCCGGTCGCGCACGACGTGAAGATGATCTCGATCGCGCAGTTCACCCAGGGCAACACCCCCGTGGTGTGGCGTGGGCCGATGCTGCACCGCGCGCTGCAGCAGTTCCTCGCCGACGTGTTCTGGGGCGATCTGGACGTGCTGCTGCTCGACCTGCCGCCCGGCACCGGCGACGTGGCGATCTCCCTCGCCCAGCTCATCCCGAGCGCGGAGATCCTGGTCGTCACCACCCCGCAGATCGCCGCCGCCGAGGTGGCCGAGCGCGCGGGCGCGATCGCCCTGCAGACCCGCCAGCGCATCGCCGGCGTCATCGAGAACATGTCCTGGCTCGACCTGCCCGACGGCTCCCGCATGGACCTCTACGGCTCCGGCGGCGGCCAGGTCGTCGCCGACCGCCTCACCCGCGCCGTCGGCTCCAATGTGCCACTGCTCGGCCAGATCCCGATCGAGCAGGCCCTGCGCGAAGGCGGCGACGACGGCAACCCGATCGTCCTCGCGGATCCGACCAACCCGGCCGCGGTCGCCTTGCTCGAGGTCGCCGACAAACTCGCCGTCCGCAAGCGCGGCCTGGCGGGCATGTCCCTCGGCATCGACACCACCCGGCACCTGTAAAGGCACCGGTCCCCCTGATCACGCACGAACATGGGTAACTCACCGGGAACGGGCCAACCAGGCACAATCACCGGTCTGGCCGCCAACGCAGACTCTCTGCGCACCCAGGTCCGGTCTGAAGTCCCGGGGAGGCGGACAAGCCTGTCGGTGGCGTTGCCTAGTCTGTTTTCATGCTGACGCTGCTTCTGTACGTACTCATCGTCGGGTTGGTCGCGGCGATGCTGTTCCTCATCGCCAGTGCCGTGTTCGGGCGGTCCGAGGAGCTCGGGGCGTTACCCGAGGGGACCACGGCCACCGTACTGCCCGCTGACGGCGTCACGGGGGCCGATGTGCGGGCGTTGCGGTTCCAGCAGGTGGTGCGCGGGTACAAGGCCGGTGAGGTCGACTGGGCGCTGGGCAGGCTGGCGGACCGGATCGACGAGCTCGAGTTCGAATTAGCGCAGGCTCGGCACTGGCAGGCGCAGGTGGCGGCGGGGCAGGAGCGCGGGTGAGCGAGCTCGCCGACGACGGACTGGTTCGCTGCGACTGGTCGACCGGCTCCCAGCTCTACCGCGAGTACCACGACACCGAGTGGGGTCAGCCCCTGCACGGCGACGACGCCATGTTCGAACGGCTCTGCCTCGAGGCCTTCCAGTCGGGCCTGGCGTGGATCACCGTCCTGCGCAAGCGGCCCGCCTTCCGCACCGCGTTCGCCGGTTTCGAGATCGCGAAAGTCGCCGAGTTCGACGATCGCGACCGCGCGCGCCTCATGGCCGACGCGGGCATCGTGCGCAACCGCGCCAAGATCGACGCGGTGATCAACAACGCCCGGGTTGCTCGCGACCTGCCGGTGAGCCTGGACGAGCTGGTGTGGTCGTTCGCACCCGCGCCACGCCCACGGCCCACCTCGATCGCGAATGTGCCCGCCACCACAGCCGAATCCATTGCTCTGGCAAAGGAATTGAAGCGCCGTGGGTTCGCTTTCGTGGGCCCGACGACGGCGTATGCCCTCATGCAGGCAACCGGCATGGTGGACGACCACCTGGATGTTTGCTGGGTGGCAGCGGTACCGAACGGAACCGACTCCAGAGTCAGATTTCCTACTCAGGTGTCCGCCCGCGGCGGCGATAGGGAAGAATAGGACCGGTGTGGCCCGCCGAACACCCGGCGAGCCCGCTGGTTGGTGACAACCGGCAGACGAGAAAACAGTGCGCAGAACCACCGCGCAGATCTGGAGGGAGCAGAGGATGGCGGCCATGAAGCCCCGTACCGGGGACGGTCCCCTCGAAGCAACCAAGGAAGGTCGTGGAATCGTCATGCGGGTTCCACTCGAGGGTGGCGGGCGTCTGGTCGTCGAACTCACACCGGACGAGGCTGCGGCGCTCGGTGACGAATTGAAGAGCGTCACCAGCTGAATGCGCTGACCGAGGTCGCCGCACTTCTGGCCTGCCCGGAGTGCGGCGACGAACTGCAACCGCACGATCGTGCGCTGCGATGCGGCACCGGCCACAGCTTCGACATCGCCCGCCAGGGTTATGTCGGGCTACTGACCGGCGCATCGACGAAAATGACCGGCGACACCGCCGACATGCTCGACGCTCGCGCCGCTTTCCAGGGCGCGGGTCATTTCGCCCCGATCGCCGCGGCGATCACGCGTGCGTTCGATACGCGGGCCGGCGAGCGACCGTTCGGCACAGCCGCCGAGGACGACGCGACCGAGTCCACCGGTGCACAGTCCGGCTCCGACGAGATGGTCGCCTCGATGCCGCCCGTCGGCGCCCTGCTCGAAATCGGCGCAGGCACGGGCTACTACCTGGCCGACGTGGTCGACGCGAACCCCAGCCTGTTCGGCATCGCCTTGGACGTGGCCAAGCCCGCCGCCCGCCGAGCCGCCCGCGCGCATCCCCGGGTGGCCTCCGTACTTGCCGACGCCTGGCGTGGCCTACCTCTGCGCGACGATGCCCTCACGGGAGTCCTGTCGGTCTTCGCCCCACGCAACCCCGCCGAAGTCGCCCGCGTCCTCGCACCCGGCGGACGCTTCGTCGTCGTCACGCCAACGGCGCGCCATCTCGGCGAGCTGATCGGTCCCCTCGGCATGGTCAGCGTCGACCCCGACAAGGACCGCCGCCTGGCCGATTCACTGGCAGGCACCTTCACCCGCACCGACCACACGCCTGTCGAGTTCCCGATGAAGCTGTCGCACACCGACGTCACCAACGTCGTCGCGATGGGCCCGTCGGCCTTCCACGGCACCCCCGCCGACGATCCACGCATCGCCGCGCTCCCCGACATCACCGAAGTCACGGCCTCGGTGACCGTGTCGACCTACGTGTCGAACCGCTGACCTGACTCGCGCCGATCAGCCCACGAGACTCGAGCGCCGACACACCTCAGCGACACACGACCGACGGCCACCCGACGCCCGCAGTGCGAGCCTCACCCACCGCCCCGGTACGCATCCAGCCCTAGCGCAACACGCTGCGATACACCTCGAGCGTCCGCTCGGCGATCCGCGCCCAGTCGAACTCGGCGATCGCCCGCGCCCGCCCGGCCTCGCCGTAGCGCACCGCCAACGCCGGATCCCCCGCAACCTCGTTCACGGCAGCCGCGAGCCCCCGCTCGTACTCCGCCGTCGCTTCCGGGTCGTAGTGCACCAACCGGCCAGTGACCCCATCGTCGACCACCTCGGGAATCCCGCCCACATCCGAAGCCACGACCGCCGTCGCACACGCCATCGCCTCCAGGTTCACGATGCCGAGCGGTTCGTACACCGACGGGCACACGAATACCGAAGAGGCCGAAAGAATCTGGCGAACCTGCTCGGCAGGCAGCATCTCCTTCACCCAGAAAACATTGCCCCGCTGCCGCTGCAACCCGTCGACGGCGGCGGCCACCTCCACCTCGAGTTCCTTGGTATCGGCCGCCCCCGCACACAGCACCAACTGGATATCGGGATCGAACAGGGCAGCCGCCGCGAGCAGATGCCCGACGCCCTTCTGCCGCGTGATCCGCCCGACAAACGACACGATCGGCAGATCTGCCCGCACCCCGAGCCGCTCCAACACCGGCATCCCGTCACCGGCGGGCGGGCCGGGATGCCACACCTGAGCGTCGATCCCGTTGTGCACCACGTGAACTCGATCAGGGTCGATCGCGGGGTAGGCGTCGAGCACATCGTGGCGCATGCCCTCGCTCACCGCGATCACCGCGTCGGCATGTTCCATCGCATTACGTTCCGACCACGACGACAGCCGATACCCACCACCGAGCTGCTCGGCCTTCCACGGCCTGCGCGGTTCCAGCGAATGCGCCGTGAGCACATGCGGAATCCCGTACAGCATGGAAGCCAGGTGCCCGGCCAACCCGGCGTACCAGGTGTGCGAGTGCACGACGTCCACCCCGCCCGCCGCATCCGCCATCCGCAACTGCGCCGACATCATCTGCAACGCGGCGTTGGCGGCATACAGCTCGGGGTCCGGCCGGTGCACAACGGCACCGTTGCGCGGCGCGCCCATGCAGTGCACGGTCACCTCACTCAGCGCACGCAATCGCGAGGTGAGTTCGGTGACATGAACTCCCGCACCGCCGTACACCTCGGGCGGATACTCCCGGGTCAGCATGGCGACTCGCAGCAATTCCGCCTGCGTCCGCTCGCCAGCGCCACCATCACTCACCGGTCCAAATTAGACCCTCGGGTCGACATGGGCCACCGTAACCGCGCTGGCCCTGTACTTTGAGCAGGGTGAGGAGCCAGCCGCACGTACTCGGGATCGTGCTCGCCGGTGGCGAGGGCAAACGACTGTTTCCACTCACGGCCGACCGGGCCAAGCCCGCGGTTCCGTTCGGTGGGGCCTACCGGCTGATCGACTTCGTGTTGAGCAACCTCGTGAACGCGGGATACCTGCGTCTGTGTGTGCTCACCCAGTACAAGTCGCATTCGCTCGACCGCCATATCTCGCAGACCTGGCGACTGTCCGGTTTCACCGGTGAGTACATCACCCCGGTACCCGCGCAGCAGCGGCTCGGGCCGCGCTGGTACACCGGCAGCGCCGACGCGATCATGCAGTCGCTCAACCTGATCTACGACGAAGACCCCGATTACATCGTGGTGTTCGGCGCCGACCACGTGTACCGGATGGACCCGGAGCAGATGGTGGCCAGCCATATCGCGTCGGGCGCGGGCGTGACCGTCGCCGGGATCCGGGTGCCGAGGGCCGAGGCGAGCGCGTTCGGCTGCATCGACACCGACGAGTCCGGCAAGATCACCCAGTTCCTGGAGAAGCCCGCGCACCCGCCTGGCACCCCCGACGACCCGAACGTGACGTTCGCGTCGATGGGCAACTACGTGTTCACCACCCGCGTGCTGGTCGACGCCATCCGCGCCGACGCCGAGAACTCCGATTCCGACCACGACATGGGCGGCGACATCATCCCGAAGTTGGTCGCCGAGGGTCTGGCCAATGTGTACGACTTCGCCGACAACGAGGTCCCCGGCGCCACCGAACGCGACCGCGGCTACTGGCGCGACGTCGGCACCATCGACGCCTTCTACGAGGCGCACATGGACCTGGTCTCGGTACACCCCGTGTTCAACCTCTACAACAAACACTGGCCGATCCGTGGCGCCGCCGAGAACCTGCCGCCCGCTAAATTCGCCCAGGGCGGGCTCGCCCAGGAGTCGATCGTCGGGGCCGGTTCGATCCTGTCGGCGGCCACGGTCCGCAATTCGGTGTTGAGTTCGAATGTGGTGATCGAGGACGGCGCCACGGTCGAGGGCAGTGTGTTGATGCCCGGGGTGCGGATCGGGCGTGGCGCGGTGGTGCGCCACGCGATCCTGGACAAGAACGTGGTGGTCGGCGAGGGCGAGATCATCGGCCTTGACCTGGACCGCGATCGGGAACGTTTCGCCGTCAGCAACGGTGGCGTAGTGACCGTCGGCAAGGGGATCTGGGTCGGTTAGGTTCTCGGCCGCCTTGATCTGGACTGACTGGAGGGTGCGACGAAGGAGTACCCGTAGGGAGGGAAGATCGAGGGAACACGCCGAGAACCCGCGGCGCCAGCCGCCAATGTCTCAGCCCCGCGAGGCGCAGAGCAACCCGTCACCGATCGGAATCAAGACGCTGGTGAGTTCGGGATTCTCCGCGATCGCGCGAGTCGCCGCCCGCACCGCCTGCGTGGCCGGATCGCGCTGATCCTGATCAGGCACCCGCCCACCGAGCAGCGCGTTGTTGAGGATGAACGCACCACCCTCGCGCAGCAACCGCACACCCTGTTCGACGTAATGCGGGTGTTCCATCGGCGCGGCGTCGATGAAGACCAGGTCGTAGGTGCCCTCGGCGAGGCGGGGCAGCACATCGAGGGCCCGCCCGTTGATCAGGCGCGTGCGCGACGGGGTGATCTCGGCGGTACGGAACGCCTCCTTGGCCGCGCGCTGATGCTCGGGTTCGGAGTCGATCGTCGTGAGCGTCCCGTCCTCGCGCATCCCGTCGAGCAGCCACAACCCGCTCACGCCCGCCCCGGTGCCCACCTCGACGACCGAGCGCGCGCCCAGCATCTGCGCGTACATGCTCAGCAGCGCACCGACCGCCGCGGGCACCGGCATGGCGCCCAGTTCGGTGGCCCGCTCGCGCGCTTCGAGCAGGACTTCGTCTTCGACGACGGACTCCTCCACATAGGCCAGGTTCCGCTCCACGTTCGATGCCACGGTTATGAGGCTATGTCACAGAAGGGGTCTGTGTATTCAGCAAAGGGACCGATCCGGCACTGTGTCGCACAGATCCCGAACAATTGCCGAAAGTTTGCGGATCGGTCACAACAGGCTCCGAGCTGCTGGTTCTCCGGTGCCGGCGAGGCTAGGCTCGAATCGGACCAGGATTCTCAGGTCACACTCAGGATCTCCACACCTGACCCATATCAGGGCAGGAAATAGTTGCCCTACGCAAGGCCAGCCGATCGCGGCGGGTACGAGGCTCGGGAACAACCGCACACAGTTGCTGGTTGATTGTCGATAAGCAAGGTTCGCTGACCCGGACCAGCCAGGTTTCGTGCCAGCGGTCCCGAGTAGGAGGTGTCCCATCCCGATGGTAGACACGGCGCGTCACGACGCCACCGACCAGACTCTGCCCGCCGATCTCCTCGCGGCGGCAGCCGAAGACGCCGAACTCACCGGCACCGCCGCCTTCGACGCGACGGGCGATCGCGCCGCCATGCCCTCCTGGGACGAACTCGTCCGCGAACACGCCGACCGGGTCTATCGCCTGGCCTACCGCCTCTCCGGCGACGCCCAGGACGCCGAAGACCTCACCCAGGACACCTTCATCCGGGTGTTCCGCTCGCTGCAGAACTACCAGCCCGGCACCTTCGAGGGCTGGCTGCACCGCATCACCACCAACCTGTTCCTCGACATGGTCCGCCGCCGCAACCGCATCCGGATGGAAGCGCTGCCCGAGGACTACGACCGGGTGCCCGCCGAAGGCCCCACCCCCGAGGACGCCTACCACGACTCGCGCCTTGACCCCGACCTGCAGAAAGCACTCGATTCGCTGGCGCCGGAGTTCCGCGCCGCGGTCGTGCTCTGTGACATCGAGGGCCTGTCCTACGAGGAGATCGGCGCCACTCTCGGTGTGAAACTGGGCACCGTGCGCAGCCGGATCCACCGCGGGCGTCAGGCACTGCGCGAGTACCTTGCGCATAATGGAAGTGAGCAGCGGTACTCCGCTGAAGCGCACACAGCGTGACGGGCGTTCGACGTCACCGGGTGTCTCAGGTGATGTCGGTTCGGAAGGAAGAACTTCGGATGAGCGTGGATCCCAGTGCCTCAGCAGGTCGCCCACCGCGCTTTCAGCCCACCGAGCATCTGGCCAGTGAGGCTGTCGCGGCCTTCGTCGACGGCGAACTGCGCATGAACGCCTATCTGCGTGCCGCCCAGCACCTTTCGGTCTGCCCCGAATGCGCCGCCGAGGTCGATGCCCAGCAGCAGGCCCGCATCGCCCTGCGCCGCGCCGCCGAGGTGGCCGTCCCGCGCAGCCTGCACGACAGCCTCTCGCGCATTCCGCTGGCCGATCTGCCCGGCAACGCACCCGAGCCGCAACGCCGTAACGAGGCATTTCTCGGATTCATCACAGATTCCTTCACCGCGACCCGGTGGACAACGTGGCGGCGCAAGTAGAGTCTGCGACGTGACAGGCGAATCGACGAATTCCGAATCGGCCGACCACTCGGATTCGGGGGACCAACGGGGCACGCTGCGCCCCACCGACGCACCGAGTCTCGGGCCGCGCCCGGTCTATCGGCCGCACATCGACAGCCACACCGCGCGCGCGTTCCGCCGCCCCAAGGGCCAGGCCGGGTCGTTCGCGCCGCACGACCCGCAGCGCGCGAACCAGATCGGTGCCGACGAGGGGCTCACCCAGCGTCCGCCGGACGGTGTGCTCGCCGAGGCGTTCGCCCGGCCGGAGGGCTCCTCGGAGCTGCTGCAGCGCGAGCCCGGCGCCGACGCACCGAAGACGGTCATCGCCGGTCCGGTGGATCCGTGGCGTGATCCCGACGCCGCCGCCCGGCTCGGCTCGCCCGCCGTCGCCACTCCCCCGCCCGCCCGGCTGCCGGTCGCGACCAAGCTGAGCGCCCGCGAGGTGCTGTTCGGTTCGCGCGTGGCGCCCAAGGCACTCGCACTGCTGGCCGTGCTCGCACTCGGTATCGCCGTCGTCGGCGGGCTCGTCGGGCGGATGACCGCCGAGACCGCCTCCACCCTCACCTCCCGCAAGGTGACCCTGGATCAGAGCGCGGGCACCGAGACGCCGCACAGCCAGATCGCCGCCGTCGCCAATGCCGTTCTGCCCTCGGTGGTCTCGATCCGGGTCACCGTCGGCGACAACGGCGCCACCGGTTCCGGCGTGGTCATCGACGGTGGCGGATACGTGGTCACCAACAATCACGTGATCTCGATGGCCGCGACCGACAAGTCCGACCGCGCCGCCATCCAGGTGCAGTTCTCCGACGGAAACCGGGTGCCGGCGCAGATCGTCGGGCGCGATCCCAAGACCGACCTCGCGGTGCTCAAGGTCGAGGCGAAGAACCTGACCGTCGCCGATCTCGGCAAGTCCGCCGACGTGCAGGTCGGCGACGACGTCCTGGCCGTCGGTTCGCCGCTGGGCCTGAGCAAGACCGTCACCTCCGGCATCGTCAGCGCATTGCACCGGCCTGTGAAGCTCGCTGGCGAGGGCAGCGACACCAATGCGGTGATCGACGCCGTCCAGACCGACGCCGCGATCAATCCCGGTAACTCCGGTGGCGCGCTGGTCGACATGCAGGGCCGCGTGGTCGGCATCAACACCGCCATCCGCAGCGAGACCGGAGGTTCGGTCGGCCTCGGCTTCGCCATCCCGGTCGACGTGATGACCACGGTGACCCAGACCCTGATCCGCGACGGCCAGATGCACCACCCGGTGATCGGCCTGAGCGCGCGCACCAAGACCGTCGCCAACGAGGTGATGAGCGGTGCCGCTGTCGCCGATGTGGTGCCGGGCAGCCCCGCCGACAAGGCAGGCATCGTCGAGGGTGACGTGGTCGTGAAGATCGGCGACCGTGAGGTCACCGGGCCCGACGAGCTGGTGGTCGCTGTGCAGCAGCACAAGATCGGCGACCGGGTGAACGTGCAGTTGATCCGCGATGGCAGGCAGGTGGACGTGCCGGTCACCCTCGAATCCGACTGAGCTGCGCGGTCGCGCGCCGGGTAGCCTGGATCCGTGTTCAGCAACATCGGGTGGAGCGAGATGATGATCCTGCTCGTCGCCGCCCTCGTGATCCTCGGCCCGGAGCGACTGCCCGGCGCCGTCCGCTGGACCACGGGCGCGCTGCGTCAGGCGCGCGACTACGCCAGCGGTGCCACCTCCCAGCTCAAGCAGGAGCTCGGGCCGGAGTTCGACGATCTGCGCAAGCCGCTCGCCGAACTCAACGAGCTGCGCGGCATGAGTCCGCGGGCCGTGGTCACCAAGCACCTGCTCGGCGGTGACGACAAGGTGCTGCGCGATCTGGAGAGCGCGGTGCCCGACAAGAAGCAACTGTTCGGCACCAGCAGCGGCATGCCTGGCACCCCGTCGTCGACGCCCACCCCGCAGAAGTCCCTCGAACACAACGAGCGCCCCCCGGTCGACTACGACGCGACCTGAGCTGGAACCACACCGAACGGTCGGCATTTGCTGCGAGATCGCGCCGAACGGACTCTGCGGCGGCGACCTCGCGAGTAGTCGATTTGCCGGGAATTCGCGTCCGAGGGCGTTGTCCCGCAAGACAGTTCGATGTCAATCGTTATAGACACACAACGCTGTCGAGCTGTCTAGACTTCGCACATGTCGGCCGATGACGTGGCACGAGTTTTCGCGATCGAGGACAAGGTCGAGAGACTCAAAGCAGCCACCGACGGGGTGGCGGCTGCACAGCAGACCATCAACGAACTAACGAGGATCCGGCGAGCCGTGATCCGAGAACTCCATGCCGACGGCTGGACGTTCGCCCGGATCGGCGCCGCCGCCGGATTGTCACGTGCGCGCATCCACCAGGTGAGCACCCAGGGCCCCGTCCCCGAAGGCCTGTTCTTCGGCCACGGCACACTCACCGTGCTCGCCCCCGAGGTCCGCTCCGGCCGGCTGCTCGGCGCACCCGATCCACAGGCCGCCCAGCGTCTGGCCGAACTGCTGCGTCAACTCGGCTTCGCCGCCAACGTCGAGACCTTCATGCCCGGCAGGCCGATCGACCTCAATCGCGACGGCCTGGTGATCCTCGGCGGCCCCGAACTCTCGCCGAGCCTGCGCCAGCTGGTGGTGGCCGATCCACGCCTGCGCCGCACCGTCACCAGGGCAGGCGATACCCGGCGCGGGATCGAGGACAGGGCCGCGCGCCGCGTCTACCGTCCCGGCGGCACCGAACCGCACGACATCGCCTACCTGGCTCGTCTACCCCGGCCGGACCGGCGCGGCAGCATCATGGTGATCGACGGACTGCACCCGCCCGGATCCTTGGGTGCGATCCGATTGCTGGCGACCCGATTGGCAACCCTGCACGAGCGCGCGAGCACACATCTGTTCTCGGTTCTCATCGCCGTGCGGTACGACCGCGCCACCGGCGAACCAGTTGATGCGGATCTTCTCACCCCGGTATACCGCCATGAAACAGACCCGAAGTTGGCTACGACCCGGGTTCGTCCATAGGCCGATCTAAACTCGCGCCACTTAGTGATCTGTGTCACTGTACTGTTATGGATCACAAGTCGTCCGCGATGGTTAGATTGCTAGCGAGTAACCGAGTGTGAGTAGGTGAGCATCACATGTTCTCGTCTCCTGAGGCCAGCGCATGCCGGGTTCTGCCCGTGCGTGCCGCAGTCAACCCAAGGCCCGCTTTCCCCGTCGAGACCGAGCCGACGACCGGCGACGTCATCGTCACCACCCATCGCGTGACCTACAGCGACCGTTTGAAGGTCTTCATCGGCCCGCACGAGGACGTGGACAGCTTTCTGCGCCCGTTGCGCCGGATGGACGGCCATCAGCGCTACGCGCTCGATCTGACCGTGCTGCCCGAGCCCGTGCCCGCCACCGAGGTCACCACAACGGTGAGTTCGGCGCGTGGCGATCTCGCGCTCGGCTGCGCCGGTTCGGCCGACGCGATGACGCTGCAGCTGCGCACGACGGTCGACCACGTCACCCGGCGGTTCACCCTCGGCCTACCGGGCGGACGACTCGGCCTGCCGACGGTGTATCTCCCGCACGGCGACGAGGACACCTACGTCTACCCCGAAGAGGTGTTCACCGCCGACAGCGCGGTGGAGATCTTCCGCGACTTCTTCCACGGCGGTGCGGTGCCGACCGGGCTGCAGCTGCGCGAGATCCTCGACTGAACTTCCGGATGCTGGAAGTTAGCTAGCCGGATCTCGCTTCGCTGCTGTGCCTACTATGCTGGTCAGCACGGTCACGACGCCTCGACGTGATCGTGGAGAGGCCGGTGTGTGATGCGTGATCTGCTCGGGCAGGTGCTCGAACTGCTTCCCGGTCAGGCCCTCGCGCTGGCGCGGATCGTCGACCGGACGGGTGCGGGTCCCCGCGAAACCGGGTCCGCCATGGCGGTGACCGGCGACGGGAGCGTGCTCGGTTCGTTGTCCGGCGGCTGCGTCGAATCGTCGGTGCTCGCCACCGCCTCCCAGGTCCTTCGCGACGGCCACGCGACCCTCGAGCGTTTCGCCGCCGCCGACGAGATCACCGTCGGCTTACCGTGCGGTGGCGAAATCGAAGTCTTCGTCGAACGCCTCGACCACACCGACCTTCCTGTGCTGAGTGCCCTGCGGCTCGCACTCGTTGCCCATCACCCGGTCGCCTACGCCACCACCCTCGAGTCGACCCCCGACCGAAAACTCCTGCGCCCCGGCGACTCCCACCCGTGGCGCGGCCTCGACCAGGACGCCGCGGCACTGCTCACCGCGGGTCACAACGGTCTCATCGGCGCCCAGGACTGCACCCCCGCCCAGTCCGTGCGCCCCCGCACCTTCGTCCAGGTCTTCCGCGCCCCCGCCCGCATGATCCTGGCAGGCGCCAACGACTACACCCGCGCCCTCACCGTCGCCGCCTCGACCCTCGGCTACCACGTCACCGTCGTAGACGCCCGCGAAACCTTCACCACCCCAACCCGTTTCCCGGCCGCCGACGAGGTGGTGGTCGACTGGCCCCACCGCTACCTGGACGCCGAACAAGCCGCGGGCCGCATCGACGCCCGCACCGTCATCTGCGTCCTCACCCACGACCCCAAATTCGATGTCCCCCTACTGACTTCGGCCCTACGCCTACCGGAAGTCGGCTTCATCGGCGCCCTCGGCTCCCGCCGAGCCCATACCGACCGCACCAACCGCCTCCACGAAGCAGGCCTCGCCCCTCGCGAAACAGCCCGCATCAGAAGCCCTCTCGGCCTCGACATCGCCGCCCACACCCCCGAAGAATCCGCCATCTCCATCCTCGCCCAGATCCTGGCCGACCGAGGAAACGCCACCGCCCAACCCCTCTCAACCCTCACCGGCCCGATCCATCGCCGGTGACCGCCAAATTTACTCACCGCGAATCATCAGCAGGCTCTGCCGCAAATGGTCAATCCACCCCGCCGCATATGACCAGTGTCAGCGGCCGCAAATGGTCAACACGATGCGCCGCATATGGCCTATGCGCGGTGCCGCAAATGGTCAGTTGGGGGTAGACTCGACTACATGTCCTCCAGCGTCCTGCAACCTCGACATGCGGCTGAAGCTGTGCGCGAGGCCCTCTCCGATACCCGCGTCGTATTGGTCAACGGCGCACGTCAGGCTGGTAAAAGTACGATGGTCCGGGCCGTCGCGGGCACGCAGAGCGCGACATGGCGAGATCTCGACCGGCCGGATGATCGACAGGCCGCGACTGTCGATCCGATCGGCTTTGTCGAAGACAGCGGACTGATGGTCATCGACGAGATTCAGCGAGTGCCGGAACTGCTGCTTCCGATCAAGGTCTCCGTCGACGACGACCCGCGCCCCGGCCGGTATCTACTCACCGGATCCTCGCGATTGCTCGGCATGCGCGATCTCCCCGATACACTGCCCGGCCGGATGGAGACGATCGAACTCTGGCCGTTCTCGCAAGGAGAGATAGACCGAACCCCGGACGGATTCATCGACGCACTGTTCCGTCACGGCCCGTCGGCGGGTACCGACTCCGACATCACCCGCACCGAGTACACCGAACGCCTTGTGCGCGGCGGCTTTCCAGAAGCAGTGGCACGCACCGATCCCCGCCGCCGCGCCCGCTTCTTCGACAACTACGTCCAGAATCTTGTCGAGTGCGATGTTCGACAGCTGTCCGAAATCGAACGGGCACCCCAACTGGCGACGATGATTCGCCTGCTGGCCGCACGCTCGGGCACGATCGTCGGCAGCCCTTCACTCGCCCGCGACCTCGACCTCGCCTCCGGAACCACGCAGCGCTACCTCCGCTTGCTGGAGGAGATCTTCCTCATCAAACGGATACCCGGCTGGTCCCGCAACCTCGGCACCCGCGCGACCGCCGCCCCTAAACTCTTCTTCGTCGATTCCGGTATCGCCGCCCGAATGCTCGCCGCCGACGCCCATACCTTGCGGCGCCCCAACGGCCCACTCGGTCCGTTACTGGAGGGCTTCGTCATCTCCGAACTCGCCCGCCAGCTCACCTGGACCGAGACTCCGGTGGACATGTACCACTACCGCGACCAGAACAAGGTCGAGGTCGACGTCGTCCTCGAAGACCGCCGCGGAAGTGTCGTAGGTATCGAAGTCAAAGCCGCATCAACCGTAAAATCCGAAGACTTCCGCGGCCTACGCACCCTCGAGTCGAAACTCGGCGACGACTTCCTCACCGGCATCGTCCTCTACACCGGCAACCACACCCTCCCTTTCGGCCCCAAGCTGAGGGCCATGCCCATCAGTGCGCTGTGGCAGCTCCCCCCGAACTGACGTCGACGCCCGCGACACCGACGAAGGGCGCTCACTGCCCGTCACCGGAACTGACACATCGACTAGGCCGCGACTTGTTCCGGGCGGAGCGTTTTCATCGGGGGGCGGTCTTCGAGGGAGACCGTGGTGGTGTGGGGGATGAATTCGCCTTCTATCAACGGGAATTGGGTGAGGGGGGCGCCGGAGTCGGGGACTCCGCTGCGGCGTAGGGCGGTGCCGAGGATTTGGCGGCTCATGACGCCGAGGTCGGACAGCGGGCGGTTGCGGTGGGTGCGCACGCCCAGGTTGACCTGGGTGATGGCGTCCATCCCCATGGCATCGTAGGTGTCGAGGAGCAGGCCGATCTCGACGCCGTAACCGGAGGCGAAGGGGACCGCGGTGAGCAGTTCGCGAGTGCCCGCGTACTCGCCGCCTAGGGGCTGGATGACCTGGGCCAGTTCGGGGCGAAGGGCGGCCAGGATGGGACGGGCGACGAGTTCGGTGACGCGGCCGCCGCCGTTGGCGTCGACCGACTCGCCCTGGCGTAAGGGGCGGCGGTAGTAGGCCTTGGACAGGTGTGTGCCCGGCATCATCAGCAGGGGACCGAGGAGCTTGGGCACGAAGTCGGGATCGGGGTCGATCAGGTCGGAGTCGACGAACGCGATCAGGTCTCCGGAGGTGCAGGCCAGCGAACGCCACAGCACCTCGCCCTTGCCGGGGACCGGCTCGAGTTCGGGAACGGCTTCCTCGCGGGTGATCACCTCCGCGCCTGCCGCGCGTGCGCGGGCCGCGGTGGCGTCGGTGGACCCGGAGTCGAGCACGATCAGTTCGTCGACGAGCGTGCCGAGCAGCGGCCGGATACTGGCCACGACGTCGGCGACGGTGTCCTGTTCGTTCAGCGCGGGCAGCACCACCGATACGGTGCGTCCCGCTTTGGCGGCGATGAGTTCGCCGACCGTCCAATCAGGGGTGTCCCAAGTGTGGGTAGTGGCCCAGGCGGGCTCGCGGTGTTGGATTTTCATGCCAGACCTCGCAGAGTTCGTGCGGGGGGCCGGATGCCCTGGATGGATGCGATCATGTCCACGACGCGTCGGGTTTCGGCGACTTCGTGAACCCGGAAGATCCGAGCGCCCCTGGCGGCCGACCATGCGGTTGCCGCCAGTGTGCCCTCGACCCTTTCGGTAAGACCTACCCCTAGAGTCTCCCCGATAAAATCCTTGTTACTCAGTGCCATCAGTACTGGCCATCCGGTTTTTACAAGACCGTCGATTCCGCGCAACAACTCGAGCCCGTGATAGGTGTTTTTCCCGAAATCATGGGTGGGATCGATCACGATGCCATCGGCTCGCACCCCCGCGGCCGCCGCATTTTCGGCTGCGGCGACGACCGTTTCGGTCACCTCGGCCACCACATCGGCGTACCGGACCCGGTGCGGACGGGTGCGTGGCACGGCACCGCCGGTGTGGCTGCAGACGATGCCCGCGCCCGTTTCGGCGGCGACGTGCACGAGGTCGGGGTCGGCGCCTGCCCAGGTGTCGTTGATCAGGTCGGCGCCGGCGGCCACCGCCGCCCGCGCGACGTCCCCACGCCAGGTATCCACACTGATCAACAGGTCCGGATACTTCGCCCGAATCGCCGCGACGAACGGCACCACCCGCTGCGTTTCCTCGTCTGCGTCGACGGTGACACCGGGCCCCGCCTTCACCCCGCCGATGTCGACCAGATCAGCGCCTTCGTCGACCGCGCGCGAAACCCGTTCCATCGCGGCCGCGTCGCTGAAGGTGGCGCCACGGTCGTAGAACGAGTCCGGTGTGCGATTCACGATCGCCATCACCAACGCGCGATCGGTCGCCACCGCACGCCCACAGAAGGTCCGCTCGTTCCGCCTCCCCGAGTCTTCGGCCGACAACTCTCCACCGCGACTGCTCATGCTCCGGGCAGGCGGTTCGTCATTCGGTCGAGTTTCGGGCGTGCCCGACGAGTTACCCATGTTCATACGAAATCAGACATTACGGGTGCTACCTCGGGGCTCTACCAGTGGCAACGTCAGCCGCGTATTCGGAGTAAGCGGGGACGTAGCCCTCGGTCGGGCCGGACAGCACGTACAGCTCACCGTCCGCATCCGGCGCGTATCCCTGCTTGCGCAATTCCACCTTGCGGCTCTTGAACGTCGAGGTCTGCTCCAATTCGGCGACCACGCGCACGTACAGCGGCACCGCGTACAGCGGCAGTCGCTGGTAGGCGGTCGCCGCCAGTGCCTTTCCGTCGAAAGTGGCGCCGTCGGCCAGGGTGATCGCCGCCATGCCCGCTTTGCCGTCGGTGCCGGGAATGTCGACACCGTAGACAACGGCCTGGTCGACGCTCGCATCGTGCCCGAGCGCACCCTCCACCTCCGTGGTCGCCACGTTCTCACCCTTCCAGCGGAAAGTGTCGCCGAGCCGGTCGACGAACGCGATGTGCCAGAAGTGCTGATCGCGGACGAGGTCGCCGGTGTCGAACCAGCAGTCGCCCTTCTTGAAGCCGTCGCGCACGAGCTTCGACTCCGAGGCCTTCTTGTCGGTGTAGCCGTCGAACGGCTGACGGTTGTTCACCTTCGCCAACAGCAGCCCCACTCCGCCGGACCGCACCTTGCGCAGTTTGCCGTCGCGACCGCGCCGCGCCTGGCCGGTCTCGTCGTCGTACTCGACGACCGCGTACGGCAGCGGGCACAGCCCGGCGGTCCGGTCGACGCCGAACGCGTTGACGAACGCCAGCGGCGCCTCACTCGACCCGTAGAACTCGACGACCCGGCCGATCCCGAACCGGCGCCGGAACTCGTCCCACAGTTCGGGCCGCAGCCCGTTGCCGACGGCCAGCCGGACCCGGTTGCCCTTCTCCCCGGACCGCACTGGCTGGTTGATCAGGTACCGGCACAGCTCACCGATGTAGATGAACGCGGTGGCCCGCTCGCGCGCGATCTCGTCCCAGAATCCCGAGGCGGAGAACTTGCGACTGAGCACGTAGGTCGATTCGCCCGCGAGCACCGCCGACAGCGCGACCGTGAGCGCGTTGTTGTGATAGAGCGGCAGGCAGCAGTAGAGGGCGTCGTCGGCGCGCAACCGCACGCCCATTCCGCCGAGCCCGGCCATGCTCTTGGTCCAGCGCTGGTGGGTCATCACGCTGGCCTTCGGCATGCCGGTGGTGCCGGAGGTGAAGATCAGGAACGCGCGCTCCCCCGCCCGAACCCGCTCACACGTGGCGGGATCGGAATCGGCTGCGGTGCGGGCTGATTCGGCCAGGCCCTCGGCGGTGAGCACATTCTCCGCGGGCTCCGGCAGTGATTCCAGCGCCTCCGTGCACTCCTCGCCGACGACATTGAGCACGCTGCCCAGCAGCCCGATGCTGTGTGCCAGCACCTGATCTCGCTGGTTGTAGTTGAGCAGGCCGACCGTAGCGCCGAGCTTGAGCACCGCCAGCACTGTGAACAGCGTTTCCGGGCGGTTGGTCATCAGCACACCGACCACGTCACCGCCCTTCACCCCACGCGCGGAAAGCACTGCGGCGTACCGGTTCACCTCGCTGTTGGCGGCGCGGTAGGTGTAGGAACGGCCCTCGAAACGCAGGAACACCCGGTCGGGTCTGCGGTGCGCGACCCGCTGGAAATACAGTCCGATGGAGGCTTTGTCCTTGGGCCCCACCAGCATTCCGCGCGCGTTGCGCAGCATGCCGGGGGCGTCGAGCGCCATGCCGGGCAGGGCTTTGGCCAGGTCGAACACGCTTACCGTGTCGCGTGCGTCATTGCTCACGTCGATCTCTCCTACTGTGCGGGCGCGGCCGGTTCCAATGCTGCGAACGCGGCGGGCAGGTCGGTGGCCACGATCAAGCGCTCGCGTGCCTGCCGCGGAACAATTGTGCGCTCGGCCAATTCATCGATCCAGTGGAACAGGCCGTCGTAGAATCCGTCGGCGTTCAGCAGCACAACAGGTTTGGCGTGTTCGCCGAGGTAACCACCGGTCCAGGTCTCGAACAGTTCCTCGAGGGTGCCGATGCCGCCGGGCAGGGTGAGGAAGGCGTCGGCGCGCTCCTCCATCAGCTGTTTGCGCTGGCGCATGGTGTCGGTGACGAGCAGTTCGTCGGCGTCGACATCGGCGACTTCCTTGTGCACCAGGTGTTTCGGGATCACCCCGATGGTGTGCGCGCCACCGGCCCTTGCCGCGGTGGCGACCGCGCCCATCATCGACACGTGCCCACCACCGGACACCAATTGCCAACCGCGCCGGGCGATTTCGGTGCCGACGCGCGCGGCGAGGCTGATCAGATCTGGATCGGTGGTGCTGGCCGAGCAGTAGACACAGACGGAGTAGCTCACCATTGATCCTCGGTGCCGAGACGCTCGATATTGGCGTGGTCGCCGGTGGCGCCCTGGATGATCCGCACGACCTCGTCGACACTGTCGGTGAGCTGGATCAGGTCGATGTCCTCTGGCGAGATCTTGCCCGATCCCGCCAGTGAACTGCGCATCCAGTCGACAAGGCCCGACCAGTATTCGGTGCCGAACAGGATGATCGGGAACCGGGTGATCTTGCGGGTCTGCACCAGGGTGAGCGCCTCGAACAGTTCGTCGAGGGTGCCGAAACCGCCGGGCAGGCAGACGAAGGCTTGCGAGTACTTCACGAACATCGTCTTGCGGACGAAGAAGTACCGGAAGTTGATCCCCAGGTCGACCCACTCGTTGAGCCCCTGCTCGAACGGCAGCTCGATCCCGAGCCCGATCGAGTAACCGCCCGCGTCCGAACACCCCCGGTTGGCCGCTTCCATCGCGCCCGGTCCACCGCCGGTGATCACCGCGAAACCGGCCTCGCTGAGCGCGGCGCCGATCGCCCGGCCCGCCGCGTACTCGGGATGATCGGGGCCCGTGCGCGCCGAACCGAACACCGTCACCGCGGGCGGAATCTCCGCGAGCGCGCCGAACCCCTCGACGAACTCGGCCTGGATCCGCAGCACCCGCCACGGATCGGTGTGCACCCACTCGCTGTCCTGCCGCGTGTCGAGCAGGTTCCGGTCGGCGGTCCGCACGCCGGGCTTGCGCTCGCGCCGGAACATCACCGGCCCACGGAACTTCGGTTTGACCTTCCCAACCTGTTCATCAGCGGAATCGGTAGACATGCTCCCAACCTACTGTGTTGGATTCCAGGAGCGGGCGCGCACTTGGTGGATCGGTCGGCGGCGCACTCGATCGAACCTAAGGATTTGACGATGTTCAGTGCAGTTCCCGGTCGTGTTCTCGGGGCGCTCGTCGGGGTGGCCGGTGCGCTGATCGCCGCGTTCGTTCTCGCGCCGCGCCTGTTGGCGAACCGGGCAGGCGCCGATTTCGGAGGCGAGGACGATCTTCGGCACGCGTTCGGCGCGGCCTTCGTCGACTATTGGCACTCCGGAACCCGGGAATTCTCCGCTGAACTGGGGAATATCGTCGACTACTGGTTCCGCTATCACCTCGCGAAAGCAGTGCTCGCCGCGCTCCTGCTGGCCGTGCTCGGCACGCTCGCGGTGCTGCTCTGGCGGAGGTTCATGGCGGCGGACGGGCTCGGCACCCGGGTGGCACTCGCGGTGTCCGGCGGTGTGGCCACCGTGCTCGCGCTGTGCTCGCTGGTGCTCGTGCTCGCCAACGTGCAGGGCACGGTGGCCCCGTTCGCCTCGCTGCTGCCGATGGTGACCGGCGAGGTCCGCGCCGAGGTGAGCCTGCGGTTGGCCGACGGCACCCGGACACCGCCACTGGAGGTGATGCTCGACGACTTCGCCCGGTACCACCTCGCGATGGCCGTACTCGCCGCCGTCACAGCCGCTTCCCCGCTCGGGGCATGCGCACTGCTGTGGCGCACCCGCCGCCGGTCCGCTGACGGCCGCTCCCGCCGAGTGTTCGCCGCGTTCGTCGCCCTCTCGGCAGTGTCGGCGCTCGCGCTGATCGTGGTCGCCGTCGCGAACACCACCAACGCGTCCGACCCGGTCCCCGGCCTGGCCGCCCTGTTCACCGGCGGCTGGTAGCCGCCTACGGCTTCGACAGGTAGGTGCGCAGCATCGCGGTGACGGCGGTGATCTGGCTCAGCGGGACGTGTTCGTCGCGCTTGTGGGCGAGGTTGGGGTCGCCGGGGCCGAAGTTGACGGCGGGGATGCCGCGGGCTGCGAAGCGGGACACGTCGGTCCAGCCGTATTTGGCGCGCACCCCGCCGCCGCCGTGGGCATTGACCGAGTCGATGAGAGTGCGGGCCGCGGGAGCGGTCAGCCCGGGCAGGGCGCCGGGTGAGAAGTCGGTGACTTCGAACGCGACATCGAGTCCGTCGAAGACCTCGCGAACGTGCGCGATGGCCTGCTCGACGCTGCGGTCGGGGGCGAAACGGAAGTTCACATCCACCTCGGCCACATCGGGCACCACATTGCCCGCGACCCCGCCTGACACCCGCACGGCCGACAGTCCCTCGCGATACACACAACCGTCGATATCGACCTGCCGCGCCTCATAGACCGACAGCCGCGCCAACACTTCCGCCAGGTCGTGAATCGCGTTCTCCCCCAGCCATGCTCGGGCCGAATGCGCCCGCACACCGGAGGTGGTCAAGCGCACCCGCAAGGTGCCCTGGCAGCCCGCCTCGATCCAACCCGCCGAGGGCTCACCGAGAATCGCCAGATCGCCTTCGAGCCATTCCGGCAATTCGCGCTCGATATGTCCGAGACCGTTGAACTCGGCGGCGATCTCCTCGCCGTCGTAGAAGATCAGCGTCAGATCGTGGGCCGGATCGGCGATCGTCGCGGCCAGGTGCAGGAACACCGCGTCGCCGGACTTCATATCGACTGTGCCGCAACCGAACAGCAGCGCTTCACCGTCGACTTCGTCCGGTCGGCTCGGCACATTGTCGGCGATCGGCACGGTATCCAGATGCCCCGCGAGAATCACCCGTGTGGGCAGGCCGCGCTGAGTCCGCGCCAGCACCACGTTCCCGTGACGCAGCACTTCGAAGCCGGTGGTCTGCTCCCGTAATGCCTGCTCGACCAGATCCGCGATCTTGGCCTCGTCGCGCGAAACGCTCGGCACGTCGACGAGGGCGGCGGTCAACTGGATGGGGTCGGCACGCAAATCGAGGGTCACATCTCGAGAGTAGTACGGACCGGGGTGGACGTGGACGAGTCCGAGGTGGCGGAGTCGGACCGGCGTAATCACGCAATTCGGCCGCCACCGATCAGAAAACTGACTCAGAACGGTCGAAGTGCGTGATTACGCCAGTCCGCACCCGCGCAGCACCCGCCGACGCTCGCGCGGCAAGATGGAGGGGTGAGTATTCAGGGAGCAACTGCAGTCGGCATCGCCAATGTGACCTCGGACGGAACCGTCCTCGACACCTGGTACCCCAGTCCCGAGCTGGGCGAGTTCACCGAAACCGGCTCCAAGCGCCTCGACGCCGCCGAGGCGGGCGAGTTCGCCGAGCTGCTCGGGGTCGACTCCGCGCGTGGGGTCGAGGTGATCGCGGTGCGCACCACGATCGCGGACCTGTCGGCCGCCCCGGCCGACGCGCACGACGTCTACCTGCGCCTGCACCTGCTCTCGCACCGTCTCGTGCAGCCGCACGGCCTCAGCCTGGACGGCCAGTTCGGCCTGCTCAGCAATGTCGTGTGGACCAACCACGGCCCGTGCGCGGTCGACGGTTTCGAGCAGACCCGGCTGAAGCTGCGCGCCCGCGGCCCGGTGACGGTGCTCAGCGTCGACAAGTTCCCCCGCCTGGTCGACTACGTGGTCCCCGCCGGTGTGCGCATCGGCGACGCCGACCGCGTCCGCCTCGGCGCGCACCTGGCCGCGGGCACCACCGTCATGCACGAGGGCTTCGTCAACTTCAACGCGGGCACCCTCGGCAACTCGATGGTCGAAGGCCGCATCTCGGCGGGCGTCGTGGTCGGCGACGGCTCCGATGTCGGCGGCGGCGCCTCGATCATGGGCACGCTGTCCGGCGGCGGCACCCAGGTGATCTCCGTCGGCGAGCGTTCGCTGCTCGGCGCCAACTCCGGGCTCGGCATCTCGCTCGGCAACGACTGCGTGATCGAGGCAGGCCTCTATGTCACCGCGGGCACCAAGGTCACCGGCCCCGACGGTTCGATCGTCAAGGCGTCGACCCTGTCCGGCCAGGACAGCCTGCTGTTCCGCCGCAATTCCACCACCGGCGCCGTGGAAGTAGTGGCGCGCAAGGGAACCGGCGTCGAACTCAATGCCGCCCTGCACGCCAACGATTGAAACATTGCGGTTTCTTGACGATAGGTCTTGAAGTGCCGTCGGCGTTTATGTTTTCGTTACCGTACTTGTGCCCCGATCGGGGCAGCGAATGCGGAGGGATTCACCAAGAATGAAGTTCGGAAAGATCAGTACCGCGGTGTTCATGGCGGTCGCGGCGGTCGGGATCACATCGGCCACCGCCCACGGTGCGCCCGCAGTCGCCATCGAGCCCACCACGGGTCCGGGCGTGACGATTTCCCCGGCGGACAAGGCCATCACCTGGGCCGTCGACGCGGGCAAGTTCGAGATCACCGCCGACGGTGCCACCGTGCTGCTCAAGGGCACCGACGGCGCCACGGTGGACCAGGTGTCGCTGCGCCAGGAGGTCGCGGGCCTGCCGATCGCGATCGCCCCCGAGATCAGCCAGGACGGTCGCACCGTCAAGCTGGCCGCGTCGATGACGCCGCAGGATTCCGCGAAGCTCAGCGATGTCGCGGAGCTGAAGGACATCAGCGCCTACGACCGCTTCATGTACCAGACCCAGAAGAACATGCCCGGCATCGTGATCGGTGGCCTCATCGGCCTGTTCTTCCCGATCCTGTGGTTCATCACCATCCCCGCAGGCATGTTCATCGGCGGCTACGTGATGGGCGGCGAGGCATTCCGCGAAGCCGTGATCGCCTACCTCACCGGCCAGCCCTGACCTGAGGTCGCCTACGGAGGCCCCGCACTCTTCGGAGCGTGGGGCCTTTTCGCTATGGCGCATGGGCAATTATCGAACACCAGAAACTATTCAGCAATCATTGCGAACTCATGACGGCCGAGGTTAGAGCTGCCGCGCTATCACGGACTGCTCATGCCTACCGGGCCTCACCCGAAGGTGATCTACATCACAACATTCTATTACATCTTGTAATCATTCCGTGATTATCGATCTACTGTGGACGTCGTTTAATTCGACCCGGGGGCGTTCGGCCGACAGTGATCGACCGAAAGTTTGCCGGTGTGAATATTTATTCGAAGGGTGGGGTCGCATCGCATGGCGGGTCGACACAGAAAAGTAAGACGCAGCGCACTACGCGCATCAGTCGTAGGTCTACCACTGGCTGTAGCGGTCAGCTACGCGGGAAGTGTGCATGCGGCTCCGGCCGAATTCATCGCGCCGCAACAACCAGGCGTGATCGTGCCGCCGACGCAACCGGGTGTGACCACGCCCGCTCAGCCTGCGGCAACCGCACCGCCGCCGATGGAATATGTATCGCCTGAAGCGGATAAGCTCGGTGTCGCACCCGAGACGGATTATCTCCCCACTCGCCAGATCCCTGAGCGGGAGTACGTTGCGCCGCTGCAGCTCGAAGAATTGCATGCACCCGAACCCGAGCGGCCGGTCGCCCCGATCGTTGTGGACCCACGGGTGCTGCGGGCGGGGGATCTCATTACGCCGGCACCGGAGTTCCTCGACCAGGGAATGGTCGATCAGTTCAATGCGGCGGGCGCAGGCCCGGAAGCGCAGATTTCACAGTTCGCCAGGTCAGTCGGCGTTGCGCCGAGTAGAGCGGACAAAATCGCCGCAGGTGCAGTGGGCGGAGCCGTTCGGGGTGCCACGATCGGCTGTGTTGTCCCCGCCGCTTTCGCGACGGCAACCATCATCGGAGCGCCACTGGCGCCACTCAATTGTGTCGCTTGGGGTGCGGTCGGGCTTGCCGCTGGCGGGCTTATCGGCGCTGGCACCGGAGGTCTGCAGTGACTGACTCAGGACGACAGAGGCCCGCCCGTTTTTCACGCAGATTCCTGGGTGTTGCCGTCCCGACCATCGCCGCTTTCGGCATAGCAACCGGCACAGCAATCGCCGCGCCAACCACGCAGATGCCACCGAGTTCGAAGGCGACCGCGCTGTCGCCCGTCCAGGGCACAGCGTCCGGCATCGGATACAGCGCACAGCCGACTGCCGACGGTTCCGGCCTCACCACCACTCTCGATGCGGGAGTATTTTCCTTGTCATCAGCCGGTGACCTCGTCGAAGTCCGCCGTCCCGGTGGAGAAATCGTCGGCTCTGTGTTACTTGAATTGCGCACCGGAGACCGCACGGTGGCATTACAACCTGAAATCTCCAACGGTGGCACTGCGATGACGCTTCGCCCGGTGGGTCTACCGGTCGCGGCGGGTGCTGTCAGTGTCACGGAAGAGCGCTGGAATGCCGAGGTACAGCGTGCGACTATGGGCGCCCTGATCGGCGCGGGAATTGGACTCATCCCCGGTCTGATGCTCGGGATTCTGATCATCCCGGTATTCCTGTTCCCTGCGATCGGCGCTGGAATCGGATTCCTAGCGGTGGGGGGTCAACCCCTGATCGAGGCGGGTATCGCTCACTTCACCGCCCCACCTGCGTAAGCCGCGCCGCGTACAGAGGCCTCGTACTTCTGCGGAGTACGGGGCCTTTCGCTGTGGTGTAGGTCACCGTCACAAAGCGTCGACGGGGCGCATCCCATGGTCGAACGGATCGGTCGATCGCAGGGAGGCACAGATGGACATCGTGGTTATCGGGGCAGGGTATGCGGGGACTGTCGCGGCGAATCGGTTGAATCGGAAGGTTCCCGATGCGCGGATCACCGTGGTGAATCCGCGGGGAGACTTCATCGAGCGGGTGCGTTTGCACGAGCAGCTCGCCGGGAGTGGGAAGGCGGCGCGGCCGCTCGGCGAGATGCTCAGGGACGGGATCTCGATCGAGACGGCGAGTGTGGACAAGATCGGCGACGGGGCTGTCACGCTCGATGACGGCCGGGGGCTGGAGTTCGATTACGCGATTCTCGCGGCGGGCAGCATCGCGGATCCGCTGCCCGGGGCGATCGCGGTCAGCACGTGGGAAGGGGCCGAGCAGGCTCGCACCGAGCTCGAGGCGCTGCCCGCGGGCGGGATCGTCACGGTGATCGGTGGGGGCTCGACCGGGATCGAGATCGCGGCGGAGCTCGCCGAAGCCCATCCGGACCTGCGCGTACGACTGGTGAGCGATGCCATCGCGCCCACGCTCTCGGCTGGTGCGCAGCGGCATATTCGCCACACGCTCGCCCGGTTGAACGTGGAGATCGCGGCCGACACGATCGTCGAAATCGACGGTAGGACACTGCGATCGGAATCTGGTCGCGAACTCGATTCCGATCTCACCCTGTGGGCGATCATCTCCGCGGTCCCCGACCTGGCCGCACGCAGCGGACTCGCGGTGGACCCCCGCGGCCGGGCTCTGGTCGACGAGAACCTCCGCAGCGTCTCCGATCCCCGCGTCTTCGCCGTCGGCGACTGCGCCGCAGTGCCCGGTATGCGCATGGCCTGCGCCACAGCCGCACCCCAGGGCGCGCACGCGGCCGATACTCTTGCCAGGATGATCAAAGGACGTGCGCCGCGCCCGTTTTCGATGGGTTACGGCGGGCAGGGGTTGAGCCTGGGCAGGCACGACGGGCTGATGCAGGCGAGCGACCGCGCGGACAACGCCGGCTGGCTCTTCTTCGGCGGCCGCGTCTCCGCCGTCATCAAGGAAGGCATCAACCGCTACGCCGCCTACGCCTCCCGCACCGGCAACAGCGTCTGGATCGGCGGCCCGAAACAGTGACCCACGAGGACGTCTTCACCGAGAACCGACGCCTGCTGTTCTCGATCGCCTACGAGATCCTCGGCTCGGTGGTCGACACCGAAGACGTCCTGCACGACAGCTACCTGCTGTGGCGCGGGGTCGACCTCGCGCTGGTCGACAATCCGCGCGCCTACCTCGCCCAGATCGTCACCCGGCAGGCGCTCGGGGTGCTGCGCTCGGCCGCGCGCCGACGCGAGGAGTACATCGGACCGTGGTTGCCCGAGCCCTTGGCCACCGAGGCCGAGGGCGGGGTCGAGCACGTGCTGACCGGCGAGGCGGTGACCACCGCGATGCTGCTGGTGTTCGAGAAGCTGACGCCGCTGCAGCGTGCGGTGTTCGTGCTGCGCGAGGTGTTCGCGTTCGACTACGCGGAGATCGCGGCGGCGGTGGACAAGTCGGAAGCGGCTGTGCGCCAACTCAATCAGCGCGCCCGCGACCGGGTGCACGCTCAACGGCACACCGCGATCGCCACCCCCGAGCAGGCACAGTCGGTGGTCGAGCGGTTCTCCATCGCCGCCGCCACCGGCAATGTCCAGGCGCTGATGGACGTGCTCGCCCCCGAAGTGGTGTTTCTGGGCGACGGCGGTGGTGTGGTCAACGCGGTACGACGGCCGGTGCTCGGCCAGGACAAGGTCGCCCGGCTGGTCATCGGACTGCTCGCCAAGGGCCAGCGGATGGGCGAGATGGGCGTGCACTTCGGCATCTACAACGCGATGCCCTCGATCCTGGCGACCGTCGACGGCGTGCTCGATCAGGTGACGTCGATCGAGGTCACCGGAGGTGTCATCACCGCGCTGTACTCCGTGCGCAACCCGGAAAAGCTCAGGCGGGTTCAGGTGTGAGCCCGAAGGCGATGACGCGTTCGGGGTGGATGCGGATGAGCGCGTCCGGCGCGTCGCTCATGTAGGACTCGACACCGGTCAGCGCTTCGGCGGTGCCGCGGATCTCGAGGCAGCGCACCCGCCACGGTCGCACCGAGGCGATGTCGTCCACGACGAAGGCGACGTGGGCGTTGCCTGCGAGATTGCGGAACTTCTTGGAGGCAGCCATGTTCCAGCCCGCGATGTCGATGGTGCCGAGGTCGGCGTTGTAGCGGAAGCCGACCGGGTTGTTCTGCGGGGTGCCGTCGGGTCGGACCGTCGCCAACCGCCCGAACTGCTGGGTCGAGAGGTAGGCGAGGTGTTCCGGCGTCAGTGTCATGCACCGACGGTAAAACCTCGAGTGCTGTCGAGGTCAAGGGTCGATCGGCGTGCTCAGCCCAGCAGCTTCTTCTGCACCTTGCCCATCGCGTTGCGCGGCAGCGAATCGACGAAGCGAACCTCGCGCGGACGCTTGTGGGCCGAAAGCTGTTCGCCCACATAGGCGGTCAGCTCGTCTCCGAGCGCGTCGGAGCTCCCGTCGCGGGCGACGACGAAGGCCACGATCCGCTGGCCGAGGTCGTCGTCCGGCAGACCGACCACGGCGACTTCGGCGACCGCCGGGTGCCCGAGCAGCGCCGTTTCGATCTCGCCCGCGCCGATGCGGTAGCCGCCGGATTTGATGAGGTCGATCGACTCGCGTCCGACGATGCGGTGGAAGCCGTCGGGGTCGATCACGGCTACGTCACCGGTGCGGAACCAGCCGTCCTCGGTCCAGTCCTCGGCGGTGGCGTCGGGCCGGTTCAGGTACCCGTCGAACAGCATCGGACCGCTCACCTGCAGGCCACCGATGCTCACACCGTCGTGCGGAACCGGCTCGCCTGCTTCGTCGCGCAGCCGCGTTTCCACCCCGCGCACCGGCGTGCCCACCCAGCCCGGCCTGCGCTCACCGTCAGCCCGGGTGGACAGCGTGATCATGGTTTCGCTCATCCCGTACCGCTCCACCGGCGCCTGCCCGGTGAGCTCGGCCAGCTTCTCGAACACCGGCACCGGCAGCGGCGCGCTCCCCGAGACCAGCAGCCGCGCCTTGCCCAGTTCCTTTGCCAGTTCCGGCTTTTCGACCACGCGCGACCACACCGTCGGCACCCCGAAGTACAAGCTGCCAGCCGCAGCCGCGTAAGCCTCAGGGGTCGGCTTGCCGGTGTGGATCACCGGACTTCCGAACCGCAACGGCCCGAGCAGACCGAGGATCAGCCCGTGCACATGGAACAGCGGAAGTCCGTGCACCAGTGTGTCTTTCCACGTCCACGCCCATGCGTCGGCGAGTGCGTCGAGCCCGGCGGCGATCGCGCCGCGACTGAGCATCACACCCTTCGGAGGGCCGGTGGTGCCGGAGGTGTAGAGGATGAAAGCGGTTGCCGCGGGGTCGGGTTCGGCATAGGTGTGCCACGACCGCGCGTGCAGCCGCACCGGCACCACCGGCAGATCCGTGCCGTCCGGCGCCGCACCCAACCAGGCTTGCGCACCCGAATCCCGCAGAATGTGTTCGCGCTCGGCAACTCCCGCGTCCGGCGGTACCGGAACCACGGTCACCCCGGCGATCAGGCAGCCGACCACGGCGATCACGGTGCGCAGCGTCGGCTCGGCCAGCACGGCGACGCGGTCGGCGCGGGCGATCCGTTCCGCCACCGAGGTCGCCGAACCCAGCAGATCACTGCGCGACATGGTGGCATCATCGATGGTGACGGCGTCGGGAATGTCATCCCCGGCGGCGACGGCGGCCGGATTCAGTGAAGCGAGCAGCAGCGGCGGACCATAGGGCATCCGTCAACGCTAACGCGAGAAGGATCGTTGCCCGTCGCCGCCTCCGTTGACACCCCGGCGACATGATGAGACATTCAACGTATAACTCTCTCACGCTCTTCGACGAAAACGGGGTCAACGATGACCATCCTGTCGCGCTCACGTTCACAGCAATCCGAACCGGCACCCTTCGACATCCGCGACTACATCGACGGCGCAGCCGCCTTCTACGGCGCGACCGCCAACGTGATCATGCAGCTCAGCCTGGCCCCCGTCGGCTACGGCGTCGCGGAATCCTCGGTGCACAGCGGCAGCATCATGTTGCACCCGGTCAAGCGCACCCGGACCACGCTCACCTACCTGTCGGTGGCACTGATGGGCACCGACGCCGACCGCGAGGCCTATCGCACCGCCATCAACGGCGCGCACCGCCACGTCCATTCCACCGCCGACAGCCCCGTGAAATACAACGCCTTCGACAAGAACCTGCAGCTGTGGGTGGCGGCCTGCCTGTACTGGGGCTCGATCGACGTGATGGAGCGCATCTACGGCCCCGTCGACGACACGATCGCCGACGACTTCTACGACTACGCCCACCACCTCGGCACCACACTCCAGGTCCCGCGCGAGATGTGGCCCGCCGACCGCGCCGCCTTCGCCGCCTACTGGGCCGAACACCTGCCACAAACCAGCGTCGACCTGACCATCAAGGCCTACTTCGACCGGCTGCTCGACCTGAAAATGGTCACCCCACCCCTGCGCCTACTCCTCGCCCGCTTCCACCGCTGGTTCACCACCGGCCTTCTCCCCCAACACATCCGCGACGAACTCGGCCTCACCTGGACCCCTACCGACGAACGCCGCCTCAACCGCCTACTCCGCACCACCGGCGCCATCTGGGGCCACCTGCCCCGCCCGATCCGCAACTTCCCCTTCAACGCCTGCCTCGCCGACATGCGCCGCCGCAACCGCAGGGGGAAGCCTCTCCTCTGACGAATCAAGATCACCACGCTCCCACCGTGTTCGCTTCTCGGGCGATGCTTTGCTGGGAGCGTGGTGATCAATCGCCCAGGTGTTCTGGGCGGGTTCGCCTGGGGCGTACTCGCTGGCGGAGCCAGTGGCAGGTCGCGGGTCAGAAGGGGGCTTGGTGCCACCAGTTGTCTCGGGCTTCGTCGAAGGTGTGCCCGGGCCATGACACCTCGACCACCGTGTTCTCGCTGAGCACGTTGCCGCGTTCTCGTACCGCGAGGGTGAACGGTGCGCCGGGGTCGCGGGGACGGTGGGCGGTGACGGTGGTGCCGGGTAGCTCGCGCGTGACCGCCTCGATGGTGTGGCGCGCGAGGTAGGCCTCGACGTCGGCGGTGGCCGGGTATTCGGTGTACCAGGCGGTGAGGCCGTCGGCGTCGGTGCAGGTGATCTGGCGCAGTGGGGCCGGGTCGCCGGGGAGTACGACCAGCGACGGTGTCGCGAAACAGTTCGCATCCCGCCAGCCGCGCCCGGTCGGCCCGGACGGGATCAGGTCGGTGAAACCCGACGCCACCGATGCGTGCGCGCCCCAGTTCGGCGTCGGGGCAACCCGATTGGGGCGCACGAACTTCCAGTAGATCGCGCCGACGCCGATGACACCGACTCCGGCGACCATCGCGAGCACGATCAGGCTCACCGCCAGTGCCCGCCACCGCGAGGACACCGCACGCTGCGGGCGCTGATCTGAGCCGCGCGATTCGGACCGAACCTGCGGCACGGCGCGAGTCGTCGGCTGGTTGAATCCGGCGCGCGAAACCGAAGCCCCGACAACGGGTTCGGCGGCCACGGCGCGCTGCACACTCGGCTGCTGCGCCGAATCCGGTGGACCGATCAGGGTCCGACCGGGGGCGCTCACCTCCGTGCGCGCCGACCAACGTTCCTGAACGCCCGGCTGGAGCGTCCCGGGTGCGCTCGTCGCAACGGCGTCGGCACCCTCGTGAGCGGCAGGCTGGGGCGTCCCCGCCGTTGCACCTGTGCCGGCGCCGATTGTCGCCGCCGTCGCCGCGTGCGCGAATTCCGCACAGCAGCTGAATCTTTCGGCCGGATCCTTCGCCATTGCCCGCGCGATCACCCCGTCGATTCCGGGTGGCAGGTCACCGATCACGGCCGAGGCGCGCGGCACGGGTTTGGTCAGGTGGGCGGCGACGACCGCGCCGGGATTGTCTGCGGGGAAAGGGCTTTCGCCGGTGAGCAGCGTGAACAAGGTGCACGCCAGTGAGTACTGATCCGAGCGGTGATCGACCGGGGTGCCCGAGAGTTGTTCGGGGGACGCGTAGGCGAGGGTGGCGAGGAAGGCGCCGGTGCGGGTGAGTTAGCGGGCGTCGCCGCGGAGTCGGGCGATGCCGAAATCGGTGAGCAGGACGCGGTCGCCGGTGCGGGTGGGGGCCAACAAGATGTTGGCGGGCTTCACATCTCGGTGCAGGACGCCGCGCTCATGGGCGTAGTCGAGGGCATCGGCGGTTTGGGCGATGATGGCGACCGCGCGGGCGGGGGCTATCGGCTCGTGGCGGAACACCGAGGCGTCGGTGCCGTCGACGTACTGCATGGAGATCCACATCAGGCCGTTCTCGACGCCGCGATCGAGCACCGACACGATGCCGGGATGGTCCAGGTGCGCCGACACATCGGCCTCGCGCTCGAACCTGCCGCGCACCTCGTGATCGGAAGACAGTTCGCGATTCAGCAGTTTCAGCGCGACCCGGCGCGGCAGCCGCGGATGCGCCGCCAGATAGACGGTGCCCATGCCGCCCCGGCCGAGCAGCCGGTCGATCCGATACCCCGCGAACACCGTGCCTGCCTCGAACTCCACCCCGTGCATTCGTTGCAAGCCTTTCGATCCGCTGCGCGCCGGACCCAGTCGGTCCAGCACTGGGGAGAGCCAGGCGCCCCCATGCGCTCCTACGATATCGGCTGCACGAACCTCGAGCGCGAACGAGCCGCCCGTCGCGGACTGACGATGACGATGACGCGCAGGTGCCCAGTCGCACCCAGCTGACCTTGCGAACCGAGGTCGGCACCGCATGGGGCACCGCCGAATACGGGCTCGGCGACACCCACGCGGGCGCGCACTGGGGCTATACGACCACCAGCGTCGCCGACCTCGTCGAATTCATCGCCGCCGAACAGCACACCGACCCCACCTCGCCGATCCTGGACTGGATGGCCGGAGCGGGAGCCGTCGCGGACGACGGTACCGAACAGAACTGGGGCACAGCGCGATTGCCCGGTGTGCAGGGCACCAAGTGGGGTTGGTCGGATCGCGGTACTCCCGCCGCGGTCGCCTCGGTGTCGTTCGGACCCGGATTCGTCGTCGCCGCGATCACCTACGGGACGCCGGAGCCCCAGACGGCCGACGTCACCGAGGCCATCACCCCACTCATGTTGCCTCGCAGCAGAATTCACTGACCGGCGGGCGGGCGGTCAGATCAGACGTTCGACAGCCTGGGCGATGCGCTCATCCGTCGCTGTGAGCGCGATACGCACGTGCTCGGGTGAACGCGGCCCGTAGAAATCGCCGGGGGCGGCGAGGATTCCGCGGTCGGCGAGCCAGTCGAGGGTGACGCGGCACGGTTCGCCGCGCGTAGCCCACAGGTAGAGACCGGCTTCGGAGAAGTCGATGCGAAAGCCTGCTTGTTGCAGGGCTTTTCGCAGGATCTCGCGACGGGCGCGGTAACGCTCGCGCTGCTCGGCCTCGTGCACGTCGTCGCTGAGGGCGGCGGTCATGGCGGCCTGGATCGGGAACGGCATGATCATGCCCGAGTGCTTGCGCACCTCGAGCAGTTCGGCCACCAACTCGGGATCGCCTGCCACGAATCCGGCGCGGTAGCTGGCCAGGTTCGAGGTCTTCGACAGGGAGTGGATGGCGAGCAGGTTGGTGTGGTCGCCGTCGCACACGCGCGGGTCGAGGATCGAGACGGCCTCGCCCTCCCAGGTCAGACCCAGGTAGCACTCGTCGGAGGCGACGATCGCGCCGCGCTCGCGGGCGAACGCCACCACCTTGCGCAGGTGCTCGATGGGCAGCACCTTGCCGGTGGGGTTCGAGGGCGAGTTCACGAAGATCAGCGCCGGGTTCTGCGGGCCGATCTGAGTGAGACCGTCTGCGCGCCAAGGCTTCGCACCCGCGAGCAGCGCGCCGACCTCGTAGGTCGGGTAGGCGATCTCGGGGATCACCACCAGATCGTCGGGGCCAAGCCCCAGCAGCCTGGGCAGCCCGGCGATGAGTTCCTTGGTGCCGATCACCGGCAGCACCGCCGCCGGATCGACGCCGGTGACGCCGAATCTGCGCGCCAGCGCCGCGACGGCGGCGGAGCGCAGCTCAGGGGTGCCGTGCGTGGTCGGGTATCCGGGCACGGACGCGACCGAACCCAGTGCCGCCCGGATCACCGGATCGACGGGGTCCACCGGCGTACCGACGGACAGATCGACCAGACCACCCGGATGAGCGGCCGCCTTCTGCTTCACCGCGGCGATCGTGTCCCACGGGAAATCAGGCAGCAGGCTGCTCACACGGCCACGCGTGGGCACCCCCGCGCTCACTCTTCGGCCATCGGGGGCAGCGCCTTGATGAAGGCGGGGTCGAAATCGACCACACCGACCTTGGTCGCGCCACCGGGGGATCCCAGCTCGTTGAAGAAGTCGACGTTGGCGTTGATGTAACCGCTCCACTGGTCCGGAGTGTCGTCCTCGTAGAAGATCGCCTCTACGGGGCAGACCGGCTCACACGCACCACAGTCCACGCACTCGTCGGGTTGGATGTAGAGCATGCGACCGCCCTCGTAGATGCAATCCACGGGGCATTCCTCGATGCACGCCTTGTCCTTCACGTCAACGCACGGTTCAGCGATGATGTACGGCACTGCCGTTCTCCTAGTCTGTCCTCACCTGCGGGGTTACTCCGCCCCCGAAACACTATCCCGACCGCCCACATTACTCCCAGGTCAGCCTGCCCTAACTATGTTGTGACGCAGTCACGCCCACGGGTCGATCACGGACACCCCCGCCACCACGAACGGTACGCCGTCCCGCGTCGCTACCTGGATAGACGAGCCGGACCGCCCAGATCGGACCAGCTCAACCACGAACTACTCGAAGTGTAATACGTCGTGTACTACACTTGCGGAGTGCTCGAGATCCTCTGGACCGATGACAGCGAGGCCCACATTGCCGCCCACGGCGTCACCCCGAGCGAAGTCGAGCAAGCGACAACGCGGCCGCGCTACCTTCAGCCCGGTCGGGAGGCGAGCACCCTGTTGTTCGGCCGCACGACCGCAGGTCGCTACCTGTTCGTGGGTGCTCGCCGAATCAATGGACGGGCGTTGGTATGTCGTGACGGCCTACGACATGACGCCGAATCAGCGAAAAGTTTTCAACAAGAATGCGAAGTGACATGAACCAGGACAAGCTGAACGAACTCCGGGAGTACTACGACAACAACGAGACTCCGATGGACCCGGTCACCGGGAGCTGGGAGTCCGAAGACACCCGTCCTGCCAGTGAACGGATGTCTGGGTTCAGTGTGCGATTGCCAGCCGAGGTTCTCGAGCGGGTGCGGACGCTCGCGGCCGCTCGCGGTCTGTCCACCGGCGAATGGATTCGCCAGGCAGTCGAGGCCGCTGTGGTGGCAGCCGACACCGACACCCCTCGCGTAGTCGACGTGAACGCCCTTCTGGCCTTCCTTGCCGAGAAGGGCCACGCCGCCTGATCTGGTCGTCGCCGTGCGGCCGTCCTCAGCTGATCGCGAGCGGGATCGACACGGGTTCGGTCGACACCTGCCCATAGGTCGTGGTGCGTTCGCGGACCGGGCGACCGATGCCCGCGGCGATCTCGGTGAGTTCGGCGACGGTTTTGGCGGAGCCGTGTTGGGAGCCGGCCATGCGGGAGATGGTTTCCTCCATCAGGGTGCCGCCGAGGTCGTTGGCGCCGCCGGTGAGCATGGCCTGAGTGCCGAGGGTGCCCAGTTTCACCCAGCTGGTCTGGATGTTGTGGATGCGTCCGTGGAGCATGATGCGGGCCAGGGCGTGGACGGCGCGGTTGTCGCGGTTGGTCGGGCCGGGGCGAGCGGCGCCTGCGAGGTAGAGCGGCGCGCTCTGATGGACGAACGGGAGCGGAACGAACTCGGTGAACCCGCCGGTCTCGTCCTGGATGCCGCGCAGGACCCGCAGGTGGCCGACCCAGTGCTTCGGGTTGTCCACATGGCCGTACATCATCGTCGAGCTCGACGGGATGCCCAGTTTGTGGGCGGTCGTGATGACCTCGATCCAGGCCGAAGTGGGGAGTTTGCCCTTGGTGAGCACCCAGCGGACCTCGTCGTCGAGGATTTCGGCGGCCGTTCCGGGGATCGAGCCCAATCCGGCTTCCTTGAGCGCCGACAGCCAGTCGTGGATGCTCTGGCCGCCGCGCGAGGCGCCGTTGACGATCTCCATCGGGCTGAACGCGTGGACGTGCATCTCCGGGACGCGCGCTTTGATGGCGCGGACCAGGTCGGCGTAGCCGGTGACGGGCAGTTCGGGGTCGATGCCGCCCTGCATGCAGATCTCGGTGGCGCCGTCGACGTGGGCTTCCCACGCGCGGTCGGCGACCTCGTCGGTGCTCAGGGTGAACGCGTCCGCATCGCCCTTGCGCTGGGCGAACGCGCAGAAGCGGCAGCCGGTGTAGCAGATGTTGGTGAAGTTGATATTGCGGTTGACGACGTAGGTGACCTCGTCACCGGAGACCTCGCGCCGGAGCGAATCAGCCAGTGCGGCAACGGCTTCCATGTTGGCGCCGTCGGCGGTCGCCAACGCGAGGTACTGGTCGTCGGTGAGACCGGCCGGGTCCTTCTCGGCGGCTCGCAGGGCGTCGAGCACCTCGGAATCCAGACGCTCCGGCGCGACGACGGCCAGGTCACGAGCGTGTTCGCGAATCGTCTCCCAGTCACCGAACGCGCCGACAACCTCTTGACCGAGCCCGGAATCGCTGCGGCTGTCGGTGTTTCGGCCCTCGGTGTCGATGGCGGTGTTCAGGTCGACGCGGCCGACGGAGTCCCACGACTCATCCGGTTCCTGCCACGGCAGACCGACCGGCATGACATCGGGCCTGGCCAGCCCGGTCGCGGGGTCGGTGAGCGCGTCGACGTGCGCGCCGATGCGCGGATCGATCCAAGGATGGCCCGCGCGAACATATTTCGGGTGCGCGGAGGTGCGTTCGACGAGGGTGAACCCGGCCGCTTCGGTGATCTCACGCAGGGTGTCCAGGTTCGGCCACGGGCGTTCGGGATTGACGTGATCGACCGTCACCGGCGACACCCCACCCCAGTCGTCGATCCCCGCGTCGATCAGAGCTCGGCAATCGCTGTGCGACACCAGATTCGGCGGCGCTTGCACCGGAACATCCGGTCCGAGAAGCAGTCTCGTCACCGCGACGGTCGCCAGGAACTCCTCGACGCCCGCGTCGGGCACATCGCGCATGGCGGTGTCGTTCTTGGCCCGGAAGTTCTGCACGATCACTTCCTGGATGTGCCCGAACTCCCTGTGCTGCTTGCGAATAGCCATGATCGACTCGGCACGCTCGGTGAGATTCTCCCCGATGCCGACCAGGATGCCGGTGGTGTAGGGCACCGAGAGCCTGCCCGCGTCGGTGATCGAACGCAGCCGGACCGCGGGGTCCTTGTCGGGGCTGCCGTAATGGCATTCACCCTTGTCGGTGAACAGCCGGGTGGCGGTGGTCTCGAGCATCATGCCCATGGACTGGGCGACGGGCTTGAGGCGCGAGATCTCGTTCCAGCTCATCACGCCGGGGTTCAGATGCGGGAGCAGACCGGTTTCCTCGAGCACGAGGATGGACACGGCGCGCAGGTAGTCGAGGGTGGAGTCGTAGCCGCGTTCGTCGAGCCACTGCGCGGCCTCGGGCCAGCGGTCCTCCGGCCGGTCACCGAGGGTGAACAGCGCTTCCTTGCACCCGAGCGCGGCACCCTGGCGGGCGATCTCGAGGACCTCGTCGGGTTCGAGGAACATGCCCTTGCCCTCGGCGCGCAGCTTGCCCGGCACCGTGACGAACGTGCAGTAGTGACACTTGTCCCGGCACAGCTTGGTGAGCGGGATGAACACATTGCGCGAATAGGTGATCGTGGCGGGTCTGCCCGCCGATTCCAGACCGGCGTCGCGAACCCGCGCCGCACTGGCGCACAGGTCGGCGAGGTCGTCGCCGGTGGCGTGCAGCAGGACGGTGGCCTCGTCGACGTTCAACGTGACGCCGTCGCGGGCCCGGCGCAGGGCCCGGCGCATCGCGGCGGGATTCGGCGGCGGCATCGGAACGCTCGGCTTCGGAAGGTCGCTCACCCCGTCGATCATGCGCTACTTCTCTCCCGGACGTATGGTCGGCTGCTCACGCGCTCCCGGCGGGCGCGGCGTGGTCGTCCTTGTCCGACGACAACCTCGGGCGTGACCGCGGGTATTCCCGAGCGGGTGACCTCATCGGACCGGCATGGAAGCATGGGCAGCATGTCATTGCCGCGCTCCACCATTCTGGCCGAACCGGCCTGGCGTCCGAGTTCGAAGGCCAAGCTGCTGTGGGCGTTGGAGAACGTGATCGGGATCCTCATCGCGATCGTGGCGCTCACGGTGTGGGCGGTGCTCGACGACGGGCATCGTGGGTGGCAGGCGGTCGCCGGGCTGGCGGTCGTGGCGCTCGCGGTGGTCGGGATCGTGGTGATTCCGGCGTGGCGGTACGCGGTGCATCGGTGGGAGGTCACCGATGAGGCCGTGTACACGCGGGTGGGGTGGCTGGATCAGGAGTCGAGGGTCGCGCCGATCTCGCGGGTGCAGACCGTGGACACCGAGCGTGGGCCGCTGGAACGGATGCTGGGGTTGGCGACCGTCACGGTGACCACCGCGTCGTCGGCGGGGGCGGTGAAGATCAGCGCCCTCGATCTGCCGGTGGCCGAGGAGACGGTGCTGCGGTTGACCGCCATCGCCGCCCAGCACCGCGGGGACGCGACGTGACCACCACCGAGACCGCGTGGCAGCGGCTGGATCCGCGCATGCTGCTGGTGTATCCGGTGACCGAGATCGTGAAATACATTCCGGTGCTGCTCGGCACGATCATCGTCGGCACCACCAGCGGCAATCCGCTGTGGAGTCTGATCCCGGTGTCGCTGGTCGCCGCGTTCGGTGTGGCGCGGTGGTTCACCACGTCGTATCGGATCGACGGTGATCATGTGCAGTTACGCAGTGGCATCGTGGCGCGCCGGACCTTGTCGGTGCCGCGGCCGCGGATTCGGTCGGTGGATGTGGAAGCCGATCTGCTGCACCGGGTCCTAGGGTTGGCTGTGCTGGCGATCGGCACCGGGAACCAGGCCGCCAAGGGTGAGGAATTCAAGCTCGACGCGCTCGACACGAGTCGGATTCCAGCCTTACGGGCCGAATTGCTTTCCCACACCGGCCAACACGCGCCCACGCACGTCGATGGTGGTGCGGAGCCACATATTTCGACGCCGGATGCACTCGCCGAGTCCGGCGTGGAGATCGGGCACTGGCAGCCGGCGTGGGTGCGATACGCGCCGCTGTCGCTGACCGGGCTCGCGATCTTCGCGCCGATCGTCGGCCTCGCGGGCCAGTACGGGCTCATCGAGGTGATCTCGAAAAGCTCTGCGGTGCAAGGGCTCGGGGACGACAGTGCGGCCGGGGTCACCATCGTGATCGTCGGATTGACCGTGCTGTCACTGATTTTGGTGAGCCTGGCGGCCTGCGCCCAATACCTCGCCACCTGGTACCGCCTGCGCGTGCTCGACAACGGCACCACCCTGCACCTGCGCCACGGCCTGTTCACCACCCGCCAGATCACCCTCGACTTGGCCCGTTTCCGCGGCGCCACCCTCAACGAACCACTCCTGCTGCGCGCCGCACACGCCGCCCAGCTCGAAATGATCATGACCGGTGAGAACCCCCGCCAGAAGATCCTCCCCCAGGCCCCACGCACCGCCGTCGAACAAACCCTCGACGAACTATTGCGCACCCGCCGCCGACCCAACCCCGAGAATTCGACTGCCCCACAACCCATCACCGGCACCACCCTCGGCACCATCGACTTGCACCTGCACGGCCCCGCTGCCCGCCGTCGCCGCTACACCCGCGCCGCGTGGCCTGTCGGCGGCGTCGTCGTCGCCATGCTCGCCATCACGATCGCAGGCGGTCACCTACCGGCGTGGACCTGGACGTTGCCGGTGGTCTTCGCCCTGCTCATGGCCGCACTCGCCGAAGACCGCTATCGAGGCCTCGGCCATCGCGTACTCCCGGGCACCACCGGCCCGACCTGGCTGATCACCCGCCAGGGCAGCCTCGATCGCAATCGCGACTGTCTCGAAGCACCGGGCATCATCGGCTGGACCGTGCGTCAGACCTTCTGGCAACGCCGCGCGGGTCTGGCGACCGTCGTCGCGGCAACGGCCGCGGGCAAGAAGGCCTATTCGGTGGTCGACATCCCGATCGAGCAGGCCGCCGAACTGATCGAGACGGTCACCCCGGGACGACTCGGCAAACGCTGAATCGACCGTGAGACCGCTACTCGCGACCGACCCCCACGACGGTGCACAGACCCGCCGAACCCCGATAGCGGCGTGGTGCCGCAATGCGGCGTAGCGTTCCACACGATCGCCGTGCCGCTGACGCAAGGGGTGTGTCGTGCAGTTCACCGAGGTAATCGAGACCGCAGGACAGGTGCTCGACGCGGCGGGTGTCGCGGCGATCGTCATCGGCGGGTTGGTCGGCACGATCCGGTTCCTGCGGCAACTGGCAGGCCGCCAGGATTTCGACCTCGCCTACCGCACCTATCGGCGCGGACTGGGCCGGGCGATTCTGCTCGGTCTGGAATTCCTGGTCGCTGCCGACATCATCCGCACGGTCGCCATCGCACCGACTTTCACCAGCGTCGGCGTACTGGCGCTGATCGTGCTGGTGCGAACGTTCCTGAGCTACTCGCTCGAACTCGAACTGACCGGGCGATGGCCCTGGCAGAAGACGACCTCTACCGGCTGACGTTCGAGCGGTAGTACAGGTAGCCCGCGGGCGCGAGCACACCGCAGGCGAACAGCAGCAGGGTGCGCCCGTCGCTGCCGAGCATGATGTCACCGCCGGGCCCGCGCGTGGCGCACACCAGGAACCCGAACACCCACACCACGATCGGGGCGAAGGTGAACCCGATCCGGTCGGTCACCGATTCCATGCCGTAGACCAGCGCGATATTGATCGGAGCGGCGAGCAGTGCCACCGCCGGAAAAGCGAACGAGCCGATATAGGTGGGCAGGAACAGCACTTCGACGGCCAGGGTGATCAGCGCGTCGACGAGCAGCAGCACGACGATCAGTCCCGCGATCAGCGGATCCGCCACGCGGGGCAGGCGCGCGGACCGCAGCACGGCGGTGGGCTGATCGTGATCGGTCACCATGGGCGTGAGTCTATTCGGCCGAACCCGCCTGCTGCGCCGCGCGCGCCCTGGAGAACCGCCAGCCGATCAGCAGCGCCGGCACGATGATCAACAGGCTCGCCACCGTCCACGTGCCCACCGGCCGGTCGATCGCCATCAGGACCAGCACGGCGAACAGGAAGGCCAGCGTCGCCCACCCGGTGTAGGGCGCGCCCATCATCCGGAACGCGGGCCGCTCGATCTCCCCACGCTTCCACAACCGCCACATACGCAGCTGACACAGCACGATGGTGGCCCACGACGACAGGATGCCGAGCGAGGCCACGTTCAACACGATCTCGAACGCCTGATCCGGCACGAACCCGTTGAGCGCCACCCCGAACAGCGCGATGCCGAAGGTGAGCAGGATGCCGCCGTAGGGCACGCCGTGGCCGCTCACCACGGAGGTGAACCGGGGCGCGCTGCCGCGCATCGACATCGAACGCAGGATCCGGCCGGTCGAATACAGCCCCGCGTTGAGACTGGAGAACGCCGCGGTGAGCACCACGATGTTCATCAGCGAGCCGATGCCGGGCACGCCGAGCGCGGCGAAGAACGTGACGAACGGGCTCTCCCCCGCGTGATAGGACGTGTACGGCATCAGCAGCCCGAGCAGCAGCAGCGACCCCACGTAGAACACCGCGATCCGCAGGATCACCGAGTTGATCGCCCGCGGCATCAGCTTCTCGGGATCCTTGGTCTCCCCCGCCGCCGTGCCGACCAATTCGACTGCGGCATAAGCGAAGATGACGCCCGAGGTGACCAGCACCAGCGGCAGGATGCCGATCGGGAACATACCGCCGTGCTCGGTGATCACCGGCAGTCCGGTGGGCTCACCACGAATGGTGAAGCGCCCCAGCAGGAACACCGTGCCGATGATCAGGAAGGCGCACAGCGCGGTCACCTTCACCAGCGCCGCCCAGAACTCCAGCTCACCGAATGCCTTGACGCTCACCAGGTTCACGATCAACACGATCACCAGGGCGATCAGCGCCAGCACCCATTGCGGCACCGCGGTCATCGGCTGCCAGTAGTGGAAATACAGTGCGATGGCGGTGGAGTCGGCGATCCCGGTCATCGACCAGTTCAGGAAGTACATCCAGCCCGCGACGAAAGCTGCCTTCTCCCCGAGGAATTCGCGCGCGTAGGAGACGAACGAACCCGACGTGGGGCGGTGCAGTACCAGCTCGCCCAGTGCGCGCAGGATGAAGAACACGAACACGCCGCACACCGCGTAGACGATCCACAGCGTGGGCCCCGCGCTGGCCAGCCTGCCGCCGGAACTGAGGAACAGGCCGGTACCGATCGCTCCGCCGATGGCGATCATCATCAGCTGACGTTTGCCGAGGGACTTGTGGTACCCCGCGTCCTCGGCATCGAGTTCCGGCCGATCACCCACAGCGGTCATGACACGCCACCCATCGTGCGAAAACACCCGAGAACGCGGACACCGGAACGGTACCGGCAACCGCGACGGGCCGCGCGGGCAACCCTGTGGCTAGCTACTCAATCGAGACCGGCGAACAGGTCGTGCTCGAAGCCGTCGGCCCCCACCGGGCCACGCTCGCCGCGCACCAGGGTGAAGTGTTCCTCCGGCAGCACCGGCAGGGCAATGTTGTTCGACAGAGCGAATTCCCGGCCACTCGGCGCCACGGTGACCTGGGTGGCGTGCGCGCGCATGGCGGCACGCTTGGCCGACACCACGTCGGAGACATCGACCACGGTGGTCACGCCGCTCGTCGACATGGCGGCCAGCTCGGCTTCGACCGGCAGCCGCCAGCCCGCGGGCAGTGCGCCCGGCAGTTCGTCGACCGTGCGGCGGGCCAGGGCGGCGGTGTGCTGGCGGAGCAGGTCGCCGTCGGTGACGGTCCAGTAGAACTTCGGGACGTCCCAGCCCTGCTCAGCGGCTGCCGCGACGGCCGCGGTGGTGATCTCGTGCGCGCGGATGTGGTCGGGGTGTCCGTAGCCGCCGCGCGGGTCGTAGGTGACGACCACCTGGGGCCGCAGTTCGAGGATCACCGCCACGAGCTCGTCGACGGCGGCGTCACCGGAGTTCACGAAGGCCCGTGGGTCGGCCGCCGACGGGGTGCCCGCCATGCCGGAATCGCGCCACCGGCCGGGACCGCCGAGGAACCACGGCTCGCCCGCGTCCAGGGCCGACAGCGCGGCGGTGAGTTCGGCGATGCGGTAGCCGCCGAGCTGATCGGCTTCGGCGGCGATCAGGCGCGACCATCGTTCGCCGATCACCTCGCCTTCCTCGCCGAGCGTGCAGGTCACCACGGTCACCGGGACACCACGGGCGCGATAGTGCGCGATAGTGCCACCGGTGGTGAGGGTTTCGTCATCCGGGTGTGCGTGAACCAGGAGCAGGCCGCCGGTATCTGTCATCGAAGACACCGCCAGTTATCTTGTGCCGCAACGAATACCGATCCGGGTGCATCACCCTGCCAATTCTCCTGTGCGGCAACGGGAACCGGTCCGCGTGCGTCGATCACGGGATCCGCCGCCACTGCGCGGTATCGCCGAAGATGCCCACCTGAATGGCACCCGACAGCGACACACCGTCGACGCGCGGGCCCGCCGCCGCGACCACGTTGTCCTGCACGATCGGCAACACCGTGGCCAGTTCCCACAACTTCGGTTCAGCTTCGGCCAGTACCCGCGGCACGTCGACCCCGCGCAGAGCCTCATCGATCGAGGGCTGCAGGCTCGGGTCGCACACCCCGCCGATATTGCTCGGCGCCTTGCGATATGCCTCGGCCGCGGCCGTCGCCGGACCTTCGGGACCGGCCGGTGCCACCGGTGCGCACCCATAGCGTGAGGCCAGCGCGTTGGCCGGGTCGCCACCCGCCAGCTCCCAGCCGACGATGGCATCGATCGAGGATTCGGTGAGGTCCTTGCCGTACAGCTCGTCGGCGGCCAGGCCACGCACGGTGGCATCGATTCCGGCACTGCGCAATTGGTCGGCGGCGGTATTGGCCACGGCCAGCGCCGACGCGTCCTCGGTGACGGCGCCGATCCGCACCGACAGCCCCTTGCCGTTGCGCGCCACCGAGCGCGGACGCGGCGCGGGCGAGGTGGGCGAATTGGTCTGCGTCGCTTCCGGTGCGCGACCGTAACCGGCCTCGGCCAGCAGCGCGAACGCCTCCTCGGCGCTCATCCGCGGCGGCGCGGTGGGCACATAACCGGGACTCGACGGCGAAAGCACTTGCGCGCGCGCGGGTTCCACCCAGCCACCGGTCTGCGCGCCGACCGTCGCCAACAGGGCGGGGTCGAGCAGCGCGAGCACCGCCTTGCGGACCCGCACATCGGCGAGGTCACCGGAACGGCCGTTGAGCGCGAGTTGCAGTTCGCGGGCCTGCGGCATGATCGTGGTCCGCACCGACGGGATCGCGGCCAACTGCGCCTGCGTGGCCACGCCGCCGTGCACGAGCGCCATCTGCGCGTCACCGGTGCGCAGCGATTCGGCCAGCTGCGAGGGGGTGCCGCCACGGCGGAACTGGATCTGATCCGGGGAGGCGGGGGTGCCCCAGAAGCGGTCATTGCGTTCCAGGAGGATCTCGTCGCGTCCGCGATCGACCGTTTTGATGGTGAAATTGCCGCCCGAGACCGGGATGTCGTCGACAAGGCCGCTGGTGAAACCGCCCGGGGAGTCCTTCACCAGGTGCGAGGGCAGCAGGTTCGAGAACAGTTCGCGCCAGGCCGGATAGGGCTGCGCCATCGTCACGGTGACCGTCTTGCCGCCGCCCGAGGACGCCACATCCGAGATGAGCCGATAGCCGGCCGGGTCGACCACACCGGGCTGGCTGATCATCTGCTGCCACAGGAACCGGAAATCCTCGGCCGCGATCGGAGCGCCGTCGGACCAATTGGCCTGGTTGCGCAAGGTGTAGGTGATCGTGAACGGCTCCTGGGCCGTCACATCGGCCGAGGTGATCAGCGAAGTATCGGGCACCCAGTCGACCAGACCGGGATGCACCGGGCTCGGCGCGGCACGGAACGGACTCGGCAGCACCATCGAACTCACCGCGCTGGTCACCGGCGACTGATCCGAGCGCAGATGCGGGTTGAAACCGATGCCGATGTCATCGATCGCGACGACCACGGTGTTCTTGCCCGGCTTGGCCTGGGTGGTCTTGGGTGAATCGGAGGACTCGATCGGGGGTGGCGGATTCGCCGCGCAACCGGCCACGACCGCCGTCGAGGCGATCATCGCCAGCACCATCGCACGCCACCTTGCGCACCGCCCCATACTCACCTTGCGCACTCTACCCATCCCCTCGATCGCCTGCCGTTCGACCACCTCAGGCCCACGAAAAGGCGTCGGCCGGGTCCGTTTCCGGTACCCGGCCGACGCCGTTCGAAACTACTGCCGACTAGTTCGCGGCGGCCTTGTCACGCGCCTTGCGACGCGACAGGTCGCGCGCACGCAGGTTGGCGTCGAGCACGAGCTTGCGCACGCGGATCACCTCGGGGGTGACCTCCACGCACTCGTCCTCGGTGCAGAACTCCATCGCCAGCTCGAGGTCGAGCTGCAACGGCTTGGCCATGGTCTCGAAGGTGTCCGCGTTGGCGCTGCGCATGTTGGTCAGCTTCTTCTCGCGGGTCACGTTGATATCGAGATCCTCGGCACGCGGGTTGATGCCGACGACCATGCCCTCGTAGGTGTCGGCACCCGGCTCGACGAAGAACTGACCGCGGTCGGCCAGCTGGATCATCGCGAACGGGGTGACGGTGCCCGCGCGGTCCGACACGAGCGAACCGGTGTGGCGGGCGCGGATCTCGCCCGCCCACGGCGCGTAACCGTGGGAGACGGCGTTGGCGATGCCGGTGCCGCGGGTGTCGGTGAGGAACACGGTGCGGAAGCCGATCAGGCCACGCGAGGGGACGATGAACTCCATGCGCACCCAACCGGCGGCGTGGTTGCTCATCTGCACCATCTTGCCCTTGCGGGCGGCCAGCAGCTGGGTGACAGCACCCAGGTACTCGTCGGGGCAGTCGATGGTCAGCTCTTCGAACGGCTCATGGGTCTTGCCGTCGACCTGCTTGGTGACCACCTGCGGCTTGCCGACGGTGAGCTCGAAGCCCTCGCGACGCATCTGCTCGACCAGGATCGACAGCGCCAGTTCACCACGGCCCTGCACCTCCCAGGCGTCGGGACGGCCGATGTCGAGCACGCGCAGCGACACGTTGCCGATCAGTTCCTGGTCAAGGCGCGCCTTGAGCATGCGGGCGGTGAGCTTGTGGCCCTGCACCCGGCCGACCAGCGGCGAGGTGTTGGTGCCGATGACCACCGAGATGGCGGGCTCGTCGACGGTGATGCGCGGCAGCGCGACCGGGTGCTCCGGATCGGCGAGGGTGTCGCCGATCATGATGTCGGGGATACCGGCGATGGCGACGATGTCACCGGCCTCGGCGACCTCGCCGGGCTGGCGCTCGACACCGATCGTCTGCAGCAGCTCGGTGATCTTGACCGTCTTGGCGCCCTCGGCGTTGATCCAGGTGACGTTCTGGCCCTTGCGCAGCTCGCCCGCGTAGATGCGGACCAGCGCGAGGCGGCCGAGGAACGCCGAGGCGTCGAGGTTGGTGACGTGGGCCTGCAGCGGCGCGTCCTTGTTGCTCTTGGGTGCCGGGATGTAGTCCATCAGCACCTCGAACAGGGCGTCGAGGTTCTCGGCGTCGGGCGCGGAACCGTTCTCCGGCGCGGTCTTGGACGCCTTGCCCTCACGGCCCGAGGCGTAGAGAACCGGCAGGTCGAGTGCGAGCTCGGCGGCTTCGGCGGCCTCGTCGTCGAGATCCGACGCCAGGTCGAGCAGCAGATCGTGCGACTCGGAGACGACCTCGGCGATGCGGGCATCCGGGCGGTCGGTCTTGTTCACGACCAGGATGACCGGCAGCTTGGCGGCGAGCGCCTTTCTGAGCACGAAGCGGGTCTGGGGCAGCGGACCCTCGGACGCGTCGACGAGCAGCACGACACCGTCGACCATGGAAAGGCCGCGCTCGACCTCGCCACCGAAGTCGGCGTGGCCGGGGGTGTCGATCACGTTGATGACGGTGAGAGAACCGTCGGGGTTATGGCGATGAACTGCGGTGTTCTTCGCGAGAATGGTGATGCCCTTCTCGCGCTCGAGATCACCGGAGTCCATGACTCGGTCGACCAGTTCGGCTCGCTCAGCGAACGCGCCCGACTGACGAAGCATGGCGTCGACCAGCGTCGTCTTGCCGTGGTCGACGTGGGCCACGATGGCGACGTTGCGAAAATCGCGTGAAGACGACACGCCTGGATCCTCCTGCTGTTGGGGTGTTTGGCGCGCATTCATCTGGCATCGCGGCCTGTTACAGCTTACCGGTTGCGCGGGGGCACCCTCGTGTCAGGCTTTGTACTTAGGCTAGGCTAACTCACATGGGCAAGGTGAAGGCGAAGAAGGTCTCGAGCCTGAAGCCGAAGAAAAAGTGCTGTAGGAAGAAGACTCGCTGCTTCAAATGCCCCGTCGTCATCATGCGAATGAAGAAGGCAGAGGCCGCTGGAATGTGCGGTAAAGATCTCAAAAAAGCCTTGAAGCTGGCGCGCGCCAAGTAGACGAAGCGTACAACCGAGGTATGGGTACTCCGCTGCTCTCCTCCCCCGAACTGACCATCGCCTTGGCCACGCTCCCGGAGTGGTCGCGCGACGGTGACGCGATCACCCGCACGGTGAAGGCGCCGAGTTTTCTGGCCGGCATCGAGACGGTGCGCAAGGTCGCCGAAGCGGCCGAAGCCGCCGATCACCACCCCGACATCGATATCCGTTGGCGCACACTGCGTTTCACCTTGAGTACACACTCGGAAGGTGGGCTGACGGCGCTCGATACGGCAATGGCACACACCATCGACGACATCGTCGGCTGAGCCTCAGTCAGCGGGCACCTCGGCCGGGCGACGGCCGGGCAGTTGCTTGCGCAGAGTGTCGCGGCCGTGCCAGATCAGCCAGCCGAACAGGACGAACACGCCGATCACATCGACCGCGCCGAGCCAGGCCAGCGGCCACGGGCGCGGGATCGTCCAGATCGTCGGCTGGGCGAACGAGAGCACCCACGGCACGCCGACCAGCATTGTCAGCACCCAGAACCCGGCGATGATCCGCGCGACCCGCTCGTCCCGCAGCGGCCCGTAGAGCAGCCACAACGCGGTCGGGATCAGCCACACCCAGTGGTGTGACCAGGAGATCGGCGAGATCATCAGCCCGAACAACTGCACCAGCACCAGGGTGCCGAGGCGGTCGTCGGGGCCGAGGGTGCGCCAGGCGAGCAACGCCAGCACGGCCGTGACCAGCACCGCGGCGATCCACCACGGACCCGACTGCACGTCGTAGCCGAGGATGCGGCTCAGCGCGCCGCGCAGCGACTGATTCCAGACCGAACCCACCGGACCGATCCGGGTGGCGTCGCCGAGCAGGGTGCCGAAATAGCGCTTCGCCTCGTGCGCGTTGATGAGGAAGCTCACAGCGACGGTCAGCCCGAACGCCGCCGCCGACCACAGCACCGTCGCCCACCGCCGCCGCGCCACGAAGTACAGCCCCGTGATGGCCGGGGTCAGTTTGATGCCCGCGATCACGCCGACGATCGAGCCCGAGATCCACCAGCGCGCACTGCGCACGGCCAGCATCGCCCCGAACACCAGGAACACATTGACCTGGCCGTAGTCGATCGTGGTGCGCACCGGCTCGAGCCACACGCCCAGCGCTGTCCAGCCGACGGCCGCGGTGATCCACGGCGTCTGCTTCGCCTTCTCCGCGCCCAGCAACAGTTCGAAGCTGATCCTGATCACGCCGTAGAGCGCGGCCACCGTGGCCAGCATCCAACCGACCGCGACGAGGGTGAACGGCAGATAGTGCAGCGGGAAGAACACCAGCGCGGCGAACGGCGGATAGGTGAACGGCAGCGGGAAGTCCGGCGTCACCTCCGAATAGGTGAAGTCGTAGAGCCGATCGGTGAGCAGCGCGGCCGAACCGTCCACGTACACGTGCAGATCCACGACATTGAGCCCGTTCGGGGCGAAGAGCATCCAGGCCAGCCGGGCGAGCACGGACAGTCCGAGCAGCGCGATAGCCCATCGGAGGTGTCTGTTCAAGGCCTGGCTTTCGGTCGGATGAGCGGGCGTGCGCGCCTGTCGCAGTGCTCGATCACCATAGCCGTGCGCGTACACGCGTCCGCGCGCGCGGGTTGACGCCCCGACGACACCACTGGTCACAGTTGCATCAACATCCCCAGGTGTAACACCACGGCGGACTAGCGTCGATGAACATAGTTTCGGCCGGTGCGCCGCGAGGGGCCCGGCGGCTGTACAACACGGCGGCGTTGTCCTTAGAGTGGCCCCGACATGTTGGGCTCGACAACCCTCGCCCATCGCACCATCGAGGTAAGGACGGCTAGACAGTGCTTCGTAGCCGAGGTTCGCGGATCGCAACGACCGCTCTCGCCATCGCAGCAGGCGCCATGCTCGCCGCGCCCGCATCGATTGCCGCACCAGCGCCCGCCCCGCAGGCGGCGCCGATCAGTGTCCCGATGGTGCCCGAGGGCGTCCCGGTCGACGCGCTGACCGCCTTCGCACCCGCCGTGGCCGGTCTGGTCGCGGGCCCGGCCGATGTCGCCAGCCCGCAGACCGCCCTGCTCGATCAGGCGCGCGCCCTGCTGGCCACCCTGAACCTGCCGCCCGCCATCAAGTCGACCCTCGAGCGGATCATCACCTTCCTCGACGGCAGTGGCGGTGGCGGTCCCGAACTCCCGCAGGACGGCCCGGCCATCGCGCAGTTCCTGTACCCGACCATCGGCAAGGGCTGCATCGGCGACGGCGCCGATTCGGTCGGCACCGCGCTCGCGGTCGCCGGTCCGGCACAGCTGCCCCCGCCCGGTGTCGCCGCCGGTCAGGCCGGATTCGTGTTCACCGCGCTCGGCACGAAGGCGGCCACGGCCGAACAGAACCCGCCGATGACGGTGCAGTGGCTCAACCTCGACACCCGTCAGTCCGCGGTCCAGACGCTGACCACCGAGGCCAACATCAACCCCGGCGGTCCGGCCACCCTGTCGGCCATCGCGAGCACCGGCCCCGGTCGCGTTGTCGCGGTGATCTCGGGTTCGCTCACCACCGCCGCCGAAGGTGCCGCACCGCGCACCTGCTCTTTCATGCCGACCCTGGGCTTCTTCACGGTCTGAGTGCTCCCCCGCCTCCCCGCAACTTCAGGCCAGACCTGAGGTGCGGGGAGGTTTGCGTTGGCGGCCAGACAATTGCTGTGGTTCGGTCAGCCCGTACCCGGTGAGTTACCCATGTTCGTGCGTTGTTCGGTGCTCGCGCGGGGTCGGCCTAGCTCACCACTGGCCGTAGTCCTCGGCCAGTACCCGGTTCAGGTCGACGCCGATGCCGTCGATCGCGCGCTTGTCGATCTCGAATTGGTGCAGGTGGGCGGAGTCGTGCACGAAACCGCGCTCGGTGCCCCAATTGTGTTGCCAGAACCAGGAACCCAGGCCCGCGTCGAGTGCACGGTCGATGGTCGGGGCGTTGGCGTAGATGCCGACGAGTTCGGGCCCGAGGACCGACTGCCAGCCCTCGATGTAGGGCGCGATCATCTCGTCGAACTCCTCGTCGGAGGGGTTGTCGTCGATGGAGGCGTAGATCGGCGCGGTATCGGGTCCGCCGGCGGCGGCATGGATGGCCCAGCCGCGCTCGGCGTGCTGCTTGCCCGCTTCGAGTCCGCCCCGCCAGTCGGCCGTCGGGCCCTTGCCGAACTGGTAGTTCGACACGATCGACAGGCCGTGCGCCCACAGATCCTCGACCTCGGCGGCGAGCAACGGTTTACCTGCCATCCACTCGGCGCCGGGCCTGCGCTCGGAGACGTAGCGGATGACACCGATATGCCCTTCGGCGGCGATCGACGCGGCGGAGGGAACCCCGGCGGCGTAGTCGACCATGGTGCCGAAGGATTGGGCGCGGGCAGGGGTGGCGGCGAGGCCGACACCGATCGTGGCCGCGGCGGCGGCGAAACCGAAGAACTTCCGCCGGGACACCGGAACAGAACGCATCGCAGGACTCCTTCGCGCAACCTTCACCGGTAAGCGAACTGGTCTAGAACGTGCGATTCATTGCACCACAACCCCAGGGGAACCGCCAGAACCATCGGCAACATTCGCCCCACGAGTCACAGGGATCAGGTGGCGCCGTCGATCGCCGCGCCCACATCGATCGTGCGGCCGGTCGGATCGGCCAGCTCGGCACTGACCGCCGCGACCACCTGCGCGACGATCTGCTTCTTGATCCCGGCCAGCCGCGCCAGGGTGGCCGCGCGCAGGCCCTTGGCCTTGAATTCCATCGAGATGTCCGCGAGCGCGGGCGGCGGCACCTCGATCACGATCTGCAACGGCTCGGCGGCCCGTGCCGTGAGGACCAGCGGGATCTCCAGGTCGGCGCGGTAGTGGTTGGCCTTGAGCACGTCGACGGTGATGTCGAGCCCCACCGGCACTGTCATGTCGAAGATCCGCAGGTCACCGGGCTCGCCGAGGCCGCGATCGATCACCCTCGGCTGATCGATCGAGCCGCGGACGGTCACCGTCGCGGCGCCGCGCGGGCCCTCGGCGAGCGGGCCGATGTCGATCTGGCTGCCCGCCAGCTGGCCGACCACGCCGTGCACGCGGTCCCTGGTGACGATGGTGGTGAAGAAACGCAGCCCGAACTCGCGGTAGTCGATCCAGTCGAAGACGGTGTCGTTGCGGCGCGGTGAGGGGTAGCCGTCGAGGATCGCCTCGATATCGAAGACCCGCTCCGAGCGGATCTTCGGATCGCCGACGATGGCGTTGACCCGGTTGGCGACCTCGCGCTGCACCAGGCCCGCGATCGGGTCGAGCAGCATCTCCCACGCGGTGTCGATGGCCTCGGCGCGCAGCGTGAAGCTGACATCCTTGGCCGTCACGGGGGCCACATCGATGATGACCAGCAGCGGGGCGGCAGTGCGGGCGTGCAAGGTCAGCCCGATCTCCACCACGGCGGCCAGGCGCAGTTTCTTGCCGCCGAGAACCAGGTTCACGGCGAGGGTCAGCGGGATGCGCACGCCGAAGCTCAGCGCGTCACCGGGCGTGCGGGTGACCACCGGGGTACCCAGCGTGCCCTCGGCGACGAAACCGGCCAGTCCCGCGGGGCCGAGCGAGAACGGTCCGATCTTCACGCCACGCCCGGTCATTCCCGACACCGCGGCCGTGATGCGGTCCTCGGTCACCGCATAGGCGACGAACCGTTCGCCGAAATCGGCGTACTCGATCCACATCGGGTCACGACGTGGCATTTCGTCCACCTTCACACGCACATCGAACACGGTACGTGACGTCGGCGAACACCGGAGCTGGTGGCACAACTCCCCCGTCCTGCCGATGAGGGGGAAGCAGGACGGAGGAGTCGGCGACGGCGCTGCCGGGCGCCGCGCCTTCCATGGTACGGGCATCAGCGTGGTACCGCCGTCCAGGACCGTCGCAGTTGTCTTGAGCGACAATCGATTTCAGAATCGCCCGTAACCGACCAGATCGGCGGTTTCGGCCGGGGTGATGGTGCGCACCCGGACGGTGCCCATCTCGTTGCCGCCGATGGTGGTGATGGTCTCGCCGTCGGCTTTCAGCACGATGTTGGTGTGCTGGCCGAGCGGACTGGCTGGACCGTAGAGCACCACGTCACCGGTGCGCGGGCGATAACCGACATCGGCGCGGGTGAACCGGCCGACCTGCTGGTAGTACTCCTGCAGGGTGTACACGCCGGGGATACGCCAGGAACCGGAGTTCGGGTTGGCCAGCGGTCTGCCCGCCTCGCGCATCGTCCAGCTGACGAAGTCGGCGCACCAGGCCTCGCGCACGCCCTCGGCGTACTTGGTGCCTTCACCCGGTCGCTCGAACTCGCGGCGCAGCACGTCGACGAGCTCGATCTGCTGCTCGTCGAGGTGTTCGGAGTCGAGCGCGGGGAACTGATCACCCCAGTCGTGCTGCCACCACACCAACCCCACCGCCACCACGGTCGCCGCGGCCAGCAGGCCGGAGATGCCGGCGATCCAGGACGTGCGCCGTCCGCGTCGTTCGGCTCGAATCTGCGTCATCGCCCCCCACTCTCGTTCGTCCTTCTGCTCTATTGGACGAATCACGAGGGCATTCGGTTCCCGCGCACGCGTGTTTTCCGAAGCGGACGCCCGGTGACCACCGGATGGACCCCTGCGCCACCCGGGTTTCGACCCGGCAATCGCTCTCGGCGCGCGCGAGAACCACGCACGCCGTCCCCTCCGGCGACAGTCGTCAGCGCAGAGGTGGTGTCGAACACTTTCCGCTCCGGAACACACTGACCCGACCAGCACGAAGTCCGAAAATCGGCCAGGCGCAGCGGGCGGGGCAGCCGTGCGATGACTCGCTCGGCTGACATGAGTTTTGCGAAACCTTTACCCTCGGTCAAGCTAGACAACTGTCCCAATTTGTACCGGTGATCCAAACAGGAGTGCATTGTGCAAGACCCGAACGTGTCGATCTCGCGATACCTGCGTGAACGCCGCGAATCGTCGGGCCTGACCAGGGCGGCGCTCGGCGAACGGGCCGGAATATCTCCCGCCCTCATCCAGAAGATCGAGCAGGGCACGCGCACACCGACTTTGGAGGCACTCACCGCGCTCACCGCGGCGCTCGACGTGCCCGAGATATTTCGCGATCACCTGATCTCACTCTCGGTCGCGCACCGCTACGACTCGACGCCGTCCATGGTCCGCCCCGCCGACCAGGTGCTGATCGACGCGATCACCCATCCGGCCAGCCTGCAGCTACATCCGGTCTTCGAGGTACTTGCCACCAACGCCGCGTGGCGGCTGCTCTTCCCCGGCCTGGAAGCTGGCGTGTCGATGCTCGAGTGGATGCTGCTCGACCCGCGCGCCAAGACGGCGCTGGTCGACTGGGAACAGCAGGTTCACCTGTGCGTCTACAGCTTTCGCGTGATGGGTCCAGGACTGGCAACGCAGGCACAGATCGCCGAAATCGTCGAAACGTGTTCGCGGGCACCGGAATGGTCGAAGCTCTGGACCACCGAACCCTCGCTCACCCACGGACCCGACGGCCCCGTGGTTCACCTGCGCGACCCGGGCACCGGCGCGACGATCCCGATGACAGTGCACTCCCTCGGCGCCTCGCTGGTGCCGCGCCGGGACTGGTCGCTGGTGGTGTACTCACCGACCACGCAGTGACTCGCGCCCGATCGCGCTAAGCTGCGCGGCGTGGTCACTCACCGGTCTACCCGCCCGAGCTGGCTTTCCTGGGACAACTACTTCGTCGGCGTCGGCGGACTCGTCCTCGGCCTGTGCTTCGGCACCTGCGCCGCGCTGATCGCCGGACCCGAACACAAGGTCGCGGCGATCGTCCTCGTCGTACTCGCCGGGGTGTGCATCCTGCCCGCGCTGCTGCGCGCGCTCGGTGAACTCAGCGTGTGGGTGCGGCTGGCGATCCTGCTGATCGGCTTCGCGCTGCTGCTGCCCGCGATTCTGGTCAGTGGCGAGGTGCGCGACTGGGCGGCCGAACGCTGGGAAAAGACCTGGAACTAGCCGTTGCGCATCGGAACCGAGAGCAACATGCGCAGGGTGTTGTGGATGAACTGCGCCGACTGCCAGGTGAGGTAGGCGCCGGCCGGAGCCACGTCGGCCGAACCGGAGGCCGAACCCGACGCGAGGTTCGCCGACCCACTGGCCGAACCCGAGGCCGACCCCGAACCGGGAAGTGCCGCAGCCGAACCCGTCGATCCGAGCAGTCCGATCAGCACCGCCGCTCCGACCACTGCGACCTGAACGGCGGCTGGTTTGCGCGTTTCACGACCGGAAAACATCAGATAGATCCCACTCTGTCGAAATGCATTGCGAGTACCCAGTATTCACACAGGAACTCACCGCCAAACCCATTTCGCCGGGATTGCCCCGATGTTCGGGTTTGCGCGGTGAGTCCGTCGGTGTGCCCGACCCCGGATCTATGGTGCGCCACAATCACATCGACGCACCAGACCACGATTGTCGGGGCATTCGCGTGCTGAGCAGGTAACTAACGCCTCGACCACCTACGGGCGGGAGCGGCGGGCTCCTCGTGCTCCCGTGCCGCGGCGGCCAGTTCCGCGCCGCGCTCGCGGGCCGTATCGACGAGATACGTGCCGCGTTCCCGCGCGGCTTCGGCCAGTTCAGGCCCCTTTTCCTTGGCGACCTCGGCGATCTGGGCGCCGCGGGTACGCGCCGCCTCCGCCACCTCGGGACCTCGATCCTTGGCCACCTCGACCAAGTGCGCACCGCGGGTCCGCACCGCTTCGGCCACCTCGGGGCCACGATCCTTGGCCACCTCCACCAGGTGCGCGCTGCGACTGCGCACCGCGTCGGCCAGCTGCGGGCCACGTTCGCGGGCGATCTCGGCCAGATGCTCGCCCTGCTCGTGGGCGACATCGGCGAGTTGCGCGCCACGCACCTTGGCCGCGGCCGCGATGGCAGCACCTTCGGCCGCGATGCGGGGTTCCTCACGCCGGAAGGCCCTGCGCGCCCGCCAGCCCAGCGACGGCTTGCCCTCGGTGTCGGCCGCCGCGATCATCAGGCCGCCGAGCAGTCCGAGATCCTTCAGGAACCCCACCCGCTTGGCCGCCTTGCGATCCGGATCGTTCTCGGCCCAGAAGTCCTGTTCGGTCACCGTCCCCGGCACCACGGTGGCGACCAGCACCAACGCGGCGGGCCGCGGCGCACGCCCACTGGCCAGCAACAGCCCACCGACCACCTGCGCCGCGGAATTGACGCGCACGTACTGACTCGGATCGTCGGGTACCCGTGCGGCCAGCGCGTCGGGCAGACCGGTCCTGCCCTTCTCGGCCAGCGCGTTCGCGGCGGCGGCGCGTGGCTTCTGATTCATCAACCCGTTCACCCCGGCGGCCACGAAAGTGGTCCCCAGCAGCGCGCGAGCAATGCGTCGAACAGGCTTGATCGGCATCGTCGATCCCTTCGTGTCTACGAGTGGGAAAACGGCTCCCTACATTCGACTACCCGGGTCTTCCGATGACAAACGATGGACGGAACCGGGCATGCCCTGTCCAGTGGCTAGTGTCGGCCGGGTGCCCGACGACACCGTTCAAGCCGCATATTCGGCCATCCACCCCCTCTACATCGACCTCTTCGGCTCCCCTTCCGACCTGGCCCCCGAAGACACCACCTTCGCCCTGACCCACCTGTCCCCCGGACCAGTCCTCGACCTCGGCTGCGGCCCCGGCCACTTCACCAAATTCCTCACCGACGCAGGCATCCCCGCCACCGGAATGGACATGGTCCCCGAATTCATCACCCACGCCCGCACCACCTACCCCGACATCCCCTTCGAACTCGGCTCCCTGCGCACCCTCGCCGCCCCCGACAATTCCGTCCCCGCCATCCTCGCCTGGTTCTCCCTCATCCACCTCGACCCCACCGAACTCCCCACCGTCCTAGCGGAATTCCACCGCGCCCTGACCCCCAACGGCCGCCTGGTAATCGGCTATTTCGAATCCCCCGAAACAGTCGAACCCTTCCCCCACAAAGTCACCACCGCCTACCGCTACCCCACCACCACCCTCACCGACCTCACCACCCGAGCCGGCTTCACCGAACTCGCCCACCTCCACCACCCCGCCTCCGGCGAAGTCCGGCCCCACGCGGCCCTGGCCGTCGCCAAATCATCACCACACGATCCCGGCGGCCTGGGTCGGCCGAACCAGCTTGCCGAGGACCTGAACAGCGCGGAGGTCATGGATCGCGCCTGGTCTGCGGATTCGTCGGTCACACCCGAGGTGGCGAACGACCACCCCTGAGGGAGAGGCGTCCACCCCTCGGGTTCGTGGCTGCGCATGCTCCGCTCTCGTTGAATTGTCTTGACGACAAGCCCGACGACCGTAGGAGCACCGATGCCGAAGACGCCCGATGTCAAGAAGATCGCCGCGACGAGTCTGATCGTCACCGGCCTGGCCGCCGCTGCCGCATTCGCCGCGCCCGCGGCGAATGCGACCAACGGGGTCGACGGAAGTATCAGCAGTCCAGCGGCGGGGACGGTGACGCTCAGTTGGCGGGTCTACATTCCCGCGGGCAGCACCGCGGCCTGTGACATGGTCGTCGAGAACAGCGCCAACACCGCGGGCACCTACCGCGAGTTCGATTACACCGCCATCGGCGGCTCGCCCAACTACCAAGGACGATTGGTCAGCGACTCGTTCCAGGCACCGGCTCCCGCGGGCAGCACCGCCTACGGCGACGTCTACTGCACCTTCCTGAAACCCGATGGTCAAGCGACCGTCGGCAGCTGGCAGGGCAGCACCAGGGTCAAGCTCGTCAAGGACGCCCCGATGATCCCGCCCGGCGCCGGCGTGGGCTGAGCGACTACCCCTTCGCCGCGGCGGGTAGGTCGGTGGTGGTGACGGCGTCGGTCGTGCGGGTACCGCCGCGCTGGGCCACACAGCCGGCGACGATCACGATGGCGATGCCGAGCAGTTGGAAGAGCGTGGGCGTCTGGGCGAGCACGAGCAGCCCGATGAGGGTGCCGAAGGCGGGTTCGATGGAAAGCAGTGTGCCGAAGGCAGTGTGGGTCATTCTGCGCAGGGCGAGCATTTCGAGCGCGAACGCGAGTACCGGGGTGATCAGCGCGATCCCGGCGGCCGCGGGCAGCACCCACCAGGTGAGGTCACCGCCGATGACCTGAGGTAGCCCGATCGGCAATGTGGCCAGCGCCGCGATCGGGATCGTGAGCGAGAGCCCGCTGATGCCGGAGAACCGGTCGCCGACGTGCTGGGTGAACACGTTGTACAGCCCCCAGCACGCACCCGCGGCCAGCGCGAATCCGACGCCGACCAGATCGATGTCGCCGTGCCATGGCTCGGTGAGCAGGACGACGCCGACGAAGGCGAGCAGCGGCCACACCAGCGCCCGACGACGCTTGCTCATCAGACCCGCCACGGTCAGCGGACCGAGGAACTCGATCGCGACCGCGGTGCCCAGCGGAATGCGTTCGACGGCCGAGAGGAGGAAAGTCGTCATGAACCCCGTGACCACGCCGAGCACGAGCAGCGCCGGAATGTCCCTACGGCGCAGCGAACGGATCGCCGGGCGGGCGATCATCCAGAGGAAGACCACCCCGAAGCACATGCGCAGCCACGCCGTGCCCGCAGCGCCGACCTGCTCGATCACCGGAACCGACAGAGCATTGGAGAGCTGCACAGCAAGCATCGCCGCGACCGCCATCGACCACGGCGGGATGCCACGAGCGCCGCGTTCACCGTTCATGGAACACTCACCTACCATCGAACGCCGGCACCCGGGTCTCCTTCAATCGACCTCGGGCACAACGGATTACACGTTGAAGCGGAACTCCACGACGTCGCCGTCGACCATGACGTAGTCCTTGCCTTCCATGCGAACCTTGCCCGCGGCCTTGGCGGCGGCCATGGAACCCGCGTCGACCAGGTCGTCGAAGGCGACGATTTCGGCCTTGATGAAGCCGCGTTCGAAGTCGGTGTGGATGACGCCTGCCGCCTTGGGGGCGGTGTCGCCCTGGTGGATGGTCCAGGCGCGGGATTCCTTGGGGCCTGCGGTGAGGTAGGTCTGCAGGCCGAGGGTGTGGAAGCCGGCGCGGGCGAGGCCGTGCAGGCCGGGCTCGGTCTGGCCGATGGATTCCAGCAGCTCCATGGCGGATTCGTCGTCGAGTTCGAGGAGTTCGGCTTCGACCTTGGCGTCGAGGAAGACGGCGTCGGCGGGGGCAACGGAGGCCTTCAACTCGGCTACCTTGGCCTCGTCGGTGAGGACGGACTCGTCGGCGTTGAAGACGTAGAGGAACGGCTTGATGGTGAGCAGGGACAGCTCACGCAGCAGGTCGGCGTCGATCTTCTTGCCCGCGGCGAACAGGGTGGTGCCCTCGTTGAGGAAACCCTCGGCGACCTTGGCGGCATCGAGGAGCGGCTTGCGGTCCTTCTTGACGCGCGCTTCCTTCTCGAGGCGCGGGATGGCCTTCTCGAGGGTCTGCAGGTCGGCGAGGATGAGCTCGGTTTCGATGACCTCGATGTCGGCGGCGGCGTCGACCCGGCCGTCGACGTGGATCACGTCGTCGTCGGCGAACACGCGCACGACCTGGCAGATCGCGTCGGCCTCACGGATATTGGCGAGGAACTTGTTGCCAAGGCCCGCACCTTCGGAGGCGCCCTTCACGATGCCTGCGATGTCGACGAACGACACCACAGCGGGCACGGTCTTCTCGGAACCGAAGATCTCGGCGAGCTTGTCCAGGCGCGGGTCGGGCAGCGGGACCACGCCGACGTTGGGCTCGATGGTCGCGAACGGGTAGTTCGCGGCGAGAACGTCGTTCTTGGTCAGCGCGTTGAACAGCGTCGACTTTCCGACGTTGGGCAGGCCGACGATTCCGAGGGTAAGGCTCACGAGAAGGGAAGTCTACGCGGCACCCACCGCACTCGACTCGCCGCCCGGCCCCCGAACTGGCCAGTTGATCACCACGCTCCTGCCGTGGAGCGCTCTCGGCCGATACTTTGCTGCGAACGTGGTGATCAACTGTCCATCAGGGGACGAGGACGACCTTGCCGAGGTTGGCGCGCTGTTCGATGACGGCGTGGGCGGCGGCGGCTTCGGTGAGGGGGAATTCGGCGTGCACGACCGGGTGCAGTAGGCCGGAGGCGTAGTACTGCCAGACTTCCTGGCGTAGGTCCTCGTAGCGGGCGGGGTCGCGTTGGGCGAGACGGCCGATGCGGAAACCGGTGAGGGATTTGCCGCCTGCGAGGAGGTCTTCGGTGTCGATGAGGCCGCCGCCGGTGCCGTAGGTGACCGCGCGACCGCCTTCGGCGAGACCGGCGAGGGTGCCGCCGAGGCCGGTTCCGCCGACGCCGTCGAGGGCGTAGTCGGCCTGCTTGCCGCAGTGCAGCTGGTCGTAGGTGAACACCTCGTCGGCGCCGAGTTCGCGCACGAAATCGATCTTCGACTCGTCGGAGACCGCACCGACGACCCAGCTCGCGCCACGCACGCGGGCCAACTGCACCGCGAGGTGGCCGACACCGCCCGCGGCGGCAGTGACCAGGGCGGTTTCGCCTTCACGCGGGGCGGCGGTGTCGAGCGCGCCGAGGGCGACGAGGCCGCTGCGCATCAACGCGACGGCGTCGACGGCCGAAGCGCCGTCCGGGATGGCCGAGACCTGGTCGACCGCGAGGACGACGTACTCCGCGTAGGCGTCGGCAGTACACAACCCGACGACGCGATATCCGGCGCTGTAACCGTCGACCCCGTCACCGACCGCGACGACCTCACCGGCCACTTCCGCACGCACCTGCTCGGCATCGCCACTGATCCGGCGGATCGCCGACAGGGTGACCCCGATCGCCTCGACCCGCACCAGCAGCTCACCCGCACCGGCCACCGGCACCTCGGCCGCGACGACTTCGAGCGCCTCCGAACCACTGCCGCGCTCGTACTGAACCCGCCGCATGACACCTCCTACATAAGTTGAGCGCAGGCGCAAGATTAACCGGCTGACCTCGCGTTTCCACAGACCGCGCGCCTGTGAGTGCGAAATCTCACCGCGCCCCCCGCGTCGCGGAGAGCACCTTCCGATACGGATTACCCCTCCTCGGAGGCGAAGACGCGTGGGCAATGCCACACCGCACACGGGGGCGGCGATCGGCGTGCAACCTCGATGCCGATTGCGGTACTCGTCGACGTCTTGGCGCGCCCGTAGCGAGTTCGCCCGCGAAGATCGCGCGGATGACCTGGTCGCCACCGGTGTTCTCGGCGTAGCGTTGCACGAATGGAGGCGACCACCGAGGTGGTGACAGCGGCCCCCGCGCCGATGCTGGCAGCGTTCATCGACCGGTACGTGGGCTATCGCATGGCGGGTTTCGAGCCCGGCTTGCACCGCGGCCTGCCGTCACGGCACATGACGTTCATCGTCGCCGTCGGCCCGACCATAGATGTCGTCGAGCAGACCGATCCGCACCAGGCCCCCGACAGTTATCGCTGTGTACTGAGCGGCCTGCAGGCGAGTCCGGCGATGATCGCGCACAACGGATTTCAGGAAGGCGTGGCCATCGAGCTGACCCCGCTGGGTTGTCGGGTGCTGTTCGGGATGCCCGCGAGCGAACTGTGGGACATCTCGATCGAATGTTCCCAAGCGCAAAGAACTCTGGGCGATCAACTCGCCGATGCCGTTCATGCACAACAGGATTGGCCGAGCAGATTCGCCGCATGTGATCGGGCCCTGATCGCCGCAGCACGAACCGAAACCCTCGCCGGACCCGAATTGACCTGGGCCTGGCACGCTCTCGTCAGAACCGGCGGCACCTGCCCGATCAACCCGCTCGCCGACCGAATCGGCTGGACCCGTCAGCACCTCACCCGCAAGTTCACCGCCGAATTCGGCGCGAGCCCGAAACTGGCCGCGCGGATCATCCGATTCGAGCGAGCCAAGCGCATGCTGACACGCACCCCCTCCTATATCTCCATCGCCCAGATCGCGAACACCTGCGGCTACTACGACCAGGCCCACCTGAACCGCGACTTCGCCGAGCTGGCAGGCGTGGCGCCCACCGCTTGGCTCGCCGAGGAGATTCCATCCGTCCAAGACCCGAACGCCGACGAAGCGCGAGGCTGAATACATGGACACAACAACCAGCACCGGCATCTGGCCCTGCCTCGCCTTCGACGACGCCCGCGCCATGATCGAATTCCTCACCACCGCCTTCGGTTTCGAGGCGACCGCGGTCTACGCCAGGGAAAACGACGACAGCATCGTCGAACACGGCGAACTGCGCTGGCCGGGCGGCGGCGGCATCATGTTCGGCTCCACCGGCCGCAACGACACCCCCTTCGGCACCCGCCCACCCGGCGTCGCGAACCTCTACCTGGTCACCGACGACCCCGACGCCCTCCACGACCGAGCCGAAGCCGCGGGCGCGACGATCATCCGCGAACTACGAGACGAGGGCTACGGATCGCGCGGATTCAGCGCCGCCGACCCCGAAGGCAACCTCTGGAGCTTCGGCACTTACCGCGGCGCCTGAACAAAATTTCAACTTGCGCACTATGGTGTGCGAACCTCTCCGTCGCAGTTCGGCGATCGGCTACGTTGTCGATTGCTTCACCCGAGGCTCTGCGCGTTGTACACAGGAGAGTTGAGTCAATGGCGACCATCGAATATCTGCGGACCGACCCGGACTTGCCTCCGGTCGGTGTCGTCGATCGCACGCCGATCACGCCCGCCAAAAAGGCTGTGTTCGCGGGGATCGCCGTGCTCGGCGCCATCGCGTGGACGATCATCGCGTTCGTGCGCGGCGAGTCCGTGAACGCGGTGTGGATCGTGATCGCGGCGGTCTGTACCTACATCATCGCCTACCGCTTCTACGCGCGGTTCATCGAGTGGAAGATCACCAAGCCGCGCGACGACGTGGCCACGCCCGCCGAAATCTATGACAACGGCAAGGATTTCATGCCGATGGACCGGCGGGTGCTCTACGGGCACCACTTCGCCGCCATCGCTGGCGCCGGTCCGCTGGTCGGTCCGGTACTGGCCGCGCAGATGGGCTATCTACCCGGCACGATCTGGATCATCGTCGGCGTGGTGTTCGCCGGCGCGGTGCAGGACTACCTGGTGCTGTGGGCCTCGACCCGTCGACGCGGCCGCAGCCTCGGCCAGATGGCGCGCGACGAGCTCGGCGCCGTCGGTGGCGTCGCGGCGATCGTGGCGATTCTGGTGATCATGACGATCCTGCTCGCGGTGCTGGCGCTGGTCGTGGTGAACGCGCTCGGCGAGAGCCCGTGGGGCGTGTTCTCCATCGCGATGACCGTCCCGATCGCGCTGTTCATGGGTGTCTACCTGCGGTATCTGCGCCCGGGTGCGGTCGGTGAGGTCTCGGCGATCGGCATCGTGTTGCTGCTCGCCGCGATCATCGGCGGCGGTTGGGTGTCCGAAACCGAGTGGGGCGCCGACTGGTTCACCCTCTCGCGCACCACCATCGCCTGGGCGCTGATCGTCTACGGTTTCATCGCCTCGGTGCTGCCGGTGTGGTTGCTGCTCGCCCCGCGCGACTACCTGTCGACATTCATGAAGGTCGGCACGATCGTGCTGCTGGCGGTCGGCATCCTGATCACCATGCCGGTGCTGAAGGCCCCCGCGGTTTCCGAATTCGCGCACACCGGTGCGGGTCCCGCGTTCGCGGGCAGTCTGTTCCCGTTCCTGTTCATCACCATCGCCTGCGGTGCGCTGTCGGGTTTCCACGCGCTGGTCTCCTCTGGCACCACGCCGAAACTGCTGGCCAAGGAATCCAATGCCCGCATGATCGGCTACGGCGGCATGCTGATGGAGTCGTTCGTCGCGGTGATGGCGATCATCACCGCCTCGATCATCGACCAGCACCTGTACTTCGGCATGAACGCCTCGGCGGGCCTCACCGGTGGGACGCCGGAGGGCGCCGCGAAGTTCACGAACTCGCTCGGCCTGTCCGGCCCGGCCGCGACGCCGGAACTGTTCGCCGACGCGGCCTCGGATGTGGGCGAGAAGTCGATCGTCTCGCGCACCGGTGGCGCCCCGACGCTGGCGGTCGGCATCGCCGAGGTCTTCTCCGGTTTCCTCGGCGGGGCGTCGATGAAGGCGTTCTGGTACCACTTCGCGATCATGTTCGAGGCGCTGTTCATCCTCACCACCATCGACGCGGGCACCCGGGTCGCGCGCTTCCTGGTCTCGGATGCGCTCGGCAACCTCGGTGGCCCGTTCAAGAGCTTCCGCGATCCGTCCTGGCGGGTCGGTGCCTGGGTGTGCTCGCTGCTCGTGGTCGCGGGCTGGGGTGGCGTGCTGCTGATGGGCGTCAACGATCCGTTCGGCGGCATCAACGCGCTGTATCCGCTGTTCGGCATCGCCAACCAGCTGCTCGCCGCGATCGCGCTGACCGTGGTCCTCACCATCATCGTCAAACGCGGGCAGTGGAAGTGGGCGTGGATCCCCGGCATTCCGCTGGCCTGGGACCTGATCGTCACGATGACCGCATCGTGGCAGAAGATCTTCTCCGACGATCCCAAGCTCGGCTACTGGAAGCAGCACAGCCTGTGCCAGGCCGCCAAGGACGCGGGCAAGGCCTGCCTGACGGCCAAGACTCCCGAGCAGGTCGACATCGCGATCCGCAACACCTTCATCCAGGGCACGCTGTCGATCGTGTTCGCGGTGCTGGTGCTGATCGTCACCGTCGTCGGTGTGCTGGTGTGTGTGAAGGCGATTCGCACGGGGACGGTGTCGAGTTCCGAATCCGAGGAGCAGCCGTCGAAGATCTTCTCCCCCAGTGGTTTTGTCGCCACGGCGGCGGAGAAGGACGTGCAGAAGGAGTGGGATGTGCTGATCGCCGAGGGCAAGGTGAGCGCGCCGGGATCGGCGCACGTTTCCTGATATGCCCAGTGTGAATGTCACCCGTGGTGGGGGCCGCCCGGGGCTAGAAAGAGGCCGCCCCACCCCACCCGCGAGAAACGACCCCCACCCCCCCGACGGGAGACCACAGTA
>NZ_JBHXRR010000002.1:274831-420942 GCF_042716665.1 Nocardia sp. NPDC058658
ATGTTATCCGCGGTGGCCGGTGCGGGGGGCGGGTCGGGGGCCTGTGTGCGTTTATCCCCGGTGTGACCGCCCCCCGTGGCCGCGCCCGCCGCGCCCCCCCCCCCCCCCCCCCCCACCACTGCGGTGATAACCGACCCCACCGGGCCGGTCGATACGACAGATTCGATGACCACCGCGAGCTCGGCCGCCTCCATGGCGCCTCGCCTGCGGGTGGTTCTCGGTCGAGCGTGGGCGGTAGCGCGCGGAGTCGCCCACTGGTACAGCGCGATCAACGGCGGCCAGGACTATCAACGCTACGTCGACCATCTGCGCCGCAACCACCCGGACGCCCCGGTGCCGACTGTGCGCGACTACTGGCGTGAGCGTTACGCCGAGGCCGAACGCAATCCCACCAACCGCTGCTGCTGACACCCCGTCGGATAGGTGGCCGATTTCCGCTAGCACCCCGTCCGGGCGGGTGCCATTGTGGAACTCGTGACCATCACTGCTTTGGACTTCGAGGGCTGCTACCGGGCGGTCTCCACCCGTGACTCCCGCTTCGACGGGCAGTTCTTCACCGCGGTCCGCACCACCGGCATCTACTGCAGGCCCTCGTGCCCGGCGATCACGCCCAAGCGCGCCAATGTGTCGTTCCTGCCCACCGCGGCGGCGGCCCAGCAGGCCGGTTATCGCGCCTGCCGACGGTGTCTGCCCGATGCCGCGCCCGGTTCGCCGCTGTGGAATGTGCGGGCCGATCTGGCCGCGCGGGCCATGCGGTTGATCGGCGACGGGGTGATCGAGCGGGGTGGGGTGCCGGGGCTGGCCGCCACCCTCGGCTATTCGCAGCGTCAGCTCACCAGGGTGCTCACCACCGAACTCGGGGCCGGGCCCCTTGCCCTGGCCAGGGCGCATCGTGCGCACACCGCGCGGCTGCTCATCCAGACCACCGAGATGCCGATGTCGGATATCGCGTTCGCGGCGGGGTTCGCGAGTATTCGGCAGTTCAACGACACCGTGCGCGAGGTGTTCGCGGTGAGTCCGTCGACGATGCGCACCGAGTTGCGCCGATCGCCGCGCGCCGATGTGGTCGCGCCGGGCACGCCCGGGTTGCTGACCCTGCGGCTGCCGTATCGCGAGCCACTCGATACCGGCTGGCTGAGCTGGTTCCTCTCGGCGCACGCGGTGGCGGGGACGGAACTGTGGGAGGACGGCGTCTACACGCGCAGCCTGCGTACTCCGCACGGGCACGCGACTGTGCGGCTGTCGTTCCAGCCGGGGCATGTGCGGGCGGAGTTGGCTTTGCGGGATATGCGCGACCTGGCGCCGACCGTGGCACGGGTGCGGCATCTGCTCGATCTGGACGCCGATCCGATGGGGATCGATGCGGCCCTCGGCATCGGCCGGGCGGGCGGCGCCGGATATCACGGCGGCGTTGACACAGCGAGTGACGGCGTCCCCGGTGGCCGCCGGACGCCCGGCATCGCGGGCTCGCGTGGGGCCGCGGAAAAATCGGACGCCACGGGGGTTGCGAATGCCGTCGCGCGATTCACGCCGGGGATTCGAGTGCCGGGTTGCCTCGAGGGCTCGGAGTTGTTGCTGTGCACGATGATCGGGCAACAGATCTCCGTGCGGGCGGCGGGAACGCACATCGCGCGGCTGGTCGATGCGCTCGGCGAGCCGATCGACGGGCCGGTACCGCGACTGTTTCCGACTGCTGAGGCGATCGCCGAACACGGTGCCGAGGTGTTGACCGGACCCGCGCGCCGGGTGAGCGCCATCGTGTCCGCCGCGCGCGCTATCGCCGACGGCGAGCTGGTGCTGCACTCCGGCCGCACCACGGCCGACCTGCGGCGCGACCTACTCGCGCTGGACGGTGTCGGGCCGTGGACGGCTGACTACGTCATCATGCGATCGCTGGCCGATCCCGACATCCTGCTCGACACCGACCTGGTGGTTCGCCAGGGTGCGGCGCTGGCGGACATCGATCTCGGCACGACCGCCCGCTGGGCACCCTGGCGTTCCTACCTGTCCATGCACCTGTGGAAGACCGCGCTCGAACATCGTGGCGCGCTCGAACATCGTGGCGCGCTCGAACATCGTGGCGCGCTCGAACCTTCTAGCCAGAAAGCGAAAACTCATGTCTGACAGCACTCTTCGTCTCGCCGATGTCGCCACCGTCGACACCCCGATCGGCCCGTTCACCACCATCGTCGACACCGACGGCGCCGTGCTCGCTTCCGGCTGGACCGGTGACGCGTCCACGCTGACCGGCCTGATCCATGCCACTTTGCGCCCGACCGAACTGCGGCAACGGGATTCGCTCGGCGCGGTCACCACAGCCGTCGTCGACTATCACGCGGGCGATCTGACCGCGATCGATGCGATTCCCGTGCGGCAGCAGTCGGGTGAATTCCTGGTCCACGCGTGGGAAGTGCTGCGCAAGGTGCCTGCCGGCGAGCCGGTGACCTACACCGAGTTCGCCGGACTGTCCGGGCGTCCGGCGGCCACGCGAGCGGCGGCCAACGCCTGCGCACGCAACTCCGCCGCGCTGTTCGTGCCGTGCCATCGTGTGCTGCGGATCGGCGGGGCGCTCGGCGGGTTCCGCTGGGGACTCGAGGCCAAGGCCTGGTTGCTCACGCACGAGGGGTGACCGCGCTGCGGACCGCAGCGTTCAGGTTCGACGGTCGAGGAGTGCGACTCGCAGCGCCTGAGCCTGCAATCAGGCCAGTGATAACTGATTGGCTCTTTTTTTCAGGTCCAGTAGGCCGGACTCTGTTACCTATGCTCACTCGTCGCCTGGTCGCGCTGTATGTCGGTTTGTGGTTGTACGGCACCTCCATGGCGGTGATGATCCGTGCGGGCCTCGGGCTCGATCCGTGGGATGTGTTCCACCAGGGGGTTGCCGCGCATGTGCCGTTGAGTTTCGGCGTGGTGACCGCGCTGACCGGGATCGCCGTGCTGCTCGCGTGGATTCCGCTAAGGCAGCGGCCGGGGCTCGGAACCATCAGCAATGTGGTGGTGATCGCGATCGCGGTCGATGTGGGGTTGTGGTTGATCCCCGCGGTGGACGGCCTGTGGCTGCGCGTGCTGGCGATGGGCGGGGCCGTGGTGGTGAATGCCGCGGCGACGGTGCTCTACATCGGTGCGGGCATGGGTCCGGGGCCGCGTGATGGACTGATGACTGGACTGGTCGCGCGGACCGGCTGGCCGATCTGGTCGGTTCGTACCGGTATCGAGGTCACGGTGCTGGCCACCGGATGGTTCCTCGGTGGCAGCGTCGGGGTCGGCACGCTGGTCTACGCGTTCGGGATCGGGCCGCTGGTCCAGCTGATGATCCCGCTCGTCGACGGAAAGCTGCCCGGGTTCACGCCCCTCCACGTCGGATCCGGGCAACCGGACGTCGATACTCGGCCGACATCCGGCGAAATCACGCAAACGGCTCAGAAATAGTCAGAAAACTGATTCCAGGAAGCCCGCTTGCGTGATTACGCCGGTCCGCCGCTGACCGATCCCGCGCGCCTTCCGGCTACGCGACCGTGGCCTCGAGGTGGGAGCCGGTGCGGCCGCGCAGGACGTGGAGGCGACTGGGGATGCGTTGGCGCATCTCGTCGACGTGGCTGACGACGCCGACCACCCGCCCACCGGCCCGGAGTTCATCGAGGACTCCCATGACGGCGTCGAGGGTATCGGCGTCGAGGCTGCCGAAGCCTTCGTCGATGAACAGGGTGTCCAGGACCAGGCCGCCGGTTTCGGCGGCGACCACATCGGCGAGGCCGAGGGCCAAAGACAATGAGGCCATGAAGGTTTCGCCGCCGGAGAGGGTTTTCGCGGAGCGGATGGCGCCGGTGTAGTCGTCACGGACGTCGATGCCGAGGCCACCGCGCCTGCCGCGCGGGCCCGCCTTGTCCGAGTGGACGAACTCGTAACGGCCACCAGACATTCGACGCAAACGCAACGACCCCGCGACGGCGACTTCTTCGAGCCGAGCGGCAAGCACATAGGACCGCAACGACATTCGCCTGTTGTTCTCCCCACGCCCCGCGACCACTTCTGCCAGCGCCGCCAACTCGTCGAAATCACGCTGCTTGGGCGCGATCCGCTCGACCTCGCCCCACAGTTGCGTACCCAGTTGTTCGAGCTGGCCGACCCGCTCAGCGGCCGCCGACTGGGCGGCCACCGCCGCGGTGAGCGCGCGCTGAGCTTCGACGAAGCGTTGCTCGAGCGCGTTGAGATCACCCGGGATCTGCTCGGCGACGGCCCGGATCTGCGGTTCGGCGAGCACCGCCTCGGCATGCGCACGAGCCCGGTCAGCGCCGGTGAGTTCGGCTTCGATCGCGGCCTGCTGCTGCGCGGTCCGCGCGACGGCGGTGACGACCTGGGCGTAGGCGGTCAGCAGTGCGATGTCGTCACGAGGCGCTGCAGGCTCGGCCGCAGGGACTTCGTCGGCGGGATCCTCGTCGACAGGTTCCTCGCCAGTGGGATCCTCATCGAAAAGGTCGAACAGACTAGGCATTTCAGGCTCGGCCCGAACTGTGCGCGGACGCCCCTCACGCGCGGCCGTGCCATTGGACGGCTCGACACATGCCGTCGCGGTCGTGGCGTCAGCGGAAGTCGCGGGACCAGTCGCGGCGCTGGTCGTCCCGGCACCCGCGGTCGCGGCGTCGGCGGTCCCAGGGTCAGCGATCCCGATACCCGCGGTCCCGGCGTCAGCGATCCCGACACCGGCGGTCCTGGCGGCAGCGATCCCGACACCGGCGGTCCTGGCGGCAGCGGTCGCGGCATCAGCGGTCCCGGCATCAGCCGTCGCGGCATCAGCCGTCGCGGCATCAGCGGTCCCGGCATCAGCCGTCGCGGCATCAGCGGTCCCGGCATCAGCGGTCACGGCATCAGCCGTCGCGGCGTCGGTGTCCTCACCCCCGTCAGCCGATGGTCCGTCGTGTGCGGAGGTCGTCGTGTCGGGGGCCTCATAGCCTGCGGGGACGAAACCTGCTGTGCGGGAAAGGTTTTCTACGCGGGTGGCGATGGTGTGGACGGCGTCGTGGGCGGCGGATTCGTCGGTGCGGGCGGTGCGGAGGGTGGTGGCGGCGGTGATGAGGGATTCGAGGCGGGTGGTGCGGGCCTCGACGGTGGTGTCGGCGCCCGCGGCGGTGCGCAGGCGGGTGGTGAGTTCGTCGAGGCGGGTGCGGGTAGCGGTGATAGTGGTGGTGACGGTGGCGAGGCGGGCGTCGAGGTCGCGGGACTGGTCGTGGAGGGCGGTTTCCTCGGCGCGAAGGGCCTCGAGGCGGGTGGTCAGGGCGGAGGTCCGCTCGGCGGCTTCGGCGGTGTCGTCGAAGCGGTGGGTGGCGGTGCGGACGGCGTCGGCGAGGGTGACGGGGTCGGCGTCGCCGCCGCGGGCGGTCAGCGCTTCGATCTCGCGTTCGATGACGCTGATGTGGTCGGCGATGCGGTCCCGTGCGGCCTCGGCGGCTTGTTCGGCGGCGTGCGCGGTGTCCTCGGCGTCCTTGGACACCGCGTCATCGGTGGGCTGCGCCGGTTCGGGGTGGTCGGCGGAACCGCAGACCGCGCACGGTGCGCCGTCGGTCAGCGCGCCCGCGAGTTCGGCGGCCATGCCCGTGAGACGGCGGGCACGCAGGTCGAGCACGCGTTCCCTGGCATCGAGGTGGGTGCGGCGCGCGGCATCGAATTCGGCCTGCGCCTTGTCCAAAGCCGGTCGCTGCCGGGCTATTTCGACCGCGGCGGCGGCGGAGTCCTGCCACTTGCTCAGCTCGTTGCGAATCCCGGGCAGCGCGGCGGCCGCATCAGTGGCCTCGCGCAATTGTTCCTGCACGGAGGAGATCGCCGTCGGCAGTTCGAGCCGTCGCTTACCCAGTTCGGCCGAGCGCTGGGTGAGCCGTGCGGATGCACTCTCGTGCGCGGCGAGTTCGTCGGCGAGCCGACGCGCGGTCACCGCGTCGGCCCGCACCTCCCCGAGCACCCCGAGCAGCGAATTCCACTGACTGACAGCCGCATCGAGATCACCTCGAACATCCACAACGCCTGCGCTCGACGCCGAGCGGTGCCCCGACCCGTCACCGCCAGAGTTCGATTCACGGCCGGCACCGGATTCGGCTTCGCTACCCGGCTTACCGAGATGCTGCTCGAGCCTGCCGTGACCGCTCCCGGATACCGCTTCGCTACCCGGCTTACCGAGATGCTGCTCGAGCCTGCCGTGACCGCTCCCGGATACCGCTTCGCCGCCCGGCTTACCAAGGTGCTGGTCGGGCCTGCCGTGACCGGTGCCTGCGCCGTCCGGGCTCCCACCACTCGGGTCGATCGGCTCGTTCGTCACCACGGCCAGCAGGTCGACACCTGTGATGTCGGCGGCCGCCGGTGCCAGCAGTTGATCAGCGAGTTCGGCAGCGGCGCTGCGGGTAGCGCTCTGCGCGCGACGCAGGGCGCGGACCGCGGAGCGGGCTTCGTCGATGGCTTGGACGACAGGTTCGGCGCGACGGGCCTGAGCGAGTTCGCGTTCGAGTTCGGTGCGGCGAGGCGCTGATTCGGTGTACGTAGCCAGTTCGGCGCGGGCCGCCGCCATGCGGGCGTGCAGGTCGGTGATGCGGCGTTGTTCTTCGGCTTCGGTGCGGGCTTCGGCCGATTCCTTCTGGCGCAGTTCGGCATTCGTTGTCGCCTCGGCCAGTTCGGTCCGTGCGGTGGCCAGCAGTTCCTGGGACCAGCTCACCGCGTCGAGGACGCCGACCGATTCCGCGCCGCCGTACCCACCGGCCATGCCGACCTTGGTGATCAGGCGGTCGATGCCCTGTTTGCGGGATTCCAGATCGGCCGCGGCGGCGCGGCGGCGGTCCGAGAGCCACTGTTCGGCGGTGCCGAAACGTTGGGTGTCGAAGAGCTTTTCGAGCAGCTTCTCGCGGTCTTCGTTCTCGGCGCGCAGGAACTTGGCGAAATCGCCCTGTGGGAGCAGCACCACCTGGAAGAACTGGTCGGCGCTCATGCCGAGCAGTCGCAGCACCTCGTCGCCGATATCGGTGATGCGCGAAAGGTTTTCGCCGCTGCCGTCGAGCCAGGCGAGGGTGGCTTGGGGCTGCAGCAGCCGTGTGCCGGTGCCGTTCTTCTTCGGACGCTCGTATTCGGGTGACCGGGTCAGACGCAGGAGGCGACCACCGAGCGTGGCCTCCAGCACGACCTTCGGCGGCGTCTGTGGATCCGCATGATCGGAGTGCAGGCGCTTGCTCTCGCCACGCGCACCGGGCACCTTGCCGTAGAGGGCGAAGGCGATGGCGTCGAGGATGGTCGTCTTGCCCGCGCCCGTGTGCCCGTGCAGCAGGAACAGCCCGTCGGCACCGAGCGCGTCGAAGTCGACGACGGTGGTCTCGGCGAAGGGGCCGAACGCGGTGAGTTCGAGCCGGTGCAGCCTCACGCGGTCAACTCCGACACAGTCTGCTCATGGCCGGATTCGGCTGGTACCGAGTCATTTTCGCGCACCGCGGCGGCCAGCGCCCGCTCCACCCATGCCACCTCCCCCTTGCTCGGTGTGCCACGCACGTCGGTCAGGAAGCTCGCCGCGACCTCCGCATCGCGTCGCCCGTGCACCCGCTCGCGGTAGTGCAGCTCCGGATTGCCCTCCGGCCGTGCCCATTCCACATGTACCGCATGCGGGAACCGCCCGCGCAGCTTACGCATCGGGTCCACCGGCCGGGTGGTGTCGGTGAGTGTGGCCGAGACGTAATGCTGTTCGGCCGCATCGAATTCGGAGTCGGCGAGCAAGGATTCGAGGGTCCCGGTGAGCCTGCTGAGCCCGCGCACCAGCGGCAGATCGTGGCGCTGCACCGCCGACAGCCCGGACGCATCGAGATCGATGATCCACACCGCCTTGCGATGCGAACTCTCGCCGAACGAGTACGGCAGCGGAGATCCGCTGTAGCGCACCGAATCCGACAGCGTCTGCGGCGAATGCAGGTGCCCGAGCGCCACATAGTCGATGCCGCCGAAGGCCGACATCGGCACCGTTTCGACACCGCCCACCGAGATGGACCGTTCCGAACCCGTCGCCTCGCCGCCGATCACGAACGCGTGCGCCAGCACCACCGTGCGCGCGCCGGACCTGCCCGCCATATCGGCGCGAATCCGCTCCATCGCCGCATCGAGGATTTCGGCATGCGAATGCGCTTGCGGCACACCGAGTTCGACGCGGGTGATCTCCGGTTCCAGATACGGGATGCCGTAGAAGGCCACGTCACCGTCGGTATCGGCCAGCACGATCGGCCGACCTGCATCGGCGACCCTCGTGCACAGGTGCAAGCCACCGGCCGCGGCGAAACTGGCCCCGGCACCGAGCCGGGCGGGCGAATCGTGATTGCCCGAGGTGGCGATGATCGTCGCGCCCGCGGCCCGGATCGCCTCGAAGCCGCGATTGCAGACTCCGATGGCATCGGCGTTGGGGATGGAGCGGTCGTAGATGTCGCCGGGCACCACCACCACGTCGACGGATTCGCGCGCGACCAGCTCCGCGATCGCCGTGAGCACGCGCGCCTGATCGGCCAGCAGGTCGACACCGTGGAAGGTGCGCCCGATGTGCCAGTCGGAGGTGTGCAGGATCCGCATGTCGCGAACCGTAGGGCAGACCACCGACAGAATTCAATCGACGCACCACACGCGTGTAATTCACCGGCGTGGCGCGCCCGCCGCGGAAAGGCCCGGTTTGCCGGGGAATTGCGAACTTGTCGGTGGCCTCGGGCAGTATCGCCGTCATGACCGCTTCGATGCTCGTCGCGCTCGTCTTCGTCTTCGCCGCAGGCTTCGGTCTGGGCTGGTTGGGGCACTCGGCCCGTGGTGGGCAACGTGCCGCGACCGCCGAGGCCCGGTTAGCCGCGGCCGAGGACAATCAACAGTTGCTGCAGCGGTCGCTGCACGCGGCCAATGAGGATGCGGCGCGCAGGCATTCGGCCGCGATCGGTGCGATGGTCGATCCGCTGCGCGATGCGGTCGGAGCCCTCGAGCAGCAGATCAGGCAGGTCGAGCACCACCGCATCGACGCCTACTCGGGGCTGCGCGAGCAGGTGGCGGGCATGCAACGCACCTCGCATCGGCTCTCGGATCAGACCGGTCAGCTGGTCGCCGCGCTGCGGGCGCCGCAGGTGCGCGGACGGTGGGGCGAGATCCAGTTGGAACGCGTGGTGGAACTCGCGGGCATGACCCGGCACTGCGATTTCGACACTCAGGTGTCGCGGCCCGGTGGCGACGATCGCGGCGTGGTCCGCCCCGACATGGTGGTGCGGCTGGCCGGTGGCAGGCACATCGTCGTCGACGCGAAGGTGCCGTTCTCGGCGTATCTGGACGCGGCGACCACCGACGACCCCAGCGCGCGCACCCAATTGCTGGCCCGCCACGCCAAACACCTGCGCGCCCACGTCGACCAACTGGCCGACAAGGCGTACTGGGCGGCCTTCGACCCGGCCCCGGAGTTCGTGGTGCTGTTCGTGCCCGGCGACCCGTTCCTCGATGCCGCGCTCACCACCGACGCCGACCTCTTGGAGTACGCGTTCGGCCGGAACGTGATTCTGGCAACCCCCACTACCTTGATCGCGCTGCTTCGCACCGTGGCGTTCAGTTGGCGACAGGAAGCGCTGTCCCGCGACATGGCAACGGTGCAGCAACTGGGCAAGGAGCTCTACACCCGGCTGGGCAAGGTCGCCGAACATCTGGACAATCTGGGCGTGAATCTCGGTAAGGCCGTAGCTGCTTTCAACGCGACGGTGGGTTCGGTGGAGTCGCGGGTGATGGTCACCGCGCGCCGGATGCACGATCTCGGGATCGCCGATTCCGAGCTCCCGGCAATCCGGCTGACCGAGGCCCGGCCGCGTGTGGTGGCATTGGCGGACGCTGAGGATCGCCTCTGAGATCCTCGTGCCGTGGCGCCCACGGGGGCGATGTGCAGTTAGTGTCATAGTGTGGCTGCTTCCCAACGTGCGCGACCCCGGGTGCCCGCGCCGCAACGTTCGATCGTGCCCTCGGTACCCGGCATCCCCGCCTGGGCCGCGATTCTGCTCGCCGTGGGTGCGACGAGCGTCGGGTTCCTTATCGATGCGTTCGGCGGTGAGTCCCTGCCGACCGGCACGTTCTCGGCGCTGTATGTGCTCGGCTGTGTGCTCGCCGTCTGCGCGGTGCGCTTTCGCGGCCTGTTCTCGACCATGGTGATGCCGCCGCTGCTGTTGTTCGTCGCGGTGCCGGTGGCCTGCCAGATGCTGGGCGGTCGCGCCGCCTTCTCGATCAAAGAAGTGCTGATCAATCTGATCATCCCGCTGGTGGAGCGCTTCCCGACGATGGCGCTGGCGACCGTGCTGGTCCTGGCGATCGGTGGAGCCAGGATCGCGATCGCCAAGCGCACGCCCCAGACGGCCCGTCCGGGTGCATCGGAGCGTCGCGCCAAACCCAAGACCGAACGTCAGCCGACCAAGCGCCGTCGCCCCGAACCGACCCCCGACCTCGCCACCGCCGCCCGCAAGCGCCCGCGCCGCGGCACCGCGGTCCTCGACGAGCCCGACACCGAGGTCGACATGGCGAGCCCGGCTCGCCGCCCCGCCCGGCCCGCCGACCCGAAACGGGCTCCGGCCGCAGGCAGGCCTCGCGAACCCCGCGCCGCACGCGGTGAACCCCGCCCGGCCCGCGCCGCCGCAGCCCCCCGCGAACCCGAACCGGCCCGCGTCCCCCGCCGCCGCGGCGAAGCACCCCCACACCCCCAGCCGAACGTCCGCTACCGCGACCGCGCCGACTCCTCCCGCACAGAACGCCGCCGCCCGGACAACGTGTAAAAAATCCCCGCCACTGAACGGCGGGGATTTTTACGAACGGATCCGGCAAGAACATGGGTAACTCGCCAGGTACGGGCTTGGTCGGCCCGACGCCGAAGCTTGCCGCGTCGCCAACTCTCCAGGCACCTGAATCTGGCTGAAGTTCGCGGAGAGGCGGATGAGCAGCTCACCGGGTACGGGCCAACCCATCCACAATCGCCGTCTGGCCGCCGACGCAAGCCTCCCCGCGCCCAAGCCTGGCTTGAAGCCGCGGAGAGGCGGAACAGAGCTCAGCTCTGGGAGGTTGCATCCCGGCGCGCCGGCCGTAGTTCGCGCGGCAGCGAGAACACCAAAGTCTCGTTGGCCGTCGTCACCGGCTGTACCTCGCCGAACCCGTGCTCGGCGAGCAGATCCAGCACCCCGGTCACCAGGATCTCCGGAACCGAAGCGCCGGAAGTGATGCCGATCGTCTGCACACCCTCGAGCCAGGAGAGATCAACCTCACGGGCGTAGTCGACCAGATAAGACGCCTTCGCACCGGCACCCAGCGCCACCTCGACCAGCCGCACCGAGTTCGACGAGTTACGCGAACCCACCACGATCACCAGATCGCACTCCGGCGCCATCGCCTTCACCGCGGTCTGACGGTTGGAGGTGGCGTAGCAGATGTCGTCGCTGGGCGGATCCTGCAGCGTCGGGAAGCGTTCGCGCAAGCGCTCGACGGTCTGCATGGTCTCGTCGACCGAGAGCGTGGTCTGCGACAGCCAGATCACCTTCGACGGATCGCGAACGACCACGTTGTCCACCGAGTCGGGCCCGTCGACCAGCTGCACGTGTTCCGGTGCCTCGCCGGCGGTGCCTTCGACTTCCTCGTGGCCCTCGTGGCCGATCAGCAGGATGTCGTAGTCGTCGCGGGCGAAACGCTTGGCTTCCTGGTGCACCTTGGTGACCAGCGGGCAGGTGGCGTCGATGGTGCGCAGGTTCCGTTCGGCGGCCGTCTCGTGCACGATCGGGGCGACACCGTGCGCGGAGAACACGACCAGCGCGCCCTCGGGCACCTCGTCGGTCTCGTCGACGAAGATCACGCCCCGCTCACGTAGCGTTTCCACCACGTGGCGGTTGTGCACGATCTCCTTGCGCACATAGATCGGGGCGCCGTGTTTCTCGAGAGCCTTCTCCACGGTTTCGACAGCACGGTCGACGCCTGCGCAGTAGCCGCGCGGCTCGGCCAGCAGTACGCGCTTGCCACCGGCAGCATTCGCGCCCGCGGAGCGCGTGATACCGACGTTCAAGGGGATTGCCGAGGTCATATCCCACAGCTTACGTGCGCGCGACGGGCCCGATCAGGTCGGATCAAGGGGCGAAAGTCACACAACAGGGGCCTGGACCTTTGCATCACACCCGGTTTGGGGCAGGCTGGGGGCATGTTTCGACCTCCGTTCCTGGCCAGGGTGGCCGCCGGCGCCGCCGTCTATGCCTTAGAAGAGACCCGGCGACTGCCCGTCGCCGCGGTCAATTTCCCGATCACCGCGCTCAGTCGCGTGCTGCAGACCACGATGCACGTGCAGCAGTTCGTCACCAGTCTCGCGCTCAAGGGTGACGGTGTGTTCGAACGGCTGGGTTCGGCCCCGGCCGAGCAGCCCGAGTGGGCCACCTTCGACGAGGACATCGAGCCCGCGCCTGCCACCAACGGCCACGCCAGCCGCTTCGACCTGTTCGAAGAGCCCGCGCAGACCAACGGCAAGGTCGTGCCCGCGTCGCTGCTGCTGCTCGAGACCGAGGAAGAGGTCATCGAGCCCGCCGCGGAGCCCGCCGTCGAGGAGGTCGTCGCCCCCGAGGTCGCGATCCGCTACGACTACCCCGCGATGACGCTGGCCCAGCTGCGCGCCCGCCTGCGCATGCTGACTATCGAGGAGCTGGGTCAGCTCCTGGAGTTCGAACAGCAGACGCGCGCCCGCGCCCCCTTCGTCACGATGCTGACCAACCGCATCGCCACCGTCCAGGCGAAGTAACAGACCTCATCCCAGGCGGCCGTGTCCTTCGAGGACGCGGCCGCCTTTTGGTTGTGTCGGTGGCCCCGCGTAGAACTGTCGGTATGACTCAGGACGACGTCGCGGCCGCCAATTCGGCGGAGCAGCCGTACCCGGTGCGTTCGGTCGCGGTGAAGGTCGCCCAGTGGATCGAACGGCTCGGCAGTATCTGGGTGGAGGGGCAGGTCACCCAGATCAACGCGCGTCCCGGCACCCGCACCGCGTTTCTGGTGCTGCGCGACGCCTCGGTGGACATGTCGCTGTCGTTGACCTGCGATCCCGAGCTGTTGCGCAAGCTGCCGGTGCCGTTGACCGAGGGCAGCCGGGTGGTCGTCTACGGCAAGCTGCACTTCTTCACCGGCCGCGGCACGGTGTCGTTGCGGGTCACCGAGATTCGCGCGGTCGGCATCGGGGAGTTGCTGGCGCGGATCGAACGCTTGAAAGCCCTGTTGACGGCCGAGGGGTTGTTCGATGCCCGACTCAAGCGTCCGTTGCCGTTTCTGCCCGGCACGATCGGGCTGATCACCGGGCGAGCGAGCGCGGCCGAACGTGACGTCTTGTCGGTAGCCCAGAAACGTTGGCCCGCAGTACGTTTCGTCATCCGCAACACGGCAGTTCAAGGCCCGACCGCGGTGCCGCAGATGCTCGAAGCCCTGGCCGAGCTGGATCGCGACGCCGATGTCGAGGTGATCGTGCTGGCGCGTGGCGGTGGCAGCGTCGAGGATCTGCTGGCCTTCTCCGACGAAGCCCTGTGTCGCGCGGTCGCCGCCGCCCGCACCCCGGTGGTCAGCGCCATCGGCCACGAACCCGACAACCCGTTACTCGACCTGGTCGCCGACCTGCGCGCGGCCACCCCCACCGACGCCGCCAAACGCATCGTCCCCGACGCCGCCGCCGAACTGGCCGGTGTCCGCGAGATGCGCGCCAGGTCCGCCGCCGCCCTGCGCGGCTGGGTCCAGCGCGAAGCGCACACCCTCACCCAATTACGTTCGCGCCCGGTCCTTTCCGACCCCCTGCGCGAGCTGACCCACCGCCACGACGAGCTCGAACGACTACGCACCGCAGCACAGCGCAATATCGAACAGCACCTGCGCAGCGAGTCGACGACCACCCTGCATCTGCGCGAGAAGCTCACCGCGGTGGGTCCGGCCGCCACGCTGGCCCGTGGCTACGCTGTCGTGCAGCGCGTCGCCGGTCCCGAACGACACGTCGTGCGTTCGATCGAGGACTCCCCCGCAGGCAGCCAGCTACGCATCAGGGTCGCCGACGGTGCCGTCACCGCCGCCGCACTCGGCGCCCAACGACTGACCCCCGAATCCACCGACGAGAAGAGGAAGTGACCGTGGCCGACGCCGGTTCCGAGAACACCGACACCCTGGCCGAGATCGCGGCCTTCGGCTACGAACGCGCCCGCGACGAACTCATCAACGTGGTGAAGATGCTCGAACAGGGCGGCCTCGACCTCGACGACTCGCTGGTCCTGTGGGAACGCGGCGAAGCACTGGCCAACCGCTGCGAACAACACCTCGCCGGCGCCCGCCGCCGCGTGGAGGACGCGCTCTCCCGCGCCGATCTCGACACCGCCGAATAGGCCGCGCGACTGGTTTACCGCGAGGAAATACTGGTCGGGCACGCTGTTGCTCGGCGGGTCCGATGATGGATCGCCATCCGTGCGGCGCACGGAAGAGTTCGAACCATAACGGAGTGCGGCCGATGTCACCTACCGATTCGCTGACGAGCCTGCGCGCCGATCTAGGTCCCATCACCTACTCCACCGAGACCCGAAAGCTGCGCACCAAGAGCCGCGACCGGTTCGCCGAGAGCCCGGTGCTGCGCGATCTGCTGCGCGGGCGCAATGCCGAGATCTACATCGCCCCGCGCGACAAGGACGAGTTGCGCACCGCGGTGGCGGCGTGCGCGCGCCACCGCATCCCGATCACCGTGCGTGGCGCGGGGTCGGGGCAGTTCGGTCAGGGTGTGCCGCTGCGCGGTGGCGCGGTCGTCGACGTCACCGCGCTCAGCGGCGTCCTCGGCTGGCACGGTGAGCCCGGCAGACGCCTGCCGACCACGGTGCGCGCGCTCACCGGCACCGTGGTCGCCGATATCGATGCCGCGATCCGCCCGTCCGGCTGGGAGCTGCGCATGCACCCGTCGACGGCGCGTCAAGCCACCGTCGGCGGGTACATCGCGGGCGGGCACGCGGGCATCGGTAGTTGCCGCTGGGGCATCCTGCGCGACACCGGCAACATCACCGCACTGGAGGTGATGACGGTCGAAGAGCACCCGCGCCTGATCGAGTTACGTGGGCGCGATGTGAACACCGTGCACCACGCGTACGGCGCGAACGGCATCATCACCGAGGTCGAACTGCCGCTGGCCCCGGCCTGGGAATGGCACGAGCTGGTCATCTCGTTCCCGGATTTCGAGCAGGCGGCGCGCTTCTCGGTCGATATCGGCAGCAGCGACGGCATAGTGACGAAAGTCGTGTCACCGCACGCACATCCACTCCCCCAGTACTTTCCCGAGCTGGCCGCGCTGATTCCCGACGGCGAGTCGATGGTGCTGCTGATGGCGGCGGTCCAGTCCGTGCCGAATGTGGAGGACCTGGTGCACGCCAACGGCGGCCGGATCCGCTACCGCTGTCTCGAGGGCAAGGGCACTTACGGCGCGCCCCTGTACGAGTTCACCTGGGGGCATTCGATGCTGCGCTACCAGCGCCACAACGACAAGCTCACCGGCCTGATGGCGCTGTACCCGCAGCAGAACCTGTACGAGACGATCGTCGGCGTCCACCGTGAATTCGCCGAGCTGGGCCCGTTGCACGTGGAGATGAAGCGGATCGACGGCGGCCTGTCCTGCCAGGGTTCACCGGTGTTCGAATTCGTGAGCAAGGAGCAGCTGGCCGAGGTCACCGAGCGGTTGCAGCGGGCGGGGTTGTTCATCGCGAATTCCCACACCCCGGTCCTGGGTGCGGGCGGGATGAAGCCGTGGGGCCCGAAAGAGATCGCCGCCAAACGCGAATTCGACCCTTACGGACTGCTGGCTCAGGGCAAGTCCGACGACACCGAGGACACCATCAACACCTCGACCGCGCTCCCCAGCAACGGGTGGTCCTACCGGCTCAGCACCTGAGCGCCGACCCGAGGCTGCCCAGCCGGGAGTCGCGGGCCTTACTTGGCCAGCGGCTGTGCGCTGGTGATCGCGGTGGCCAACGTGGTGAACGCAGCCTCGTTGCCCGCACCCGTGATCAGGATCCGCACCCCGCCGAGGTCGGCGATCCACCCGGTTTCCTCGGTCGGCTCGTCGTAGACCACCCACTTCTGGCCCGCCACGTCCGTCGTCCCGGTCGGATACCGCGACTTCAGCACGTGCCGCGACAGCGCCTCTTCGGAGGCGTTGCTCTGCGAGTACCGCATGTAGGTGCCCTGCGGTGTGATGTAGCCGACGGTGCTCACATCGCCCCCACCGGCGGCGGCAATGGTGTCACGACTGCCCGAGTTCGACACCCAACCCTGCGGCAATGCGGGCTGGCGGATCGGGAACGACAGCGTCTTCGCGTCGGACTTCAGGGCGGCGGTGGCGTCGAAATGCGGGATCTGACCCTGGGTGGGGCCGTTCGTTGCCACCGAGCACTGGCTCGCGACACCCGCCAGCACGACCGCGGCCAGCACCAACGGGATCAACGACCAGAACAGATCGCGGTAGTCGTTGAAAATGCGGTGCTTCTTCTGGGACACGGCTATCAGTATCCACTCGAGCCGTGACCAGGCCGCTCAGGGGTCGTCGCAGGAGGTCGTGCACGGGCGTGCCGTTTCGGAATGCGACAATGCACCCGTATCACCAACGCCAAGGAGGCACTCCGCAATGACGCCCACCTCGCCCGTTCCCAGCCGCCGCGAGGCACCCGATCGCAACCTGGCACTCGAGCTGGTCCGCGTCACCGAGGCAGGCGCGATGGCGAGTGGCCGTTGGGTCGGCCGTGGCGACAAGGAAGGTGGCGACGGCGCGGCGGTCGACGCCATGCGTCAGCTCGTCAGCTCGGTCTCGATGAAGGGCATCGTCGTCATCGGCGAAGGCGAGAAGGACGAAGCGCCGATGCTCTACAACGGTGAGCTCGTCGGCGACGGCACCGGCCCCGAGGTCGACTTCGCGGTCGACCCGGTCGACGGCACGACCCTGATGTCGAAGGGCTCCCCCGGCGCCATCTCCGTGCTGGCGGTCGCCGAGCGCGGTGCCATGTTCGACCCGTCCGCGGTGTTCTACATGCACAAGATCGCCGTCGGCCCCGACGCCGCGGGCTCGATCGACATCACCGCCCCGATCGGCGAGAACATCCGCCGCGTGGCCAAGGCCAAGCGTCTTTCGGTCTCCGACCTGACCGTGTGCATCCTGGACCGTCCCCGCCACGAGGACACCATCCAGCAGGCCCGCGACGCCGGCGCCCGCATCCGCCTCATCTCCGACGGTGACGTCGCCGGCGCCATCGCGGCCGCGCGTCCCGAGTCCGGCGTCGACATCCTGGTCGGCATCGGCGGCACTCCCGAGGGCATCATCGCGGCCGCCGCGCTGCGCTGTCTCGGCGGCGAACTGCAGGGCATGCTGGCCCCCAAGGACGACGAGGAGCGGCAGAAGGCCCTCGACGCGGGCCACGACCTGGACCGTGTGCTCTCGACCACCGACCTGGTCTCCGGCGACAACGTGTTCTTCTGCGCGACCGGCGTCACCGACGGTGACCTGCTGCGCGGCGTGCGCTACTACCCCGGCGGCGCCTCGACCCAGTCGATCGTGATGCGGTCCAAGTCGGGCACCGTGCGCATGATCGACGCCTACCACCGCCTCGAGAAGCTGCGCGAGTACTCCTCGGTCGACTTCGACGGCGACGACAGCGCGAACCCGCCGCTACCGTGATCCGGGGCTGGGCGTCCCTATAGTCGAACTATGGGAACGCCCAGCACCGCCCTGGTCCTCGGCAACGGCGGCATCGTCGGTATCGGCTGGCAGATCGGCATGATCGCCGGTCTGGCCGACGCCGGGATCGACCTGCGAACAGCCGATCTGGTGATCGGCACGTCGGCTGGCGCGGTGGTCGGCGCGCAAATCCGCAGCAAGCTGACCACCGACGAGCTGTACGAGAAACAACTGAAGCCGTTGTTCGCCGAGATCCCGAACCGGCTCACGGTTTCGCAATTGGCCACCTGGGGGCTGGTCGGGCGGACCGCGCGCAACGAGACCAGCGCCGCCCGCCGGATCGCGAGGGCCTCGCGCGGCAAGTCCAAGGTGGACCCGGTGCTCCGACTGGCCGCGGTGTCCTCGCGACTACCCGAACGCACCTGGCCGAAGCGGCCGCTGTGGATCACCGCGGTCGACGCCGACACCGGAAAACTGAAGGTCTTCGACAGCGACAGCCACGTGACGCTCGCCGAGGCCGTCAACGCGAGCTGCGCGATCCCGTTCGCCTGGCCCGCCGCATCGGTACACGGCCACACCTACCTCGACGGCGGGGTCCGTTCGCCGTTGAATCTGGACCTGGCGAAGGGCTACGATCGCATCGTCGGGCTCGCATCCAACATTCTCACCCCGCGTCGCAGCGGCCGGATCGCCAGCCAGCTCGCCCATCTCGGCTCGGCGAAGGTCACCGTGATCACCCCGAACGGGACCTGCCGCAAGGCCATCGGCCCCAACGATCTGGACCCGGTGCGCGTCGACGACGCCGCACGCGCCGGTCGCGCGCAGGCCGAGCACTATGCCGACGAGGTGCGCGCGGTCTGGCCCACCGACTGAGTATTCCTGCCACGGATGTGGGATTTCGCGCTGGTGTGTGGCCACCATTCCCGGTGTTCTCGTCCTAGGGTCGAACTATGGCTGACGATGACGGGCAGTACCGGATCGAACACGACACCATGGGGGAGGTTCGCGTCCCCGTCGATGCACTGTGGCGGGCGCAGACGCAGCGGGCCGTCGAGAACTTCCCGATCAGCGGACGAGGACTCGAACGAGCCCAGATCCGCGCGCTCGGTCTGCTGAAAGCCGCTTGCGCGCAGGTCAACAAGGATCTGGGCCTGCTCGACCCGGTGAAGGCCGACGCGATCATCGCGGCGGCGAACGAGATCGCGAACGGCGAGCACGACGACCAGTTCCCCATCGACGTGTTCCAGACCGGTTCCGGCACCAGCTCGAACATGAACGCCAACGAGGTGATCGCCTCGATCGCCGCCCGCAACGGCGTGACCGTGCACCCCAATGACGACGTGAACATGTCGCAGTCGTCCAACGACACCTTCCCCACCGCGACGCACCTGGCCGCCACCGAGGCCGTGATCACCGAACTCGTCCCCGCACTGGAACATCTGCGACTGGCCCTGCTCGACAAGTCGCAGCAGTGGCGCACCGTGGTGAAGTCGGGCCGCACCCACCTGATGGACGCGGTGCCGGTGACGCTCGGCCAGGAGTTCGGCGGCTACACCCGCCAGATCGCGGCGGGCATCGAGCGTGCGATGGCCACGCTGCCGCGCCTTGGTGAGCTGCCGATCGGCGGCACCGCGGTCGGCACGGGCATGAACGCGCCCGCCGGTTTCGGGGCGAAGGTTGTCGCGGAACTGGTGCGCACCACGGGAATCGACGCACTACGCGAAGCCCGCGACCACTTCGAAGCCCAGGCCGCGCGCGACGGGCTCGTCGAAGCTTCGGGTGCGCTGCGCACCATCGCGGTGAGCCTGACCAAGATCGCCAACGACATCCGCTGGATGGGTTCGGGCCCGCTGACGGGGCTGGGCGAATTGCAGCTGCCGGACCTGCAACCGGGAAGTTCGATCATGCCCGGCAAGGTGAATCCCGTTCTGCCCGAGGCGGTTACACAGGTGGCGGTGCAGGTGGTTGGCAATGACGCGGCGATCGCGTTCGGCGGGGCGAGCGGCGCGTTCGAGCTCAATGTCTACATTCCGGTGATGGCACGCAACCTGCTCGAGTCGATTCGCCTGCTGGCCAACGTCTCTCGGCTGTTCGCCGACAAGTGCATCAGCGGTCTGGTCGCCAACGAGGAGCACCTTCGCATGCTCGCCGAATCCTCGCCGTCGATCGTCACCCCGCTCAACTCGGCGATCGGTTACGAGGAGGCAGCCGCCGTCGCCAAACAGGCGCTGCGCGAGAAGAAGACGATCCGTCAGACCGTCATCGATCGCGGGCTCGTCCCCGACAAGCTCTCGCTGGAAGAGCTCGACCGCAAGCTCGACGTGCTGGCCATGGCCGACGTCGACCGCTGAAACGCCGAACGGCCGTCACCTCCCGCACCACGCTCAGCGTGTGCCAGGAGGTGACGGCCGTTCGCTGTGCACGATCAGGCCAGGTGCGCGAGTTCCGCGCGAGCCTTCTCGCCCTCTTCACTGAAATCGGTGCGGGAGAAGATGTTCCAACGCTGCAGCAGCGGCTTGAACACCAGCTCGCCTTCCTTGGACGGGTCGTAGATACCCGCCTCGGCCAGCGCCTCGTCACTGGATCCACCACCGGGCAGATCCACATGCGGCACACGGAAGTCGGCGACACGATCAGCGATCGCACGCACTGCCTGGTCGGGCACCAGGTCGAGAGCGGCGGCGACGAGCACGGCGAAGAACTCCGCCTGCAGTTCGTCGTCAGCAGCCAGCTTCTCCGCCATCGCGGTGACGATCGGGTTCTCGCCGAGCGCGGCGGTGTTGCGGTGCCGGATCGCGGCGGCGGCCTCTTCGAACGCACAGGTGGCCAGCACGTCGATCAGGTGCATGGGGGGACGGTTGAAACCGTCGGTCATGTGCTGCATGCGGGCCCGCTCGAGCGCGATCGGGTCCACCGCGCGCGTGAGCATGAGGTAGTTGCGGATCATGATCTCGTGGCGGTTCTCCTCCGCTGTCCACCGGCCGACCCAGCGCCACCAGGGACCGGTGCGCAGGTGCTTGCCGAGTTCACGGTGGTAGGACGGCAGATTGTCGGCCACCAGCACGCTCACGGTCAGCGCGAGCCGGGCGGTGTCGCTGAGCTCGGACTGTTCCGGGGTCCAGTCCTCGCCACCGAGGAAGGCGAAGTTGCGCCCGTCCGACCACGGCACCTGCTCGTGCGGCTGCCAGGCGTCGGCCGCCTCGATGTGGCGACGGATGTTCAGTTCCACCTCGTCCGCGAGCGAATCCAGCAGCTCGCGGTCGGTCAAAGTTTTCTGCACCCCGACAACCTAGTACTTCCTACGCAAGCGCGGGGACCTACGGGGTGAACCGTGGTCCCCGCGCTGGGCGGAAGGCAACGCTGAGCTGGTATTACTTCGGGGTCACCGTGGTCTGACCGTTGACCCAGGTGATGGTGCCACCGGTGAAGTCGCTCTGCTTGCCGCCGGTGATGTCCTTCTCGTCGCTGGTCGGGTAGCCAAGCGTGCCGTTGGCGCCGCCGTTCTCCTCCCACGCTTCGCGGATGTCGCCCCACACGATATGGGCGCCGGTGTCCTTGCTCCAGTAGACGGTGCCGCCGGTGAAGTCCTGGTACTCGCCGCCGTTGGGGCCGGATTCCTGGGCTTCTTCCGGTGCGCCGAGCGGGCTGCTCGCGCCGCCTGCCGCCATGTACTTCTTGTACACCTCGCCGGAGACGGTGATGTCACCGTTCGGGGTGGAGATGGTGGTCGACTCGCCTGCCGCCCCACTGGTGGCCGCACCGGAGGTGGTTTCCGAGCCGGAGGTGGTTTCCGAGCCGGGAGTGGTGGTCATCCCGCCCGCGCCGGGTTCGGTGGTGGCGCTGCCACCCGGGGCGCCGACGGCGGAGGTCACCGAGGCGACCGCGTCCTTGGCCTTGTCCTTGTTGTCATCGCTGCAGCCCGCGGCGAGCAGCAGACCCGCTGCGGCCAGGACCGCGGCGCTTCCGGCGGCAGTACGTCGAGCGAAGTGGTTCATATCCATCCTCTCGCGAGTGGCTCGCGGGGCTCGCACCCTCGCCAGCCTGGCCGACATCCGCAACGGCCCGGCGGAACGTAGTTCGCCGAGCCGTTGCTGGATTGGTGTCGGAGCGGATAATACCCACTGTTCGCGGTAATCAAACGGATTCGGGCCGCGACGCGGCCCGATTGCCGCCGATTACGCGTTCGGTCCGTACTCCTCGAGCATCTCGGTCACCAGCGCCGCGATCGGCGAGCGTTCGCTGCGCGTAAGGGTGATGTGCGCGAAAAGCGGGTGCCCCTTGAGCTTTTCGATCACCGCCGCCACACCGTCGTGCCTGCCGACCCGCAGATTGTCGCGCTGGGCGACATCGTGGGTGAGCACCACCCGCGAGCCTGTGCCAAGGCGGCTCAACACCGTGAGCAGCACATTGCGCTCGAGGGACTGCGCCTCGTCGACGATCACGAACGAATCGTGCAGCGACCGGCCACGAATGTGGGTCAGCGGCAACACTTCGAGCATGCCGCGACTGAGCACCTCCTCGAGTACTTCCTTGCTGGCCAGCCCCTCCAGCGTGTCGAAGACGGCCTGTGCCCACGGGCCCATCTTCTCGCTCTCCGAACCCGGCAGATAGCCCAGTTCCTGCCCGCCGACGGCGTAGAGCGGCCGGAACACGACCACCTTGCGCTGAGTCCGCCGCTCCAGCACCGCTTCCAGCCCGGCGGTCAACGCCAGCGCCGACTTTCCGGTGCCTGCGCGCCCACCCATCGACACGATCCCGATGCTCTCGTCGAGCAGCAGATCGAGGGCGATGCGCTGTTCAGCCGAACGCCCGTGCAGACCGAAGGCCTCCCGCTCCCGAACCAGCTGGATCCGCTTGTCGGCGGTGACCCGGCCCAGTGCGCTCGAGCTGCTGCCCAGCAACCGAACACCGGTGTGGCAGGGCAACTCTCGCGCTTCGTCGAGGTCGATCACCGCATCGGTGTAGAGCTGGTCGATCTGCGCGCCCGCGACGTCGAGTTCCACCATCCCGCTCCAGCCGGAGGTCACCACGTCCTGCGCGTGGTACTCGTCGGCCGCCAATCCGACCGCGCTCGCCTTGACGCGCAGCGGGATGTCCTTGGACACCAGCACCACGTCCTCGCCCTCGGCCGAGAAGTTCAGCGCGCAGGCCAGGATGCGGGAATCGTTGGTGTCGGAACGGAATCCGGCGGGCAGCACCGACGAATCGGTGTGGTTGAGCTCTACCTGCAGGGTGCCGCCCTCGGTGCCGATGGGCAGCGCCTGGTCGAGCCTGCCGTGCTGAACCCGCAGGTCATCGAGCATGCGCAGTGCCTCGCGGGCGAACCAGCCGAGCTCGTGGTGGTGCCGTTTCGCCTCCAGCTCACTGATCACGACCAGGGGTAGGACCACACTGTGTTCCCCGAACCGGGTCACGGCCCAGGGATCCGACAGGAGTACGGAGGTGTCGACAACAAAAGTCTTGCGACCGGAACGTGAGGGGCGAGCCCCTTTCTTCTGGGCCGAGGCCGGGGCCGTGTGCTTCGCGGAAGCGGAAACGGAGCGTGCAGCAGTCACGGTGGGCTCCTTATGTGTTCGCACGGCACCCGCGCGAACGATCTCGCTGGACCGGTCCGTCCTTGTGGGCAGTTTGGATCAACCGCCCCGAGGGCCAGGTGCCGGCCCTCTCGCACTGAGTAGCTCAGTCACGGTCAGGACCTCCCGTACGAATCACACCGACGCGACTCGCATTTACGACGCTACCGCCGAATTCGCGGTCGCGCTGCTGGACCGGCGCACGTGTCCGTGAATTTGTCGTTAACCACCACTGTCGTGGCGGATCCGGCGTGCGTGCGCCGCCGAGCGCTACAGTCGATGCCATGGCCGATGATCTGGAGAACCTGTCGTCGAAGGAACTGCACGACCGCGCGGTGAAGACGGCCGTGCGCCACGGCGACGTGAAGTTCCTGTGGGACCTGCTGAAGTCGATTCCGGCGGCCCAGGCCGAGGCGGGCGACCTCGGCGAGAGCTCGGCCGACATCAAATACGTGGTGCCGATGATCGACGACTACATCCATGCGGGCGACGGAAAACTGGCCGACGTGCTGCGACCCACCTACCTGGACTACTTACGCAAGCACCAGTGATCAGCGCCCGGTGATCGCCTTCACCACGCCCACGACGGCGCCGCGCACGACATTGCCCTTGCTGAAGTGGTCGTCCCACAGCACGATTCGGCCGTCGCGCAGTTCGAAGGTGCCGCTCACCCAGAAGCCGATCCGCACCGGACCGACGTGCAGGTAATCGGTGCGGTCGGTGAGCACGATGTCACCGTCGGCGGCGATGTGGTGCATGTCCGCGGAGAACCCGAGCTTCGGGCGATCCAAGCCGCGCAACACGGTGGCGACCCGGTTCTTGCCGCGCAGGGTCGGCAGCGAGGTGTTCTTCCAGACGATCGCGGGATCGAGAAGGTCGAGCGCCTCGTCGACCACGCCGAGTTCGAGCGCGCCGAAGAACTCACGGACGATGGTGACGGCGGGCTCGGGCAGCTGATCGGTCATGGGATGAGCCTAGGGTGCCGATCGCGGCGGGACCAGGGGTCCGTTCAGTTTCGCTGGTCGATCAGCACGGCGAGTCCGTCCAGGATGCGGTCGACGCCGAAACGCAGGGCGTCGTCCGGGCCGCCTTTCCCGGCGGGCGCGGCGACTTCCTCGGCGAAGGCCGCGCCGACCGCCGGGTAGCGGCCCGCCGCGGCGGCCATCATCGCAGTGAACTGCTCGGTGAACTGCACTTCGCCCTCGCCGCTCATCGACGCGACCTGCTGGGCCAGATTGCGGGCGTGACCGTTGAGCAGGACGATCGTGTCGAGTTTTTCCGAACCGGTGAGGCCGGTGCCTGCCAACGCGATGAGCGCGGCCTCGGTCCACCCCATCTCATTGGGACCGAAGGGGCGCACGCCGAGGGTGAGCTCGATCGCCCACGGGTGCGCGAGGTAGCGCGCGAAGATCGCCGTACCCCAGTCCCGCAATCCCGAACGCCAATCCTGTTGCACATCTGCGGAATTCGGCGGCTCACCGATTGCCGCGTCGAGCATCAGCGCGGTCAGTTGCTCCTTGCCCGGCACGTACCGGTACAGCGACATCTTGGTGAATCCGAGCCGTTCGGCCAGCCGCTGCATCGATAGCGCCGCCAGCCCCTCGGCATCGGCGAGCGCGATGGCTTCGGCGACGATCCCGTCGAGGGTGAGCGCGGGTTTGGGCCCGCGCTTGGGGCGCTGCGCGGTCCCCCACAGCAGCTCGACAGTGGTCGGCATCTGCTCATCCTTTCGTCTTGACGCGAAACTGTGTCTACCATACTCTGATCTGCATCCACCGGATACAGATTCCATCGGACACAGATCTCCAGGAGTTCCCCCATGCGTACTGTCCTCATCTCCGGCGCAAGCATCGCCGGGCCCGCCCTCGCCTACTGGCTGCACCGCTACGGCTTCTCCGTCACCGTCGTCGAACGCGCCCCCGCACTTCGGGCAGGCGGTCAGGCGGTGGATTTCAAGGGCAAGACCCACCTGAAAGTGCTCGAGCGAATGGGCATCCTCGACGAAGTTCGCGCCCGCCGCACCGGCACCACCGACATGGTGTTCGTCGACGACAACGGGCGCGAGCTCGGCCTGATGTCGGGCGAGTTCACCGGTGGCGACCTCGAGATCCTGCGCGGCGACCTGGCCGAGATCATGTACGACACAACCGCCGCCACCGTCGAATACCTCTTCGGCGACACCATCACCGACCTGCACGACACCGGCGACAGTGTGGCCGTGCGATTCGAGCACAACCCACCCCGCACCTTCGACCTCGTCCTCGGCGCCGACGGAATCCATTCGCGGGTACGGAAATTGGCGTTCGGCCCCGAAGCCGACTACGTGAAACACCTCGGCTACTACTACTGCGTCGCAGGTGCGAGCGACACGACCACTCCCCGCGAACGCGCCACCGGCTACGCCCACAACACCCCCGGCAAACTAGCCATCGACGGCGGCCCGAAAGCCCAGCAGATGTACCTGTTCGCCGCCCCCGAACTCGACTACCCCCGCAACGACCCCGCCGCCCAACGCCGCATCATCACCGAAACCTTCGCCGACATGACCTGGCACACCCCCCGCATGCTCACCGACCTCGCCGACTTCGACGACATCCACCTCGACTCCATCAGCCAGGTCCGCATGAACGGCACCTACACCCGAGGCCGCACCGCCCTCATCGGCGACGCCGCCTACGGAAACACCCTGGCAGGCTTCGGAACCGGACTGGCCATCGTCGGCGCCTACGTCCTCGCAGGCGAACTGGCCTGCGCCGCTGGCGATCACGTGACAGCGTTCGCCAACTATGACCGAATCATGAAGCGCTACGCCAAAATAGCGGGCAACAGCAACGCGGGCCCCTTCCTCGCCCCGAAGACTGCGCCCGGAATCAAGGTCCGCAACTGGTTCCTCGGCTCCCGCCTGTTCACCCTCATGCTCAAATACGGCGACAAAGCCGCCAACGATATCGACCTCCTCGACTACCCGGAACTGGTCGAGTCCACGCCACAGGTGAACTGAGCCCTATCCACAACCCCGAAGTTATCCACAGAACCCCGAGGGGATAGACGGCAGCGAGCTCGCGAACTATTGATGTCGGTGGCTTGTGTCACACTCGTCGACGATGAGCCGCCACACCACCTTCCGGTACTGCCTCGACCCCACAGTCGAGCAGTCCATCGTGCTCAAACGGCATGCCGGGGCAGCGCGGTTCGCGTTCAACCAAAGCCTGGCTTTCGTGAAAGCCGCGCTCACCACCCGCAAAAGCTGCCCCGACCACCGGGTGCCGTGGACCGGGTTCGACCTGATCAACACGTTCAACACCTGGAAGAAAACCGAAGCCGCAGGCCGAGTCTTCGCAGTCAGCACCAATGGGGACACCGAAGTGCAGGTCACCGGATTGGACTGGCGAACCCAGGTATGCCAGCAGGTTTTCGAGGAAGCCGCCGTCGACTGCGGTCGCTCTCTTACCGCGTTCTCGGACTCACGGACCGGTAAACGCGCGGGCAGACCAGTCAGATTCCCTCGCTTCAAGAAAAAGGACAAATCGGTTCCCTCTTTTCGGCTCCGCAACAGAATCGCGAAAACCGGGCGGGCGGGGATCCGAGTCGGTGACACCGAGTCCGCGCGGTCGGTGACGTTGCCCGGGATCGGTGCGATCAGGGTCCGTGAGGACACCCGCCGGTTGCGCCGCATGCTCGCCAAGGACCGGGCGAAGATCTCCACACCACCGTGACCTTCCGTGCCTGTCAGTGGTGGATCAGCCTGACAGTCGAAGCCTCCGACCTGCACCCCAACCACCACCACCGACCACGTCAACCCGACGACGCCGACAGGTGGGTGGGGATCGATCGCGGATTGAGCGTCTTTGCGGTCGCCGCGACCAGCGACGGAACCGAGGTCGCCCGTATCGATACCATGCCGCGACCGTTGACTACCCGGCTGGCCGGGCAACGCCGTCTGGCGAAGTCGGTGTCACGCAAACAGAAAGGTTCACGCAACCGTCAGCGCGCAGTCGCCAAGTTGGGCCGTCATCATCACCGAATCGCCAACATTCGCCGCCATTTCGCGCATCAGGTCGCCAACCAGCTGGTCAAAACCCACGACCGGCTCGTGATCGAAGATCTGAATGTGACAGGGATGCTCGGTAACCGCCGTTTGGCTCGTGCGATCGGTGATGCCGGATGGGCCGACTTCGCTCGCCTTTTGGTCTACAAACAGGGTTGGCGTGGTGGCACGGTGACTGTCGCGGATCGTTGGTATCCGTCGAGTAAACGGTGCTCGGCCTGCGGGGCAATCAACGCCGACTTGTCGTTGGCGGATCGAGTGTTCTTCTGTGGATGTGGTTTTCGTGTAGACCGTGACCGCAACGCGGCGATCAATCTTGCGCTGTGGCCGACAATGCAGCAGGACTTTTCACGATCCCCGGACCCCCGAGCAGGAGGCCGGGTTACAAATGTCCGCCGACGGGAAGGCGCTGACCGACACCCTGCGGGTGTCGGTGAAACAGTCCCGGTTGACGCGGGAACCGAAGTTCACGCCACACTTGTGGCGTGAACCGACGACGCCCGAGAAGGGCGGTATCTGAAACCACTTGGTTTTCAGACACGCTGTAAGAGGAGGTTGGCCGCAATGACCACCGCAGAGGTTCGTGGACCGATGAAGATGCCCGATTCCGCCTTCGCGATGTGGGAGCGCGGTGAGCTCGACGAGTATCTCCACGTCCCGGATGGCAGTCGCGTCGAAATCATCGGGGGGGAAGTTGTCGTGTCACCTTGTCCAAGTTTCGGCCACGGGCACGTAGTTCAGTCGGCATCCCGGGCCGTGTACGCCGACGAATCGAGTCGTTGGCAGTTGGCGACCAATGTCGACCTGAGCCTGATCGAGATCCAAGACGGCTACGTGCCCGACCTCTTCCTCCTGGACCGAGAAACCCACGCGGCCCTGCTCGCCGCCGACTCGCCGCGCGTCTACCCGGCCCAACTGGCCCTCGCCGTCGAGGTGACATCGCCTTCCAACGCCGCCGACGACCGCCCACCCGGCCTGCGCCCACGCCGCCGCCGCACCAAATGGAACGGCTACGCAGCCTCGGGCGTCCCCTTCTACCTCCTCATAGACCGCGACCCCCAGGCCGGCTGCGCCACCCTGTTCTGGTCCCCCGATCGCACCGCAGGCACCTACGGCAACCACCGCCAGTGGAAATTCGGCGAACCAATCGAACTCCCCACCCCCTTCCACCTCACCCTCACCACAGACAGCTGGACGACGTGGACCGAGGAGTGAAGGAGCGGCACAGAACGATCGCGGACGCGACCGACCGCCGCACTCGATAGACTCCAGACCATGTCAGCGATCTTCGATTGGGCGCGGCCGGACAACGTTCAGCCCGAGCCGATCACCCTCGATATCTGGCGCGAACTCCCCGAAGAGTTCTGCCGCCTGGTCGAGGTCGTCAATGGCGACGCTGTCCGCTGCGAGTCACCGACGCGGGCACATCAGAAAGCCGTCCATCGACTGCTCGCGATGTTCGAAGCCGCGGCCAAGGAATACATGTCCGAGGACCCGTCGTCCTGCCTCGACACCAACCATGATTTCGACGTAGTGCTCTGGGAAATCCCTCGGGCCACGATCCGGCGACCGGACATCGCACTGTTCGACTGCGTGCCGTCCGAGGTACGACCAGTGCCCGCCCGCCACCTGAAGATCGCTGTCGAGGTCATCTCGCCGAGCCACGTGAAGACCGATCGCCTCGAGAAGATGAGCGAGTACGCGGCAGCGGGCATCCCCTGGTACTGGCTCGTCAGCATCACCGACGCCGATGTCAGTTCCATCGAGACCTACGCCCTCGACCACGGCGTAGGCCACTACCGCCTCGCCCGAATCTTGAAGCCCGGCACCGCGTTCGCGGTCGAACTGCCCATCCGGATCAACCTGGATTGGGACCAGTTGACCGACCTCGTGTTGTAGTCCCTCGCGAGACGCGACCTCCGCGTCAGCTCGCGCTGCGACCGAACATCACGTCGACGAGGTCGGGGACCGTCGTGTCGAGGGCCTCGCTCAGCCCGATCAGCGTCGAGAACCTCGGGTTCGGCGGCTTCTTCGTCTTGCGATTGCCCATGCCGTTCTCGAGCAGTTGGTAGTAGTTCCGACTGATGCCCGCAGCTTCCGCCACCGCCTCTTGGGTGAGGCCCCTCGCCTCCCGCAGCGTGGCCAGATGCTGCCCCAAAATCGCCATGAGCTGCTTCTCAACGGCGGACTCGGACATCCCTAAGAGGCTTCCGAGCCATCACACTCGCGTCGACCATCTATAGATGGCATTATGTGCGCGTCTGGGAATTGCCATCTATAGATGGCCCGACGCGGGTGGGGGTTCGTGGTTGTCGAACAGGAGTGGCGCCTGCGCGAGTCACTGCTCCCCACCGTCCAGACGATGACGATCGTCGATCGGCTTGCCGCGAGCGTCTGAGCGAAATCACCTGTGGGAGGGGCAAGAAATGACCGGTGACAATCCGCCGTCCAATCCGATGTTTCCGTTTACGAATCTGGACGCGGCCGCACTCAACGCGGTGTTTCCGAACAATCAGAAGGTCATCGACGCACTGTCGCGGACGCAGTCGATCGATCAGGCGCTGCGCGACAAGCTGGCGGGAACCGATCCCGACTACGTGAAGACCGTCGACGAGTTCGACGGTCTCTCCCATCAACAGATCTACGAAGGCGTCCACGGCAAGGGCGGCCAGGGTGGCATGAGCGTCACCACCATCAACACCTTGCGCGAAACCTGGAACACCATCGACACCGAACTCACCCGCATCGCGACCACCCACCAGACCAGCGCGAATGCGCTACTGGCGCACGGTGAATGGGCCGGTGCCAGCGGTGACGCCGTGCGCGCCGGGATCGCCGCGCTCAACACCTCGATCCAGCAGATGGCCCAGGTGTGCGAGGCGATGAAGACCCGTCTCGACATCGTCGGCCCCGCCGTGGAGGCGATCCGGATGGCCGTGCAGGCGCCGACAGCGCAGATCGTCGCGGCCAAACCCGACGACAACTACATCCAGGTCATCCCCGGCCTGACCAGCCCCGTGGTGGCGACGGTCGACCGGCAAGCCCAACGGCAGGCGGAACTGGACGCGCAGGCGACCATGAACCGGATCTACACCCCGACGATCCCACCGACCGGTTCGGGCGTTCCGTCCTACTCGGTAGTGCCCGGCGGACCTGGTTCCGGCGGCAACCCGGACGGTTCCGGGGGCGGCTCGCCATCCGCTGGGTCACCATCCGACGGATCGCCGAACGCCGGTTCGCCGGCAGCCAGTAGCCCGACCGCTGAAACACCAACGGAGCCAGAGACTCCCGCGACCGAACAAGAGCCGACCAGCCCGGCATCGACCGACGACGATTCGTCAGCGGCAGAGAGTCCCAGCACGACGCCGACGGACACCGACGACACATCCCCCGCGAGCACCGCGCCTGCGGCCACCACTCCCACTGGTTCGACCCCGTCAGGTTCGGGCTCCCCGCTGGGCAGCACGGGTTCACCGCTCGGCAGCGGCGGCTCACCCGGCGGTCTCGGCGCCCCGGGTGCCGGTGCGGCAGTACCCGGCCAACCCCAATCACCCGGTGTCGGAGCAACTCTCGCGTCAGGCGGGTCCGCCGCGGGATCGCGCGCAGGCACACCCGGCATGGGCATGATGCCGGGAGCGGGCGCAGGCGCAGGACGCAAACCCGGCGATTCCGACGACGAACACAGCTCCCCCGACTACCTGCGCGGCGTGCAACCCGAATTGCTCGACACCACACACGTTCTCGCCGGCGTCATCGGCGACGATCCAGTGGACGAGCTGAGCGAACCCACACCGAACGTCACCGCATCAGCCCTCTCCGCACCCCCGGTTGCGTCGCTGCTCGATCAGCCGGCCGAAGCAGCGAGCGCACCGACCACCTCCGCACCCAGCCAGTCGTCGATCGAACCCACCGCGCCGACCCTGCCCCCCGAAGTCGCGGCGCTGCTCGCCGAACACGGCACCACGGAGCCCGCTCCCGCCGGAAACGAGCGCACCGACCGATGACCAAACCCCCGACCTGGACCCTGACCTGCGACGAATTCGCCTGGGTCTGGCGCCAAGAAACCCGTTTCGACGACGCCTACGACCACCCCGACCCCCTCGCCGTCCGCACCACCCCCACTACCGAAGCCGACGCCGACAAACTACGAACCGTCCTGAGCGAACGCTTCCCCCGAGGCGGTGACCGCGGCCTGTCCGCGGTGTTCACCATCCTGTCCAACGCCGACACCCGGGTGGCCTGCGTCAGCACCATCGGCAACACCGAGATCCGCAGCCACGGAGCAGCACTCGACGGGCTCGGTGTCGTTGCCGCACAACGTTTCACCCCGAACGAAGGCGGCGGCGACGTCCGCCTCGCCCTCGTCTCCCGCGCCTTGGTACCCGCCCATCTGGCAGCGATCCTGCCCAAGGCCGAACCCGGCGGTGCGGGCCCGATGCTCGGCTACACACCCCGAGTCCGAGGCGAGGAATCGCCGACCCACTGGACCCGTGACGCCGAAGGCCGCCTCCCCGTCGACGAACGCATCCGCAAACTGATGCGGATAAGCCGCAGCGCCGAAGGCTATTTCGTCATCGAACGCGACCCCGGCACCCGCCCCATCCGATACCTGAGCTGGATCGATATCCCCCCAGGTCAATTCGCGAGCGGCCGCTACCTCATCGAGGTCGACGACAACGACACCACCGTCACGCCCGCCGACCCCGCGGTTCTCGCCCGCGAGATCAGCAAACGCGGCTACTTCCACGCCACGCCGAAACGACAGGATGACCGATGACCATCGAAATCGACTACGGCCGAGAAGAGATCTCAGCGTTCACCCAGTCCGCGAGGGCAGGTGAGTTCAGCTTCGATCCGACTGCGGCGATGGCGGTTGTGTCGTTGTACGACACGATGATTCGTGACCTGATCGCCGTTCGGACCCACTTCGACCAGGCAAGCCGCGTTAGTGGGTTCGGTGGATTCCCGTCAGCACAGGAACTGCAGAAGGGGTTCGCAGATAAGGCGACAGGCGGCCTCGAGGTGGTCGGGCAACTGATCGATGCGGCGATGCAGATGCAAGAGGGTCTGCTCTGCGCAGCGAACAAGTTTCCCGAAGCAGATGCGCTCAGTGGCCAACGAATCGCCATGCTCCAGCGCGAAACCGACGGGCAGGCGTAGCCGATGCGAGATCTCGCAACCCTCGCAGGAGCCCTGGTTTGCGGCCTGGTGCTAGCAGCGTGCTCACCATCAACAACCCAACCCCAGCCCACGAATACCTCGGGTGACACCGGTCCTCCAGTTGCGATCGCCGCGCCGGTCGCTCCCCCACCCACTCAGCCATCCAGCGGGCGGCGGACAGTCGCGTTCGATCCGTGTTCGAGAATCGATGACGCTGTGCCCGCCGCGCTGGGCTTCGATCCGACGACGAGGAAGCGCGTTGACTTCGTTTTCGATGACTACGCGTTCATCGGCTGCGAATTCTCGCGGAAAGAAGCTATCCGAGGTCAGCAGCTCGAGGTCGGCTCTTTAACGATCTCTTCAACGAACATCACCCTCGACGAGATGCGCGGCCGCAACTATGAGGGCGCTCGGCAGACGACGGTAAATGGCAAAGAAGCGCTGTTCAGCACAAAACGCGCTGCCGAGTCGTGCAACATTGCGTTCCCCGGGCCTGACGCAACGATCGACGTGCGTGTCGGCAGCTCTGGAGCCTTCACCACCTGGGTCGGCTGCGACCACATCGACGAAGCCGCCAGCACCGTCGAAGCCGCTCTACCAGCCAGATAGCAAAAGGGGAGGGAACATGGCAGGAATCTTCCAGGCCGACATCGACCTACTGAACAAGACCGTCCAATCACTACGCGGCTCGGAACAGGTACTCACCGACGTCATGAAAGCAATGTCCAAGGACGGCAACGCCGACATCGGCACCACCACGCTCAACGAGTCCGCCGACAACTTCCAGCGCCGCTGGGAATACGGCATCGAACGAATCTGCGAATCCGCGAAAGTCACCGCCGACGGTGTCGCCCAATGCAGCACCGCGTACCAGGACCTCGACAAGTCGACGGCGTTGTTGATCGCGATGACAGGCACGCAAATCGCCCCGCAAGCGTCCGTGCCGGGAGTGAACGGCCAGTGACAACGAACCCGTACCCGAACCTGGGATTCAATCCGACCCCGGGCGACGCGGCCCAGGTCGCCACCCTCAGTACCAAGGTCAAGGCAGCCGCCGACGCCGTCACCGAAACCAATGCCCTGCTCAACCGCCTGCGCAACAACAACGACGACGTCTGGAAAGGCGATGCGGGCCAAGCCTTTCGCGACAACTACGACGCGACCCTGTCCCAAGATCTCGACCGCGCCCAGTCAGCCCTCCAAGGGGCATCCACCCTGATCACCACCTGGCACGCCGACCTCATCGGCTTCCAGGACACCGCCAAAAGCCTGGAAACCGAAGCCGCCGCCGCCCGCGCCGAACACGCCACAGCCGTCACCGCACTCCAACAGGCCAAGACCAACCCCGACCTCGGCCTAGCCAACCAAACCTTCACCGACTCAGCCCAATTGGCCGCCGCCCAGTCCCGCCTCGACGCGGCAAGCACGAAACTGAGCACCGCCGCCACCGCAGTCAACAACTGCCAGTCCGCCATCGACGCGATTATCGCCCGCGCCACCAGCCTCCAAACCAACCACACGGCGAAGGCCAGAACCATCGCCACCGAACTCGACGCCGCCGCCAACTTCTCCCCCAGTGAGCCGGACAAGAGCATCTGGGATGAATTCTTGGACTGGATCGACCGAAATCGCGACGATATCCACACAGTTCTCTCGACGACAGCCGCAGTCGGCGGGTTGCTGGCAATCATCACGCCGCCACCGTTCAGTGGCGTCGCACTCGGTATCTCGCTGGCTGCCGGAGCGGGCGCCCTCGCATTGGACGCGACCGACGACGAGCTCCGAGACGACCTGCTACACGGAAGCGCAACAGAGAAGGCGGGTGCCGCCGGCCGGATCGCAGGTGATGCGCTCAGCGTCCTCCCCGGAGTGGGCGGCGTGCTCAAAGCCGGAAAAGCATTGACGCTCGGAGGCGGTGCCGACGACGTCGGCCGTTTCACACAAACATGGAATGCTTGGAATGACGGTGCGGCCGATCCAGGACTCGTTGCACGTGCGTTCACGGACAGAAATGTCTTCGGTGTCACCGACAAGCTCGCATCGTCAGGCGCTACTACGGGAGTGCATTCATTGCTCGAGCTCACAACGGCCGTTGGGAAAGACGCCGCTGAAGCAAGCCCCGCGCGGGCACTGGCAGTAATGCAGCGATTCACGGGCTCTTCCTATAAGGGGATCGATCTGTCCAACAACGAATTGGACTTCAGTTGAATAACCCAATCGACGAATACCCCACCACAATCACCGCGAACATACCAGGCGGCTACCACGAGCTGCCGCTCACTGATATTCCGACCGCAATCGCCAGGTCTGAATCTATCGTGCAGCGTCAACTCGGTGATGCCTACGATACGTTCGCCGAGGCGGCGCAAGTGATTGCAAATCTCCTATCCGATCTACGGGAGCAGAACTCCTGCTATTGCGGGATCGGGCAACACGCTGCGCCCGACGGGATCCTCGTTACATCGTGGTTGACCCTCTCGATACTCAAGTACGATTCGGCCCGAAATCCTCGCCTGAGAATTGCCGACCTCGTAGCAGAAAGAACCACCGACAGGCCCGATATATACATGGAGGCTGTCAACATAGGTGGCCGGACCCTCCTCTTCAGCGAATCGACACCTACGTACCGCGTTGGTGCTGACAAAAGCGATGATGACCGGCCAACAGCAACTATTCACCAGATCGAGGCGATCATCCCATCCGACGACGGCAGCCGAATAGCCACCGCGATACTCTCAACTGCCGACATTGCATACGGACAAAATTTTCGGCCGATGATGATGTCGCTAGCCGCATCGATTCAGTTCCGGTCCACCACCGCCGGAACCAGCAGCCTGACGCTATGACCGGCATGGATCTGCAGTTGCCAAGAGCGTGGAGTACCCCGAGTACCCGGTGGACACTGGCATGGACCACGCTCCGTGCGATCCTCACCCTCATTCTCGGATTAGCCTGCGGGGCAGCATTCTTACACTTGAACGACGAAACCGATACGACTGGGGGAGCGGCGCCAACCTGGGCAGGTCCGGCAGCCCAGGTCGCCTTCCTGGCATTCCTGGCGATCAGCATAACTGGCTTGGCTATGGTGCGAGCTTCTGTCCGACGGTGGCGAGCCGCGCGACACCGTTGGACGAAATGGCAAGTCGAATTCCACCGTCCAGCAGCCAAAGAATGGGTTCATCTGATCGATGATCAGGGATCCATCACCGTGACCTTGCTGCTCGGAAAATCCTCCTCTCGCATATTCGGTATCGATGACCATTTCGCCTGGTTCGCCGGAGACCCTGACAAGATTGGTCTGATCGCGCAGCCAGGGGGCGCACGCTCCCGGTTAGCGCACCGATCAGGCATTCACACCCCGCCACAGTTCGGTCGCGCGATTGCACCGTCCGGCTCGGATCCGGCATCGCCATCGGAGCTGTTGCAAAACTCCACTCCACACGAATCCGAACCTCGACATAACGGCGGCCACCCCTCCACGCGTTCACCGAGCACAAACCCGCCGGCCGCACTGTTCGGAGGACTGGACGACGTCAGGTTCCACTCACCTCGGAAACTTCGACGCACACTGGCCTACCTGCTCGACGTCGTCGCTCACGTGACGATCGGCCTCGGCACGTTCTTCGTCAGCTCCCCCGCCACTCAATTCGCGGTAACACACCGGGAATGGACTGAGCTGCAAATCAATTGGGTCGCGGTGATCGGCTACTCACTGCTCGCATCGTTCATCGACCGAGTAGTTCTCCAGACGATTACCCACACGACCATCGGAAAGGCTGTCTTCGGCCTGGTCATCATCGACCGCGACACCGGCCGCTATCCACGAATGCGCTGGTTGCTCGCCTCGTGGCTTGTCAGTGGACTCTTGGCAATTCAGCTACCGTTCGCCCTGATGTCGCTCGACGGCATCGGCCCCGAACGCCCCGAGCGGTACATGCTGCCCGCCGTCCGCCGCCGCGATGTGCGAGCCGGTGCACCGAACGGCGGGAGTCCGCCCACCGCCACAACCACGAGCCCCTCGGGTTCAGAATCCGAACAACCGAACCACGTGAGGCACCGAGATTCCGTCGGTGATGGCATCATCGGTCCTTCGACATAATGTGACGTAGTCTCGAGAGGCTGGAATGCGACATTCCGAGAATAGAGCGATAGCAGACCCATGGTTCATTCAACCAAGAGGTTTCATGCGACGCCGCATACTCTCGACCTCGACCGCCGTAATTCTCACGATCCTCGCCACAGGTATCAGCATTTCCATGCTCCGCAGTGGAGAGCCGATTGCTGTTAGCGCATCAAAATATGTCATTGTTTTCGGAATCAGCATGGCGCTTATGCTCACCCTTGCGCTTCGCCCGCAATCGGGGCCATTTTTCGATCGCACGGTCCGTCTCGCCGAGGAGCGCGACCAACCAGTGCTGATCGTGCCCGGATCCAAGGTCTACTTCTGGCTACCCCAAGCCATTTTCCTATGCTTCGCGACGATATCGCTGCTTGCCTCATATGGATCGGCAACCTCAGACGATGGCATCCATTGGCCGCTCACTATCATATTCGGGACTATCGGGTCGTTTTCATTTGGTTCCACTGGTTCTCGCTGCAGTCGGCCAGCTCCGACCCGGGAAATTGGTCTTGTCTGCTGATTCAATCATCTATCACGACTGGACCTCACAGGTCACGCTCAACTGGGCCGAGGTAAACAGACTCCACGCGTCGTTCAATCTGCAACCCCAGCAGCGGTTGCTCAACATCGCCGGAATCAGTTCCGCACAATGCTCCCACCGCTATTATCGTCCGTTTTTCAAACTTTCCGACAATCCGAGCCGGCTATGGAACATGGGCAAGTCATTGCACCCGAATTGGATCATTGTTGAATGCCCGCGGCTCGCCGTCGACAGCATTGCCCTATACCGGTACCTTGATTTCTATATCGCGAATCCCACGTTACGAGCAGAGCTCGGAGCAGAATCTTCAACAGACCGCTGGCACGCCATCGAAGGTGTCAATTGACGAACGACATCGTCCCGCCACCCGGGCCTGTCGAGCCCCCACCCGACTTCGGCGGATTCAACGACACCCGGCACCCGACCCCGCGAAAGCTCCGCATGTCATCGACACAACCACCGCGGCTGAGGTTCCGCGAACACACAGCCGCAAGCCCGAAACCTGCTGCCGACACAGCGACAGGCTTCACACTCGTGCGGACCGGTCGCGGTCTCATGATGCGACCGCCGAAGGGGCATCCGGAAGGTCAGTTCTTCGGCGGACTGGATGATGACAGTTTCCCCACGCCCCGCACGCTCAGGCGCATACTCGCCTATCTGCTCGATGTCGCGGCACACGTATCGATCGCTGCCTGCTTGGTCCTCGTCGGCAACCCCGCTGCCCAACATGCGATAGCACAGGAGGACTGGAATGCGCTGCGCCCCAGCGTGGGTGCCATCATCGGGTGCTTCCTGCTCATCTCCTTCATCGATCGCGTACTCGTGCAAGCCAAGACCCACACGACTATCGGGAAGGTAGTCTTCGGATTGGTCATCATCGACCGCGACACGGGCCGATATCCACGAATGCGCTGGCTGCTGGCCACATGGCTGGTAGGTCTGTTCCTGGCACTGATGGTCCCGATCGTCCTCATCGCTATGGGCGGCGGTGCGGGTCCTGATCGTCCGGAGCGCTACCTCCTGCCAGCAGTTCGCCGACGCGACGTCGTCCAGCCTCCTACCGAAAGTGCCAGTTGAACGCCGATATTCCCCCACCGCCGGTGCCAGCGAATACGTTGTCAGCCACGCGTTCTGCCTTCATCTCGATCACATTGCGCTGGTGGCTGGTGTTCGTCGCGACGATCGCGTGCGTGCCGATGATCTGGTTCATCCTCAGCGCTCCAGCACCGAGCAGCCAGATCGGCCGTGCGGCAGCGAGTCTGGGTTTAGGCGTGGGGTTCCTCATGCTGGTTTGTTGTGGACCTGTGGCACCTTTCGGCGTGTGGATCGCCGAGCGACGACGGCGTGCGTTGCGCGAACATTGGACGCGCTGGCAGGTCCAATACTGGTGTGGGAACAACGAATACATCACGCTGATCGACGAGCAGGGGCAAGCGGTCCGAACCCACAAGCTCAACACCTGGCCCGCCGTGCGCGGACAACTCTTCGACGAGTCGACGACGCATGTTTGGTTCGCCGGCGATCCGCTGCGACGCGGGGTTCTCTCACGCCCCGGCGGCGCGGATCTGCGCTATTGCTGGGCGTCCATGCCGACGACCTTCGAAATCCGCGCCCACCTCGCACAAGAAGGCGCCCCGCAGCGGCGAGCGATGCCCGACCAGCACGAAAATCCGGCGAACGTGGCGGGCAACGACGAACACGGACTTGCGCCAACCGAGTCTGTGGCCGCGAACGGGTTCACCGCGAAGCGGGTCGACGGACACCTGCGGATGGTGCCGCCGCCGGGCTCTCCCACCGTCGAGCTCCCACCCGACTTCGGCGGGTTCGACGACACCCGGTACCCGACCCCGCGAAAGCTTCGCCGCTGGCTGGCCTATCTGACCGATGTCGCCATTCACCTGACTCTCGCCGCCGGAATCGCCCTCGCCATCGAAACCATGACAGCTCCCACACGCACGGGCGACCTCCCACCGGTGGATCCACGGGTCGCGGTCGCAACCTTCCTTGCCGTCTCGTTCCTCGATCGCGTTGTACTGCAAACATTTTCCCACACCACCATCGGCAAACTGATGTTCGACCTGGTGATCGTCGATCGCGACACCGGCCGCTATCCACGATTCCGCTGGTTGCTCACGGTGTGGGTGTACGGTGTTTTCGCTTGGACCCTGGTGACTTTGGAGTGCACAGAGCGCCCGGAACGGTACTTCCTACCGGCCGTCCGCCGAACCGATGTGGAAGCGGGCGCACCGACCGATAGTCCACCGACCGACACAACCGCGTCCCACTCCGCACCCGATTCTGATCGGTCGAATGCCGCGAAGGTCCGGGATACTGTCGGCGATGGCATCATCGCCCCTTCGAATGGATCGTCGTATCAGGGATGACGCCGACTCCACGCCGGATAGCTCGTCCGCCAACGCACGGGATCATCGACAGCAGCGGGCCGTGATCAGCGACGACGCCGCGAGTGTACGTTCTATCGCACACAAGGGGGACTCACCGCCTACCTCGATGGCTTGCGCAGCCGGGATACCTTGTCCGCCACTGCATCTAGGTCGGCAGTGCCGTTCACCCGTTCGAAGTCCGCGATCAACTCATCGAGGTTGTCACGCTCGACCTGGTACCCCATCTGTTCGGCCATGATGGCGCTGCGACGACGCGCGGCTTCCTCGTCGCCTATGCGCTGACGATAGGCGTTCCGATCCCATTTTCTGAAGCTGCTCATCATTGGCCTTCCTCTTCCATGTTTCATATCTACCTATAGTTTGCCGCGATGCCCGCGGAGCAGGTCTTGACTTGGAGTGCACTCCAGGTTCTATCGTCGATGACATGAGCATTCGCCTCGGTTATCAGATGCCCAACTTCAGCAACACCGCTTCGGTGCGGGCGTTGTTTCCCGCGGTGATCGCGCAGGCCAGGGAGGCTGAGGGGGCGGGGTTCGATGCCGCTTTCGTGATGGATCATTTCTATCAGTTGCCGGTGATCGGGGAGCCCGAGGAACCGATGCTCGAGGCCTACTCGGCGCTGTCGGGGTTGGCTACCGCGACCGAGCGAATTCAGTTGTCGGCCTTGGTGACCGGGAATACCTATCGGAATCCGGCGCTGCTCGCCAAGACTGTCACCACCCTCGATGTGGTCAGTGATGGGCGGGCGGTGCTCGGGATCGGGGCGGGGTGGTTCGAGTTGGAGCATCAGCAGTACGGGTTCGAGTTCGGGACGTTCACCGAGCGGTTCGAGCGGCTCGACGAGGCGTTGCAGATCATCACGCCGATGCTGCGCGGGCAGCGTTCCACCTTCGACGGCAAGTGGTATCGCACCGAGAACGCGATGAACGAGCCGCGCATCCGCGACGACCTGCCGATTCTGCTCGGTGGTGGCGGCGAGAAGAAGACCTTCGGGCTGGCCGCCCGTTTCGCCGATCACCTCAACATCATCTGCAACGCCTCCGAGCTGCCGCGCAAGCTCGATGCGCTGCACCAACGTTGCGACGAGGCAGGCCGCGATCCCGCCACTCTCGAAACCAGTTTCCTCGCCTTCGTGATCGCCGATGAAGACGGTGACCGCGCCCGAAAACTGCAGTCCACCATGCTGTCTCGCCTCGGCATCGACCTGTCCACCATGACCGAAGCCGAACGCCGCGCCAGCCTCGCCGACCGCCAATTCGCCGGCACCCCAGCCGAAGTCGCCGAACAGATCCAAGCCCGCGTGCTCGACCAAGGCATCGACGGCATCATCGTCAACATGGTCGCCAACGGCCACGAACCCGGCGTCGTCGACCAGGTCGGCCGAACCCTGCGCCCTCTTGTTGCATAGACTAAGTTGAACTAAGTCCGGTAGAATCCGAAGAATGACGACGGTTAACATCCACGAAGCGAAGACACACCTGTCGAGGCTGCTCGAGCGGGTGTCCAAGGGCGAGCGGATCGTGATCTCGAAGGCAGGTCAGCCCATCGCCGACCTTGTGCCGCATCGAAGCGCCCCGGTTACCATCGGCGGCCTGCGGGGTCAACTCACCTACGACGACTCGGCGTTCGATGTCGACGCAGACATTCAGCGGATGTTCTACGGAGACGACGCCGATGCTTCTGCTTGACAGCCAAACCGCACTGTGGACGCTCGATGGCAATCCTCGACTGGGAGCCGCCGCTCGTCAGTCGATTTCCACAACTGCGGAGGTCTATGTCTCTGCGGCGTCCGTATGGGAGCTGACAATCAAGTCGATGCTCGGCAAGCTCAGCATTCCGGCTGCCTTCACCGAATTGTTGACCGCTCAGGGCCTGAGCGTTCTCGACGTCACCGGTGAACACGCGGAGGGCCTGCGCGAGTTCCCAGAACTGGCCAAGCACGATCCCTTCGACCGGTTGATCGTTTCTCAAGCGAACTACGAAGGGCTCCAACTCCTTACCGCCGACCACGTTCTACTCGACCTGAATCGCGACTTCATCACGGACTCGAGGAGGTAGCGAGCTCGGCCATCGGCGGCCCTTACCAGGACGCGAAGTGGTCTTCTCCTCGTTGGCGGATCTGCTGGCGGCGGCGGAAGAAGACTTCCTCGGGGGTGATGGTGGTGAGGGCTTCGGTGATGCGGCTCAGGCGGGTGTCGTAGCGGTTTTCGTGGATGTGGCGTTCGATGCCTGATTGCCATTCGGGGGAAAGTCGCGACCAGATCGCGGCGACGCGGGATTGGGCGGCCGGTTCGGATTCGGCGAGGAGTTGGAGCAGGGCGGGCCAGTAGGCGGCGTCGGTGGCGTGGGCGGGCAGGGCCGCTACCGAGTTTTCGTCGAGTTCGGTGAGGGTGGCGGCGATGTGGCGGCGCGCGGGTTCGCTCAGGCGGGCGGAGAGGGCGAACAGGCCGCGCCACGGGTCGGCTTCGACCCTGCCGTCCAGTGAGCGGACCAGCGCGTCCAGGACACCGAAGTCGGCGAACTGCGGGTTGGTCGACAGTGCCCACAGGGCAACGGGATAGAGACGGCCGATCACGGTGAGCAGGGCGGCGGAGGCGTTGCGGTCCACCGCGGTCAACAGGAACCGGCCGACTTCGTGGACGGAACCGCGGCCGAACAGAATGTCGCCGAGGGTGGCGGCCACCGCCGGATCGATCTTGCACAGCAGCGCCAGCATCGCGTGATGCAGGGCGGGTGGACCGGCCAATACCGTTTGGAGCATGCCCGGTATCCGTTGGCGCGGGCCCGCGAGCAACTGCTCGACGATCCGGGTGAGGGTGTGTGCGGGGTAGGCGTAGGCGGCGGTGAAGATCAGGCCTGCGTCGTCGAGGACGTTGCGTTCCAGTTCCGCGATGATCCGTTCGTCGACCACCGACAGGAATCGGGCCGCGGTCACATAATCGCGCCGGCGCAGCAGTTCGTTGATGATCAGCGTGATCGGCTCGGGCTTGCCGTAGCGCATCAGCACTTCGAAGACGTTCGGGTCGAGGAAGGGGGCACCGTCGGCGGCGTAGATGGCGTCGACCATGCACAGGGCCTGGGCGCATTTCTCGGCGTGGCGAACGCCGATGGCGCCGAGGAACCTGGCCGCCAGTACCGGCGGAACGACCCGCTCGAACAGGTTGACGCCGAGCGCGACCGGGAAGATCGGCACGACCGGACTGACCCGCCGGAAAGTATCGGCGTGCTCGGCGTGCAGGGCGCGCAACATCTGCTCGTGGATCGCCGACAGATGCACCGCGCCGAGGCGGGCCAGTGGGGCGAGGTGTTGCGGCGGCACCTGCAGGGTGCGTGCGAGGACGACGAGTTGAGTCTGGGCTTCCAGTTCGGTTTCGATCATGGGTTCAGCTACCGAAAATGATTCTGCGCGTGACCTTGCGCAACGAAACGGGCATCGCCGTGAGTGCGGCGTCGATGGCTCGGCGCAGCGCCCGACCCTCGTTGTCTCGCGCGGTGTGGAACAGTTCGATCAGCTCCCTGGCCTCGGCCTCGGACAGCAATTCGAACGCGTGCACCTCCCCACCGACCGCACGCGCGAGCTCACGTCGATATTCCATACGGACTGACCATTCCGTATTTCGTCCGCCCCGTAGGCAATTCCCCAGAACTTTGTGTGTTCCGACAATCACATTCCGCGACCCCTGTCGCCCCGACGCAGCACGTCGGCCCCTGTTGCCGCAAGCGCGGCCGGTCGAACGGCACCACAACTCCGCGACAAAAAACGGCAGTCCCGCCGGCTCCGAGGAACCAACGGGACTGCCGCACAAGGACTTCGGGCTCAGCCGAGCAGACGCCAGTCTTCGAGGCCCTGGTAGAGCGGGACGCTCTGGGCCAGGCGGGAGACTCGGGCGCGCAGGGATTCGACGTCGGAGGTGCCTGCGAGGGTGGCGGCGATGATGTCGGCTACCTCGGTGAATTCGGCGTCGCCGAAGCCGCGGGTGGCCAGGGCTGCGGTGCCGATGCGCAGGCCGGAGGTGACCATCGGGGGGCGCGGGTCGAAGGGGACGGCGTTGCGGTTGACGGTGATGCCGACCTCGTGGAGGAGGTCTTCGCCCTGCTGGCCGTCGATCTCGGAGTTGCGCAGGTCGACCAGGACCAGGTGCACGTCGGTGCCGCCGGTGAGGACCGAGATGCCCTTGTCCTTGACGTCGGCGCCGGTGAGACGCTCGGCGAGGATGCGCGAACCCGCGAGGGTGCGGACCTGACGGTCGGCGAACTCCTCGGTGGCGGCGATCTTGAACGCGGCGGCCTTGGCGGCGATCACGTGCATGAGCGGGCCGCCCTGCTGGCCGGGAAACACCGCGGAGTTGAGCTTCTTGGCGAACTCCTGCTTGGCCAGGATCAGGCCGGAGCGGGGACCGCCGAGGGTCTTGTGCACGGTGGAGGACACGACGTCGGCGTAAGGAACCGGCGAGGGGTGCAGACCGGCGGCGACCAGGCCGGCGAAGTGCGCCATGTCGACCCACAGGTAGGCACCGACCTCGTCGGCGATCTCGCGGAAGCGCGCGAAGTCCTGGTGGCGCGGGTAGGCCGACCATCCGGCGACGATCACCTTCGGCTTGGCCTTCAGTGCGATGTCGCGCACTTCGTCCATGTCGATGCGGTGGTCTTCCTTCGACACACCGTAGGAGTGCACGTCGTAGAGCTTGCCCGAGAAGTTCAGGCGCATGCCGTGGGTGAGGTGACCGCCGTGCGCGAGGTCGAGGCCGAGCAGGGTCTCGCCCGGGTTCATCAGCGCCATCAGCACCGCGGCGTTGGCCTGCGCGCCGGAATGCGGCTGCACATTGGCGAATTCGGCGCCGAAGAGCTCCTTGGCGCGGTCGCGGGCCAGGGTCTCCACCACGTCGACGGCCTCGCAGCCACCGTAGTAGCGGCGGCCCGGGTAACCCTCGGCGTACTTGTTCGTGAGGACGGAGCCCTGCGCCTGCAGGACCGCGCGCGGCACGAAGTTCTCCGAGGCGATCATCTCGAGGGTGTCGCGTTCGCGGGCGAGCTCGCCCGCCATCGCGGCGGCCAACTCGGGATCGAGCTCACCGAGAGACTGGGTATTCACCGAAGCGGTCGTCTGCGTCACGGACCTGAGTCTATTGCCGACCGTGTGCGGGCCGAGCACGGGGATACCGCAACACCTTCGCGGCCGCCACCCGGGAGACCGGGGTCACAGCCGGTCTGACCAGGTTCGATAGACGTCGAACACGGGTCGCCCACGTAACGACTCGTGCGTCGGTGACCGATGACACAGGTATGAACTTCGCACCGGTCACCCCGTTCGAAGCTTTTCTGATGGCGATTCAGCAGCTGATCTGCACCATGACCGGCGGCCAGAATTGCGTGATCTACACCTGATCCCTCTGACCCAAGGACCTCTCATGTTCGCTGTGACCCCCGCCGTCGCCCCGTCGAATCCGATCGAGGCGTTGCTGCTGCACCTGAGCTACCTGGTCTGCAATCTGATGAACCCTGGTGGTTGCGCCGTCATCCAGTAACGACACTCATCCGCCGGATCGCCCCCGGCGTGAGCGGCTCGTCGAGCAAACGCCCGAACCGCTCGACCCGATCCTGGGCGTCCACGGCACCGTCGAGCCAGCCGCCGAGCAGCCGGTACCCCTCGACATAGGTGCTGATGTAGGCCCGCCACAGCGGTGAGGACAGGAACCGCAGCGACTGCCGTGCCCGTTCCGGCGTCGCCAGAATCCACCGCTGCAGGAACAGGGCCACTTCGTCCTCGCTGCGATGCTGATCGTGCAGCAGCAGCGCGGCGTCCTGACGCACGTTCAGCAGTTTCGCCGACGCGATCGAGAAGCGTTCGGCCCGCTCGCCGTCGAATCGAAGGCCGAGGTCGGCGTAGATCTCCTGCGCCCACACACCCCAGCCGGATCCGACGATCGACTGCAGGGCCAGGTCGGCGAGGCCCTCGGCCATCAGGCACTGCGGGGTGTTGACCAGGAACAGCGTCTGCTCGTCCTCGCCCGCCGCGACCAGTCCGGCTTCCTTACGGCAGTGCTCGGTGTGGTGGCCGGGGTAGGCCTCGTGCGCGATCAGCGCGGGCAGGTGACCCATGTGCTGTTTGAGGTCGGAGTTGATCGCGACCGTCGAGGTGAAATTGCCGAGGTAGTAGTTGAAGCCGGACCACGGCTTGTCACCGACGACCTCATAGGTGACGTGCTCGTTGTCGGGCAGCGGGTACCGGTCACGCACCCGCTCGCGCAGGGCGCTGGAGAACGCTTCGACGCAGACAGCGAGCCGCTCCGGGGGGATCTCGTCGCCGCGCCGGAAGGCGGCGGCGCGTTCTGCCAGGGGTCCGTCGCCGCCGAGCACCTCGTCCATCTGGCGGTGCGCTTCGCGGTAGTCGTCGGGGTCGCCGGGGGCGATGTCGACGTCGAAGTAGGCGCGGACCTCGTCGACGAAGCCGATCTGCTCGCCGGCGAACTTGCGGGCCGAGCACTCCATCGCCACCAGGTGGGCGTCGAGGAATTCGGTGCGCTGGGCCGAGAGCCCGGCATCGGGCAGGGCCGCGCGCAGGTCGACGGCGCGCCGGGCCAGGTCGGCGGGTTCGGGGACCGGCGCGTTCTCGACATCGCGACGCAGCTGCGGGTCGCCGGTGTAGGCGTCGACGAAGCCGTCTTCGAGGCGGTCGAAAGCCAGTCCGAGGCGCAGATATTCAGTGACAAGTGGATGAGACCCCATCCGACCGACAGTACGTGGTCGGTCGGAAAATGGCGCCTTACCTCGGCATTGTTGCTAGTTACCGACGAGTAGCCAAACCCCCCGTTGCGCGCGGACGGCGCGTACGGAGCACAATCTCGCTATGCGGTCAGAGTTATCCCGGATCTCACCAGACGGGCAGCCAAGCTGTGCGGATGCGCCCGGACGGAGGGTCGGGTAGGTGGCACGGATGAGTGAACCGAGCCCCTATGTGGAGTTCGATCGAAGCCAGTGGCGCACCCTGCGCAAGTCGACTCCCCTGGTACTGACCGAGGACGAGCTCACCGGCCTGCGCGGTCTCGGCGAGCAGATCGACCTCGAGGAAGTCGCCGAGGTCTACCTGCCGTTGGCCAGGTTGATCCACCTGCAGGTCGCGGCGCGGCAGCGGTTGTTCGCCGCCACCGCCACGTTCCTCGGGGAGAAACATCCCGACAAGCAGGTGCCGTTCGTGATCGGCGTGGCGGGCAGTGTGGCGGTCGGTAAGTCGACCACCGCGCGCGTGCTGCAGGCGCTGCTGGCGCGCTGGGATCACCATCCCCGCGTCGACCTGGTGACCACCGACGGATTCCTTTATCCCACAGCCGAACTCACCCGTCGCGGGATCATGCACCGCAAGGGCTTTCCCGAGAGTTACGACCGGCGCAAGCTGCTGCGGTTCGTCACCGAGGTGAAGTCGGGCGCCGAAGAGGTGTGCGCGCCGGTGTATTCGCACAAGTCCTACGACATCGTGCCCGACGAGAAGCACTGCGTGCGCCAGCCCGACATCCTCATCGTCGAGGGCCTGAACGTGCTGCAGACCGGTCCGCGACTGATGGTCTCGGACCTGTTCGACTTCTCCATCTACGTCGACGCCCGCATCGAGGACATCGAAAACTGGTACGTGCAGCGCTTTCTCGCATTGCGCAACACCGGCTTCGCCGACCCCGACGCCCACTTCCACCACTACGCGGCGTTCAGCGACGAGCAGGCCACCTCGGCCGCGCGCGACATCTGGAACTCCACCAACCGGCCCAACCTGGTGGAGAACATCCTGCCGACCCGTCCGCGCGCAACCCTGGTGCTGCGCAAGGACTCCGACCACACGATCAACAGGCTGCGGTTACGCAAGCTCTGATCCGCCTGAGCACCAACAGCTTTCACGGCCGGGGGATGACTGCTGCGCAGTAACGTCTACCCGGCCGCGGGGTAGCGCCTACCCGGCGGCGGGAGTTGGCGCGCCCAACGAAACGACCTGCGTCGCCAATTCCGCACGGGTGCCGCCCTTGTGCACCACCAACACCCCGTGCGGGGCGCCGCGTGCTGCGGTGGGCTCACCGGCGACCACCTCGATCGCCGAGTTCGGCGTCCGCGGCAGCATGTCGACCACCGGGTACTCCCCGACCGGCGCCCAGCCCTGCGCCGCCGACTGCAGGCGGTCGACCATGCTCGGCGCGCCGGTGACGTCGGGCCACTTGCGGGCGGCGATGGTGATCGAACCGTCGGCGCTCCAGCGCGGGCTGTAGGCGGCCGAGCACTCGCCCGGCAGGGTGGGCAGCGCGCGGACGGCGTTGGTGGCGGCGTCGATGGTCGCCACATTGCCGCTGCCGCAGGTGGCGCTGCGGGCCGTGGCACCGGCCAGTACGAAGGTATGTCCGTCGGGTCCGGCGGCGGCGGTGAGTCCGGCGTCGATGCCGGGCACGCGGCCGAGCGGCAGGATCGCGTCGGCGCCGATGGCGTAGAGGTGGCTCTTCTCCCACCACAGCCCGCGCGATTCGACCCGGGCCAGCAGCACGTACTCGTCGGTGGCCGCGACCAGTTTCGCGCCGTCCCAGCCACCGCCGGTCAGCGGGCTCGGCGATTCCGGCAGGACGATCTCGCGTTCGGGTGCGGGCGGCTCGTTCCCGGCCAGGTCCATGATCATGATCTGCCCCGGTTCCCGCCACCAGCCGAGCACCGACCCGCGCAATCCCACCGCGTCGGTGCACTCACACGGAATGCGCGACACCGACCGGTCCTGCACACCCAACGCGACGATCGTCTTGCTGTTGGCCTCCACCGCGAACGCGTACTTCCCATCCCTGGTGAACGAGACCGGTCCCGACGAATAGCCGAAACTGCCCGGCGCGCGGGCGGTTTCGGTGCCACGCACCACCGCCAGTTCGGCATCGGTGCGATAGGCGAAGACATCGCCCTCGGCGGCCTGCTCCTCGGCGGGTGTCATCTGCGGCAGCGCGGGCTGGTCGACACCACCGCACCCGGCGACCGCCAGCACCGCACCGATCACCGCGATCCGCGCACGCCATCCGCTCGCCTGCATCGCAACTCCCACAGCTAGCACCCCTGCCTGCCTGCCTGCCTGCAATTGTGTCGTCGGGCCGATCCCACGCAGGAGCCTAAACCACACAGTCGGCGCAGCCGCCCGAAAGCGGGCCTACAACTTCCAGGCCGCGTCCAACCTGGTCGCCACGTCGATATTGCGGACCGCCGCGATCTCGGGCTTGCGGATCTCCTGCGCGATGTACCGAGCGACGAACCGCCGGATCTCGTGATCGACACTGGCCAGCACCCGCAGCAACTCGCCACGCTTGGAACTGCTGGCGACATTGACCCGCACATCCCCCGGCCGCGGCTCGGCGATATCGATGACCACCCGCAGCGGGTCGGCCGTGCGCGCGGTGAGGTGCAGATGGACGGTGCCGTCGACACGGAAACGGGAGCGGTCGACCGCCAGATCGAGCACCAGGTCCACGTGCAACGGGATGGTCAGTTCGAAGGAGATGAAGGCGTCGACGAAGCGCAGGATTCGCGGTTGCCCGAGCTCCACCTGCGCGGTGACCTTCGCCAGCCGCCCCGGACCAACGCCGATCGGACCGAAATCGAAAGCGGCTCCGGTGAGTTGGCCGAACGCGTCGGCGATACGCTGTTCGGAGACGGCGTATTCCAGGAAACGCCTGCCGAATTCCTCGTAGCTGATGTAAGAAGGCTGTTCGGGTTGCACTGACCGCAGAGTACGCGACCCCTACGACATCAAACGCCGAAACGGCGGTGACGTGCGGCGTAATCCCTTAGTGCGCGCAGGAAGTCGACGCGGCGGAACTCCGGCCAGTACGCCTCGGTGAACCAGATCTCCGAATAGGCGCTCTGCCACAACAGGAAACCCGAAAGTCGCTGCTCACCAGAGGTTCTGATCACCAGATCCGGGTCGGGCTGGCCGGAGGTGTAGAGGTGCTGGCCGATCGCGTCGACCGTGATCGACTGCACCAGATCCTCACCCGACTCGCCCGAGGCGATCTCCTGGCGCACCAGCGAACGCACCGCGTCGGTGATTTCCTGACGACCGCCGTAGCCCACCGCCACGTTCACGTGCACGCCGTCACGCCCACTCGTGCGCTCGGCGGCCACCCTCAGTCGCTTGGCGATCAGTTCGGGGAACCCCTCGAGCGAACCGACGATCCGCACGCTCCAGTTCTGCTCGGGGGCGGACAACTCCTCGACGACGTCGGTGATGACTTCGAACAGGGTCTCGAGTTCTTCGGGATCGCGGCGCAGGTTCTCGGTGGAGAGCAGATAGACGGTGACCATCTCGATGCCCTGCTCCGAACACCACCCGACCAGCTCGGCGATCTTCAGCGCGCCGATGCGATGACCGTGGCTGACATCGGTGAACCCGTTCTCGCGCGCCCAGCGACGATTGCCGTCGCACATGACCGCGACATGGCGGGGGTGCTGCTTGTCTGCCAGGTGCTGCGACAGCCTGGCTTCGTAGATGCGGTACGGCAATCCACGCACCCGACCAAGAAACTCCACAGCCGCACCCTACGCTCCCCCGCCTCCCCGAGTATTTAGGCCAGACCCAGGTGCGAGATGGGGTGGCGACGCGGCAAGCTTTTGGGGACGGGATGGGTTAGCCCGTACCCGGTGAGTTACCCATGTTCTTGCGAGATCTGTGGGTGTGGTTGTGGGCACGTTTGTGGTGTCGAGGTGGGGATCGGCGTACGGTTTGGGCTAACCTACGGTACCGTAGGTTTTGGCTTGGGAGGTTTCGTGGAAGCGGTTCTGACTGAGGCCGGTGCGCACTTGAAGCCGCGGTTTCGGGGGTGGATTCATACGTGGGCGGTGGGGGTTTCCGCTGTTGCGGTGACGGTGCTCGTGGTGTTCGGGTTTCTCACTTCGTTGACGGCGGGGTTGTCGACGCTGCTCTATGGGGTGTCGGTGTGTGCGCTGTTCGGGGTGAGTGCGGTGTATCACCGGGTTACCTGGGCGAGTGTGAAGACTCGGGTGCGGATGAAGCGGGCGGATCATTCGATGATCTTTCTGTTCATCGCGGGTAGTTACACGCCGTTCGCGTTGCTCGGGTTGCCGGGCAAGACCGGGCAGACGTTGCTGGTGGTGGTGTGGGCGGGGGCTGTCGCCGGGGTGGCGCTGAAGTTGTTGTGGCCGACCGCGCCCGCGTGGGTGGGGGTGCCGCTGTATCTGCTGTTGGGGTGGGCGATCGTGCCTGTGATTCCCGAGTTGTTGCACAACGTGGGGGTCGCGCCGCTGGTGCTACTCGCGGTGGGTGGGGTGATCTACAGCGTGGGGGCGGTGCTGTACGCGACCAAGTGGCCGAATCCGTGGCCGGACTTCGGGCATCACGAGTTCTTCCACGCGATGACCGTGGTGGCGGCGCTGTGCCACTACATCGCGATCTGGCTGGTAGTGCTGGGATGAACGGCGCGGGCGCGCGGCACCGACCTGCGCGCCTTCTATGCTCAGTAGTTGTGTCACCCGTCAGCGCAGGTCGTGATGCCCGGGTGCCCTCGGGCACCGGGGTCGGACGTGCGCGGTGAACCGGCTGGTCCGGTGGGCGCTGCGGTCCTATTGGGGGCTGGCGCTGGTGGTGATCTCCGCCAACATGGTCGGGGTCACGGCCATCTTCCTGGTCTGCTGGGCAGGCGGGGTATTCACTCGGGTCGGCGACGATTGGAGTGACGCCGCCGCGCTGATCCTGATCTATCCGGTGCTCGCCTTCACCGTCGGGATCGGCATCGCGCTCTACGACCGGCGCCGATACATGCGCTGGCTCGACGACAATCGCAAACCGACACCCGAGGAAGCGCGGGTGCTGATCCGGCTGCCCGCCGCGGTCACCCTGCGCGCGATCGCCCTGTGGACACCGGGCGTCATCCTGACCGCGTTGCTGGTCGACGAGTTCACCGACTATCACAACCTCACCGTGCTGCTCGCCGGGTTCACGCTCGGCGCGCTGGAAGCCGCAGGGGCGATCTATCTGATCCTGGACCGGCTGATCCGGCCCACGGTCCCCATCATCGCCGCGGTGCTCGGCCCCACCGTGCATCCGAGTTCGACCGTGCTGGTGCGCGTGCTCGTCACCTGGGCGGTCTCGGGGGCGCTACCGGGGCTGATCATCATCGTCGTGCTCAGCGACAGCACCACCTCGGCGAACGACCGGGTCCGCGCGGCCTGGATGTTCTCGATCGTCGCGCTCCTGGTCGGCGCGCTCGCCACCGCACTGCTCGCCCGTTCGGTGGCCACGCCGATGCGCACGATGTATCGGGCGCTGGACCGGATCACCCGCGGCGAACTCGATGTGCGGGTGCCGGTCGGTAGCGCGAGCGAGATCGGGCGGCTGGAACATTCCGTCAACGAACTCGCCGCCACCCTGCGCGACCAGCTGCACACCGAGGACGTGTTCGGCAGGCACGTCGGCTCCACCGTGGCCGAACGCGCGCTGTCGGGCAGCACCGACCTCACCGGCGATGTGCGGATCGTCTCGGCGCTGTTCGTCGATGTCACCGGGTCGGTGCAGCTGTCGGCGGAGATGGAGCCGGAAGAGTTCGTACACAAGCTGAACCGGCTGCTCGCCACGGTCGTCGCGGCCACCGAGGACAACGGCGGCCTGGTGAACAAGTTCGCCGGCGACGCGGCGCTGTGCATCTTCGGCGCGCCGTCCGCCCTGCACGACAACGCCACCCCCGCCCTGCGCGCCGCCCGCCGCATCCGCGACGAAGTGGTCGCGACCGGGGAACTCGACGTCGGCATCGGGGTGGCGCGCGGGCAGGTGTTCGCCGGCGACGTGGGGGCCGATACCCGCCTCGAGTTCACCGTGATCGGCGATGCGGTCAACGAGGCGGCTCGGCTCACTACCGTCGCCAAAGAGGCACCGCGGCGCGTTCTGGTCAGCGATTCGGTGTGGCAGGCGGCGACACCTGCTGAACGGTCGAAGTGGAAGCGCTACAAGGACTTACGCCTACGCGGCATCCCCGGCCGAACCCGCACCTGGACCGATATCGCGCCGGGTAGGTGACCAGCGGTTACCGCCGCAGGGACGCTGTCAGGGCGACGGGATCGGTGACCGGGAGGTCGCAGACCGAGCCTCGGCAGACGTAGGCCGCCGGGGCGCCGTCGACGAGGGGGCGGTCGGTCAGCAGTGGTGCGGTGTTCGGTGGGGCCGCGAGGACGATCGAACCGCCGGGCGCCGCGTCACGGGCGGCGGCGAGGAGTTCCATTGCGGCGGAGGACTGTTCGGTGGCGGCGATCGCTACCTGGTACGGGCCGCGAACCGCCGCCTCGGCGACCGAGAGCCAGTTACCCGCGGTGCGGGGTGCGCGGGCCAGCAGGATCGCGCCGAGGGCGAGGGTCCGGTCGGCGAGTTCTCGGTAGCGGACGGCGCGCTCGGGGTCGGCGACCGCCGAGGCGGTGAGCAGGGCCTCGGCCAGTGCGGAGGCGCCGGAGGGGGTGGCGCCGTCGACGGGGTCGCGGGGGCGCGCGACCAGGGTTTCGGCGTCGTCGGCGGTGTCGAACCAGCTGCCGGGGCGGTCGGGGTCGGCGAAGTGGTCGATCGTGTTGTCCAGCAACAACTGTGCGGCGGCGAGCCAGTCGGGTTCACCGGTGGCCTGATAGAGGGCGAGCAAGCCTGTGACGAACCAGGCGTAGTCCTCGAGGACACCGGGCGGGGTGCCCGCGACGCCGTCGAGGGAGGCGCGGCGCAGTCTGCCGTCGACGAGGTGGACGTCGAGCAGGTAGCGGGCACAGCGCACGGCGGCGGCGATCCACGACGGTTCTTCCAGTGCCGCACCGGATTCCGCGAGCGCGGTGATGGCCATGCCGTTCCATGCGGTGACCACTTTGTCGTCACGGGCAGGTTGCGGACGCTTCCTACGGATCTCGAACAGTTGGGACCGCAGGCGATCGAAACGCGAAGACTGTTCGGCGTCGACAGGATCGCTGTGCCGGGTGAGCACCGAGGTGCCCTGTTCGAAATTGCCCGCGGTGGTGACGCCGAAAGCGTCTGCGGCCCACATGCCTTCGAGTGGACCGAGTTCGCCGATCAGCTCGGCGGGCGTCCACACATAGGTGGCGCCCTCGACGCCGGGGCCACCCGGTTCGAGGTGGGTGTCGGCGTCGAGAGCCGATGCGAAGCCGCCATCAGCTGTCCCGAGGTCGCCCACCAGGAATTCGACCGTCTCCCGAGTCACCCTGTGCGACAACGACTCCAATGGAGTCGCGGGCGCTCGACGCGAGAGGTGGGCGTACGCGCGCAGCAGCAGCGCGTTGTCGTAGAGCATCTTCTCGAAGTGCGGCACGAGCCACCCCGCATCGACCGAGTAGCGCGAGAACCCACCGCGCAGCTGGTCATAGATCCCGCCGCGCGCCATCGCCTCGGCCGTGCGCTCGACGAGATCGAACACCGCCTGGTCCCCGGTCCGCTCCCAATGCCGAAGCAGCCCTTCCAACATCGCCGACGGCGGAAACTTCGGCGCCCCACCGAACCCACCGTGCACCGGGTCCTCGTCCTTGGCGATCGCCAGCACGGCCTGATCGAGAAGCTCAGGGCCGATGGCGAATTCGGCATCGGGCAGCCCGGAAGCCTGCGCCTGCAACGCCTCGGTCACCTGTCCCGCGGCCTTGTCCACATCCTCGCGCCGATTGCGCCAGGTATCGGTCACCGCGGTGAGCAACTGCGTGAACGACGGCATCCCGCCACGCGGCTGCTTCGGGTAGTACGTGCCGCAGTAGAACGGAGCACCGTCGGGCGTGAGAAAACACGTCATCGGCCAGCCACCCTGCCCGGTCATGGCCACGGTGGCGTTCATATACACCGCATCCAGATCAGGCCGCTCCTCCCGATCCACCTTCACACACACGAAGTCGGCATTCATCTGCTCGGCGGTCGCGAGGTCCTCGAAGGACTCGTGGGCCATTACGTGACACCATGATTGGTAGTAGCGCAGCTACCAGTGGCAAGACGCATACCCTACTGAAAGTAAAATGGGCACGTCTCGCCTGGTCGCTTCGCTACTTGCCTCCTCTCCCCACTCGTGCCAGTGCACGGGGTTAGCCGCGTGCTGGCGCAGGTAGGGCGATGTGGCCTCGCCTAACCGATTCATCTGCTCACCGTACCCCGGATGCGATCCGCAGCGAGGTCACTGCGCCTGGGAGTCGCCCTTACGCTGCGAGTCCCGCAGATCGTGGAACCATGCGAATACTGCCGGGCGGCCGCTTCTGGGTCCCCTTACCGACTGGGTAGATCAGAACGGTGGAAAGTTCCGCAAGGATGATCGACCGCTTGCGGTCCAAGTCGAGCCCGCCCTCGCCGACCGGCACGAACCAGCGCTCGCGTACCAACTGGGACGACATCGCCTGTGAGTATTCGTAGTCCGCCTTCGCCATTCGTAAGACGTCCACATTTTGATCGAGGAGCGTCGACAGCCGGTAGAACCGCTCGTCGGACTCGTCACCATTGCTCCAACGTGCTTCGAAGGCATCGCGCCGACGAATGGTATCGGCGAGAGCAGCCTCGCCCGACCACGGCTCTGACTGAGCAACCGGTCTGCGTTCGAGCATCTCGAGGACCGCATCGGAGACAGCCTTGTCGATTACCTCGCCAGCGATGCTGACGCCGCCGCATCCCCCATCCCCGGAAGGCCTGCACGAGTAGCGGTATTTAGATCTACTACGACTGTCTTTTTCCGTTGAGAACCCAACCAACAACCCGTTACACATTCGGCCGTCGACACTCTTGCCGCAACGTAGCAGCCCCGAACAAAGGTATTTTCGCGCACTGACGCCGCTGGCCGACCGCGCGTTCGCACGATCCCCGCGGTGCCGCCGGGGATACCTCGCGGCAACCAATTCCCAGTCAGCGGGGGAAATGATCGCCTCCCATTCGCCGATCACCGGCTCACCGTCGCCATCACGAAGTACGTCGCACTTCTCACCCAGAATCCGCAGCCCGGCATTGCGCGGACTCGAGATGATCTGCCTGACAGTCTGGCAGCGCCACGGACCACCCTTCTCAGTCTCGAGACCGGATGCCTGGAAGAGCCGGACGATGCTTGCCAGCGACTTCCCTTCAATGCAGGCTGCCACCGCCCGGCGAATCACATCGGCTTCCTGGGGGACTACTTCGATCTTCCCAGGCCGTCCCTCCGTCGGCCGGTAGCCGAAGACCCGACCACCGGTGTGAGCGATACCTCGCCGCGCCTGCCCCTCGTGCCAGCGCCGAACTCGCGCTTTGCGTTTCTGGTTCTCGCCCAGCGAGACTGCCACACTGCGCAACCCGACATCTTCGGCATCGGTAGCATACAGATCTCGCGTTCCGTAGTCGTCAACGAACACCCGATCAGGAAGCGAGCGGAACGCCCGCAATGAATCTATGCCATTGTTCCGGGGTCTTCCAGATTCGGTCCTCATCAACGGCGATAACACCATGAACCGGATAGCCCTCGAGAGTGTGCCCTCGATGCAGGTCCATCAGCATCGATTCATAGCCTTGCCGGTATTCACCTTTGCTGGCAGAACGACCGTTGTCGGTGTACCGCTTGACAATCACCAGATTTTCCCGACAGGCAATTTCGCGGCCCGTGGCATGCTGGTTGGCGACACCTTTGAGGCACGTCTCGGGATTCCCGCGCTTTCCTGAAATGTCACTGATCCGGGCGTAGACGAGGACACACATCACCTCGTCCTCGATCAGTTCCGCCGGGCTAGGAATCCCCGGCGGCACGCCTTGCTCCGGTACGCAGAGTCGGGTTGCCGCACGCAAGCCGAGTGCATCTGAATCATCAAGCGCCACATCAACCCCCTGAGTGTTGGACACAACAGCACTGATCGTACGTGCTTGTAGCGACTCACCGAGCGCTGGAGCAGAGCTTCCAACTTGGCCGCGGGAGCCCCTGGATGACGCAACCGGACACCGACGGTCCCGCTGCCAGACCGAGGACGCCTACTCGAACTGGGCACGTGCGCCGTTTCTGTTCATTTTGTGCAGTTATCGGCGCACTCCAGTTGTGTAAAACAATGTTTCATTTCCAATCACAGCGGTCCGAAATCGGGTAAATGTGACGAATGAGAACTGCCAATGCCCTTCGGGCTACCGTCGCCTGCGGTGCCGCCATCACCCTCGCACTGCTGCCCGCCTGCGGCTCACCGCCCGAAGGTAAGGACGCCGCTACCTCCGGCAACACCTACGGATCCGCGGACGCGAAGTTCCGGGCCTGCATGGTGACCGACGCGGGCGGTGTCGACGACAAGTCGTTCAACGAATCCGGTTGGGGTGGCGTCAAGGCGGCGATCGACGCCAATCCCGCCATTTCCGGTAGCTACCGGCAGTCCAACAGCAGCGCCGACTACGAGCCCAACCTGCGGGCCTCGGCCGACGACGAGAAGTGCGGACTGGTGATCGGGGTCGGCGGGTTGATGGCCGACGCGGTCACCGCGGTGGCCAAGGAGAATCCCGAGAAGCGATTCGCGATCGTCGACTCCCATGTCGACCTGCCGAACGTGTACTCGATGGAATTCAACGCGGCCCAGTCTTCTTATCTGGCAGGCTATTTGGCGGCGGGCACCACCAAGACCGGAAAGGTCGCCACCTGGGGCGGCATGCAGATTCCCGCGGTCACCATTTTCATGGACGGATTCGCCGCCGGGGTCGCCGAGTACAACAAGGTGCACAACACCACCACCGCAGTCCTCGGCTGGGACACCGTGGCCCAAAAGGGTTCGTTCACCGGCAATTTCGACGACACGAGCGCGGGCCGCTCGCTAACCGAGAACTTCCTCGCCCAAGGCGCCGACGTGGTGCACCCGGTCGCGGGCCCGGTCGGTCTCGGTGGCGCCTCGGCCATCAAGGACAAGGGCAACGCGACCATGATCTGGGTGGATTCCGATGGGTACCAGGCGGTTCCGGAGTACAAGCAGATCATGCTGTCGTCGTCGATGAAGGACATCTCCTCGGCGATCCAGGTCGCGATCAACAACGCCGTCGCCGGCGGCGCGAAAGACGGTCGCTACGTGGGCACACTGAACAACAAGGGTGTGGCGTTGGCACCGTTCCACGATTTCGACAGCAAGGTTCCCGATGCGTTGAAGCAGGAGCTGACGAAGCTGGCCGCCGATATCGTCGCGGGCACCGTTGTGGTCGCCTCTCCCGCAGCCCCGAAGTAGTGCGTCTCGAATTACGGGGCCTGACAAAGAATTTCGGTGACTTCGTCGCCGACGACGCCATCGATCTGGTGGTGGCGCCGGGCCAGATCCACGCTGTTCTCGGTGAGAACGGCGCGGGCAAATCCACGCTGATGAACATGCTGTACGGGATTCTGGAACCCACCGACGGGCAGATCCTGATCGATGGCTCGCCGGTGCGGTTTCGATCGCCCGGTGACGCCATCGCGGCGGGTATCGGCATGGTGCACCAGCATTTCAAGCTGGTCGGCCCGTTCAGCGTCGCCGACAATGTCCAGTTGGGTCGCGAGCACGCCAAGGCCGGGATTCTCGACCGTGCCGCGGCCCGGCGGGCGGTGCAGGAGGTGTCGCAGCGGTTCGGGCTCGCCCTCGACCCGGATACGCTCTGTGAGGACCTGCCGGTCGGGGTGCAGCAGCGGGTGGAGATCGTCAAAGCGCTGTCGGGTCATACCGAATTGCTGATTCTCGACGAACCCACCGCGGTGCTCACCCCTCCCGAGGTCGCCGAATTGCTGGCGATCATGCGCAAACTCGCGGATTCGGGGATGTCGATCATCTTCATCAGCCACAAGCTGAAGGAGGTGAAAACGGTCGCCGACACCATCACGGTGATCCGGCGCGGCAAGGTGGTCGCCGAGGCCTCCCCCAGCGACACCGAAGCGGAGCTGGCTGCCGCCATGGTCGGCCGCGAGGTGACGCTCACCGTCGACAAGACACCCGCCGCACCGGGCGCGACGGCCTTGGAGATCAAAGATCTCACCGTGCTCGACGATCGCGGCGTTCCGGTACTGGACGGGCTGAATCTGACCGTGCGCGCCGGGGAGATCGTGGGCCTGGCCGGGGTGGAGGGCAACGGTCAGACCGAATTGGCGCGCGCCATCCTCGGCACGGTCGCACCGGCGGGCGGGTCGATCGACATGCTCGGCACCGAGGTCACCGGCTGGCAACCGGCCCGACGCATCGCGGCCGGGCTCGGCTACATCCCGGAGGACCGGGCGCGCGACGGTGTTGTCGGTGATTTCACCGTCGCCGAGAACATCGTGCTCAACCAGTATCGGGAGGCGCCGCTGTCCCGCCGCGGCGTAGTCGACGACGAGGCGGTGCGCGAGGTGGCGGAAAAGGCCATCTCGGAGTTCGACATTCGCACGCAGGGACCGACCGAACACGTCTCGGCACTGTCAGGCGGCAATCAGCAGAAGGTGGTCATCGCGCGCGAATTCTCCCGGCCCCGAAAAGTTCTCGTGGCCGCGCAACCGACGCGCGGCGTCGATATCGGCGCCATCGAGTTCATCCACGCCCGGCTGGTCGCCGAACGCGACACCGGCACCGCGGTCCTGCTCATCTCGGCGGAACTGGACGAGATCCTGGCCCTGTCCGATCGGGTGGCGGTGATCTTCAACGGCCGGATCGTGGGCGAAGTGACACCTGACCGTCCACGGTCCGAGGTGGGCCAGCTCATGATCGGCCATCTGCCTTCTCCGGAGAACGAGTGAACACTACAACCGAGACCAAGACGGAACGAAAAGGGTTCGGCCCCACCTTTGTTCGCTATCTGACCGAAGCCAACAGCGTGATGGTGACGGTCTATTCGCTGGTGTTGGCTTTCGCCATCGGGGCGGTGCTCATCATCGTCTCCGATCCCGGGGTGCGCGGCACCTGGAGCTACCTGTTCGCGCGGCCGGGCGACGCCATCAGCGCCTCCTGGTACGCCGTTTCCACCGCCTACCAGGACCTGTTCGAAGGCTCGATCCTGGACTTCGGACGCCTGCAACTGTTCTTCGCCGGTGATGCCACCTTGGCGCAGGTGTTGCGGCCCATCTCGGAGACGCTGACCTACACGACCCCGCTGATCTTCACTGGACTGGCCGTGGGGTTGGCGTTCCGTGCCGGGCTGTTCAATATCGGTGCGCAAGGGCAGTTCGTATTCGGCATGCTCGGTGCGCTGATCGTGGGCTTCGCGGTGGATCTTCCGTTCGTGCTGCATCTGCCGCTGGCGCTGTTGGCCGGCGCTCTCGCGGGTGGCTTGTTCGGCGCGATTCCCGGTTATCTCAAGGCGAGAACCGGTGCGCACGAGGTCATCTCGTCGATCATGCTGAACAATATCGCCGCCTATTTTCTGATCTGGGCGCTGGGCACCACGTTCATCGGGTCGGTCACCTCGCAGGAGCTCGTGTCCAAGCCGGTCGACGAATCTGCGCGGTTGCCGCAACTGCTGGGGTGGGCCGGATCGGGGCTTCGGGTGAGTCTCGCGCTGCTGATCGGCCTCGCTTTGACGGGTGCGACCTGGTGGTTGCTCAGCAAGTCCACCTTCGGTTTTCGTATTCGCGCGGTCGGCGCCAATGACCGGGCCGCGCAGACCGCGGGCATGGATATCGGGCGTACCTTCACCACCACCATGGGTGTGGCCGGGGCGCTCGCGGGGCTCGGTGGCGCGGCTATCGCGCTCGGGTTGAGCCCGTACACGCTGAACCCGGGTACCGCGGTCGAATACGGTTTCGACGGAATCACTGTCGCACTGCTCGGGCGCGCGCATCCCGGCGGAATCGTCGCCGCTGCTTTGCTTTTCGGTGCGTTGAAGTCCGGCACATTGCACATGCAGCCCGCCATCCCGGTGGAGATGTCGACTCTGCTGCAAGCGGTGATCGTGCTGTTCGTCGCAGCGCCCGCCCTGGTCAAAACGCTGTTGCGGCTGCGAACTCCGCGTGGCGGACTCAATACTCTGGAAGCGAGGGGCTGGTGAGTACACAGGCTCAGGTTGCGGTGCCCGACAAGGTTTCTCGGCGCTTCACCTCGGTGGGTTACGGCCTGATCGGCTTGGCTGTCGTGCTGGGCGGGCTCGGTCTGCTGCTGATCGATGCCGGGCGAACCACCACCTACCGACTCGACCAAACCGTCGACAGCAGTTGGACGGTCGGGACGCTCCCGGTCGTCGTGACGCTGAGTGTGCTTGCCGCACTTGCCGGTATCGCCGTGCTGGTGATGCCAGATCTGCGGTTCGGTAGCGTCGCGGTCGGCGGTGGGGCCGCTGCTCTGGTGATCGCCGCGCTGTCGTGGACCGTCACTCCCGGCGTCGGATTCCCGATCGAATTCGTTTTGGCGACAACCCTTTTCCTGTCACTGCCGTTCATCTTCGGCGCGCTGTCCGGCGTCGTCGCGGAACGCTCCGGCGTGATCAACCTCGGGATCGAGGGCCAGTTCCTCACCGGCGCGTTCACCGCGGCGCTGCTGGCATCGGTCAGCGGCAACGCCTACGTCGGGATGCTGGCGGCCACCATCAGCGGCGTCTGCTCGACGCTGCTGCTGGCCTGGCTCGCGACCCGATTCCAGGTCAACCAGGTCGTCACCGGCATCATCCTCAACCTGCTCGCGCTCGGGTTGACCGGCTTCCTCTACGAGCGGCTGATGCGCGCCGACGGCTCACTCAACCAGCCTGCGGGCGTGCAGAAACTGGGCGATTCGCTGGGCTTCCTCCCCGACATCCCGATTCTGGGACCGGTGCTGTTCGACCAGAACATCTTCGTCTACGTGGCGCTGGCCTGCGTGTTCGCGGTTTCGTTCCTGCTCTTCCGCACCCGGTGGGGCCTGCGCACGCGCGCCGTCGGCGAGCACCCCGCCGCCGCCGATGCCGCGGGCATCAACGTCAACCGGTTGCGGTTCTGGAACGTCACCGTCGCGGGCGCGCTGTCCGGTTTCGGTGGTGCGTTCTTCACCATCGCCAACAATGTGTCGTTCAGCAAGAACATGACCGCGGGCCTCGGCTTCGTGGCCCTTGCCGTGATGATCGTCGGCCGCTGGCACCCCTTCGGCGTCCTCACCGCGGCCCTGCTCTTCGGCTTCTCCAGCGCCCTGCAACGCTTCCTCAACACCATGCCCGGCAACCCGATCCCCACCGAGTTCCTCGGCATGCTCCCTTACATCGTCACCTTGGTGATGGTCGCCGGCTTCATCGGCCGAGCCGTAGCACCCGCCGCCGACGGCATCCCCTACACGCCGGGGGACAAGTAGCCGCGAGGCCCGGCTGTCGACCAGCCGGGCCTCGCGGTTTCGCGAATTACGTAGCGACGCAAGCGGAGCCGAGGTTGATGCCGGTGCCGATGTCCACCGGCTGCCTCATCTGCGAGGTCGCGTTCGGCTGGAAGGCATAGATGTAGGTGGGCGTGGTCGAGGACGGCGTCCAAGTCGCCACGGCTACACCGTCTTTCGGCATCGCCTCGGCGAAGCCGCTCGGCCCCTGGCCCTCCTCGAAGAAGAAGACCGGCTTGGTGTTGTCGTCCACCGTGACGGTCACGGTGTAGGAACAGCCCGTCCCCTGGCTGTGCGTGCCGAGAGTGTTCCCGGATGCGATCGCGATGCCGGTGACCGTCGCCGAAGCAGGCGGGGCGAGCACGGCAGCGGCTGCGGTACCCAGTGCGGCTATACCGACCGAGACACGAATTCGGTTCAAGGAGCTCTCCTCGTGGGATATGCGGATCAGTGATTCGGGCCGTCGGATCCAACAGCAGGCCGACCCTTTCGAAGCTTCGCATATTTGACCGATCGGCTGGGCAAGGTCGAGGCATCGATCACCCCCGGACACAATGGCGGCACGTCGATACTCTGGTGAGGTGAGCACCATCGCCCGTTCGCCGATCCGCGATTCAGTGCGGATGCCGACCGCGTGGACCCGGCCGGGTCATATCGGGTACGTCGGGCCGGATCTGCGACCCGATACGCACGCGCCGCCGGTCGCGATGCTCACCGTGGGGCTGGACGGGCCGCTGATCGTGCACACCTCGCGCGGGCTGATTCGCACCGGCAGCTCGTTCACGCCCGCTCGGACCGCGCACCGTGTCGTCGCCACCGAAGGGTGGATTCTGGTGCTGTTCATCGACCCGTCGAGTGCGCCTGCCACCATGATCGCCGACGAGATGACGGACGCGGCAGGAACTTTCGGCCTTCGGCACCGCTGTGAGCGTGAACTCGTCGAACTGTGCGGCGAACCCGTCGTCGACCCCGAACGCATCTACCAGCGAGCCATCGCAGGCCCGCACCTGCCTACCGACCCCCGGATCGCCCGGCTCACCGCCACCATCCGCGACCAGCCCTCCGACGCCCTGCGCGCCGACCAGATCGCCGCGAACCTGGGCCTGTCCACCGGCCACTTCCTACACCTGTTCACCCAGCACTGCGGCACCACCTTCCGCGGCTACCAACGCTGGAACCGCATGGTCTCCGCGATCACCAACGCCGTCAACGGCCACGACCTCACCCGCTCCGCCATCGATGCCGGCTTCGCCACCCCTTCCCACTTCAGCGAATCCTTCCGAGCCATGATCGGCCTGCCCGCCACCAAAATGCTCGGCGCAGGCATCCACTTCGACCTCGGCCCCCGCATCATCGCGCCCCGCTGAGCGCAGAGCCCGACAACGCTCACCCCCCGACCAGCCGGTCCAGCAGATCCCGCATCGGCTCGTTGTCACCGCGCAGCGACGACATCGACGCCTGCGTGTTCTCCTCCGGATCGAGGCCTGACCAGTCGATCACCCAGCCGGCCTCACGAGCTAGCTGGTGAAAGAACGCTCGCTGAGCACGTCCGTTCCCCTCACGGAACGGATGAATCGCGTTGACCTCACCGAGATAATGGCTCAGCTTCACGATGAAGTCTGTTCGCCCCAGCCCACGCAAGTACCCGTCCGCCGCCAGCGCGGCGAAGACCTCCGCTGAGTAACTCGCGATGTGGTCAGGAAGGCAAAACGGATCCGATTTGGCGATACCAACCGTTCGAATCTCACCCGCCCACGGGTACACGTCGGCGAAGATCTCACGATGAAACGCGCACAGATGCTGCAGGTCATAGCGGCCGTGCAACGGCCTCATTCCCAGATCCGCCAGCGCGGCCTGACTCAGATCAGCCTCCGCCTGACGTAACGAGGCTGCGTCTACGATCCCCAGTCGATTGCGTAGCACTCCCGATTTCGGGTCGAGGTACGGATCCGCCGTCACGCTGCGCCGTGCAGGCCCCGGATCAGCTCCCGCATGCGCGTGGTGCTGATCTCGCCACGAGCCCACTGCCCCATAACCCCCTCAGCAGCCGGACTCGCCGACGAGCCTTCGGCCCTGACCGACGCCGCGGCCTGCGCCAAGGATCGTGACCGCTCCATAGTCAGCTCCTCGAAGACCTCGACAGGCACCATCACAGCCTCGGTCTTCCGATGTGATCCGACCCCGATCGGTCGCCGATCACCGTTGCGGAACCGCGCCAAAAGACCAGACAACTGGGCCCGAGCCTCACGCACCGATAAGGTCTCCATAGAAAAAGTGTACACAATTGCATACACAATCGCCTCCCACTTCAGCGAATCCTTCCGAGCCATGATCGGCCTGCCCGCCACCAAAATGCTCGGCGCAGGCATCCACTTCGACCTCGGCCCCGCATCATCGCGCCCAGTTGAGATCAGAGGGCGATAACGCTCACCGCCCAGTGTCGTCGCCGATCCGGTCCTCCGAGCCGAAGAACTCCTCCGCTTCCTGTCGCATCGACGCACAATCCACCCGAGGCAGCGCTCGGTGGCGCGCGACCATTTCGTCCGCGCTGTACCGCTGCGCGCGTTCTGGTGGCTCCATGCGGAAAGTGTATGGAGCTGCTGCTGGCTGACGAAACTGCTGCTCAGCGGGGGGAGGTGGGGCATGATGGGGAGGGGATCGTTGTCGAGTTCGTCTAGTTAGGAAGAGCCGGGATGGTGCAACTCACGCTTTCCGCGCAGCGGGCTGCGTTGGAGCGGGAGTGGGCGTTGCGGGTGCCCGGTGGGGGTGAGGTTTCGGGGGGCGGCGGTGCAGGGCCGGGGGTGCGGGACGAGGTGGCGCAGAGTTGGTTGCGGTCGTTGCGGACGGTGGATCCGGGGCGTGATCACGCGCCGGTCAGCGAGACCGATATCGGGCCGCGGTGGGCGGAGTCGCCGTTGCGGGGGCCGGTGACGGAGTTGAAAGAGCAGTTGCACAGTGTGGCCGATGATGCGGGATATGTCGCGGCGGTGACCGATGCTTCGGGGACGATTCTGTGGACTTATGGCGGGCCGGTGATGCAGCGGCGGGCCGAGCAGGTGAACTTCGCGCCGGGTGGGCGGTGGGACGAGGCGCATATGGGGACCAACGCGTTGTCGTTGGCGTTGCGGACCGATCAGCCGCACACGGTGTTCTCGGCCGAGCATCTGGTGGCGGCGCTGCACGGGTGGGTCTGTTATTGCGCGCCGATCAGGGCGGCCGACGGGACGCTGCTCGGGGTGCTCGATTTGTCGACCACCTGGAAACGCTCGCACCCGCTGGCCATGGCGACCGTGCGCACGATGACCAGCGCGATCGAAGCGAAGCTGCACGCCGCCATGCCCGCGCCGGCCGGGATGCGGCTGACCTGTCTGGGGACCGGGCGGTTGATGCGTGACGGTCAGCAGATTCGGTTGCGGCCGCGCCAGCTCGAGATCCTGACCCTGCTCGCGCTCGACGACGACGGCTACAACCACGAGCGCCTGCACTACGCGGTCTACGGTGATCGTGCGGTCGGGGCGAGCACGCTGAAATCGGAGATGTCTTACCTGCGGCGCGCGACCGGTGGTGAGATCACCAGTCGCATATACCGATTCACCACTGCCCTTTCCTGTGATGCGGTGGACATGTTGCACGCCTTGGAAAAGGGCGATGTCGATACCGCCGTGCGGCTGTACCACGGTCCGCTGCTTCCTGATTCGGATACACCGGGCATCAGCGAATGGCGCGACTACCTCGAAGTCGCCATGCGCAACGCGGTCCTGAACAGCCCGAACGCGAATCATGCACTGGCATACGGCGAAACAGCGCCGGACGATATCGCCGTCCACGAACACGCGCTAGCTCTACTCCCCGCCCGCGACGCACGCCGCGCCGTCGCCGCCGCCCGCCTGCACAGCGCACTTCGCGCCTGATCGGTCAGGCTTCAACCATTTATCAACCCGCTAGGCGGATAGTGATGGGCGTCACGCTTCACCGGACACAGCGAGGAGCCACCGCACATGATCTACGCCAAGCCGGGCACCGAGGGCAGCATCGTCAGCTACGCGCCGAGGTACGACAACTTCATCGACGGCAAGTGGGTTCCGCCCGTAGAAGGCCGCTATTTCGAGAACACCTCCCCGGTCGACGGGCAGACGTTCTGCGAGATCGCCCGCTCGAGTGCCGCCGATGTGGAACTGGCCCTCGACGCCGCCCACCGCGCCGCGCCCGCCTGGGGTGAGACCTCGCCGGCCGAGCGCGCCAACATCCTGAACAAGATCGCCGACCGGATCGAGGCCAACCTCGAGGCCCTCGCGGTCGCCGAGACCTGGGACAACGGCAAGCCGGTCCGCGAGACCCTGGCCGCCGATCTCCCCCTCGCCGTCGACCACTTCCGCTACTTCGCCGGTGTGCTGCGCGCGCAGGAAGGCGGGATCAGCGAGGTCGACAAGGACACCATCGCCTACCACTTCCACGAGCCGCTCGGCGTTGTCGCACAGATCATTCCGTGGAACTTCCCGATCCTGATGGCCACCTGGAAGCTCGCACCGGCGCTCGCCGCGGGAAATGCGGTGGTGCTCAAGCCCGCTGAGCAGACACCGGCTTCGATCATGAAGGTCATCGAACTCGTCGCGGATCTGCTGCCGCCGGGAGTTCTCAACGTGGTCAACGGCTTTGGTGTCGAAGCGGGCAAGCCGCTCGCGTCGAGCCCGCGCGTGGCGAAGGTCGCGTTCACCGGCGAGACCACCACCGGGCGGCTGATCATGCAGTACGCGAGCGAGAACATCATCCCGGTTACCCTCGAACTGGGTGGCAAGAGCCCCAACATCTTCCTGGCCGACGTGATGGCCGCAGACGACGACTACCTCGACAAGGCCATCGAGGGCTTCGTGATGTTCGCCCTCAACCAGGGTGAGGTCTGTACCTGTCCGTCGCGCGCGCTGATCGCCTCCTCGATCTACGACGAGTTCATGGCTCGCTGCGTCGAACGCACCAAGGCCATCATCAGTGGCAATCCCCTCGACGAGGCGACCATGATCGGCGCCCAGGCCAGCAACGATCAGTTCGAGAAGATCCTGTCCTACATCGACATCGGCAAGAAGGAAGGCGCCGAGGTGCTCACCGGCGGCGCGGTCCGCAGCGTCGACGGGCTGGCCGGCGGCTTCTACATCGAGCCGACGATCTTCAAGGGCACCAACGACATGCGCGTGTTCCAGGAGGAGATCTTCGGCCCGGTCGTCGCGGTCACCACCTTCGACGACACCGCGGAAGCTCTCTCGATCGCCAACGACACCCTCTACGGCCTCGGCGCCGGCGTGTGGACGCGCGATATGAACACCGCCTACCGACTCGGTCGCGGCATCAAGGCCGGTCGGGTGTGGACGAACTGCTACCACGCCTACCCCGCGCACGCCGCGTTCGGCGGGTACAAGAAGTCCGGTATCGGCCGCGAGAACCACAAGATGATGCTCGATCACTACCAGCAGACCAAGAACATCCTGGTCAGCTACTCGCCGAACAAGCTCGGCTTCTTCTGATGGTGCAGCGCGTCGACCTCACGGAAAAGGCGGCGGCGCTGCTGCAGGAACTGACCGGGCAACACGGCCCGGTCATGTTCCACCAGTCCGGCGGCTGCTGCGACGGCAGCTCGCCCATGTGCTACCCGCGCGGGGAATTCCGGGTGGGCGGTTCCGACGTGCTGCTCGGGTACCTGCCCGGCGAAACACCGTTCTGGATGAGTGCCGACCAGTTCGAATACTGGAAACACACCCACCTCACCGTCGACGTGGTCCCTGGCCGCGGCGGCGGGTTCTCCCTCGAGGCCCCCGAAGGCGTGCGGTTCCTGATCCGCTCACGCCTGTTCACCGATGAGGAAGTGGCCGCGCTCGAATCGACGCCGCCACCGACCGGGTGATCTGAAACACCCGTAATCAGATAGTTTCCGCAGGTCAGCGGCGTTTGATACGCGCCGCTGACCTGACGGATCCACGGCCGTAACAGTCGTCAACCATTCTTCAACCCTCGACGATCACCGTTGCCGAACGCGCTTTGCTTGTTGATGAGGAGCACCACCGTGAGCACAGAAATCAGCCCCGCCACCGGCGAGGGCGCACCAGTCGACGACTATCTCGCCAAACGCACCCTGCGCAAGGGCACGGCGGGCTGGGTGCTGCTCGCGGGCCTCGGCGTGAGCTACGTGATCTCCGGCGACTTCTCCGGCTGGAACTTCGGCCTCGCCGAAGGCGGCTTCGGCGGTCTGCTCATCGCCACCGTCGTGATCGCGGCGATGTATCTGGCCATGGTGCTCGGCATGGCCGAGATGTCCTCGGCGCTGCCCGCGGCGGGCGGCGGCTACACCTTCGCCCGGCGCGCGCTCGGACCGTGGGGCGGATTCGCCACCGGCACAGCCATTCTCATCGAATACGCCATCGCGCCCGCCGCGATCGCCACCTTCATCGGCGCCTATGTGGAATCGCTGAACCTGTTCGGCATCACCGACGGCTGGTGGGTGTATCTGGCGGTGTACGCGCTGTTCATCGGCATCCACCTGACCGGTGCGGGCGAGGCGCTCAAGGCGATGTTCGTGATCACCGGGATCGCGCTCGTCGGCCTGGTGATCTTCGCGTTCGCGGCCGTCGGCAAGTTCGACGCGGCCAACCTGACCAATATCGCCGCCGACCCCGCCGCGACCGGGTCGTCGGCGTTCCTGCCGTTCGGCTACCTCGGCATCTGGGCCGCGATCCCGTTCGCGATCTGGTTCTTCCTCGCCGTCGAAGGCGTGCCGCTGGCCGCCGAGGAAGCCAGCGAGCCGGAGAAGAACGTGCCGAAGGGCATCATCGTCGCGATGCTGCTGCTGTGCGTCACCGGCGCGGTGGTGCTGTTCCTGGTCACCGGCGCGCTCGGCGCCCAGAGCGCGTCCGCCTCGGGCAACCCCCTGGTCGAGGCGCTGGGCGACAGTTCGGTGGCCAAGGTGGTCAACTACATCGGCCTGGCCGGTCTGATCGCCAGCTTCTTCTCCATCATCTACGCCTACTCCCGCCAGACCTTCGCCCTCTCGCGCGCCGGCTACCTGCCGACCGTCCTGTCGATCACCAACTCCCGCAAGGCGCCGGTACTGGCGCTGATCGTGCCCGGCGTGATCGGTTTCGCCCTCTCGCTCACCGGCAAGGGCGCGATGCTGCTGAACATGGCCGTGTTCGGCGCGGCGGTGAGCTACGTGCTGATGATGGTGTCGCACATCGTGCTTCGCAAGCGTGAACCGAACATGCCGCGCCCGTACCGCACGCCCGGCGGCATCATCACCACCGGATTCGCGCTGGTCATCGCGGCGGCCTCGGTGGCGGCGACGTTCCTGGTCGACCAGCAGGCGGCGCTGTGGACGCTCGGTGTGTTCGTCGCCTTCATGGCCTACTTCGGGCTCTACAGTCGCAAGCACCTGGTCGCCAAGTCGCCGGACGAGGAGTTCGCGGCGATCGCCAAGGCGGAATCGGAACTGGAGTAGTCGTCGCCCGGCAGCGGCACCGTTCGCTGCCGGGTTTCGACCGGCCGATGAAATCTAGCGAAAGGGATGACCGTGTACCGCAGCACAATCGGCGTCACGACCTACACCTTCGACGGCTTGATCGAGCTGATGGCGAAAGCCACGCCGCTGCGCAGCGGCGACGAACTCGCGGGATGCGCGGCCGAGACCGACGCCGAACGTGCTGCGGCGCAATGGGCTTTGGCCGAGGTGCCGCTGACCACGTTCCTCAACGACGTGCTGGTGCCCTACGAAACCGATGAGGTCACCCGGCTGATCATCGACAGCCATGACCGGGTGGCGTTCGCGCCGATCGCGCATCTGACCGTCGGTGGGCTGCGCGACTGGCTGCTCGCGGTCGCCGCCACCGAGGATTCGGCGGTGACCTTGGCCGCGGTCTCGCCGGGGCTGACGCCGGAAATGGTGGCCGCGGTCAGCAAGATCATGCGCAACCAGGATCTGATCGCCGTGGCCAAGGCCACCCAGGTCACGGCAGGATTCCGCACCACCATCGGGCTGCCCGGCCGCCTGAGCACCCGGCTGCAACCCAACCACCCGACCGACGATCCGCGAGGCATCGCCGCCGCCACCCTGGACGGCCTGCTCCTCGGCTGCGGCGACGCGGTGATCGGGATCAACCCCGCCACCGATTCACCGCAGGCCACCTCGGACCTGCTGCACCTGCTCGACGAAGTGCGCGTGCGCTTCGACATCCCCACCCAGTCGTGCGTGCTCTCCCACGTCACCACGACCATCGGCTTGATCGAAGAGGGCGCGCCGGTGGACCTGGTGTTCCAGTCCGTCGCGGGTACCGAGGGCGCGAATACCGGCTTCGGCGTGAACATTTCGCTGCTGCGTGAAGGGAACGAGGCCGGGCGTTCGCTCGGACGCGGCACCGTCGGCGACAACGTGATGTACCTCGAAACCGGGCAGGGCTCGGCGCTGAGCGCGAATGCCCATCTGGGCGTCGGTGATCGGCCTGTCGACCAACAGACACTCGAAGCGCGCGCCTACGCCGTCGCGAGGGATCTGCAACCGCTGCTGGTGAATACGGTCGTCGGCTTCATCGGACCCGAATACCTCTACGACGGAAAACAGATCATCCGCGCCGGGCTCGAAGACCACTTCTGCGGCAAGCTCCTCGGCCTGCCGATGGGGGTGGACGTCTGCTACACCAACCATGCCGAGGCCGACCAGGACGACACGGACACCCTGCTCACGCTGTTGGGTGCGGCCGGTTGCGCGTTCGTCATCGCAGTGCCCGGCGCCGACGACGTGATGCTCGGCTACCAGAGCCTGTCGTTCCACGACGCGCTCTACGCCCGGCAGGTCCTGAACCTGCGTCCCGCACCGGAATTCGAGGCGTGGCTGTCGAGCCTTGGCATGCTCGACGCGAACGGCCGTGTGCGACAAGTAGAGCCGCTGTCCTCGCCCCTGCGCGCCCTGACAGGCACCCGATGATCGAGACAGGACGGAACCGTCTGTGAACCAGCCCATTCCCGATGCGGCCGAATCGACTGTCGCCGAGGACTTCTGGCGGGATCTTCGCAGCAGCACGCAGGCCCGGATCGGGCTGGGCCGCACCGGCGACGCGCTGCCGACAACAGACGTCCTCGCACTGCGCGCCGCCCACGCCGCTGCCCGCGACGCCGTGCATCTACCCCTCGACGTCGCGACCTTCACCGAGCAGATCACCGCCGTCGGCCTCGGCACCCCGGTCACCGTCGCCAGCCGCGCGGCCGATCGCGCCGAATACCTGCGCCGCCCCGACCTCGGCAGACTGCCCGACGACCTGACCGCGGTCCCGAACACCGGCGCCGACATCGGCTTCGTCCTCGCCGACGGCCTGTCCCCGTTGGCCCTCACCGAGCACGCCCCCGGCCTGTTGTCCGCTCTCGCAACAGAACTCGGCGACAGCTACACCCTCGCCCCGCCGGTCATCGCCACCCAGGCCAGGGTCGCACTCGGCGACCATATCGCCGAGGCCATGGGTGTGCGCACCGTGCTGGTCATCATCGGCGAACGCCCCGGCCTCTCGGTCGCCGACAGCCTCGGCATCTACCTCACCCACCTGCCGCGCCCCGGCCGCGCCGACGCCGAACGCAACTGCATCTCCAACATCCACCCGCCCGACGGCCTCACCTACACCGACGCGGCCCGCGTGGTGGCGGGCCTGGTCGCGGGCGCTCGGGCACTCGGCCGCTCCGGTGTCGACCTCAAAGACACCTCCCGCGCCCTGACCGGCTCCGACACCCCTACCATCACGAACTGACCCAGACACCAGAGCGGTTCGACGTGAACCGGAGCCGATCGCTCCCTAGAGTGAACCCATGATCCGCACCGCCGCCCTCGCCCATGTCCGCGACCGCAGGCTGATTCAGACGCGCCCCGAGGGCAAAGAGGTCTTCTACATGGCGGGCGGCAAGATCGACCCCGGCGAGACCCCTTTACAGGCGCTACATCGCGAGATCGAGGAAGAACTCGGCGTCGGCCTCGCCGGTGTCGCCGAGCTCGGCATCTTCGAGGCGGAGGCCTACGGGCACGCCAGGAACACCGGCCTGCACATGACCTGTTTCCGTGCCGAACTCACCGGCGAACCCCACGCCACCGGCGAAATCGCCGAATTCCGCTACTTCACCGGCAGCGAGTACGAGGCCATGGAACACGTCGCACCAGGCTCGATGATGGTCTTCCGCCGCCTGCACGAACTCAACCTCATCGATTGGTGACGAGTCAACCAACCGACTCTCTTACGCACGGCTGATGGTTGCCGAGGCGTCGGTTTGATAAAGCGCGAAACACTACCGCGACCTGCGACGATGCCTTAGTTGTGAACATGCCCGTAACCACCGCGCCCATGACCGCATCGGAGCGTCGCGCCGCGTTGCGCCGTCTCATCGCCCTGTTCGGTCTGATGAACACGATGATCGAACTCAACGCCAGCGGAGCGCCGCGGTCGGTGGCCGAGCATGCCACCGCCGCGCGCGACCTGGTCGGCGAACTCGTCGCCGATCTCGCCGCAGCGCGCTAACTACTCGTCTTCGGTTCGGCATCCTCGGCCGTGATCACGCCGGGGTCGGTGCCCTCGTCGGCTTTCTGGTCCGGTTCCGGGTGTTCGGGTTCGAAGGTTTCGGGTAGGCCCTTGAGGTGCTTGTTCATCGAGCGCACCAGCAGGACGGTGCCTGCCAGCAGGATCAGGATGACCAGCAGGCCGAGCGGGGAGGCCTTGCCGAATTCGGGGCCGGTGGGTTGCTGTGCGAGGTAGACCAACATCACCGGTCAGCGTCCTCGATGCCGGCGAACAGGTCGGTCTCCGGGATGGCGGTGGAAACGCGCGTCTTGGCCAATTCGAACTCCTCGGTCGGCCACAGCCGCTGTTGCATCTCCAACGGGATCGCGAAGAACGCGCCGTTGGGATCGATCTGAGTCGCGTGCGCGCGCAGGGCGTCGTCACGCTGGGGGAAGTATTTCGAGCATTCGACCTGGGTGGTGATCCGGCCCCACATGTCCTCGCGGCCGAACTCCTTCATCCGGTCCAGCCACTCCTGCAGGGGGAACGGTTCGCCGTTGGCCTCGTACTCCGCGGCGAACGCGGCCAGCCGCTTCACCGAGAAACCGTGGTCGTAGTAGATCTTCGACACCGTCCACGGCGGCCCGGCGTCCGGGAACGCCTCGGGATCACCGGCGGCCTCGTAGGCGGCCATCGACACCTCGTGGCAGCGGATGTGGTCGGGGTGCGGGTAGCCGCCGTTCTCGTCGTAGGTCGTCATGACCTGCGGTTTGAACTCGCGGATCACCCGGACCAGCGCCTCGGTCGACTCCTCGAGCGGAACGAGCGCGAAGCAACCCTCGGGCAGCGGCGGCAGCGGGTCACCCTCGGGCAGGCCCGAGTCGATGAAACCCAGCCAGTGCTGACGCACACCGAGCGCGGCGGCCGCGGCGGCCATCTCCTCGCGGCGCACATCCAGAATGCGGTCGAGCACGCCGGGGGTATCCATCGCCGGGTTGAGGATGCTGCCGCGTTCCCCGCCGGTCAACGTCACGACCAGCACTTCGGCACCCTCGTCGGCGTAGCGCGCCATCGTGGCGGCGCCTTTGCTCGATTCGTCGTCGGGGTGGGCGTGCACTGCCATGAGGCGAAGGCCACTCACTTCTCGTTCACCGTCGCTCTCGCTCGCGGGTGTCAGATGTCGTTACCTATAGTTCCATCCGACCCCCTGTTTGTTCCGACCACCCCCGGGAGCGCGAAACCGATGACCGAACCCGCCCCCGACTCCGCCACCGCAGCAGCGCGACACGCCGATCGATACGGTACGAAACCGCCCGTGCGTCGCGTGTGGGTGCTGGTTTTGCTCGGTGTCGGCGTCGTCGCGGCCGGGTTCGCGGTCGCCTATCTGGGTTTCCAGAAATACGGCCCGAAGGCGGTCGAGACCGAGCAGCTGGGCTATGTGGTCGTCGATGATTCCACCCTGGACATGCGCGTCAAGGTCACCCGCGACAACCCCCAGCAGGCCGTGGTCTGCTTCGTCCGGGCGATGGATCGCGACGGCGCCGAGGTCGGGCGACGCGAAGTTCTCGTGCCCGGATCGGATTCGACCAGCGTGCAGATCAGCACTACGGTGAAGTCATCCGCGCGCCCCTCGGCGGGCGACATCTACGGTTGCAGCGACCAGGTTCCGGGCTACCTACGAGCGGAATAGCCCGCCTGACTGGCCTGACCTGCATATTTGTGAGACATGCTAAAATGGTCTGATACACGGTTCCGGGGTTCGGAGCCGTGTTTGCTGCATTGGCGGCCAGCGGTGCTGTTTGCGGGTATCGGGTTCACCCCCAGGATCGCTCCAGCCGTCGGGCTGGTGCATGCCCTCCTCCGGGAGGGATAGCGCCGGTTTCAGGGAATCCCGGTGCGCCGGGAACAACTACTAGGGAGTGATCGAGATGACCGAGAATGTGACCTGGCTTACCCAGGAGTCGCACGACAGGCTCAAGGGCGAGCTCGACTCGCTCATTGCCAATCGTCCGGTCATTGCCGCCGAGATCAACGAGCGTCGCGAAGAAGGCGACCTCAAGGAGAACGGTGGCTACCACGCCGCGCGCGAAGAGCAGGGTCAGCAGGAGGCGCGTATCCGCCAGCTGCAGGAACTGCTGAACAACGCCAAGGTCGGCGTCGCCCCCACCAAGTCCGGTGTGGCACTGCCGGGTTCGGTCGTCACGGTCTACTACGACGGCGACGAGGGCGATACCGAGACCTTCCTGATCGCGACTCGCGAAGAGGGCTTGGGCGCCACCGGCCTCGAGGCCTACTCGCCGAATTCGCCGCTGGGCGGTGCGCTGATCGACGCCAAGGTGGGCGAGACCCGCGAGTACACACTCCCCAATGGCAACACCATGAAGGTCACGCTGGTCAGCGCGGAGCCGTACCACAGCTGAGCGCGCTGAAGATCTAGAACCCGAACGCAGGCGGCCGCACCCGATACTCGGATGCGGCCGCTTCGTCATGTTCGGGTGGCCCTGCTCAGCTCAGCGCCTGCTCGACGTCGGCGAGTAGATCGCTGATGTCCTCGATACCGACCGAGAGGCGGACGAGGTCGGCGGGAACTTCCAGAGCCGAGCCCTCGGTGCTCGCGTGCGTCATCGCGCCGGGGTGTTCGATGAGCGATTCGACGCCGCCGAGCGATTCGGCCAGGGTGAAGATCTCCGTGCGCGAGCAGAACTTCAGCGCCGCTTCCCGGCCACCGACCAGGCGCACCGAGATCATGCCGCCGCTGCGACGCATCTGCTTCTGCGCGATCTCGTAACCGGGGTGCGTGGGCAGGCCCGGGTAGATGACCTGCGAGATGGCCGGGTGGTTGGTCAGGAAGTTCGCGATAACCTCGGCGTTGTCGCAGTGCTTCTCCATGCGTACGGCCAGGGTCTTGATGCCGCGCATGGTGAGGAAGGCGTCGAACGGGCCGGGGACCGCGCCCGCACCGTTCTGCAGGAACGCGAAATCCTTGTCGAGGTCGGCACTGTTGGTGATCAGCGCGCCGCCGACGACGTCGGAGTGGCCGCCGATGTACTTGGTGGTCGAGTGCAGCACCACGTCGGCGCCGAGCAGCAGCGGCTGCTGCAGGTACGGGGTGGCGAAGGTGTTGTCCACGACCAGCTTCGCGTCGGCCTCGTGGGCGATATCGGCCAGCGCGGGGATGTCACCGATACTCAGCAGCGGGTTGGTGGGGGTTTCGATCCACACCAGCTTGGTGTTGGGGCGGATGGCCGCGCGGACCGCGTCGAGGTCGGCGATGTGGGCGGGCGAGTGCTCGATGCCCCACTGGCTGAAGACCTTGTCGATGAGCCGGAAGGTGCCGCCGTAGGCATCGTCGGGGATCACGATGTGGTCGCCGGGGCGCAGCATGGCGCGCAGCGCACAGTCCGTCGCCGCCATGCCCGAGGCGAAGGCGCGCCCGTAACTGCCCGATTCGAGGGCGGCGAGGTTGGCTTCCAGTGCCGTGCGGGTGGGGTTGCCGGTGCGCGCGTACTCATAGCCACCGCGCATGCCGCCGACGCCGTCCTGGGCGAAGGTCGAGCTCGCGTAGATGGGCACGTTGACCGCACCGGTCTGAGGATCGGGTTCGTATCCGGCGTGCACGGCCCTGGTGGAGAATCCCAGCTCACTCATTGCCCCAGACTAGTTGGCTCGCTTCGCGTGCTTTCGTAGGGGTATTGGCATGGCCGAAGTGTCGGATTCGGGCGTGGTACTGCGGTTAAGCTCACGCCATGGTCACTGTCGAAGAGTTGTTCGCCATCGATCCGCTGCTCTCGTCCGAGGAGCGCGAAATCCGCGACACGGTGGCGCGATTCGGCGAACGTAGGCTGCGACCGCACCTGGCCGACTGGTTCGAACAGGGCACCTTCCCTGCCCGTGAGATCGCGCCGGAACTGGGCAAGCTCGGACTGCTCGGCATGCACCTCGAGGGCTACGGCTGCGCGGGCGCGTCGGCCACGGCGTACGGACTCGCGTGTCAGGAGCTGGAAGCCATCGACTCCGGCGTGCGCAGCATGGTGTCGGTGCAGGGCTCGCTGGCGATGGCGGCCATCCACTTCTTCGGGTCAGAGGAGCAGAAGCAGCAGTACCTGCCCGCGATGGCGGCCGGTGAGATGATCGGGTGCTTCGGGCTCACCGAACCGGACTTCGGGTCCAATCCCGGCGGGATGCGCACGCGGGCACGGCGCGATGGTGACGACTGGGTGCTCAACGGGTCCAAGATGTGGATCACCAATGGGTCGGTGGCCGATATCGCCGTCGTCTGGGCCTACGCCGACGAGCCGGGCGCGGACAAGCCGCGGGTGCGTGGGTTCCTTGTCCCTTCCGGCACACCAGGTTTCACCACGCGCGAGATCCACCGCAAGCTGTCGCTGCGCGCATCCATCACCGCCGCACTGGATTTCGATGATGTGCGCTTGCCCACCGATGCGGTGCTGCCCGAATCACGCGGCCTCAGTTCGCCACTGGCCTGTTTGAGCGAAGCACGATTCGGCATCATCTTCGGCGCGCTCGGCGCCGCGCGCGACTGCCTGACCGCGGCGATCGACTACTCCCGCACCCGTGAGGTGTTCGACAAGCCCCTCGCCGGTTACCAACTCACGCAAGCCAAGCTGGCCGATATGGCACTCGAACTCGGCAAGGGGCAGCTACTCGCGCTGCACCTGGGCCGGTTGAAGGATCGCCACGAGATCACCGGCGAGCAGATCAGCGCGGGCAAGCTGAACAGCACCCGTGAAGCCATCAAGATCGCGCGCGAATGCCGGACCATCCTGGGCGCCAACGGAATCACCCTCGACTATCCCGTCCTGCGCCACGCCAACAACCTGGAATCGGTGCTCACCTACGAGGGTACGGCCGAGGTGCATCAACTGGTCATCGGCAAAGCACTCACCGACGCCAACGCCTTCCGATAGATCAGGTACCGGCCGGTCGCGGCCTGATCATCCCGCTCGCGAAGGCCGCGGCGAGCATCACGAGCACCACCGTGAGCACGGTCAGCGCGATGGGCACGGTGATCGCCGCGGGAATGCCGATCACGGTCAGCCCGGCGACACCGCCGCAACCCCAAATGATCGCTGCGGCAAGACGTCCGAGCAGTGGCGCATAGGGCGAGCTCTGCCAAACGCCGACGATTTTCGTCTGTGCTGAATACCCTGCGCTAGCTGCGATAACCGGGCTCATGCCGACCAGTTGAACGGCCGGGTCGGTGACCTGCACTGCGGATCCTTTCGCTCGCCGAGCTGGTTTGCCGAAAGTTGACTCGGAACGGTTATACCCACTCAGAGTCCATCGGGGGCCCGGTTCGCGCAACCGGAGCAGTATCGATCGGGTCTCGTCGACCGGGCCCACCGTTCCGGTCTGCGCGGGGAACTCGCGGTTCGCTGCCCTGTTCGACAGGTCAGCAGGGGCTCGCACAGCGACCGCGGTTGCGCTCAACGGAATTCGATCGAGCGCGTTCGATGTTGCGTCATATTCGCCCGGCGGCATTATTGATCTTGAAACAGGACAATTTCAACTATGCCGGATAGATTGCTATCATATTGCAATGTTTGCGCCAGGTCCCGCGTTGCTCGAACTTTCGGCGCAACGACAATTACAGCAGTTGAACACCGACTTCGGAGTGCCCGCGGCAGCCGTCGCCGCGACGGTGCCCGCACTGTCGGCTCAGTTGGATCAGCACGCTGCCGCGGTGCGCGACATTCTCGAACTCGGCGTAGAGAATTCGGCGCGGGTGCCGCTCGTCATTCTGCTCGCCGGTTATGTGCGCGGACTTCTCGATCATTTCGCCGAGGGTGCCGACGGATTCTTCGCGGGCGCACCGGATAGCTGGCTCGCCGCCGACTGGTTGCAATTACGTCTTGCCGCAGTGTGCGCGTACGCCGATTAGAACGACGACGGCGCCCCGCCACCCGAAAAGGTAACGGTGCGCCGACGCCGGTTGGTCATCGAGCTGTTTCACCACCCCAGCCGGGTTCGCCCACACCGGGGGTGACCCGCTGGGTCGCACTCGGCGCCACCTGCGAGCCCTGACGCGCGGCGTCCTCACGGCCACGCTGGTAGGCCTCGGCATGCCCCTTCATCGCGGGCATCTCCGATTCCAGATTGCCGAGCCAGCCATTCCAGCGCTGCTCCATGGGCCGCACCAGACCGCCACCGACGCCCACCACCAGGATGCCGCCGATGGTGGCGAGCACGGCGATCAGGATCGGGGTGGTCACCGAGGTCGCGACGCCGATCTGGTTCAGCGCGGCGATGATGCCGATACCCCAGATGAATACCGCCGCGATCCGGCCGAGCATGGTCCCGTAGGACAGCCCGCCCAGGACATTGGAGACCAGTTCACTCACCGCGTGGGCGATGGCCGCCGCGATCACCACGATCACGATCGCGACCGCCGCCTTGGGCAGCCAGGCCACGATGCTGGTGAGCAGCGCGCTGACCGGGTTCGGCCCGAACACCGCGAAACCGACCTGCAGCGCGATCAGCAGAATCGCGTAGTAGGCGATCTTGGCGAGAATGCCGGAAGCATCATATTTACTGCGGGACAGCATTTTCCGCAGTTCGCCGCGTTCGACCAGTTTGTCGAATCCGACGCGCTCGAGCACCGCCTTCACGATCTTGGCGACTACCTTCGCGATGATCCAGCCGACGAGAAGTATGGCGATGAATGCCACTGCTTTGGGGACGAACTGCGCGACCGAACTCCACGCGTCGGTCAAGCCCTGCTGGAAATCTATCGCAATGACGGAGGTATCCACGGCCTTTCCTTTCGCTCATACCGATCAGTGCGGCTGAATTGCCGAAGCACCTGTTTGTGGTGGTTACCCAGGCAATCCTCATTGAATCTGCCGAGTAGCGACGAATTCGCTCACGGCCGGTCAGTGGCACAGTGATGCATCGGGTCTTGCGCTCGTCGGGCACTCGAGCCACTGTAAGTAAGTGGTTACTTACAGCGAGTCACCCACGTCGCGGGAGCGGATCATGACCGAGGCACTGCGCCTGTTCGGGGAACAGGGCTTCGCCAAGACCTCCGTCGCGCAGATCGAGCGGGCGGCGGGGCTGTCAGGTGGGTCAGGGGCGCTGTACCGGCATTTCAAGTCCAAGGACGAACTGCTGGTGCAGGCGGTGGACACGCGGCTCAACGACCGCGGCGAGTGGGAGCAGTTCCTGGCGCCCTCGTTCTCCGTCGCGGCGGTGCTGGACGCGATCAGGCCGTCGAGCGGCACCGTCGACAAGATCGTCGCGCTGTGCGGGATCGGCTTGGCACGCCTGGACCACGATCGCGATATCACCCGAATTCTGTTGCGGGACAATTCGATTCCCACCCCCCTGTTGGAGGTCTTCCGGCAGCAGGAGTACGCGGTGGTGATGTCGATGGTCACCCGCGGATTGGTCGAACTCGCCGACGAGCGGGCAGGCGAGCAGGACTGGGACGCCACCGCGGCGGTGCTGGTCGGCGCGCTCGCCCACTTCTGGATCATGCGCGACATCTTCGACGGCGACCACCCGGCCGGCATCGATACCGATCGCTATCTACGAGCTACCGCAGAGATGATCGCCGCCCGGCTCGACTGGGCGGATTCCGAAGGAGAGGACCCAAGATGAGTACACCCATCACCGTGGTCGGGGGCGGGCTGGCCGGACTCACGGCCGCGATCGCCGCAGCTGAAACCGGGGCTCCGGTACGGCTTTTCGAGGCGCACAAAACGCTCGGCGGGCGCGGTCGTGCGACACCGCCGCCACACGTGGCGCACGAGGGCGCGCACGTGTTCTACGCCGACGGCCCGCATTACACCTGGTTGAAGGAGCGCGGTTTCGTCGCCGGACTCGGGTGGCCGGGGCTCGCCGACGCCATGAAACTCGGGTTCCGCACCGACGGTGTGATCCGGCGAGTGCCACCGCTCGGGATGTTGCGGGCGCAGTCACGCAAGTGGTTGCAGGCCCCCGTCGACGTGGACTTCCACACCTGGGCCACCGAGCGCTGGGGTGAGCGCACCGCCACCCAGGTCGCCAATGCGATCAGCGTGGCCACCTACGACGCCGACACCGGCAGACTCTCCGCCGCGTTCGTCTGGGGCCTGTTCCAGCGCGTGCTCGGCCCCGTGGTGCCGGCGGTGCGCTGGGTGCGCGGCGGCTGGCAGCAGACGATGGATCGCATGGTCGACCGTGCGACCGAACTCGGCGTCGATATCGAAACCGGTTCGCGGATCACCGAATTGCCCACCGGCGGACCGGTCATCGTCGCCACCGACCTCGACTCCGCTCGGCGCCTGCTCGGCGACGACACACTGCGGGGCACCAGCGGCTTCGCGGCTCTTCTCGACCTCGGCGCCACCTTGGACCGCCGAGACCGCAGCATTGTCTTCGATCTCGACGAGGGCGGTTTCCACGAGAGCTACACCATGCAGGACGACACCATCGCTCCCGCAGGGGAATCCCTCTACCAACTCCAGATGCCGGTGCGCGACAACGAGTCCCGCGATGAAGCCCATCAGCGCTTGGAACTGTTCGCCGACGCCACCATCCCGGACTGGCGTGCGCGCAACACTTTCCGTCGCACATCCACCGCCAAGGGCCGCACGGGCGCACTGGATCTGCCCGGAACCACATGGCGTGACCGGCCTGCCATCGATCGCGGCGACGGTATCTACCTGGTGGGCGACATGGTCGCCGCACCCGGCATGCGCGGGGAGATCTCCATCAACAGTGCGATCGTCGCCGCCGCATCAGCAGTGCGGTCGACCTCCCGTGTGAACACCACCTAGTCCTCTCGATCCGTTCGGCGCTGGTCTACGCGGCGTCGACCGGAACCGTCCCCGCCGTCCATAAATTCGGTTGCGCCACAGTTGACTCGGTTTCTAGAGTTCGTTCCCATGTCGTGCCACTTCTTCATTCGCATCCGCCACCACCGGGCTCTGGCCCGCTAGCGGACGCGGATAACTTCATCGGCGTCCACCGGCGCGCCAAGGGCCCTTCGAGCCTCCAACAACTCGAAGACCCGAAGGGGCAACTGCCGTGGCGCAGGATTTCGCACACCGAAACTACTCACACACTCAGCGCAAGGTCACCGGTAAAGGTGGCGGGCGCACCGCACGTGATCACGCGAGAAGGACTCTCTCCCAGAACTTTCTGGTGGATAGTGGCGCCGTCGATTCGATGGTGACCGTGGCCGATCCGACGGGGATCGTCCTCGAACCCGGTGCGGGCGAAGGCATTCTGACACGTGCCCTCGCTCGACGGGGTGCGCAGGTCACCGCGTACGAGATCGATCCGCTGCTCGCGGCCAAGCTCTCGGCGCAGACACGTTCCGAGGACGGAATTCGTGTTGTCCGTGGTGATTTCACCAAGGCCAAGGCTCCCCGCGAGCCCTTCGCCGTCGTCGGGAACATCCCGTTCTCCGCGACGGCCGACATCGTGGACTGGTGCCTGACCGCACCGGCACTGACGTCGGCGACCCTGCTCACCCAACGCGAATACGCCCGCAAACGCACCGGCGACTACGGGCGCTGGAGTCTCCTGACCGCGACAACCTGGCCGTGGTTCACCTGGGAACTCCACGGGCAGGTGCCACGCACCAGCTTCCGCCCGATTCCGTCGGTCGACTCAGCGATCGTGCGGATCGCGCGTCGAGCGAAACCCCTTGTCTCCCATCGCGATTCCTACACAGAACTCGTGCGGACCGCCTTCTCGGGAATAGGCGGCACAGTCCGCGCTTCCTTGCGCACCCGCTACCACGGCGCGGACGAAGCCCTGGCAGCGGCGGGTATCGCCGACGACACCGTGGTCGCCTACGTCCACCCGGATCAGTGGGTGGACGTGCACTCGATGCTCACGCGCTGATCGAGAGCCGGTGCTGTCTGCTGTTTCGAGACAGCACCGCCTCTGTGTTCCGAGGCAGCCGCGGGCTTCGGGCCCGTGACGAACTCGCCGGGCGAGTGGACCAGTCCGGCGGGAAGTCGCGTCTTCGGTGTTATCAGGGAATGACGACCGGTCCAGTGAGGGGTGCCGGGTCGGCGGCCCAGCGGTGGCCGATCTCGCGCGGGCTGACGCCTTCGTCGGACCAGGCGGTCAGTAGCTGTGCGACCTTGTTGTGCATGGTGGTGCGGAGGCGGTCGAAGGAGGTGGCCGGGGTGTCGTCGACTTCGCCGAGGAGCAGCCACCAAGCCCAGGCCACCGCGCCCGCGTTGGCGACGAAGTCGGGCAGGACCGGGATGCCGCGGGCGGCGAGCATGGCCTCGGCTTCGGGGGTGGTGGCGGCGTTGGCGGCTTCGACGATGACGCGGGCCCGGATGTCGTAGGAGTTGTCCGGGGTGATCGCGTACGAAATAGCCGCTGGCACAAGGATATCGACGTCGGCCGCGATGATGGCGTTGCGCGGCTGCTGCTCGATGCCCTCGGGCAGGCGGGAGCGGTCGATCTCGCCGTAGCCGTCGCGCAGGTCGAGCAGGGCCGGGATGTCGAGGCCGTCGGCGCAGTACAGGGTGCCCGCGGCGTCGGCGACGGTCGTGATCTTCATGCCGGCCTCGTGCAGGTAGTAGGCCGCCGCCCCGCCCATCGTGCCGACACCTTGGATCGCGGCCGTGGTCTGCGCAGGCGCCTGGCCCCACTGCACCGCGGTCGCGAGACAGGCGTGCGCGACGCCGTAACCGCCGATGACGTCACCGAGCAGGAAACCGCCGTCGACGGCGGCGTTGAGGCCGTTGCGGACTCGCTCCAAAGTGGCTGCCGGGTCGGCGGCGCGGCGGATCGCGGCGTGGTAACTCTGACCGAGGTCGAGCTTTTCGAAGACCTCGTCGATCAGGTGCTGTGGAACGCCGAGGTCTTCTGCGGTCACCCAGTGCGCGTCGAGCCACGGGCGCATCGCCTCGCAGAATCGCTCGAGCACTTCCACGGCGCGCGGGTCCTTGGGGTCGAAGTCGATGCCGCCTTTGGCGCCGCCGATCGGCAGGTCGAACGTGGCGGTCTTGTTGGCCATGCCGCGTGCGAGGTCCTCGACCTCGGTCAAGGAACAACCGGCTCGCATCCGGGTGCCGCCGGTGGCCAGGCCACCGCGCAGGGTGTGGACGACGAGGTAGCCGACCGCGTCGGTGGCCGAATCCGTCCAGTGCAGCCGCATATATGGTTCGCAACGACGAGTAGTGGGTATTCCCGAAACAGCCTGCGATGTGCTCGGACCCGGGTTCAGCATCGTCATGGTGCCCACCTCCTCGTTCACGGCCGTAGCGGACCTCGTCGTCCCTGGTAGCACCAGCGTGCGGCACCCCATGAGCGCGCGTCTATTTACGGTTCGTTCACGGCACCGTTCACCGTTGCTGCACATTCCTTACCCTCGATGGCATGGACCTGTCACTGGCCCGCCTGCGAATGCTGCGCGAACTACACCGGCGTGGCACGATCACGGCCGCCGCGGCGGCTCTGCACTACACCGCGTCGGCGGTCTCCCAACAGCTCGCGCAACTCGAACGCGACGCGGGCACCCGCCTGTTCGAACGACGCGGACGCCGCGTGCAACTCACCGACCTCGGGATCGTGCTCGCCGAACACGCCGAGGAAATCCTGGCCGCCGTCGAACGCGCGACCCAGGCCCTCGAAGAAGCGGGCGGCTCGGTCACCGCGACGATCACGGCCGGGGTCTGGGCGTCGGTGGCCGCAGGCCTGCTCCCCGACGCACTCACCACCCTCGCCGCCGCACACCCCGGCATCCTGGTCCGCACCACCGAACTCGCGCCGGAGTCCACCGCCGCGGCGGTTCTCGACGGCACCCTCGACCTGTCGTTCGTGCTCGACTACTCCAACTACCCGATGACCTGGGACCGTGGCCTCGAACGCGCCATCATCGGTGTCGAACGCATCCACGCCGCCGTCCCCTCCGGCGCGGTCCCCGCACCGAACGTGACCCTCGCCGAACTCTCCGAACACCCCTGGATCATCGCCCCCGCCCGCTCCCACTTCGGCCACGCGGCCCGCCTGGCCTTCCAATCCGCAGGCCTGCGCCCCCGCATCGACCACGAACTGGAAGAACAAGCCACCGCCATGGCCATGGTCGCCGCCGGCCTCGGCGTCACCCTGGTCTCGGACCTCGGCCTCGCCCTACGCCCACCCGGCGTAGACATCGTCACCCTCACCGACCCCCTCACCCGCACAGTCTCCTTGGCCTACCGCACCAATTCAGCAGGTCGAGCCGCGCTGCTCCTGGTAGTAGACGCCATCCGCACCGCCGCAGTCCAGAAGGGCCTCACCAGATCTCTTACCTAGCAACCTGTTTCACATAACCTGCAAACAGGCAAAATCGCACCGACATTACGGTGTAGCCATGGCCGAGCAACCATCGAACCCCCACGACGCCTTCACACGCCTCATTCTCGGCCGAACAGCCAACGCAGCCTCGGAACTACGCTCGGTTCTGCCCGAACATCTTGTCCAACAGGTGAACTGGAAAACCCTACGCCTACTGCCGGGCAGCTTCGTCTCACCCCAACTCCGGTCGCGCTACACCGACCTACCGTTCTCAGCCGAAATCAACGGCGAACAAGCCATCATCTACTTCCTCATCGAACACCAAAGCAGCAACGACCACCTCATGGCCCTGCGCCTGACCGAATACATGGTCAACATCTGGACCCAGTACGTCGACACCCACCCCAACACCAAGACTCTGCCGATCGTCATCCCGGTCGTACTCCACACCAGCCCGCGCGGATACCGGTGGAAAGCGCCGACGGACCTCTCACAACTGTTCGCGCTGTCCGCGCCATTGCGGGATTCACTCGGTGACCTCGTCCCACGAATGCGGTTCATCCTCGATGACATCGCGCGCACCGACCTGGCCGACCTCCAGAAACGTCCACTGACCCCCGCCGTCCGCGTGATGCTGTTCTTGCAACAGAACGCCTCGGGCCGCAAAGACCTCGGAGTCACGATGATGCCGCTGGTCGCCGACCTGTCCGCGATGGCTAAAGTCCCAGGCGGGGACCGTGACCTTCAAGCCGTGGTCACGTATATTACGACTGTCAGCAAAACTGTTCCGGCGGACTTCGATCCGCTGATCAAGCGACTCGATCCGCACGCGAGGGAGGTCATTATGACTACCGGAGAAATGCTGCGTGCCGAAGGCCAAGCCAAAGGCGAGGCCGACCTGCTGATCCGGCTACTCTGGCGCAAATTCGGTGATGTACCCGAATCGACCATCCGTCGTGTCAGGTCCGCCGATCCCCGAGACCTGCACCGCTGGGCCGACCAAATCCTCACCGCTACGACCATCGAAGAAACGCTCAACTAGCCGCCGGAGCGGTCGAGCTAGCCTGGTCGGCTAGACCAAAAGCGGCCCACCTCATCGAGGTGGGCCGCTTTTGGTTTATCTCAGCTGAGCCGTTCGATGATCAGGGCCATGCCCTGGCCGCCGCCGACGCACATGGTTTCCACGCCGAACTGCTTGTCGTAGGTCTGCAGGTTGTTCAGCAGGGTGGTGGTGATGCGGGCGCCGGTCATGCCGAAGGGGTGGCCGACCGCGATCGCGCCGCCGGAGACGTTGAGCTTGTCTTCGTCGATCTTCAGTTCGCGGGCCGAGCCGAGGACCTGGACGGCGAAGGCTTCGTTGATCTCGAACAGGTCGATGTCGGAGATCGACTTGCCCGCCAGTGCCAGGGCGCGCTTGACGGCCTCGACCGGGCCGAGGCCCATGATCTCGGGCGACAGGCCGGAGACGCCGGTGGAGACGATGCGGGCCAGCGGGGTCAGGCCCAGTTCCTTGGCCTTGGTGTCGCTCATGATGACCAAGGCGGCGGCGCCGTCGTTGAGGGCGCAGCAGTTGCCGGCGGTGACGGTGCCGTCGGGGCGGAAGACCGGCTTGAGCTGGCTGACGGCTTCGTAGGTGACGCCGGCGCGGGGGCCGTCGTCCTTGCTGACGATCGAGCCGTCGGGCAGGGTCACCGGGGTGATCTCGCGCTCGAAGAAGCCTGCCTTGATGGCCTCCTCGGCACGGTTCTGCGAGCGCACGCCCCAGCGGTCCTGGTCTTCGCGCGAGATGCCGGTCAGCGACGCGACGTTCTCCGCGGTCTGGCCCATCGCGATGTAGGCGTCGGGGAGCAGGCCGTCCTGGCGCGGGTCGTGCCACACACCGGCGCCACCCTTGGCGGCCTCGGCGGTGCGGGCCTCGGCCTCGGCGAATTCGGGGTTCTTGGTGTCGGGCCAGCTGTCGGCCGAACCCTTGGCGTAGCGCGAGACGGTTTCCACACCGGCGGAGATGAACACGTCGCCCTCGCCCGCCTTGATCGCGTGGAAGGCCATCCGGGTGGTCTGCAACGAGGATGCACAGTAACGCTGCACGGTGGTGCCGGGGACGACGTCGAGGCCGAGCTGGACCGCCACGTTGCGGCCGATGCCGAAGCCGCCCTCACCGGCGGGGGAACCGGTGCCGAGGATGAGGTCGTCGATCTGCGTCGGGTCCAGCGAGGGCACCTTGGCCAGCGCGGCCCGCACCATCTGCGCGGTCAGGTCGTCCGGGCGCATGCCCGCCAACGACCCCTTGACGGCACGGCCGATGGGGGAACGGGCGGTGGAGACGATGACGGCCTCGGGCATGAGGACTCCTTTTCGCGATGATTGATGTGAACGGCTGTTTACATGCCGGTCGTCTTCGAATCTACGTCTCCAGCTGCCCCACGGGAAGAGCAGGGCGGTCGCGCACCTGGGCGATCAGCACGGGAAGCAGCTGCGCGGCGGCCAGTTCGTAGCCGGCCGCCGACGGATGGAAACCATCGGTGGCGAACAGGATTTCGGGCGAGGCCCGGAACTCGGAGGCGACCAGCGGTGAACCCATCGGCACCGCGATGCCGCCCGCGATGGTGGTCGCGACCGTCTGCGCCTTGGCCAGGCGCACACTCCAGTTCGCGACGATCGTGCGCAGCGGCTGCTGGATCGCGGTGACGGTGCCCAGGTTCGGACAGGTGCCGACCACCACCAGCGCGTCGGCCTCGCGCAGTCGTGAGACGGCGGCGGCGAGCCTGCGCGCGGAGGCTCGGATGGAGTGCTTCTTGGTGATGTCGTTGGCGCCGACCAGGATCACCGCGGCGTCCGGCGGTGGGCCCGCGACGAACATCGCGTCGACCTGCCCGGCCAGGCCTTTCGAGGTGGCACCGGAGATTGCCTTGGTACTCAAGCGGATTCGCAGGCCGGTGGCGTCGGCCAGTCCGCGTGCCAAGCGCACGCCGGGCACGTCGGCGGCACCGAGACAGCCGAGCCCGGCCGCGGTGGAGTCGCCGAAGATCATGAGGTGCAGGTCGACGGGGGTGGTCTTGCGCCACGGCTCGGGCAGGATCGCACCCGGCGCGTAGACACCGTCGGCTTCGGGCGGCTTGGAGGTGTCGCGGCCGATCACCGCGCGCGCCGCACCCGCCTGCGTCATCAGCAATCGATACGTCGCCCAGGAGACCGTTCCGGCGCTCGATCCGGCGAGCACCGTCGTCGCTCCGGTGACAACAGCGGTACGCCAGCTGATTCGAGGTGCGCTCACATCGGAAAATTCTACGACGCGGGTCCGCGAGGACGGAGATATCGACCACTTGCCCACCTGATGGGCGCCCTCCGCTCGGCGTCGGGCGCAAGTGCTCGGCTACCCTCGGGACCATGCGCATCGCGGATCATGTCGTCGATCTCATCGGCAACACCCCCCTTGTTCGGCTGAACTCGGTGGTCGGCCCCAACGCGGGCCTGGTGGCCGCGAAGGTCGAATACCTGAACCCGGGCGGCAGTTCCAAGGACCGGATCGCGGTCAAGATGATCGACGCGGCCGAGCAGGACGGACTGCTCAAGCCCGGCGGCACGATTGTCGAGCCGACCTCGGGTAATACCGGTGTGGGCCTGGCGCTGGTCGCGCAGCAGCGCGGATACAAGTGCGTGTTCGTGTGCCCGGACAAGGTCAGCGAGGACAAGCGCAACGTGTTGCGTGCCTACGGCGCCGAGGTCGTGGTCTGCCCGACCGCCGTGCCGCCGGAGCACCCCGACAGCTACTACAACGTCTCCGATCGCCTGGTCCGCGAGATCGAAGGCGCCTGGAAGCCCAACCAGTACTCCAACCCGGGCGGCCCCGACAGCCACTACGAGACCACCGGTCCCGAGATCTGGGCCGACACCGAGGGCAAGATCACCCACTTCGTGGCGGGCGTCGGCACCGGCGGCACCATCTCCGGCACCGGCCGCTACCTCAAGGAAGTCTCGGACGGCAAGGTCAAGATCATCGGCGCCGACCCCGAGGGCTCGGTGTACTCCGGTGGCACCGGGCGTCCGTACCTGGTCGAGGGTGTCGGCGAGGACTTCTGGCCGAGCGCCTACGACGCGTCGATCCCCGACGAGATCATCGCCGTCTCCGACGCGGACTCGTTCGAGATGACCCGTCGTCTGGCTCGCGAGGAAGGCCTGCTGGTCGGTGGTTCGTGCGGGATGGCCGTGGTCGCCGCGATCGAGGTCGCCCGTCGCGATCCCGACGCCGTGGTGGTCGTGCTGCTGCCCGACGGTGGCCGCGGCTACCTGTCGAAGATCTTCAACGACAAGTGGATGAGCTCCTACGGCTTCCTCCAGACTCCCCTCGAGGCGGGGCCGGAACCGCTGGTCGGCGACGTGCTGCGCGGCAAGTCCGGCGCCCTGCCCGACCTGGTCCACACCCACCCGTCGGAAACCCTGCGCGACGCCATCGAGATCCTGCGCGAATACGGCGTCTCGCAGATGCCCGTCGTCGGCGCCGAACCCCCGGTCATGGCCGGTGAAGTCGCGGGCAGCGTCACCGAACGCGACCTGCTCTCGGCCGTCTTCGAAGGCCGCGCCAACCTCACCGACTCCGTCGCCCAGCACATGAGCCCGTCGTTCCCGCTGATCGGTTCGGGCGAACCCCTCTCCACCGCCACCAAGGCACTGTCGGACTCCGACGCGCTGATGGTCGTCGAAGACGGCAAGCCGGTCGGCGTCATCACCCGCCACGATCTGCTGGGCTTCCTGAGCACCGGATCCATCGGCCACTGAGGTAGCAGGAGCGTCACACCTCGGGTTCGAGGCGGCGGTTTCCTCATCGTCGCGCTTGCCATGAACCTGTAAGGCCGAAAACAGCAACGCGGCTCCCCACCGACGTGGGGAGCCGCGTTGTCGTATGGGCTATCAGTCGCGCTGGAAGTAGCTCAGCAGGCGCAGGATCTCGACGTAGAGCCAGACCAAGGTGATGGTGAGGCCGAGCGCCACACCCCAGGCGGCCTTCTCGGGGGCCTGGGCGCGGATCAGCTGGTCGGCGGAGTCGAAGTCCAACAGGAAGCTGAACGCGGCGATGGCGATGCAGACCAGGCTGAACACGATCGCCAGCCACGTGCCGTTGCCGTTCTCGTCACCTCGCAGACCGAAACCACCCGGCATGAAGAAGCTCGCGATCAGGTTGCCGACCGTCAGCACCAGCACGCCGACCATCGCACCGATGATCATGCGGGTGAAGCGCGGAGTGACGCGGATGGCGCCGGTCTTGTAGACGACGAGCATGCCGAAGAACACGCCGAACGTGCCGAGCACCGCCTGGCCGATCAGGGCGCTGCCGCCCACACCGCCGAAGGTGACGTCGGTGAACATCAGCGACAGCGCGCCGAGGAACAGGCCCTCGAAGGCCGCGTAGGACAGCACGATGGCCGGGTTGTCCATCTTGCGACCGAAGGTCGCGATCAGGACCAGCACCAGGCCGATGATGCCGCCGCCGATGACGAACAGCGGTGCCAGCGACGGGTTCGCGCTCGACAGCGCGAAGGAGATGATCGCCGAGACGGTGAGCACCGCGAGGGTGATGCCGGTCTTGGTGACCACGTCGTCGATGGTCATCGCGCGGGTGGCGGGGGCCTGCTGGAACTGCTGGCCGTACTGCTGCCCGTATTCGCCGTATTGCTGGTTGCCGAACTGGCCTGCCGCGGCTGCGCCCGAACCGAAGTTCGCGTAACCGCCGACACCCTCCTGGCGAGGAAGGTTCTTGAACACCGGATTCGATGAGGTACGCACCGTGCGCCTTTCTTGGAGTTACGAGTAGCTGTGAAGCTCCAACTGCCCTGTTCAACGCGCCACGATCGGACAAAGTTCCCAGCGATCCAGTCCAGGGACCACACCGCCGCCCGTTCGGACAAATCGGACTCTACCGCTTTCGGGTCGCCCTATCGTTGTACGTCGCGCAGACCACGCACAGACCGCGTCACCGTGAACTTCTGGTTCCGGCCGATCACATCGGTGCGCCCGACCATCCGCTCCACCACGCCGCGGTAGTTCAGGTGCGAGTTGTACACCGTCCACAGCTCGCCGCCGGGACGAAGCACCCGCCCGGTCTCGACGAACATCTTGATCGCCGAACCGGTGTGCACGGCCGCGCCGACATGGAACGGCGGATTGCACAGCACCAGGTCGGCGCTGTTGTCGGCGGCCGAGGACATGGCGTCGTCGCGCACCACCGTCACCCGGTCGCCGACCCCGTTGGCCTCGGCGGTGGCCCGCGCCGAAGCCACGGCGGCGGCGGACTGGTCGGTGCCGACCACCCGGATGTGCGGGCGCGATTTGGCCAACGCGACCGCGAGAATTCCGGTGCCACAACCGAGATCGACGGCATCGCGCGCGTCGGGCTTCATCCGGTCCATGTGTTCGAGCAGGAAGCGGGTGCCGATGTCGAGGCGCGAGCCGGAGAACGCCGCGCCGAACGCGACGACATCGCCGTCGATCTCGATGACGTGCTCGCTCACCGGAAACCGCGATTCGCCCACCGGCAACGGCTCGCTGACCATGAGCACCCGCGACTTCTGCCTGCCCCGACCCGCCCTGACCTGCCCGAAGGATTCGGCGAGCACCTCGTTCATGGCCGGGGTGAGGTATTTGTCGCGACCGCCCGCGAACACCACCACGTCGTCGGCGGCGTAGCGGGCGATCGCCTCGGCGATCTCGGCGACACCGGACAGCATGCGCGGCAACCGCATCAGGACCACCCGCGCGCCTGCGAGCAGGTCGGCGTCGAGGGCGTGAGTGGTGTAGCGGTCGGTGAGTCCGAGGGTCTTGGCATTGGCCGCCAGCGCCGCTTCGCCGGTGATCAGGTCCTGATGCACGCGCAGGCCGGTGTGTCCGTGCCGCGCGGCGGCGCCGAGGGTGAGCGCGCCGTACGCGTCGCCGATCACCGCAACCTCACCGCTACCCACGGCCGCGAGGGCGTCGGCGGCGGTGTCGAGGATCAGCCGGTCGGCGGCGTCGACGGCATAGAGGTTCGGCGCCTCCACATCTGGATACCGGCGCAGTCGGTCGAATACGTCCTCAACACTGTCCACCCGGCAAGTGTGCTAGATCGTTGCCCCAGCGTCACATCCGGGCCCGCCGCCAGCTATCTTCCCGTAGCCGAACACACCTCGCGTTCCTTCGCCCACCGCACCACCGACTCTGCGTACCATCAGCCTCATGCGCAACGCCCTCGTGTTCGTGTCGATCGCCGTGGCCGCGGTGGCCGGCTGCGGCACCGACACCACGCCGGTCGCGACGCCATCGACGACGACGAGCACCACCAGTACCTTCGCCGACGCCACCGGCGAGGTGCCCACCGACGCGGGCCCGAAGTCCGGCGCGGCCTCACCGGGCGCGGCGTTGACCGTCAGTGATATCCGCATCGGCCGTCAGCCCGGTTTCGACCGGGTGGTCTTCGAGCTCGGCGGGACCGGGGCGCCCGGCTGGCAGGTGTCCTACGCCGACAGCGCGGTACAGGACGGCAGCGGCAAGACCGTCGACGTGGCAGGCCGCTCGATTCTCGAGGTGCGCATCCTCGGCTCGGCATATCCGTTCGATTCGACCGTGCCCCCGTTCGCCGGGCCCGATCCGGTGACCGATCCGGGCGCGCCCGCCATCACCGGGGTCTACAAGAAACTCGTCTACGAGGGCGTCACCCAGTCTTTCATCGGCATCGACGCTGATCAGCCGCCTTTCGCTGTCACCGTGCTTGCCGATCCCCCGCGCCTGGTCGTCGACATCGCCACCCAGTAGGTCCTACCCCTACCGGGTATCGCGAGGACGCTCGCTAGACTGGCCACCGTGATGGACAAGCATCCCGCGCGCGCACCCGGCATCGCCAGGGCGCTCGCCGTGTTGATGCTGCTGGCCGGGATCGTCGCGATGCATTCGGCGGTCTTCGGCACCGCCCACGCGCACGGTCAGGAAGCTGCGGCCGTCCCGGCCGACCACTTCGATCCGGCGCCGTCCGCGACCGACCACCATGCCACCGGCGATCACTCCGCCCAGGTCTCCCCTGCCTTCGCCGCCCCGGCCGACCCGCACACCGGCTGCGGCTCGGCGGGCTGTGACGAGCACTCCGCCGTCCACGGCTGCGTTTTCATCCTCGCCGCACTCGCCATCGCACTGACCCTGGTCCTGCTCTACCGCCTCGGCGACACCGCCGAAACCGCCCGGCGCACACCGAGAATCTGGCGTGGCAGCCGTGCGCGCCCACCACCATGGACCGTCCTCACCCTTTCTCAACTGGCGATTCTGCGGATCTGACAGGCACGGCACCACCGCGCGCCCCGCCGGTTTCGACACCTCACCCGAATCCCCAGGAGGATCACCATGTCCATCAGCCGTACCCATGTTCTCGTCGCCGCGGTCGCCACCGTCTTGCTCGCGGCGGGTTGCAGCGACGACAGCACCACCACCCACACCACCGAGCACTCGACCACCACCACGACCGGCGCGGCCGCGAGCACCGACTTCAACGATGCCGACGTGACGTTCCTGCAGATGATGTACCCGCATCACGCGCAGGCCGTCGAGATGGCGAAGATGGTGCCGAGCCACACCCAGAACCAGCAGCTCATCGCGCTGGCCGCGCAGGTCGAGCAGGCGCAGGCGCCGGAAATGCAGCAGATCACCGACCTGCTCACCGGTTTCGGCAAGCCCGCGCCGAGTGCGACCGGCCATGGCGGACACGACATGCCCGGCATGATGACCGACGCGCAGATGTCGAGTCTGCAGGCGGCCGACGGCGCCGATTTCGACGAGCAGTGGTTGGAGATGATGATCGCCCACCACGAAGGTGCCGTCGGGATGGCCCAGACCGAGCTGAACAGCGGCGTGAACCCGGCATCGCGTGCGCTCGCGACGAAGATCATCGCTGATCAGGAGTCCGAAATCGCCACCATGCGTGGGATGCTCGGGCAGAACTGATCGGATGCGGCGCCGGGGCGAACACCCGGCGCCGTGTCTCGTTTCATCATCGAAATCGCCACCGCGACCTGACGTCACCCGGAACCAGACAGTACGGTCGATATGTTCGGCTCCGGCCCAACCGGTGCCTGCAATCTCGAGGCAGGAGAGAGAAATGCGAGTACTGGAACGGCTGGGACTCGGAACCGCGCTCGCGGCCGCCGTGACCGGCGTGATCTTCATCGGCGCCTGTTCCAAGCAGGTACCAGGGACCGCCGAGGTGAACCAGGGCGAGCTCGCCTCCTACACCTCCGAGGTGGCGGCGTCGTCGGCGGCGGCTTCGTCGTCGCGGGCGGCCAAGATCGAGAAGGCCAACGACACCGCCTGCGACGGGCTTCGCTCGGCCAACAAGACCTCGGTCGGCTCGTTCAACGCCTACATCGAGGCCTCCAACGATCAGGCGCCCGATGCCGACGCCAAGGCCACCGAGGCGGTCACCACCCTGCGCAACAGTGCCAAGGACCTCGACCGCCGGATCACCGCCGACGTGATCCCCGAGCTGTCCGGGCCGTTGCGCGACTACGTCGCCAAGACCAACACTCTCGCCGACACCCTCGAACGCCGGGTCCCCACCGACGAACTCAACGGTGTGATCGACACTTTCAACGCGTCCAAGGACATCGCCATCGACGTGTGCAGGCCCTACGGCAGCTGATCACCGCGGAGATCTCTGGGCTCCACGGCGCCGGTCGCGTACGCTCGAATCAACCGGATAGGACCAGTAGGGACCGGTCGGCCTACCAGAGAAGGAGCCACTGGCGATGCCCGCACCGCTGCGCGACAGCGCAGTGCCCAAACACGAACAGCTGCGCGCGATCCTGCTGCAGAAGTGCACGCGCGAGCTACAGCCGGGCGATCTGCTGACCAGCGAGCGAAACCTGATGCAGGACTACGGCGTCAGCCGGATCACCGTGCGTGAGGCGGTGGGCCAACTGGTCAATGAAGGGTATCTGGTCCGGGTGCGTGGCAAGGGCACCTTCGTCGCGCACCGGCCGCTGCAATCGCGGCTGCACCTGGCCTCGTTCACCGAGGAGATGCGCGCGCTCGGCCATCATCCGACCACGCTGGTGCTGGTCGCCGAGGAGGCGGTCGCGCCAGAGGCCACCGCCCGCTCGCTGCGACTGCCCCAAGGCGCGCTCGCCTATCACGTGCGCCGGTTGCGGCTGGCCGACGACGATCCGGTCAGCGTCGACGACGCCTGGTTCAACCCGGAACTGGTGCCCGGCCTGATCTCGCACGACCTCACCGGTTCGATCTACCGGACCACCGCCGACCGGTACGGCAGGCCGATCGAACGCGCGGTGCAGACCGTCGACGCCCAGGCCGCCGAGGCAGGCGTCGCGGCGCTGCTCGGCATCAAGAAGGGCGCTCCCGTACTGCATTTCGACCGGGTGTCGTTCAGCGCGGAGCTGCCGATCGAGCACACGGCCAGCTGGTATCGCTCCGATCGCTATAGGGTGCAGATGGAAGTCGGCCAGCGGCCTCAGGCCTGACCGGCCCGATTCGGTGTGAAGCACACATATTTCAGTTAACGTCTCCAGTGCTATCACAGCGAAGCGCTCGGAGGTATCACCCCATGTCCATCCGTAAATCCACCACGCGGGCCGGTCTTTTGACCCTGCTCGCCGCGACGACCCTGCTCGGCGCGGGCCCTGCCAACGCGATCGGCGGTGCCGATTGGGACCTGTTCCCGTCCGGTTCGGTCGAACTCGGCCCGCCCACCGGCAGCTCGATGGGCTCGGTCGACGCAGGAAGCGGCACCGGCTCGTTCGACGCCGACCTCGGCTCGGGCGGACCCTCGACCGGCTCGGCGGCCCTGCCCATCTTCGGCCGCTGACCCACCCCCGGCCCGCCGTCGACCGACACGTCAGGTCACGGCGGGCCGGGTTTGGTCACAGTCGGGGACTTTTGTGCCACAGCCTGTTTCGGTTCCGGAATCGCGGGCATGCGGCAACTGTGGGTGCCCACCGGTATCCACAGTCCCGACACCGAACAAGGTGAGCTCTAATGATTCTTCTCGGCGCAGTCCTTCTCATAGCCGGACTCGTTTTCGGCATCCCACTGCTCAACACGGTGGGCGTCATCCTTCTCGTCGTCGGCGTGGCGCTGGCCCTGATCGGCGGCCTAGGGCGCCCGGTCGGCGGCCGTCGGCATTACTACTGATCATGCGTAGAATCCGCAGAACAAGAGGCACTGCCATGACGAGCAATACACCTCGAATCGCATCGATCGTCGTTCTGGTGTGGTTGCTGATCGGCGTTCTCGCCGCAGGCCAGCGCGGTTACTACACCGAACGCGATCAGAATTGCGCCACGTTGGGCACCATCGCGATCACGATCATCGCGGGCCCGCTCAACTACCTCGGCGTCAACCCGACGGTCGAGAACTGCGAACTGCCGCAGCCGAGTTGACCGAACCGCCGTGGCCGAATCATTCGGCCACGGCGGTCAATTCGGCAATCGCGGCCACTGCTTTCCGCTGTCGGCGAGCGTGGCCGGATCCGTGCTGGACATCACGCCCCCCTCCGTGCGCAGCAGCAGTTCCGATGCCGACCGGTTCTCCCCTGCCACTTCCAATTCCGCCAGCCCGACCACGATCACCAATCCGGCGATCACCAGCGACACTGTCGCGATCAACGGCAGCAGCAACTGCACCGGCGTGACGCCGTCGACCTCGGTCGTGGCCGCGCCGTGGTGCACCCGCATCGCCGCCATCGCCGTGTAGTGCATGCCGCACACCGCGATTCCCATCACCAGCGCGGCACTGATCGTCATCAGCAGCCCGCGCACGTGCAGCATGAACCACAGCGCCGCCGTGGCCGCGACCACCGCGATCACCAGCGAGAGCGCCGCCAGCGCCGGGTCGTATTCGACGACGATCTGCGCGCGCATCGCCCACATCCCCAGGTAGTGCATGGCGGCCACGCCGAGTCCGGTGATCGCGCCGCCGAACGGCAGCGTCACCCGCTCGTTGCCGCCCCCGGTGACGATGGTGAGCCCGATCAGCACCACCACGATCGCGATCACCGCGCTGAGCAGCGTCAACGGCACGTCGTAGCGGATGGGCACCCGGTCGACACTGAACCCGAGCATGGCGGTGAAGTGCATGACCCAGATCGCCGCACCACCGAGCGCGACGGCCGCGGCGATGAGCCAGCCGAGCGGTGTCGACGAGGTCTTGGCGTGCACCGCGCAGCGCAGACCCAACACCGAGCCGATGAACGACAGCCCGAAAGCAAGTACCGGATTCATCCAGCCATTGTTGAAGTGCTCGATATGTAGCACGCGCATCCCCTGACCTACACATTTCGATTGGATCAGAGACTAAACCAAATGTGCGGTTTCTACATGATGTCGTTGAATTCGATGGAATTCTTTCGGCGCGAAATCCTCAGCATGGCGAAATACATACCGGTCGGCATTTATACCGAGTCATTCATTTTGCGAACGAGCACGAATCAAGTCCGCCAATCGGTCGAGAGATTCCTGATTGCGGGCCGCGAAAAGAAGATCTTGCGCGGGACCCGGAATCAGCCGCGCGGGCCCGCGGGCGGCCCGCTCGACCATCCGGATCGTGGCGTGACCGGGAGACTGTTCAACCACCGTGAGGGTGATCCATGCCGACCCGACCGACCACAGCCGCGCCTCCAGCTCGAGCCGGTGCGGCGCGTCGATCGTGCGCACCACCGTCGTATCGCTGATCAGCACCGGCCACAGCCCGAATCGGTAGTGGATGCGACTGCCGACGGCGGGCCAGTCCGCGTCGACCTTGCCGATATGCGAGGCACCGACCACCCAGCTCGCGTAGAGCCAGCCGTCGGCCAGCGTCGCGAACGCCCGCTCGGCCGACACCGGCACGGTCACCTCGGCTGTGAGCACGTCTGAATACCTCGTCCGTCGCGGGATCACCGACTACCCCAGCGTAATTCGTGTCGGCGAGCACCGCCGGACAGGTTTGCGGCGTACAACGCCCGCGGCACGCCGAACCCGCGACGATGCGGGAAAATTGCTGTCGGCCGTTTCGACGTGGGAAACTTCCGCAATGCCCACGGAAGAAACACGGGTCGGCCACCTGCCGGACCCAGCCGATCCGGCGGCCGAACGTACCCTGTTCGGTCACCCCATCGGCCTGACGAACTTGTTCGGCGTCGAGCTGTGGGAGCGTTTCTCCTTCTACGGCATGCTCACGATCCTCGGCTACTACCTGTACTACTCCACCACCGAGGGCGGCCTCGGCATCGCCCAGAGCACCGCGCTCGGCATCGTCGGCGCCTACGGCGGTCTGGTGTATCTGTCCACCGTGCTCGGCGGATGGATTGCCGACCGGGTGCTGGGGATGGAGCGGACCGTCTTCTACGGCGGCGTCGTGGTGATGGCCGGTCACATCGCGCTTGCGGTGTTGCCCGGGATGGTCGGGGTCGGCGTCGGTCTTGTGCTCGTGGCGCTGGGCAGTGGCGCGTTGAAGGCGAATGCGTCGTCTCTGCTCGGCACGCTGTATTCGCCGACGGACGCCCGCGTCGACGGTGGATTCACGCTGTTCTATCTCGGCATCAATATCGGCGCGTTCTGCGGCCCGCTACTGACGGGGCTGTTGCAGCGCGAGTGGGGATTCCATGTCGGCTTCGCCGCCGCGGCTGTCGGTATGGCGCTCGGCCTGACCCAGTACGTGGTCTTCCGCCGCAACCTGGGCACCCACGGACGCGAGGTGGCCAACCCGATCACTCGCCGCGAACTGACGCCCGTGCTGATCGGGGTGGCCGTCGCCGCCGTCGTGGTCGCCGTGGCCATCGCGACGAAGCTGATCACCCTCGAGAACCTCTCCGACGTCACCACCGCCGTCATCGTGGTCGCCTCGATCGCCTATTTCGCGGTGATGCTGCGCAGCGCCAAGGTGACCCCGATCGAGCGCACCCGAGTGGTCGCGTTCATCCCGCTGTTCATCGCCAATGCCGTGTTCTGGTCGCTGTTCCAGCAGATGTTCACCATGCTCGCGGTGTATTCCGACGAGCGCGTCGACTGGCGCATCTTCGGCTGGGAGGCGCCCGCGAGCTGGATCGGTTCGGTCGAGCCGGTGTGGATCATCGCGCTCTCGCCGCTGTTCGCGCTGATGTGGACCAAACTGGGCAACCGCGCGCCGAGTACGCCGATCAAGTTCGCGCTCGGCGTGATCGGCATGGGCGTGGCGTTCTGGTTGTTCGCGCTGCTGAGCGGTTTCGAGGGCAAGACCGTCCCGGTGCTCGCGGTCTTCGCCATTCTCGGCGGCTTCGCGATCTCGGAACTGCTGCTCTCGCCGATCGGTCTCGCGGTGACCACCCATCTCGCGCCCGCCGCGTTCCGTTCGCAGATGATGGCGCTGTATTTCTTCTCGGTCGGTATCGGCACGTCGATGGCGGGCACGCTGGCCCGCTTCTACAGCCCCGACAGCGAAGCCGCCTACTTCGGGTTCAGCGGTGGCGCCGCCATCGCGGCGGGCCTCGTCGTGGTCGCCTGCGCGCCCTGGATCAAGCGCCACATGCAGGGCGTGCACTGACCCGATTTACGGGTAACCCCCGATTACGTTTTTCGCAGCAGAAGGAGAAATACCGTGCCGACACCGCAGGATGCTCCAGGGGTGGGTCGATCGCCCCGCCGAGGGGGCGGGCTGTTCCGCACCAAATCGGTGGAACAGTCGATTCTCGATACCGATGAACCCGATTCCAAACTTCGCAAAGATCTGACCGCCTGGGATCTCACGATCTTCGGTGTCGCCGTCGTCGTCGGCGCGGGTATTTTCACCCTCACCGCACGCACCGCGGGCAATGTGGCGGGCCCCTCGGTGTCGCTGGCCTTTGTTTTCGCCGCGATCGCGTGTGGTCTCACTGCGGTTTGTTATGCGGAATTCGCCTCGACCGTGCCGGTGGCCGGTAGTGCCTACACCTATTCCTATGCCACCTTCGGTGAATTGGTGGCGTGGATCATCGGCTGGGACCTCATCCTGGAATTCACCCTTGCCGCGTCGGTGGTCGCGAAGGGGTGGTCGCAGTATCTGGGCACGGTATTCGGATTCGATTCGGCCACAGTCCAATTGGGCTCGGTCACCTTCGACTGGGGTGCGGTGCTGTTGCTCGCCGTGCTCACCGTGCTGCTCGCGCTCGGGACCAAGATGTCCTCGCGGGTGTCGGCGGTAGCGGTCGCGATCAAGCTGGCCGTCATCGCCCTGGTGCTCGTGCTCGGCATCACCTACTTCAAGGCCTCGAACCTGAGCCCCTACATCCCGCCGTCGGAGGCCAGCGACGGCGGTGACAGCGGCCTGCACCAGTCGCTGTTCTCCTTCGTCACCGGCGCCGGTGACAGCAACTTCGGCTGGTACGGCCTACTCGCCGCGGCCAGCCTGGTGTTCTTCGCGTTCATCGGTTTCGACGTGGTCGCCACCGCCGCCGAGGAGACCAAGAACCCGCAGAAGGCCGTGCCGCGCGGCATCCTCGGTTCGCTGCTGATCGTCACCGTGCTCTACGTCGCAGTCACGCTGGTGCTCACCGGCATGGTGCCCTACACCGAACTGGCCGGCGAGAACGCCACGCTGGCAACGGCATTCCAGATCCACGGCATCGACTGGGCCAAGAACGTCATCTCCATCGGCGCGCTGGCCGGCCTCACCACCGTGGTGATGGTGCTGTTCCTCGGCCAGACCCGGGTGGGCTTCGCGATGGCCCGCGACGGCTTGCTGCCGCGCTGGTTGTCCCACACCGGCAAGCGCGGCACCCCGGTCCGGCTGACCATCATCGTCGGCGTGGTCTGCATGATCCTGGCCGGTTTCGTCGACTTCGGCACCCTGGAAGAAATGGTGAACATCGGCACCCTGTTCGCCTTCGTCCTGGTCTCGATCGGCGTGATCATCCTGCGCCGCACCCGTCCCGACCTGCCCCGCGGCTTCCGCGTCCCCCTGGTCCCCCTCATCCCCATCCTGGCCGTCGCGGCCTGCCTGTGGCTGATGGTGAACCTCTCGGTGGAAACCTGGCTGCGCTTCCTGCTCTGGATGGCACTGGGCTTCGTCGTCTACTTCGCCTACGGCCGCCGTCACTCCATCCTCGGCAAATCCGCCGCGAAGCAAGACTGACCAGCCCCTTCGATGACATGATCGGTCCCGGCGTGGTCTGTTCCGACACGCCGGGCCGACCTTGTAGGCCAACACGATTCCGGTACACCCGTACGATTCGCTACGCTGTCCGGGACGCCCCTATAGCCCAATTGGCAGAGGCAGCGGACTTAAAATCCGCACAGTCAGGGTTCGAGTCCCTGTGGGGGCACTCATTCGTCGCAGGTGGGCGGCGTGAAGACCACCGGGAGGTCGGTCAACCGACCTGCAAAGTCCGCGATTCGTCCGCAACGGCGTGCGAGATGTGTCGGGCAACTCGGTCCGCGCGTGCAGCTCGGCACGGGAAATCCCACCGGACATGGTGAGCTGACACCGAATTCGTTCAACGAACAGCTTCGTACGGTGAGACAAGGGCAGGGTGGTGGGTAGTCGCATCCGGGGGTTCGAAGGAGCGTTGCGAAATGCCCAACATTCGACTTGTCGTCGGCGCGATCGCTGTGATCGGCGCATTGCTGAGCGGACACACGCACGCGTCGGCCGATGAACCGGGACCGTCGCCGACCCAACAGTGGATCGATGACGTGGTGCCCGCGCCCGCCCTTCCACCCGCCGCCACACCTGCTGAACGCGACCTCTCCCCCGAACTGTCCGCGCTGTGGAACGCGGTGTCGGCGTCACCGACAGGCGACCCGATCTTCGACAGGTGGCCCGAGGATCTGGCCGGGCGCGCCCCTGGGGAGATCGTCGAATGGCGTGATGTCACCGCGACCGCGGCACCGTTGGTCGTCGTCCCCATCCGGCGGGCGCTGCTGTTGAAGTTCCGCAGCTCGGACTCCTACGGCAAGCCGTCGTTCGGCACCGCCACCCTGATCGTGCCCGCCGCCGAATGGACCGGGGCCGGCAGCCGTCCGGTCGTGGTCAACGCGCTGCCGATCAACTCCCTCGGCCGCACCTGCACCCCTTCCTACGCCCTGGCGCACGGTCTGCATCAGAAGTTCTCGACGGGCGACCTGGTTCCGCCCACCACGGCCTGGGCGGTGCAGCGCGGGTACGCGGTGCTGGTCCCCGACCACGAAGGGCCACGGATGGCGTACGGCGAACCGATCGTCGCCGGGCATGCCGTCCTCGATGCCATCCGCGCGGTGCGGCAGCAGCTGCCCGTGGAGTTCGGCGAGAGCCGCTTCGCGGTGAGCGGGTATTCGGGCGGGGCCATCGCGTCCTTCGGCGCCGCGATGCTGCTGGGTGAGTACGCGCCGGAGTTGGCGCAGGTCGTCGCCGGAACGTCGATGGGCGGGCTGATCACCGACTATCGCGCTATCGCCGAGAAGTTCAACGGCAATGTCGCGTCCGGCATTCTGATGGCCGCCGGCTTGGCGATCGCCCGCGAGCATCCGCAGATGCTCGCCCATCTGAACAACCTCGCGCAATGGGTGGCCATCTCGCCGATCAAGGACACCTGCGGCGACAGCAACGGCCCTCTCGGTGTCCTCGGACTGCCGATCGACGTGGGCCTCGACGTGGCCGACCCGCTGCGGTCCGACTTCATCGAGAGCTATTTCGAACACGTCGACCTCACCGGACGCAAAGCCGTCGCGCCGATGTACATCTATCACGGGTCGCTGGACTTCGGCGTGCCGATAGAACAGGGCCTCGCCCTCCAGCGCAAGCAGTGCGAACTGGGCGTCACCGCGTTCCACCAGCCCCTTTTCGGCGAACACATCATCGGCTTGTTCGGCGGATGGCCGGGCTCGATGACGTGGATCGACGCCCGCCTCCGCGGGGAACCCGCACCGAACAGCTGCCACTGACGCGACTTGGCTCACTGATGTGCTGAATTAGTTCAGCACTAGGAGTAGCCTGGGGCGATGAAGTCTCTACCGTTCAGCGAGCTCATCCGTAAACAAACGTCGGTCTTTCCATTGTTGGCCGAGTCCGATGTCACGCTTGAACGGCGGGACGCCGAGAACGTTGTGCTCATGCGTGATGAGCGCTATCAGGCGATGGACGGCGCGCTGCGGATCGCCGCGAGGTCTCTCGCGCTGGTAGCCAAGGCGAACCGGCAGATGGCGGAAGAAGTATTCGCCGAGGAACTCCCCTGGCTCACATGGTTGCCTGCAGAGCACCGTGCCGAAGCCGTTCGCGAACTGCTCGACGACCTCGTCGCCGGTGCCGATACCGGCTTCTATCTGCCATTCCAGCGAAACCTGATCGCATGGAAGCACACCGCGCAGATCTACACCGATCCGGCGCTCGTCCGCGATCTCAGCGGACCGTTCGAGCGCACGAACCATGGGGAGATCGGTCGACCAAAGGCTGCAGAGTGAGCGGGGTCAAGCGCGGTGACGAGTTGCCACGACCGAAACCGTGGCGGGTCATCGCGCAGAACACGCAAGCCGCGCGCGGGTGGATCGAGTTGCAGCGCAGCGTCATTGATGCGCGGTGCCGCACCCGCGCTGAGATCGTCAACCACGGGCGCGTTGGCCGTCGGCGGCTTTGGTGACGATCTCCGCGATTCGACCTGACCGTGTCGCGTCTCGAGCGGCGCTGACGATCCACCACAGCATCTGCTTGCGGACGCTGGGTGCGAAACCGTCCCAGTTGCTTCGAGCTCGCGGGTCTCGGTCCAGCGCCGCGGTCAAGTCAGGTGGTTCTATGAGATCTTCGACCTGGTCCGAAATCGTCCACCAGCCAATGGCTTTCGCCGCGGCGATGGCGTGGCGGCCGGCGTCGGTCATCTGGCCACGCTTGTCCATCTCGGCCGCGCGTTCACGGTTGAGCCGGGTCCAGGCGCTTTTGGGTCGACGCGGTGTGAACAGCTGCAAGCCGCGTTCTTCGTCGAGGATGGTGGTGGTGGAGTCGATCCAGCCGAAGCAGATGGCCTCCTCGACGGCCTCGGGGTACGGGCAGCGTGGTCGGCCGGTGGTGTTGCGCCAGGAGCACAGCCACACTCCACGGACCGACGCGTGGTTGTGCGTGAGCCAGGTTCGCCACTGGGTCCGCGTCTCGGCGTGGAAGATCGGGTAGTCGAATTTCCACGTCGTTGGGTGTGTGGAGACGGGTGGCAATGACTCCGAGGTGGGCATCTGTTCTCCTGACGCGACGCTGAGGTGAAGGGCGAGCTACGAAGTCATCCGACCATGCCGGCGGACGCGTCGATGGTGTAAATGGTGCCGCCGCTGTCGGATACCACGCCCTGAATCGATTCGAGCCACGGCAGGGCCACCGGCTCTCGTGTTATGCGCCCGGTGCGCAGGTCGTATTGGGTGAACGTCGGGACTTCTCGATGGGTGATAGCGGAGACAGTGGTGCCTTCGACCGACACCGATGTTTCGTCGCCGAGGCCGGGCAAGCTCCATTCTTTGCGTACCGTGGATGATCCATCCAACGCAACGGATAACACGTCGTTTTCGTGGGTGATCCAGTACAGCCGGTCGCCTACGACGGTGAGCGTTCCCGAACCCGTGCGCCAGCTGTCGTCGAGCAGGTCCAGCCGGGTTTCGGTCCGTGAACCGTCGGTGGTGTCGATGCTGACCAGCGTCGGATTCGGGCCGCCCTTGTCAGTGGCGGTAGTCCCCTCGGGCGCGTACAGGGCGAGCAGGTACCCACGCCCGGTACAGGTTGCCCAAGATATCGGCTGGAACTCCGGGTCGTGGTGCCATTCACCGACAACCACAGGGTCGCCATCGAATGGAATTTCGTAGAGTCGCTGGCGAGTCCGTGTCGAAGAGTCACCGACCACAGCGAAGTGCTTGTCACCGCAATACCCGACGATCCCGACGGTGCCGGGCACGAGCCCGGTTCGCGAGGTGCGGTCGGGGCCGATCGACGCGTATCGGGTCTCGAGCGCTCTGTGGAACCAGATGGTCGCCGCACCCGTGTCAGGATTATTGGCAGCGGCCTTCACGATGGTTTCCGGATCGATCGGAGCCGTGAATCGACCCGTGTGGTCGAGCGCTGTCACAGTGTTTCCGGCAGCGGTGACCACGCGTTGTGGGGAGACGAGCAGTCGGTTGTTGGCGATCGCGGCACCGTCCAATCGCGAGACGACTTCGCCCTTGGCATCGAAGAGATAGACCCGCGTCCGGTCCTTCCTGCCGACGTCATCCCAGCCGAGCGGTCCAACCGAAACAGCCCCCACCACATCGGCACTCAGCTTCTCAGACTGGCTTCCCGGATACTCGCGCTGCGCGCACGACGCGACAGCCACGAGGGCCATCGTGGAAGCAAGGACCCGAACCAGTGGAGGCAGACCAACCATGAACGACAGTCTGCCCGCCCGCGAGATCGGCCGATGTACCTGTCGATCGGAAGCGCGCTGGGGTTCGGCGGCGTTGCGGCGTAGGTTCGACTGCACGCGAACCGTCGACACGAAGAGGTGTTATCGATGCCGGAACCGACTCATGGGTAGTCGACAGGTGGCCGGTGGCGTGGTGCACGAGTTGCCCACGGACCTGCGCGACGCGCTGCTCGCCAATTCCGCAGCGCTGACAGCCTGGCAGGACATCACCCCGCTGGCCCGCAACGAATTCATCTGCTGGGTCGAGGACGCGAAACAGGACGCCACTCGTGAACGGCGTATTCGCCGGACGCAGGAGGAGCTGGAGGAAGGTCAGCGGCGTCCCTGCTGCTGGCCCGGATGCAAACATCGAGCGCGCACCGGCGAATAGCAGCGCAAGACTTTATACACACACAGGTGTGTATAGTTTGAACTATGGCGAGACTCAATGTGTACGTGCCCGATGAACTGGCCGAACGAGCCAGAGCGGCCGGGGTCAATGTTTCGGCATTGACTCAGGCAGCGATTGTGGCGGCTCTCGAAGAGAACGCGACGTCGGCGTGGTTGGCTGATCTTGTCGATCGTCCCGAGATTTCCCACGATCAAGTACTGGCGGCGATCGACGTAGCCCGAGACGAGTTCGACCAGTGAGCGAACTCGAGCAGATCGTCCTCGACGCCAGTGCGATGGTTGATCTCCTCGTTCGCAATGACCGGACGGACGCGGTCAGCAAACGGATTTCAGCAGCCGCGCTCCACGTACCCGCACATTTCGACGTGGAGGTTCTCTCCGCCCTCGGCAGACTGAACCGAGCCGGTCTGGTTTCCGTTGCCGAAGTGCAGACCGCACTCGGTCGTCTTGCGCGGGCGCCGCTGACTCGCCACCACGTCGTGAACCTGACCATGGGCGCCTGGAACCGCCGAGCGCCGATCAGGCTCGCCGACGCACTCTACGTAGAACTTGCCGAGCAGTTCGAGATGGCGCTGGTCACCACGGACGGCCGACTGGCGCGGGCATACCCCGGAGCCGACTACATCGGCGACGAGTCCGGAACCGCAGAGTCGGGCTCGGCTTGACTCTGCGGTTTCGGTGATCGCGTGGTCAGGCTGCGTTGACGATCGACATGGCGATGCCGTCGAGGATGTCGTGTTCGCTGACGACGAGTTCGGAAACCCCTGCGCGGCGGGCTAATTCGTCGGCGAGGACCTCGGTGATGACCGCACCGCCGCCGATGACGTCGACGCGGCCGGGATGCATCGGTCCGAGGGCCGCGCGTTCGTCGTGGTTCATGGCGACGAGGCGGTCGCAGACCTGATGGACCTCGGCCAGGCTCAGGCGGGTGAGATGGACTCGGGTGGAGTCGTATTCGGGGAGGTCGAGGGCGACGGCGGTGATGGTGGTCATCGTGCCGGCTACGCCGACCCAGGTGTGGACCTTGTCGACGGGGACCTTCTGGAAGGCTTCGTCGAGTTTCTGCTGGGCGAATTCCCTTGCGGCAGTGATCTGTTCGGGAGTCGGCGGGTTGCCGGGGAGGCAGCGTTCGGTGATGCGGACGCAGCCGATGTCGGCGGAATAGGCTGCCTGGACGCCGTTTTCGTCGCCGACTACAAGTTCGGTGGAGCCGCCGCCGAGGTCGACCACGACGAAAGGTCCTGCGTCGGCGGACAATTCGCCGACCGCTCCGGCGAACGAGAGCCGCGCCTCCTCATCACCCGAGATCACTTCCGCGACCGCGCCGGGCACGACGAGGCCGAGCAGCGAACGGGTCATCTCGAAGAACTCGTCGCGGTTCTCCGCGTCACGGGTGGCGGAGGTGGCGACCATGCGCACGCGCGAAACCTCGTGCTCGGACATGATGCTCACGTAATCACCGAGGGCGCGGCGGGTGCGGTCGAGCGCTTCGGGCGCAAGCCGGCCGGTGGCGTCGACACCCTGGCCGAGGCGCACGATCCGCATCTCCCGGTGCACATCGGTGAGCCCACCGTCGGCGCCGACTTCGGCGATCAACAGGCGGATCGAGTTGGTGCCGCAGTCGATGGCGGCGATGCGCTCACTCATGGTGTCCTCCAGGTTTCGTGCTCCCGCGATTATGCCTGTTCGCCAGGGGCCGCGGGCCAGTCGGCGGGGATTGCGGTGCCACGAAAGCCCGCAGCGGCAGCCAGAGCCACCGACTCGTCACCGAGCGGATTCACGCCGGGACCCTTGGCGAGGGAGTGCGCGATCAGCACATGCAGGCATTTGACCCGGTCGGGCATACCACCACCGGTGAAATCGGTTCCGAGCGACTCGATTTCGTTGCGCTCGGCCAGATAGCTCTCGTGCGCACGACGGTACGCGGCGGCCAACTCGGGGTCGGTAGCGAGGCGTTCGGTCATCTCACGCATCACCCCGGCCGACTCCTGCCTGCTCGCCTCAGCGGTCAAACGCGGGTCGGTCAGGTAGTAGAGCGTGGGGAAGGGCGTGCCGTCGGGCAGGCGGGGCGCGGTTTTGACCACGGCGGGCAGGCCGTCGGGGGTGCGGTAGGCGACTTCGAGCACGCCGCGAGGCTCGCGGCCCAACTGCTTCGCGATGATCTCGAGGTCGTCGGCGTTCGGTGTCGTCACCGTGGTCCTTCCGGGGCTGGTTCGGAGATGCTGCGCCACAGGTCGGTGTACCAGGGGTCGGGCGCCGCGGTTCGGGTGCTCATCGGCGGCGGGGCTGGTGCTTCGATGCCGGGAATCTGCACGATGTAGGGGGTTTCGCCGGGCATCACCAGGCGAAGGCGGTCGCGCGCTTCGGAGCGGATGTAGGCCGGATCCTGTTGTTGCGCACGACGATCGCGCAAACCGGCGAGGTCGGCTTCGAGTTCGGTCCGCTGCTTGGCCAGTGCCACGGCTTCGGCGCGCTGACTGAAATACGTGCGCGTCGGCACGGCCAAGGTCAGCGCGAGGCCACACAGCACGGCCGCGAGGATCACCGCTTTGCCGGTCGAGAGACCGAGGATGGTGTGTTCGCCGCGTTCGAGCTTGCCGCTGGACTTGCGCTTGGCCGATTCCGGATGACGGCGCGTGGGGCGTTTGGCCGTGCTAGGGCGGCCGGGTGCGTCGATCTTGGGCCGGGTGCGCGACGTGCGCCTGTTACCTCGTCCACCCGGACTGGTCCCACGCGCACGTCGCTCGGTCATTCGCTACCGCCCCTGTACTGCTTTCAGAATTCGCCGGTGAAACGCGGGAAGGCCACGTCACCCGCATAGCGTGCCGAATCACCGAGGGCGTCCTCGATGCGCAGCAGCTGGTTGTACTTGGCGACCCGCTCGGAACGCGCGGGGGCACCGGTCTTGATCTGGCCCGAACCGACGGCGACCGCGAGGTCGGCGATGGTGGTGTCCTCGGTCTCGCCCGAACGGTGCGACATCATGGTCTTGTACCCGTTGCGGTGCGCCAGCTCGACAGCGTCGAGGGTCTCGGTGAGCGTGCCGATCTGGTTGACCTTCACCAGCAGCGCGTTGGCCGCACCCTTGGCGATGCCCTCTTCGAGGCGCTCGGGGTTGGTGACGAACAGGTCGTCGCCGACCAGCTGCACCTTGTCGCCGATCAAGTCGGTCAGGGCGACCCAGCCGTCCCAATCGTCTTCCGAGAGCGGGTCCTCGATGGAGACCAGCGGGTACTTGGTGAGCAGGTCCGCGTAGAACGCGCCCATTTCCTCGGCGGTGCGGATCTTGCCCTCGAACTTGTAACCCTCACCCTCGGTGTGGAATTCGGTGGCGGCCACGTCGAGAGCCAGCGCGATATCGGTGCCCAGCTTGTAGCCCGCGCGCTCGATGGCGATGCTGATCAGGTCGAGGGCCTCGATGGTGCCCGCGACGTCGGGGGCGAAGCCACCCTCGTCACCGAGCCCGGTGGCCAGGCCCTTTTCCTTCAGCACGGCCTTGAGCGTGTGGTACACCTCGGTGCCCCAGCGCAGTGCCTCGCGGAAGGTGGGCGCGCCGATCGGGGCGATCATGAATTCCTGCACGTCCACACCGGTGTCGGCGTGCGCGCCACCGTTGAGGATGTTCATCATCGGCACCGGGAGCACGTGGGCGTTCGGGCCGCCCAGGTAGCGGAACAGCTCGAGACCCGAGGACTCGGCGGCACCGCGCGCCACGGCCAGCGACACACCGAGCAGGGCGTTCGCGCCGAGGCGGGACTTGTCGGGGGTGCCGTCCAGATCCAGCAGGACCTGGTCGACGGTGCGCTGCTCGACGGCGTCGAGGCCGATGATGGCGGGCGCGATCTCGTCGAGGACACCCTCGACGGCCTTGGTGACGCCCTTGCCGCCGTAGCGGTCGCCGCCGTCACGCAGCTCGACGGCCTCGTGCTCGCCGGTGGACGCGCCGGACGGCACGTCTGCCCTGGTCAGGGTGCCGTCGTCGAGGGCGATCTCGACCTCGACAGTGGGATTGCCGCGCGAATCCAGAATCTCGCGAGCTCCGACCTGTTCGATAATGGCCACGAAAACTGCTCCTTACGACGGAAGGCACGGTAGGTATCACGGGAAAGGGCCGTGCACTGGCGAGCCTATCGTCTCGGCGGAGTGCGGAGTAACCGGCACTCCGGGCCGTGGGCAACTACACGCTGCGGCCGATGCTGTATATCGCGGCCCGATCGCGCACCACGTGCATGTATTTGTTCGACTGGTTGTAGGCGAACAGGGCACGCTGCCAGCCGTCTGCCGAGGTCAGGTCGCCGCCGCGGGTGCACAGGTAGCGGGCGGCGGTGAGAGCGGCGTCGTCGATGTTCTGCGGGTCGGCCACGCCGTCGCCGTTGGCGTCGACGCCCCAGCGTTTCCAGGTTTCGGGGATGAACTGCAGCGGTCCGACGGCCCGGTCGTAGGTGGTGTCGCCGTCGAGGGCGCCGCCGTCGGTATCGCGGATGTCGGCATTGTTCTTGGTGCCGTCGAGCGCGACGCCGATGATCGCCGGGCGCACCACACCGTCGGCATCGATGCCCGCGCCGCGATGGGTGCCGTGCCCGCTCTCCACACTGGCGATGCCCGCGATGGTGGTCCAGGCGATCCCGCATTCGGGCCTGGACTTCGCGAGCACGGCCGCGGCGTAGCCGTAGGCCTCGAGTGCGATCGGTTCGATGCCGACCGCGCCGGACTGCTCGTCGGCCCAGCCGCGTAGCTGCTCGGACGCGCGACCCGGTGCGTCGACATCGATGACGGGCAGCGCTACGCCCGGTCCCGGCGGCATGTCGTCAGGGATCGACGCGAGCGAACTGCACCCCGCGAGAAGGGCGCTGATCGCGACTGCGGCGAGCACGCCGACTTTTTGCACTGTCACCAGCTCAATCATCCAGATCCAGCGCCATTTGTGCACATCTCACAGGCACTTCTCAGAGTGGCACGTAGCAAACCGCCAATCCTGGCCCCGTGCCTCGCTTCATGGTGAAGGCGCCCGAAGCCCCTGGTGGCCGTGGGCATTCCGCGTCCGCACCCCGATGCACTTCGGACACCGTCGCGTCGGCGGCCGGATCGGCGCAATCGACGAGCGTCGCTGGCGGGCCGTCCTCGGCGCCGAAGCCGATCACACAGTCACCGGGTTTCCCGTACCCCAGGTGGTCGAGGTTCGACGGGCCGAGGCAGACCACCACGCGCAGGTCAGTTGTCGCGCTGTTGGTGACGACCACCGCGCTGACATTGCCGTCGTCCGGGCACTGCAGCAACGGAGGCTCGACGTGCTGGGTTCGCACCGACAGGACCCGGTGTCGCACGCCCGGTTGGTCGCAGGAGACCAGGGTCATCGTCGTCTGGGTGGCGCAGTCACCGACTTCACTGCCCGACAACGAGGTCGAATTCGCGGTGGGGCGGGCGCACACGACGATCGCGCGACCACCGAGCGAGACCAGGGCAGTGGTGTCGCGGGTCGCGGTGTGGGCCTTGCAGGCTTGATCGGTGACGGGGACTCGCGCGTGGATCTCGATGGCGATCACCTCGAGGGTGGTGGCGGTCGGTGCGTCGCACGAAATCCGTTTCGTCGCTTCCTTCTTCAGCTCGATACAGTCGCCGGCGATCAAGGCGCCGGGATCGGTGTTGTTGGCGCGGGTCGGCGACAGGCACAGGGCCGCATCGGGTTCCGGCGGTGGTTCGTGGACGGCGCGGGTTGCGTTCGCGTACTTCATGCAGACGAGCCCGAACGGCCACTGCGCCGATTCCCTGGCGACGATCCGGTAGGTCGCACGCTCGTCGGCGCAGTCGTGCTCGACGGGTATGCCCGCATCGGATACGCAGTCCCCCACCGACATTGCCGGTGGTTCGGGGCGGGTGAGCACGTACCCCGCGACCCCGGCCGCCGCGCCGACAACGATGACGACCGCGAGTACGACCCACAGCACCCACCGTTTGCGCGCGGAGCTGATCGGGGGTGGCGCGGCGGGCTCCTGCATCGTCTCGATGGGCTGTGGCGGGTACATCATCGGGTACGTCTCCTGAAATCGCTTGGAGGACAACCCGATTTAGTCGGACGAGGGGTGTCGGCCGTTACAGGGCGTGCCGCGCGATGGAGAGGAAGGGCCCGACTCCCAGCGCGCGCCGTCGTGCCGACGCGGTCACCGGTCGGGCCGCAGGACGGTCGAGACCTCGACCTGGGCGCGGTCGAGACCTCGGACTTGGCGCGGATGAAAGACGGAGCGTGGCGCGAGTCGCAAGCCCGTCATCACCGGAGGGCCTAAATATCGCGGCCGCATAGGTAAAACTGATGGGAAAGCCGCTCGGGGGTCAGCCGAGGAGGTCGGCGGTGACTTGGTGGGAGGGGGCAGCGAAAACTGTTGTGGGGGTACCGGATTCCACAACTCGACCGTGGTCGAGGACCAGCAGGTCGGAGCAGTGGCCGCGGACCAAGGTCATGTCGTGACTGATCAGGATGACGGCGGTGCCCCGGTCGGCACGGACGCGGTCGAGCAGCGACATGATGGCGGTGGCGGTGGCGGTGTCGAGGGCGGTGGTGATCTCGTCGCAGATCAGGACGGCCGGATCGGCGGCGAGGGCGCGGGCCAGGGCCACTCGTTGACGTTGGCCGCCGGAGAGTTCGTGCGGGTGGCGGGTGGCGAGGTCGACGGGGAGGTCGACGGCGGCGAGCAGGTCAGCGATGCGGGTGGGGATTTCCGGCCTTGGCACGCGCGCGATGCGGCGCAGTGGGCGGGCCAGGGTTTGTTCGACGGTGCGTCGCGGATTCAACGCCGCGCGAGGGTTCTGGGTGACCAGCTGAATCCCGTTGGCACCGACTTCGATTCGCCGCTTCCGCCCCACCGGAACTGGCGCCCCACCTACCTCCAGCGAGCCGACAGCATCAGCGTGCAGGCCGGCGATCACCCGCGCGAGCGTGGTTTTCCCCGCCCCGGAAGGTCCCACCACAGCGAGGGCGACACCTGCGGGCAGGCGGAAACCGATGCCGTCGAGTACCCGGTGCCCGCCTGCGTCAGCGTCGATTCCGTTGGCCCGCAAGGCAATCATCTCGTGGGTATTCGGCGAATCGTTGATCGGCGATGCTGCCGTGGCGGGCTCGGAATTCGGCGACCGATGGCCCGAGTCACCATTGCGACCTGCCAGTGCCGCATCCCGTTGGCCGCTGGACGGCCGTTCACCGGGCGGATGAACTTCGATCACGGTGTCGGCGATGGCGTTGATCGCCTCGGTGTCGTGGCCGGAGAGCAGGACGGTGGTGGAGTTCTCGGTGGCGAGAGTGGAGATCAGCTGGGCGATCTCGGTGCGCAGGCTGCCGTGGAGGCCGGCCAGGGGTTCGTCGAGGACGAGGAGTCGGGGGTGGCGAAGGATGGCTCGGGCCAGGGCCACTCGGCGTTGCTGGCCGCCGGAGAGTCGGGCGCAGCGGCGGCGGAGGTGCGTGGGGTCGAGGCCTACCTGTCCGAGGACCGCGAGGCGGTCGGCGTCGGAGCTGCGCGGGGCCGCTTCGGCCAGGACCGCCCTGACACGGAGCAGCGGGTTGAGTTCGGAGCCGGGATCCTGGCCGACATAGGCGATGTGTTCACGGCGGAACTTGCGCAGCGCGCCGGCATCGAGCGCGAACACCGCACGCCCTTCGACCAGGACGGTGCCCTCCCCACGAGCACCGGCAGGCAGATGCCCCAGCAGCGCACGCATAGCCGTCGACTTGCCCGCGCCCGACGCCCCGGTGAGCGCTGTAACCGTGCCCGTCTTCAACCGAAATGACAACGGCGCCACCAATACCGCCCCGCTGTCAGCAACAACCGTCAGCCCGTCCACGAGCGCCGCGTCGCCCGATTCTGCGACCGGTGTCCCACCTCGCCACCCAGCACCCGCGCTCTGCACTGCCCTCGCACTTTCGACACCACGAGCAGCCCCCGAGTCGCCTACCGCACGCCGCAACTCCCCCGCGCCATCGCCACCACGAACAGCGTCGCCGACCGCACGCCGCAACTCCCCCGCACCATCGACACCACGAACCGCCCTCGCGACCTCCCTGCCAGCGCTGACTCGTCCACCTCCGGCGCTCTCAGCGCGACGCGTGCTTCCGTCCGTCTCTGCCACCGCAACGGTCGCGTCGGCAGTGTTGGACGATGCTTTCGGGGCCGACCGGTTCCTGGGGCTCCTGGTCACCACCAGATTCACCCCGACCGCGACGATCGCGATGGCAGCGCTCGGCGCGAGGACCGCCCAGGGATTCAGCAGGAGTCCCGAGGCGTTGTCGCGGACCATGATCGCCCAGTTGTCGGGGCCGAGGGCCGAGACGCCGAGGAAGGCGATGGTGCTGACGAGGTAGATGGCGACTACGAAACGCAAGCCGAGTTGAGTGGTGAAGACGGCGCGGAGGTTGGGCAGGATTTCGCGGAAGATCAGGTGGGACAGGGATTCTCCGCTGGCGACGGCCGCTTCGACGTAACCGGAAGCGGCGATGGTCGCGGCGGAGGCGGCGAAGATTCTGGCGCAGTAGGGAACACCGAAGATCAGCGACACCGCGATCAGCGCGGTGACGCCACCCTGTGGCCACGCGGTGAGCACGAGCAGGATGCCGAGCACCGCGGGCAGCAGGATGACCAGGTCACCGCAGAGTTCGATGGCCCTACCGGCGCGCGGGCGCACGGCCGCGACAGCGCCGAGAACGGCCGACAACACCGTCACCGCCACCGCGATCACCGCGGCGACCACCAACAGCTGAGTACCCCCGGTGAGCAGATGACTGAGCACATCCCGACCCAACCGATCGGTCCCGAGCACCGCTCCCCCACCCGGCCCCGCAAACGGCATCCCCACCGCCGCGTCCGAAGGATAGGGCGCCAGCAGCGGCCCCACCACCGCAAGCAACACAACAACCCCCACCCCGCCCGCCACCGAGTACCACCACGCCGCCGCCCACCTGGACATGCGATCACCATGCTTTCCTGCGAGCATCGGCCGAGAGGACAACTGCACCAGGGCATGCTGATCTTGATTTGCGGCCGGGGAATCCCGCTGCGCTCGTCGGGGGTGCGCCTCGTTCGGGGGCGTGGGTGGAGTCATCGCGCGCTTCGTGAGGCGCAGGCTCGGACTATGTCGGCGATTGCGAGGAGCGCCATGATCACGATCGCGGTCAGGGCTACCACCGCGGCGACCATGGTGGCGTCGCGGTCGGCGACGGATCCGGCGAGTACTGCGCCGATGCCCGGATAGTTGAAGAGGGTTTCGACCACCAGTGCGCCACCGAAGAGCATGCCGACCGAGGTGGCGTAGCCGGCGACGATGGTCGGTGCGGCGAAGGGCAGCATGTGCCTGAGCAGGATCGTCCGCGACGGAAGTCCTTCCAGCACGGCGCTTTCCACATGCGGTGCCGCGGACACATCGAGCAGCGCCGAGCGCACGACGCGCGCATTCCAGCCGATCTGCGGAATCGCCAACGCGAGCACCGGAAGTACCAACATCTCAGGCCCGAGCGGAAACCCGGAACGCCCCGTAATGGTGACGGCGGGCAGCCATCCGGTGGCGAGGGAGAACACCAGGATCAGCAAGGTGCCACCGACGAATTCGGGCACGGCTACCGCAATAGTGCTGACCGGCTGCAACATTCGCGACACCGTGGCGGTCGGCCGCATTGCCCACCAGCACCCGAGTCCCAGTGACAACGCAACGGTCAGCAGCAATGCGATCCCGCCGAGCAGCAGGGTTTGCGGGAACTTGTCGGCCAGCAGCGCGCCGATCGAATTGCCCCGCGCGGTCTGCCCGAAGTCTCCGGTGAACACCCCGGCGATCCAGTCGAGGAACCGCACCGGCAATGCGCGGTCCAGGCCCAGCTCGCGCTCCTTGGCCGCCAGTGCGGCTGGATCCGCCTCCCTGCCGAGCGCCGAACGGGCCGCGTTCCCCGGTAGCAGGTCCACCGCGACGAACACGATGGCCAGCAACGACAACAGCAGCGCGATCCGCCGGAACATCGGCAGGGCAAAGGTTTTCATGTCACGCCAGCCAGGCGCGTTCCAGCTGCACCCGCGCGAACCCACCTAGCGTCGGCAGATCACGCACCGTCGAGGCCGCGATGTCGACACCGTCGGCCATACCCCACACCAGATAACCGCCACGCTCGAATTCGATGCGCTGCAGTTCGCGTACGGCCCGCTCGTATTCGTCGCCGGAAGTGGCGAGGGCCTTGGCGTCGGCCGCGTCGAATTCGGTGTCGCGGAAGGCGGTTTCGTTGCGGTTGGAGCCCGACGTCATCAGCTTGTCGGCCAGGAACAGCACCGAGTCGTTGGTTCCCCACGACACCGTGTAGAGCGGTGCGTTGAGCCAGGTCTGGTCGTAGAACGCGGCCGATTCCACCACCTGCACATCGAGGCGCACGCCGATCTCGGCGAGCTGGGTGGCGATCACCTTCGCCGATTCGACCTCGCCGGGCACCTCAGCTTTGGTGACGAACGGGTAGCTGCGGCCGGTGTCGAAATTGGCTTCGCGCAGCAGGGTTTTCGCGCGCTCGACGTCGCGCTCGCGGCGCAGTGAGGTGTCGTAGAGCGGGTCGGCGGTGCCGAGCACGTCAGCGGCGACGGTGCCGTAGCCGGAGTGCACCTGGTTGACCAGCGCTGTCCGGTCGACGCCGAGGCGCAGCGCCGAACGCACCCTGGCATCGGCGAACGGGCCGTCGGCGACGCGCATGGCCACGCCGAGCATGGTGTCGTCGGCGCGCCGGATCACCTGCAGGTCACCGCGTCCGGCGGCGGTGCGTCCGGCGATCGCGCCCACGTTGGAGGCGAGGTCGATCTGTCCGCCGAGTGCCGCGTTGCCCAGCGCGGTGACGCTGTCGAACATCGTCACCTCGATGGCGTCGAGCAGCGGCGGTGTGCCGTGCCACTGTTCGTTGCGCACCAGTCTGGCGTTGCCGCCCTGGTAGGACTCGAGCTTGAACGGGCCGGTGCCGATCGCGGCGGCGAAGTCGGTGGTGTCCTTCGGGACGGTGAAGGTCATCAGCCGAAGCAGCAGTGGCAGTTGGGTATTGGGCTCTGGCACGGTGAACACGACGCGGTTCGGGCCGTCGGCGACGATGTCGTTCTCGGCCACCGGCATCTTCGACGCGCCACCGACCGAACGCAGGCGCCGCATCGACCACACCATGTCGTCGGCGGTGACCGGCGCGCCATTGTGGAAGGTCGCGCCGTCGGCGATGGTGAAGGTCCAGCGGCGATTGTCGGTGCTCGGCTCCCACTTCGAGGCCAGGCGCGGGGCGACGGTCGGGTCGGCGCCGGGGACGGTGAGTGCGTCGTAGACGAGCGAGGCGATGAGGAAATCGCTGTCGTTGCTGAGGTTGGCGTGCGGATCGCGTTCGCTGCGGGCGGCGGTGCCGAGCGCGCCGACGCGGAGTGTGCCACCGCGTTGCGTGGTGCCGGAGCGATCATCGCTGGTGCACCCGGCCGCCAGTAGTAGTGCGGTGACGCCGACGCCGGACCGGAAGAGCTGCCTGCGAGTGAAACCCATCGTTTTCCTCCTCGAACCGCGCGCGCCGAATTCCCTTCCCGGCGCCACAAACCTAGGCGAGGCTAGCCTAAAACCATGCTCAGGTGGGGAGCTTCACGTCGACCGTCATCGAACCGCAGCGCCCCGCGACACCCCGGTCGACGCTCACAGCGCCCGCGCGGGTAGAAAGCTACGTTATACGAATCGGCTATTTCCCGGCCGAGTTGTTAGGTAAGTCTTGCCTAATCAGATGCCAGGCACTACCTTCGCACATCGAGCCTGTAGATCACCCGAGTTCGACTGATGCGAAGAAGGGAAACCGGTGAAAAGCGTTCTCTCCGAACGTATTACGCTTCACCAGCACGACATAGAATATCGCGAGCTCGATCCCGGAGCCGCTGCTGCGCTTCGATCGCTCGCGACAGACATCCGCCGTCGATTAGGTGACACACCACACACGACTACCCTGCACGATCCGACGCTGATCGCCCAGATCACCGACCGCGTCGCCGAAGTGCCCGACAGCGTGCGGCACGCCGTCTGTCCACCCGCCACCGCCGCCGGCGCGACCGTGGTCCGCGGACTGCCCGTCGACGACGCCGATTTCGGCCCGACGCCGCCCGACTGGCAGGCCGCCGCCGAGCACGCGCACCGCGGCTCGCTCGACCTCGATATCGCGATGTTGCTGCTCGCTCGCTGCGTGGGCGAACCGTTCGGCTGGCAGGGGCAACAGGGCGGCCGACTGGTCAACAACATCGTGCCCGCCGCGGGCCACGAGAACGAACAGTCGGGCGCGAGCAGTTCCATCCTGCTGAGCCCACACACCGAGGACGCCTTCCACGCCCAACGCGCCAACCTGCTGATGCTGACCTGCCTGCGCAACCCCGACCGGATCGCCACCACGGTCTCCTCGGTGCGCCAGGTGCGCCTGTCCGCCGACGAGGTACACACACTCACCACACCGACACTGCCGATCCTGCCCGACGTCTCCTACGGCACCGGATTCGATCAGCTCGCACCGCTGCCGACCCTGTGGCTCGACGAAAATGGCGCTGCCACAGCACGTTACGACCCCGCCTACACCCCACTCGATGACGCGGACGCGGTCTTCCGTGCCGCCTACGCCCGGCTCACCGCCGAACTCGCCAGGGTCAGTCACGCCCCCGCGCTGGCCCCCGGCGAGATCCTGCTGGTGGACAACGATGTCGCCGTACACGGGCGCGTGCCGTTCCGTGCGCGCTACGACGGCACCGACCGCTGGCTCAAACGCGTCAACATCCGGCTGCCCGAACGCCGTCGGCGCGCGCAGGAGTCGTCCGAGAATGGGTATGGCCAGCAGGTGGTCGCGCCGTTCCGGGCGGCCGCTGATCGGACAGCAGAGCGGGGCATGACAGATGAACGAGGATCCGTTGAACAACCGTGACCGCGGCATCGGGCTGCGCGTACTCTCCCGCAGCGACCTGGCCGACGTGCCGATCACGCCCGCCGAAGTGGTGCGCGCGGTCGAGGAGGCCTACCTCGCCTTCGCGGCAGGCGAATCCGACAATCCGCGCAAGCTGAGCGTCGCGGATCCGGGCGGCTCGTCGGTGTCCTACGCCATGCTCGGCCGCGACGGACGACGACGCGTGGTGGCGATGAAGACCTCCTACAAGTTCGATCCCGGCCACGACCGCAGCACCAAGCGGTACTACACGACCATCACGCTCTACGACGACACCACCGGTGCGCCGATCGCGATGATGGACTGCGCGCGGGTCGGGGCGTTGCGTACGCCCGCGGTGTCGGCACTGCTGGTGCGCGAGACGGTGCGGCGCGGGGCGGAGAGTGTGCTGCTGATCGGTACCGGTACACAGGGACGTAATGCGTTGCCGCACTTGCTCGCCGCGAATCCGCAGTTGCGCAAGTTGATGGTGTACGGCACGCATCCCGAGGGGCTGGCCGCCGTGCATTCGCACCTGGCCGACGCAACACCACACGCGCTGCTGGATGTGGTCGACGATCCGTACGCCGCCGCGGCGACCGCCGATGTGGTCCTCGCCACGGCCGGACCAGGCACCGAGGTCGCACTCGAATCCTCGCATCTGGCACCGGGTTCGGTGGCGGTGCTTGTCGGCTACGGGTTGGCGCCGTCGACGCTGGTCGAGGCCGATCGAGTGGTGGCCACCAGCGCCGCGCAGATGGCGCTGACCGGCACCGACATGGTCGGGCCCGACGGGACGCTGCGATCGGTGGACGCCGAACTGCCGCAGGTACTTACGCACAGTGCCGTTGGCCGCCGCACCGAGGACGAGAAGATCTTCGTCTATAACAGTGGGCTGGTTCTCACCGATATCGCGGTTGCGCACGCGCTGGCGGCCAGGGCGATCGCCGAGGGCCGGGGTACCGAGGTGCCGCTGTGGGACTAGTCGGCGACGGGGCCGATCTCGCTCCGCATGACACGGTCCCGGGCACGGGATGGGCGGAAGCCGCCGGAACTCCCGGAGCTGCCGAGCGCAGGGTGCCCGCGTACCGCCCGGCTCCGACACACCCCGATTCGCGCGAAGTCAGCACCGAGCCGCGCGACTGCGGCGGGCCACGCACGTCGGAGCCGGAGCCAGGAGCGTCACCCCCGGTTCGGTCCGCGTCGGCGCCCGAGCGTCCGTGGCATTGCGCGCCCCCGATGCCCGCGTATACCGAGGCAATCGAGCAGCGCCTGCTCGCCGATCCGGTCTTTCTCGCAGATATCGCCGACGCTGTCGGCGGGCCGTTTCATGTGCTGTTTCCTGAGCGGGTTGCGCTGAATATCAAGGCTTTTCAGCAGGTGTTCGCCGCGGCGGACGTCGACGGGTTCGTGTACTTCGGGAAGAAGGCGAACAAGGCGGCGTGTGTGGTTCGGGCGTGTGCTGAGAACGGTGCGGGCGTTGACGTCGCCAGTACCGGCGAGTTGGTCGCGGCCATGGCGCAAGGGGTGCGTGGCGAGGATCTGATGGTGACCGGGCCCGCGAAGTCCGATGAGTTGCTGTGGTTGGCGGCTCGGCAGCGGGCGCTGATCGCGATCGACGCGCTCGATGAACTCGAACGGCTGGCCGCGCTCGATCTGCCGGTGCGCGTGCTGTTGAGGGTGCTGCCCGAAGGTTCGACCAGCCGATTCGGGCTAGATCCGATGGAACTCGAGCAGGCGATCCAAGCCGTGAAGGCACCGATCACTCTGTCGGGCTTCAGTTTTCATCTGTCCGGCTATGACGCCGCCGCTCGCTCCGAACAGGCGGCGGCGTTGCTCGGACACTGCAGGCGCGCACGGGCCAACGGCCATCCGGCGGACACGATCTCGATCGGCGGCGGCTTCGGCGTCGACTATCTCGATGCTTCGGCATGGGACGAGTTCCGGAATGCGCTCAGCGACAACTGGTTTCACGCGAGCCCGCCCGGCGACTACTACCCCTACCACTTCCCGGTTCCGGGCGCGGCGATGCTCGACGCGATTCTCGCGCACAACAATCTCGCCGAACTGTTGCGCGACAACGGAATACGACTCGCGGTCGAGCCTGGCCGGGCCCTCCTGGACCGTGCCGGTAGCTCCGTCTTCCGCGTCCAAGGTGTGAAAACACGTATTGCACAGGGCAACCCGTACGACATTCTCACCGTCGACGGCACCAGCCTCAGCCTGTCCGAACAGTGGTTCGACAGCGAATACCTCCCCGATCCCGTGCTGTGGCCGCACACCACCGGCCACCTCACCCCCACCTGCGTCGGCGCCACCACCTGCCTGGAGTCCGACCTGCTGAGCAGACGGCGGATCCCACTACCCCGCCGCGCGCGAACCGGCGACCTGCTCGTCTACCCGAACACCGCCGGGTACCAGATGGATTCCAACGAGTCCACGTTCCACGAACTCCCGCTCCCGCCGAAGGTGGTGCTGCGCGCAGACGCCGACCGGCTGCGCTGGAGTCTCGACCACACCGCCCGCTGATCCGAGCTCGACAAATCCGATGGAGGAACACCCCATGGCTCTCGTCACGCGCGTGACGGACCTGATCGGCCGCACCCCCCTGTTCGAACTCGCCGTCACCGACACCGGGACCCGGCTGCTGCTCAAGCTCGAACAGTTCAATCCCACCGGCGCCGCCAAGATCAGAATGGCCCGGTCGATGGTGCTCGACGCGGAGCGGCGGGGTTTGCTGCGCGATGGCGGGCATATCATCGAGTCGACGTCCGGGAACACCGGACTCGGCTTGGCGGTGGTCGCGGCCGAACGCGGCTATCGATTCACCGCCGTGGTCGACAACCACGCCTGTAAGGACAAACTGCGCGCGATGCGAGCCATGGGCACCGACCTGGTGTTCGTCGCCGACGACGACAGCGACGAACTGGCCACCTCGGCACGCGAGGACCTCGCCGAGGCGATGGCCGCCGCCCGCGACGACGCGTACTTCACCGAACAGCACAACAACGACGCCAACGCCGTCGGCTACTACGCCGTCGCCGAGGAGTTGCTGGCCGAGGTGGACCGGGTCGACATCCTGCTCTCGGCGGTCGGTACCGGCGGCTCCCTGTTCGGCACCGCCACCCGCCTGCGCGATCTCGGTCTGCCCGCCCGGGTGATCGGCGTCGAGCCGGTCGGGTCCATCGCGTTCGGCGGCGAGGGCGGACCGTACTGGCAGTCGGGCACGGGCACCCCGCCCGGCGCGACCATCGGCACCGCCGTCGACTACGCGCTGCTCGACGAGGGCGTGAAGGTCAGCGATGTGGATGCCTTCGCCACCGCCCGCGCCGTCGCCAAAACACACGGGCTGCTGATCGGCGGTTCGGCGGGCGGTTCGGTGCACAATGCCTTGGCCCGGCTCGAGGAGTTCCCGGCCGGGTCCACCGTGGTGACCATCGTGTGTGATGGTGGCGAGAAGTACCTCGACACCGTGTTCGACGACGAGTGGATGAGCGCGCGCGACCTGCTCGATGCCGACGCCGAAGCCGACGTCACCACCCTGCTGCGCCGGTATTCGCCGCTGCGGCGTCAGGACGAATTGATGGAGGTCTAGTGAGCGCGATCGCGCGCCACACGAGCCCACCGCCCCGGAGTGACCGGGTCAGCGGGCCACGCACCGAATCGCGTCGACAGAGCCATCGGGCCGACCCGACCGCGCGGGACTGTGAACCCGGCGCACCGGTTCGGGCGATCACGCACTATCGCGAGGTCAGCGCGTGAGCGGCGCACGGGCCGACAGCAGCGCGCTGGCGAAGCTCGCGACGCCGATCGCACTCACCCAGTTGGCGCAGATCGCGGTGTCGACGACCAATCTCGCGCTGATGGGCACGCTCGGGGTGCGCGAGGTCGCCGCGGGTGGGTTGGCGCTGGTGTTGTTCAACCAGATCCGCACGATGTGCGTCGGGCTGATCACCGGCACCGGGAATCAGATCGCGGGTGCGCTCGGCGCGGCAGGCAAGCGTGGCGACAGCGCCGACGGCGAAGTGCGCGCGGTGGTGCGGGCCGCGTTCGTCATCGCGACGCTCGCCGGTCTGCTCGGTGGGGCGCTGCTGATCGGGCTCGGCTGGGTGTTGCCCTGGCTCGGTCAGGATGCGGCGGTGCTCGAGCTGGCGCGGCCGATGATGATCGCGCTCGCGCCCGGATTGCTGCCGTGTCTGTGGTTCCAGGTACTGCGGCAGTACACCGTCGGGATGCAGCGTCCGCAGGCGTTACTGCTGGTCACGCTCGGTTCGGTGGCGTTGAACCTGGTGCTCGCGCTGGCCTTCATCCACGGCTGGGCCGGGATTCCGGCGATGGGGCTGACGGGTGTGGGCATCGCGACGTCGCTGGTTTTCCTGATCACCTTCGGGGTGTTCTGGGCGATGGTGCGCCACGACGAACAACTCGGGCGAACCCTGCCGTCGACGCCGTGGCCGGTGCGCTGGGCGACGGTGCGCGAGGAGCTGCGCCTCGGCACGCCGATCGCGCTCACCTACGGCTCCGAAGCGGGCATGTTCTCGGTGCTCGCGCTGGTGATGGGCAGTTTCGGGCCCGCCGCGCTGGCCGCGCACAGCGTCGTCTACCAGATCATCTACATCGTGTTCCAGATGGCGATCGGGCTCTCGCACGGTGCGTCGATCCTGGTCAGCCATGCCGTGGCCCGGGGCGAATACAGTCACGCGCGCGCGCTGGCTTGGCTGGCGTTGCGGATGGCCGCGGTGATCGCGATCGTCACCGGGGTCGTCTACGTGCTCGCCCCCGACATCGTGCTGGCGCCGTTCCTCGATGCCACCGACACCGACACGGTCGCCATCGCGCACACCTTGCTGCTGATCGGCATCGTGCTGCAGTTCTTCGACGCCGCCCAGAACATCGGCACCGGACTCCTGCGCGGGCTCAAGGAAACCTCCGCGGGCTTCCGGCTCTCGCTCGTCGGCTATTGGGGCGTCGGTCTTCCGGCCGCGCTACTGCTCGCGTTCCCGCTGCACTTGGGTGCGGCGGGCGTGTGGTGGGGTCTGACGGCAGGCCTGGCGACCACCGCCGCGCTCATGCTGCGCAAGTACTTCGCGCTGCTCGATCAGGCCAGTACGGCGCGGCCGCCGCGCGTGCCCGTCGGCCAGACACGATAAAGGCGGGCGACGTGATGTCGCCCGCCTCAGTCATGGATCGTCAGAGATTCACACCGTAATCACGAGCGATACCCGCAAGACCCGAGGCGTAGCCCTGGCCGACGGCGCGGAACTTCCACTCGTTGTTGTGGCGGTAGAGCTCACCGAAGACCATCGCGGTCTCGGTGGACGCGTCCTCGGACAGGTCGTAGCGAGCCAGCTCCACGCCGGTGTTCGCGTCGGTGACGCGGATGTAGGCGTTGCGGATCTGACCGAACGACTGGCCACGGGCCTGGGCGTCGTGGATCGAGACCGGGAAGAAGATGTTGGTGATCGTCGGCGGGGTGGCCGCCAGGTCGACGTTGATGATCTCGTCGTCGCCGTCGCCCTCACCGGTCAGGTTGTCACCGGTGTGCTCGATGGTGCCTTCCGGCGAGCGCAGGTTGTTGTAGAAGACGAAGTGCTGATCCGAGAGCACTTTCAAATTCGTGCCGGTGGCCAGCGCGCTGGCGTCCAGGTCGTGGTCGGCACCGGTGGTGGTGCGCACGTCCCAGCCGAGGCCGACCGCCACCTTGGTGAGGTTGTCGGTCTGCTTCGACAGCGAGACATTGCCGCCTTTGGCGAGTGTGACGCTCATGAGAACCCTTCTGTCCAGATGGTGTGCCGTAGAAGAACTTACGCTGTGGGTCCGCTGTCGGCCCAGGTTCGCAGTGTCTCGACCCGACCCTCGAGCGCCCGCAGCTCGGTGTCGTCGAGGACGGTGCGCTGGATGCCACGGTCGACGGCGAACGCGGACTGGCGATGATCGTCGATCACGTCCACGTCCAGCTGCACCGCCGTGTAGTCCTCGGCTTCCGGCATCTGCTCGGCGATGACCTTCGCCTGTCCGCGCGCACACAACGCCACATTGCCGCCACCCAGAATCAGCAACGCCACCTCCGGTTGCGCCCGCAGCCGCGCCAACGACCCACGATCGGACTTCAAACTGATCAGAATCCGCCGGTCCCCCGCGCGCACGGGCCACGAAACGGGGATCGCGTGCGGCGCCGGATCGGTGGTCACCAGCACGGCGATGGTCTCCTGCGGCCACACCGGCAACACGTCCAGCTCGGGATGATCGGTCATCACGTCCTGTCCTGCCGGATCTACCTCTGTACCCATCAACCTCACCTCGACGATCGCCGGACCCCTGCCCCCGCCGCGCACGACGAGCTACTCCGAGTCTAAAGCGGTGTGGCCCTTGCCCGCTGGCGCGCGCAGGATTGTCCACAAGATCTCAGCAACGTCTCAGATCCGGCGATCAGGTCTTGACCGGCGGAGTATTGTTAGCTCATCGGTAACTGATCACTGTCAACGACGACAGGGTGCGTCATGAACGTCAGGAAATCACTCGTTGCCGCCGCGGCGGGATTACTCGGTGTCGCGACGTTCGTCCCCGCGCTGGCGAATGCCGACCACGGTGACCCGCAGAACGGTTGCGTTCCCTACCACTCGTTTCCGTCCGACGGACCGCGACCGTGCGTGATGGAGCAGGTACGAATCGGTCCGACCGCCACCATCGGCGACGGTGTCTGCGTGGGTCCGGTCACCGCGGGCGGCACGGCCTACGACGGTCCGCTCGTCGACAACGCGTACGTTCCGAACACGCCGGTCGGTGCCGAACACGTCGTCTCACTGCACCTCACCGCCGGCTTCTGGCTCCTGCCGTCGGTCCCGCTGGGCGCATGCAACCTGACGGCCACCCTGCACTGGCGCAACCTCGACACCGGTGCCGCGGGCGCGGAAACCCGGTCGGTGGAGCCCTACCTGTGCATCAACATCTACTGCGAGCCGGAGCTCCGCGACCGCGCATCTCCCACGGTCCACCTCCAGACCGGCCCCGGCCGTGTCCACATCGACCTCACGACCAACCACCCCAGCGTGCCTGCCGGGACCGACGTCCTCGTGCCATGAGCGGTCAGCGGGACCAATAGGTGCGCCAGTCCTGCGGGGCGAGGGGCGCGCGGATGCCACGGTCGGCTTCGGCTGCGTCCTCGGTCGCGCGGATGGTGGCGGCGAAGTCGAGGGTCGCTTTGCGGAGGCGTTCCTCGGCGGAGTCGGGCCCACCCAGTTCGATCACGCGCAGGGCGTTCGGGATCAAGTCGTCGGGTAAGCCCGCCGCGGCGCTGCGGGTGCGGATCTTTTCGGCCAGCGCCAGTGCGGGTTGGGCCATGGCTATGCCGTCGAGGCAGGAGCGGCGGGATTTTTCGGCGGATTTGCGCTCCTCCCAAGCCTTTTCCTGGGCGGCGATCTTGTCGGCTACCGAGGTGCCTTCGGAGAAGGTGTCGTCGGTGAGGTAGGGGCTGCGGTGGACGAGTTTGTCCACCAGGGTGGCTGCTACGTCGTCGACGGTGAATTCGCCTGCGTGTTCGGCTATTCGGGAGTGGAAGAGGACCTGGAGTAGCAGGTCGCCGAGTTCTTCCTTGATGGTTTCGGCGTCGCCTGCTCCGATGGCGTCGAGGAGTTCGTAGGTTTCCTCGAGGAGGTAGGGGCGTAGGGAGTCGTGGGTTTGGGTGCGTTCCCAGCCGCCGAAGTTCCAGAGGCGGTCCATCACCTCGACGGCGTTGGCCAGGCTCGCGGCGACGACGGCGGTGTCGGCTTGTTCCTGCGAGCTGCTCATCGCGGCGCTCCGGCTTCCGTGGGAACCGAAAGATCCACCATCCCTTGCGGTTTGCCGTCCATCGCCAGGAGGAAATCGGCGACGAACTGCAGCACGGCCACGTCTCGTACCCGGTCGGCACCGACGCTGTCGGTGATGCGTGGCAGTGGCAACTGGATGAGGCCACTGGCGGGGCGGTAGGTGGCGGCGGGATAGAGCCGCTTGAGCCGAAGCTGTTTGGAATCAGGGAGATTCAACGGCGCGATCTTCAGCGACGAACCGGTGACCACGATTTCGGAGACGTCGTACTCGCGGGCGAGCAGACGCAGCTTGGCCACCGAGACCAGTCGCCCGACCTCCACCGGCAGCGGTCCGTAGCGGTCGACGAGTTCTTCGATCACCGCCGACAGGGCCGTATCGTCCTGGGCCGCAGCGAGTTTGCGGTAAGCCTCGAGACGAAGGCGGTCGCTGGCGATGTAGTCGGGCGGGATGTGCGCGTCGACGGGCAGGTCGATGCGCACCTCCTTGTTCTCCTCGGTGACGATCGGCTTGCCGTCGGCGGCCGCGCGGTAGGCCTCCACGGCCTCGCCGACCAGCCGCACATACAGATCGAAACCGACACCGGCGACGTGACCGGACTGCTCGGCGCCGAGCACGTTGCCCGCGCCACGGATTTCGAGGTCCTTCATCGCCACGGCCATACCGGCGCCGAGATCGGAGTTCTGCGCGATGGTGGCCAGACGGTCGTAGGCGGTTTCGGTGAGCGGCTTCTCCGGCGGGTACAGGAAGTAGGCGTAACCGCGCTCACGGGACCGGCCGACACGTCCGCGCAGCTGGTGCAACTGTGAAAGGCCAAGGGAGTCGGCACGTTCCACGATCAACGTGTTCGCGTTGGAGATGTCGAGGCCGGTCTCGATGATCGTGGTGCAGACCAGCACGTCGTATTCGCGCTCCCAGAAGCCCTGCACGGTCTTCTCGAGCTGGTCCTCGTTCATCTGACCGTGCGCCACGACCACCCGCGCCTCCGGCACGAGATCGCGAATCTTCTTGGCGGCCTTGTCGATCGAGGACACCCGATTGTGCACGTAGAACACCTGGCCGTCGCGCATCAGCTCGCGGCGGATGGCGGCGGTGACCTGTTTGTCGTTGTAGGCACCCACGTAGGTGAGCACCGGGTGCCGTTCCTCGGGCGGGGTGAGGATGGTCGACATCTCGCGGATGCCTGCCAGGCTCATCTCCAGGGTGCGCGGGATAGGGGTGGCCGACATGGTGAGCACGTCGACGTGGGTGCGCAGTGCCTTGATGTGTTCCTTGTGCTCCACACCGAAGCGCTGTTCCTCGTCGACCACGACCAGGCCGAGGTCCTTCCAGCGCACACCGGTCTGCAGCAGGCGGTGGGTGCCGACCACGATGTCGACAGAGCCGTCGGCGAGCCCGGCCAAGATCTCCTTGGAATCGCTCGCATCGGTGAACCGCGACAGGCCGCGCACCGTCACCGGGAAGCCCGCGACACGTTCGGTGAAGGTTTGCAGGTGCTGCTGGGCGAGCAGCGTGGTCGGTACGAGCACGGCGACCTGCTTGCCGTCCTGCACCGCCTTGAACGCGGCCCGCACGGCGATCTCGGTCTTGCCGTAACCCACATCGCCACAGACCACGCGGTCCATCGGGACCGGCTTCTCCATATCCGACTTCACATCCGTGATGGCGGTCATCTGGTCGACGGTCTCGGTGAACGCGAACGCGTCCTCCATCTCCTGCTGCCACGGCGAATCCGGGGCGAAGGCGTGACCGGGCGCGGCCTGGCGCGCGGCGTAGAGCTGCACCAGCTCGCCCGCGATCTCGCGAACAGCCTTGCGCGCCTTGCGTTTCGTATTTGCCCAGTCGGAGCCACCGAGCTTGGACAGGCTCGGCAGTTCGCCACCGACATAACGGGAGAGCTGGTCCAGGGATTCCATCGGCACGAACAGTCGGTCGCCGGGCTGGCCGCGCTTGCCGGGTGCGTATTCGATTACCAGGTATTCGCGGCGGGCACCACCGATGGTGCGTTCGATCATCTCGACGAACCGGCCGATGCCGTGCTGGTCGTGCACCACCATGTCGCCGGAGGTCAGCGCCAGCGGGTCGACCTGGTTTCGGCGCTTGGCGGGCAGACGTTTGCCCTCGGTGGGCGCGGTGACCCGGTTGCCGGTGAGGTCGGATTCGGCGACGACCACCAGGCCCGCGTCGTCGAAGATCAGGCCGTCGTGCAGCGAACCGCACAGCACTCCGACGACGCCCGGTTCCGGGACCGCACCGGCGGGCAGCAGCGCGGCGGGCACTTCGGCCTCACCGAGCCGTTCCAGCACGCGCTGCGCCGTGCCGTGGCCGGTCACCACGACGACCGCACGCCCGCCCGTGGCGACGTGCGCGCGCAGCGACGCGAAGATGGTGGCGACCAGTTCCTCGGAACCCCGCGCGGTGGGCCCCGATTGCACCGGCAGGTTCACTTCGATCGGGTCACCGGAACTGAGCGGACTCAAGGTCCACCACGGCAGCCCGAGTTGGTCTGCGCTGGTATGCAATTCGGTGAGGCTGCGATAGCCGGACGCTGCCAGGTCGAGACCCTTGGCACCCAGCGGCGCGTCGCTGCCGAAAGAGGCTGCGGTCCAGGATGCTTCGAGGAATTCCTCGCCGGTGCGCACGAGATCGGCTGCGCGCGTGCGGATCTTCTCCGGATCACACAGCAGCAGCTGGGTGCCCTCGGGCAGCGCCTCGGTGAGCAGGCTGAGTTTGCCCGGCGCCAGCACCGGCAGCAGGGCCTCCATGCCGTCCACCGGGATGCCCTCGGCGATCTTGTCCAGCATCTCGACCAGGGAGGCGTCGGCCTCGTTGTCGGCGGCGACCGCGGCGGCACGTTCACGCACCGGCGTGGTGAGCAGCAGTTCGCGACACGGCGGCGCGACCACGACATCGACTGTGCTCTCGCCGATCGAGCGCTGATCGGCGACCGAGAACGGGCGGATCTCGCTCACTTCGTCGCCCCAGAACTCCACGCGCACCGGATGATCCGCAGTCGGCGCGAACAGGTCGAGGATGCCGCCGCGCACCGCGAACTCGCCGCGCTTGCCGACCATATCGACCCGGGTATACGCGAATTCGACCAGGCGGGAGAGCAATTCGTCGAAGTCGTAGTCCTCACCGACCCGCAGCACGACCGGTTCGATATCGCCGAGCCCGGCCGTCATCGGCTGCATCAGCGACCGCACCGTGGTGACCACAACCCGCAACGGATCGGGATAGACGGAGTCTTCGGGATGGGCGAGTCGGCGCAGCACCTCGAGCCTGCGGCCCACCGTGTCGGGGCCCGGCGAGAGGCGTTCGTGGGGCAGGGTCTCCCACGACGGGAACATGGCCACCGACGGACCGAGCATCTCGGTGAGTTCCACGGTGAGATCGTCGGCCTCGCGACCGGTCGCGGTCACCACCACGAGCGGGCGCTGATCGGCCATCGTCGCGGCGACGAACGGCCGCACCGCCGACGGTGCGACCAGTTCCACCCCGGACTTGCCGACCAGGTCGGTGACCATCCGCAGCGCGGCGTCACCCGCGACCGCCTCGGCCAGACCGGCGAGCGGGGGACGAAGGGAGGACATTGTTCGCTCCTGAATGCGCAGACGAGTGGGCGGACGAGCCGTCTCGAAGTCTAGCCACCGGGTCCGACACCTCACGTGCCGCCGGTAGCGCCCGCCCAGACGCGGTCGGGCGCGAGGATTTGTCCGACCGACCGGCGCATCCTCGTGCGGACGCTCGAGCGGATCCGATCGGCGTACACGGGCCGGTCGAGTCCGCCACGCGTAGGGTCGAGTCGTGAGCCTGGCCAGACGTGAACGTCATGCCCTTGTGGAAACGATGACCGAGGCGGGTCCGGGCGCGCCGACCCTGTGCGGCACCTGGACGGTGCACGACCTCGCCGCCCACCTGGTGGTCCGCGAACGCAGGCCCGACGCTTCGCTCGGCATCGTCGTGAGCCCGCTGGCCGGCTACCTCGAAAAAGCTCAGGCGAAGATCGCGCAGCGCCCGTTCACCGAACTGCTCGAACTGGTCCGCACCGGACCGCCGTGGTGGTCGCCGCTGCGCCCGGTCGACGCGGTCGCCAATCTCAGCGAGATGTTCGTCCACCACGAAGACGTTCGTCGGGCCGAACCTGGCTGGGAGCCAAGGCGATTAGCACAGCAAGACGAAGATCGCCTGTGGCGAACTCTTCGCACCATGGCCCGCGCGGCCTACCGCAAGGCGCCGCTCCCGGTCGTCCTCGCGACGCCGCAGGGCGACACGATCACCGCCCATCGCGGCGACGGCGCCGAGGTGGTCCTCACCGGAACCCCCTCGGAACTGCTACTGCACGCCTTCGGCCGCGACGAAGTCCGGATCACCGCGACCGGAGCCGACGCCGACGTGCGGGCGGTGCTCGCCACCGACCGCAGCGTGTGAACTAGACGATGTAGCGACGCAACCTGCGCGCGGCGAATTCCCGGAAGTACGAGAGCTTCTCCGGCGGCACCAGCGAGGGCAGCAGGAAATACCAGGCCCGTTCCATCCGCGCCGCCATCTGATCCATCGACTCGGTGCCGACCGCGACGATGTGCACGCCCGCGGTCAGCTCCTGCAGCAGCACACCGACGATCTCGGGGTCGAGGTCGGCGATCAGATCGCCCTGGGCGATGGCCCGCTCCGACAGCAAACGGTAGGTCTCGCCCCAGGTCTTGGCGATATTGTCGCCCTGGGCGCCGCGATAGTCGCCGATCTGGTGGGTGAGCTTGAGCATCGCCCCCACCATCGGATCGTTCATCGACAGATCGGCCACCACATAGGTGATCCCGATACCCGCTTCCAGCGCGGGCACCCGGGAGTCGAAGAAACCCTTGCAGGATCCGATCAGGCGCTCGTTGCCCTGATCGACCACCGCACGGGCCAGCTCCTCCTTGGAGCCGAAGTGAAAGTACAAGGCGCCCTTGGTCACATTGGACTGCGCGATGATTTCGCTCAAGCTCGCGTTGGCGTAGCCCAAACGGAGAAAGACATCGGCAGCACCAGCAAGGACGGAGTCGCGGGTGATCTCCGCGCGTGCTTGCCTAGCCATCAGATCCGCCTGTCATCCAATAATCCAGCCATCCTGAAGTAGACCGACATCCCGAAATTTGCTCGACATACCGCCCGGCAGCACCCAAAAGGATGTGTGAACCGTACCACCAGGCAGCAAAACGGCTGCCGAATCATGGATTCGGTTCGCCCGGCACGCGCTATCTCCCGGTTACCCCACCGTTGGTCGGTGTAGTCCCCGTATTCCATTCGGAGCTGAGACCCGGTTCGGCTTCCAAATGACTCAAACCGTTCCAGCACAGGTTGACCAGGTGCGCCGCGACCACCTCTTTGGGCGGGGTGCGTTCGTCGAGCCACCAGGTGGCCGTCGTCGAGACCATGCCGACGAGAGCCTGGGCGTAGAGCGGGGCGAGGCTGGTATCGAAATCGCGACGGCTGAAATCGCCGGCCAGGAGGTGCGCGACCTCCCTGACGGCCTCGTTGAGCAGGCTCGAGTAGCGACCGTCGGAGTTCGCCGCGGGCTGATCGCGGACCAGGATCCGAAAACCGTCGGTCCGCTCCTCGATATAGGTGAGCAGGGCCAACGCCACCTGCTCCAATCGCACCCGCGAGCGGTTCTGGGTGAGCGAGGACGTGATCATCTCCAGCAGCATCGACATCTCGCGATCGACGACCACCGCGTAGAGGCCTTCCTTGCCGCCGAAGTGCTCGTAGACGACCGGCTTGGACACCTGCGCGCGCTGCGCGATCTCCTCGATCGAGGTCGCGTCGTACCCCCGTTCCGCGAACAACGCGCGCCCGATCTCGATCAACTGCTGCCGTCGCTGCGTACCGGTCATCCTGGGCCTGGTTGCCCGAACTGGCTCACCAGAGGACATGAGCGCTCCCCCGCCTCTCCGTGTCTCTTGCCGGTCTTCACGTGTTGGTCCAGTTCCGCGCCGGGCCGACGGACATGCGCGGTCGAACTGTTGGACGTCCCCGAGGAGTTACCCGTGTACTCGCGAGATCTGTACGAACGTTCCAGAAGGCTAGCAACGCCTCGCAACGCAGTGCGCGACAGGCGTGCACAAGATTCGCCTGGGGACCGGATCGTGTGCGAGGATCTGTGGCGTGCCGTAGCACAGTGGTGGGCTAGGACAGCCCACTGGTGTAGCGATCCGCCGTAGTGTAATGGCAGCACCTCTGATTTTGGTTCAGATAGTTCAGGTTCGAGTCCTGGCGGCGGAGCACACGGACACACAGTGACGTATCGTCGGCCCGCACCATCTACCGACCGAACCCGCCACAGCACACTCGCTGACAGGCAGCCGAGGGAGATCCATGCCACCGCAGACCGCCGTCGTCGTTCTCGCAGCAGGTGCAGGAACGCGAATGCGGTCGAAGACTCCGAAAGTGCTGCACCCCTTGGCAGGCCGTTCGATGCTCTCGCACGCGCTGCACGCCGCCGTCGAGATCGATCCGACCCACCTGATCACCGTTGTCGGGCACGACCGCGAGAAGGTCAGCGCCGCCGTGGCGGAGGTGGGCAAGGAACTCGGCCGCGAGATCGTGTGCGCGCTGCAGGAACAGCAGCTCGGAACCGGTCACGCGGTGCAGTGCGCACTGGGCTCGATCCCGGCGGACTTCGACGGCGACCTCCTCGTCACCTCGGCCGATGTGCCGTTGCTCGACGGACACACCCTTTCCGCGCTGCTCGACGAGCACCGCAGCTACGCCGACCGGCCCGCCGTGACGGTGCTGACCTTCGTCCCCGACGACGCCAACGGCTACGGCCGGATCGTGCGCGACGACGACGGCCAGGTCGCCGAGATCGTCGAGCATGCCGACGCCACTCCCGCCCAGGCCAAGATCAAAGAGGTCAACTCCGGTGTCTACGCGTTCGACGCGTCGGTGCTGCGGACCATGATCGGGCGGCTGTCCACCGCCAACGCCCAGCACGAGCTCTACCTCACCGATGTGCTGCGGCTGGCCCGCGAAGCCGGACATCCCGTGCACGGCGCGCGGCTGATCGACTCGAACAAGGTCACCGGCGTGAACGACCGGGTGCAGCTGTCCCAGGCGGGCGCCACCCTCAATCGCTACATTCTCGAACGTCACATGCGCGCGGGCGTCACCATCATCGACCCCGCCACGACCTGGATCGACGCGAGTGTGCGGATCGGGCGCGACGCCGTGCTTCGTCCCGGCACCCAACTCTTCGGCGAGACCCACATCGGTGAGGACGCCGAGATCGGACCCGACACCACGCTCACCGATGTGGTCGTCGGCGAGGGCGCCAGCGTGATCCGCACCCACGGCCATGGCGCCGAGATCGGTGACGGCGCGACCATCGGACCGTTCAGTTATCTGCGGCCCGGCACGGTCGTGGGCGAGGCAGGCAAGCTCGGCGCGTTCGTCGAAACCAAGAACGCCTCGATCGGCGCGCACTCGAAGGTGCCGCACCTCACCTACGTCGGCGATGCCACGATCGGCGAGTACAGCAACATCGGCGCGTCCAGTGTTTTTGTGAACTATGACGGGGTGAACAAGCACCACACCGTGGTTGGTTCACATGTGCGAACAGGTAGCGACACCATGTTCATCGCACCGGTCACCGTGGGTGACGGGGCGTATACGGGTGCGGGTACTGTACTGCGCAGAAGCGTTCCACCGGGTGCACTCGCTGTGTCGGGCGGTCCGCAGCGAACTATCGATAACTGGGTGCAGCGCTACCGTCCAGGAACCGCTGCGGCGCGCGCGGCGGCGGAAGCCATCGCGGCAGACGAGACGTCTTCGACGACAATCGAGCAAAAGGATGGCAACCAGCAGTGACCGCGTTCTCGATCGACAACCAGAAGAACTTGATGCTCTTCGCCGGCCGGTCACATCCTGAGCTGGCCGAGCAGGTCGCCAAGGAACTCGACGTCGACATCACGCCGCAGACCGCGACCGATTTCGCCAACGGTGAGATCTTCGTGCGGTTCGAGGAGTCGGTTCGCGGTTCCGACGCCTTCGTGCTGCAGAGCTTCCCCGCGCCGCTGAACCAGTGGCTGATGGAACAGCTCATCATGATCGACGCGCTCAAGCGCGGTTCGGCCAAGCGGATCACCGCGGTGCTGCCGTTCTACCCGTACGCGCGCCAGGACAAGAAGCACCGCGGCCGCGAGCCGATCTCCGCTCGCCTGGTCGCTGATCTTCTGAAGACCGCCGGCGCCGACCGCATCATCAGCGTCGACCTGCACACCGACCAGATCCAGGGCTTCTTCGACGGCCCCGTCGATCACATGCACGCGCTGGTGCAGCTATCGGACTACATCCGCACCAACTACCCGTCCGACAACCTCGCGGTCGTCTCCCCCGATGCGGGCCGCGTGAAGGTCGCCGAGAAGTGGGCCGACGCGCTCGGCGGCACGCCGCTGGCGTTCATCCACAAGACCCGCGACCCGCTGGTGCCCAACCAGGTGAAGTCCAACCGCGTCGTCGGTGACGTCGAAGGCCGCACCTGCGTGCTGATCGACGACATGATCGACACCGGTGGCACCATCGCCGGCGCGGTGAAGGTGCTCAAGGAAGCAGGCGCGGGCGACGTGATCATCGCGGCCACCCACGGTGTGCTCAGCGATCCGGCCGCCGAGCGGCTGGCCACCTGTGGTGCCAAGGAAGTCGTCATCACCAACACGCTGCCGATCAGCGAGGACAAGAAGTTCCCGACGCTGACCGTGCTGTCGATCGCGCCGCTGCTGGCCCGCACCATCCGCGAGGTCTTCGAGAACGGCTCGGTCACGGGCTTGTTCAACGGCAACGCCTAGTCTTTCGAATTCACCTACGGCCCTCCGGCATTCGCCCGGGGGGCCGTTTGTGGTGCGTGGGCCGTTTGCGTGGTAGGCATGGGTATTGATGTGAGGGGGCGGTATGGGGACTGAGCCGGAGCGGCGGGTCGAACTCGGTAAGGATGTGCCTCGGGTGCAGGATGCGCCAGAGCCGGCGGGCGGGGAGCCGTGGGGTGGGATCGCGCATCCGGGGCCCGCTGTCGAGTTGCCGCCTTATCCGCCGCCACCGCCGGGGCCGGTCTATCCCGTTCCTGGTTATCCCGTCGCCGGTTATCCCGTGCCGGGCAATCCGCGGGCGCCCTACGGTGCGGTGCCGTATCAGCCGTATCCGCCGCCGCCGGGTTACGGGTACAAGGACAACACGCCGCTGTGGTCGATCTTCAGTTTCTGCTGCGCGGCGGCTTCGGTGTTCGGCGGATTGGCGATGTGTGGGCTGCCGGTGCTGGTCACCGCGCCGACCGGGATCGTGCTGGGGCTGGTCGGGCATGCGAAGGGCGAGGAGATGGGCAAGTGGGCCGCGATCGTCAACGGGGCGATCGCCGCACTGGCCGCGCTACTCGTGATCGTGTTCGTCGCGTTGCTGGGCGGTCTCTGAACCGCGGCGCGCGATACTGGTAAGCGGTAGCCACACCGATCGCCCCGACCAGGGAGGTTTCGATGAGCACACCGCAGGACCCCGGTTCGGAATCCGAGCACCGGCCCCGCCACGCCAAACCGGAACCAGAACTGCCCGAGGTCTCCGACGAGTCCGAGGACAGTTCCGCCGGGCAGTCCGAGGTGACCTTCTCGATCTTCGACGACGCGCCTGCGCCGAAATCGGGCGCTGACAAGGCGGGGCGGCCCGAGGTGTCGTATTCGCTGCTCGACGACACCCCCGCCGAGAAATCAGTCCACGAGCCGCAGGAACAGGGGGGTCGGCCCGGTGTCGATTACGGCGGCTTGCCGATCGACACGCCTGAATCCGACGCCCCCAAGCGCCAGACCTGGTCGACGGTCGGGTTCGTTTTCGCCGTGGTCGCGCTGCTGTTCTTCCCGATCATCTTCGGCGTCATCGGCATCGGCTTCGGCCTCTACGCCCACAAGAAGGGCGAAACGCTCGGCTACTGGTCCGCGATCGCCGCGCTCACGGCTTTGCTGGCCGGGCTCGCGATCCGGATCTTCTTCTTCGACGCCACCCCGATCCCCGAATAGAACTGAGAACCACCGCACCGATGGACGCTTTCACCGGATTCCCGCTCGCCGGCCTCGACTTCTACGAAGACCTCGAGGCCGATAATTCGAAGGCCTTCTGGAACGCGCACAAACACATCTACGACGAGTCCGTGCGCACCCCGATGACCGCGCTCTGTGCCGAACTCGCGGCGGAATTCGGACAGGCCAAGATCTTCCGGCCCTACCGTGATGTCCGGTTCTCCGCCGACAAACTGCCCTACAAAACGCATCAGGGCGCGGTCGCGGGGGTGTCACCGGGCGTCGGCTGGTACGTGCAGGTCGGGGCGGCCGGGTTGTTCGTCGCGGGCGGCTGCTTCCGGCCCTCACCCCCGGCCCTCGCCGTCCTGCGCACCACCATCGACGACGACGTGCGCGGGCCGGAACTCGAAAAGATCCTGGCCGCGACCACGGCGGCAGGCTTCACCCTCGGCGGCGACAAACTCAAAACCAAACCGCGCGGCTACCCCATCGACCACCCACGCATCGAGCTGCTCCGCCACAAATCCCTGACCGTGCACCGCGAATTCGGCGCCCCCGACTGGCTCACCACCCCCGCCGCCGCCACCCATATCCGCCGCGCCTGGAACGACCTGCGCCCGCTCGTCGAATGGTTCGCCGCCGTCCTCGAGGGCGTCCCCGAAGACACCAGCGGCCGCCGCCCCTGAACGACACCAGAGCGTGCCTCGTGACGGACGGCGATCGGAGGCCGATACTGGAACCCATGAGCCGTGAACCGCTGGACATGGACATGGGCGATGACGATCAAGCCGACGACATCGTCGAATACGAACGCTATGTGGAGGACCCACCCGCCGACTACGTGATCCGCAATCACGAAGCCGACGCCGACGGTTTCCTCGGCATCAACGAGGAAGTCGCCGAGGAATACACCGAGCGAGGCTCCCGCCACGAGGCGATGGAAGAGGACGAACGTCCCGCCGAGGAAGTCGCGATGGGTGTACGCGGCGACGACAGCGTCGACGGCGACCTCTTCGACGACGATGCCATCGACGGCGAGGAAGGCGTCGAAAAAGACCTGGAGGGCGACGAAAACCTCATCAGCGGCGAATACCTCGCCGACGAACTCGACCTCTAGTTCCCGCGACGCGGCGACCGGTGGTCCCGGACCGTCGGCGCACCGTCCCGGCGACGGGAAGTTTCGACGCGAACGCGACCGATGTCCGGTCATGCGCCGACCGGTGCCTTGTCGGCGTCGGCGGGGAGCCGGTTGGCGTCTTCTGATCAGCGGCGTTCGGCCAGGGTGAGGATGAAGCGGTGGTCGGGGTCGGTCCAGGTGTTGGTGGGGGTGAAGCCCGCGGTGTGGAGTTCGGTGGACAGGGATTCTGGGCGGAATTTGGCGGAGATTTCGGTGCGCATTTCTTCGCCTGCGGTGAAGTGGACGGTGAGGTCGAGGGCTTTGATGGTGGCGGTCATCGGTTCGGTGGCTCGGAGGCGCATTTCGATCCACTCGTTTTCCGGGTCCCAGAGGGCGATGTGGTCGAATTTCTCGGGGGCGAAGTCGGCGTCCAGGCGGTTGTTGAGGACGTGGAGGACGTTGCGGTTGAATTCGGCGGTGACGCCCGCGGCGTCGTCGTAGGCGGGGACCAGGATCGCGGGGTCGATGACCAGGCCTGCGCCGAGCAGGAGTAGTTCGCCGGGTTCGAGGACTTCGTGGATGCCTGCCAGGAAGTCGGCACGCTCGGCGGGGACCAGGTTGCCGATGGTGCCGCCGAGGAAGGCGATCATGCGGCGCCCGCCCCGGGGCAGGTTGTGCAGGGTGTCGGTGAAATCGCTGACCACGCCGTGCACGGACAGGTTCGGGTATTCGGCGGCGATCTCGTCGGCCGCGCCGCGCAGCGCTGATGCCGAGACATCCTGCGGTACATAAGTTTTCAGTGAGCCTTCGGCGGTGAGCGCATCCAGCAGCAGGCGGGTCTTCGCGGCCGAGCCCGAGCCCAGTTCGACCAGCACCTCCGCATGGGCCGCCGCGGCGATCTCGCCGACGACGCGCTCGAGCAGGGCGCGTTCGGTGCGGGTCGGGTAGTACTCGGGGAGTTCGGTGATCTGCTCGAACAGTTCGCTGCCGCGGGCGTCGTAGAACCACTTGGGCGGCAACGACTTCGGGGTGGCGGTGAGGCCGGTGCGGGCGTCGGTGCGCAAGGCCGTGGTGAGATCGTCGTCGGTGAGGTGGATGTCCAGCAGCGGCGCGGTCATTAACGGACCCTTTCGGTGGCGGGGAGTTCGGTGATGGTGCAGTGGCCTGGGGTGGCGTTGACCAGCTGGCGGTCGGCGATGGATTGCCAGCGTGGGTCGGCGTCGTAGGGTTCGGAGGACAGCACTGTGTAGTCGTCGGCGACGAGCGCCGACAATGCATGCCAGCAGGTGGTGGCCCACAGTTGGATTCCGTTGCCGAGCAACAGGTTCAAGCGGGCTTTCGGTTGGTGTCGGAGCACAGCCGCGACGAGTAGTTGCAAGGCGTCGGCCGGGGAGGTGACCGGGCCGGCGGGAGCGATCGCCCCGAGGAGTCCTCGTAGCAGCACCCACAGCGCGGCGGAATCGGTCAGCGCCTCAGCTTGCAAAAGGACGGCGGGCGACCCGAACCGCACGGCGGAGCTGGGCAGGCCATCGCATTCCGGTGCGTCGGCCTCAGCGGATTCGGCCACCACCGACGGCACATCGGCGGACCTCGCGCTCGGCCGCATCCGGACGGATGTATCCGTGCCGAGCGTTGCGGCGGCGGGCATCTCATCCGCGACCGACACAGAAGCCCCGAATACCTCGCCGCTATCCGATCGGGCCGAGGTGTCCGCGCCGGCAGCGAAGGCTTCGTTCAGGTCGGCGACAACGGCCACAAGGGTGGTTCGCCAATCCGGGATCACTCCGTTGTGGCTGAAGGCCCAGTGTTCGTCGGTGAACGGGGCGCAGGCGGAGCGTTCGACCGGCATGCCGACCGTGGCCGAGCGGACGGCGGCGAGCACCGAGCGGGATTCGAGTTGGCCGAGGACCTCGGCGACGGCGGGGTCGGTCCAGATGGGGGCGTGGTTGCGGTAGCGGGTGACGGTGCCGCGGGCGCTCTCGATGCCGACATCGGCGCGGCGCCACCAGGCGACGCCGAAGCCGTCGGCGTTGATGGTGCCGCCCGCGCGCATGTCGGTGGGTGCCCACGACTGGGCGTAGAGCGAGTGCGGGCCGCGCATGACCAGTTCGCCGACGCCGACCGGTGGGCCGACGTAACCGAGGTGTCTGCACATCAGCGTTCGTCCTCGCGCAGGTCTCTGGCGAGGCGGAAACCGGCGAAGATCTGGCGGCGGATCGGGTGATCCCAGTTGCGGAAGGTGGCACGGCAGGCGACCTCGTCGGTGCCGAAGGAGCCGCCGCGCAGGATGCGGTAGTCGCCGCCGAAGAAGACCTCCGAGTACTCGCGGTAGGGGAACGCGCGGAAGCCCGGGTAGGCCTCGAAACCCGAGGAGCACCACTCCCAGACGTCGCCGATGAGCTGGTGCACGCCGGTGGCCGAGGCACCTGCCGGGTAGGCGCCGACTTCGGCGGGTTCGAGGTGCTGCTGGCCGAGGTTGGCCCGGTGCGCGTCGGGCTGCTCCTCGCCCCACGGATAGCGCCGCGATACACCGGTTTCCGGGTCGAAGCGCGCCGCCTTCTCCCATTCGGCCTCGGTCGGCAACCGCTTACCGGCCCAGCGCGCGAAGGCCTCGGCCTCGAACCAACACACGTGCACGACAGGCTGATTCGGCCGCAGTGGAGTTCGGACGCCGAATGCCAACCGCGTCCATGCGTCACCGTCGCGCTCCCAGAACTGCGGTGCGACCAGGCCGGCATCCTGGCGGTGCGACCAGCCACGCTCCGACCACAGCTCGGGACGGTCGTAACCGCCGTCGTCGATGAAGGCGAGGAACTGTGCGTTGGTCACCGGCGCGACATCGATCGCGTAACCGTCGACGTGCACCGGATGGGCAGGCTGTTCGTTGTCCAACGCCCAGGGATCCGCCGAGGTGCCCATCAGGAATTCGCCTGCCGCGATGACGATTTCGCCGCCGACCGGCACCTGCGCGACGGGCGCGGGCGGGGCCGACAGTACCGGCGTGCCGATGCGCAACTGATGGGTGGCGAGCATGGTCTCGTCGTGCTGCTGCTCGTGCTGGGCGATCATGCCGAAGGCGAAACCGTTTTCCACCAGCGGATTACCGGCCAGATCACTGGAATCGAGGACATCGAGGACCTTTTCGCGCACCGAACCGACGTAACCCCGCGCCTGCTCGGGATTCAGCAGCGGCAGCGCGGGGCGGTTGGACCTGGCGTGCTTGAACGCGTCGTAGAGCTCGTCGATATCGGCCCGAACCGCCTCGCGCCCACCGACATCGCGCACCAGCCACAGTTCTTCCTGGTTTCCGATATGCGCCAGATCCCACACCAGCGGTGACATCAACGGCGAATGCTGCGCGACGAGATCGGCTTCGTCCACGCTGTCGGTCAGCAAGGCGGTGCGGCGGCGAGCACGCTGCAAGACCTCGGCGATCCTGGCACGCGTACGGTCGCGGTCGCTGTGGTCGGCGGGGGCGGAAAGAGTCACGAGAGAAGCTCCGAAACAGACTGGTCGACAACGGCTTCGGGTGGAAGCGAGGCAGCGGGCCTCAGGCCGAGTACACGGATGCGCGGCGCAATTGCGGACACGCGACAACGAGCGCGAGACGGGCGATCATCGGCTGCGCGCTTCAGGCGATCAGCGGCCGAGTGCTTCAGTCGCCCGGCCGACAACGAAGTCATCGGACCTCGCCCGAGCCGTCGACCTCGGCGAGCGGACTACGACCGGCCCGACATCGGCCGGCCGCGCTCGCCAATTCGGCAGCGGCAGCGGATGTTCGCGCATGGGCTGCGGCCAGATCCAGCACATCGACCGCCGCGCGGCGCAATTGCGGATCGAGCAGCCCGCAGCGGGCCGACGTCAACCACTCCCCCGCAGTGGGTGCGGCAAGCGCGGTCGCCTCGGCAACCACCGCCGGGGTCGACAGCAGCGCGTCGAACAGGTGGATCGGGGTGGTCCACGCTTCGCCGGGTTGGGTGTCGAGGTAGCGGACCTCGAGGTGACCGGAGGCTCGAACCGGCGGAAACAACGTGGTCAGGTGGTAGTCCAGATCGGCGCGGGTCGGTCGGCGGCCGACTTCGTCGTCGAGCGCGCCGGACAGCCAGTCGGCGAAGGTGGCGCCGGGCGGCGGGGACCAGTCGGCGTCGATGTCGGTGCAGCGCACGCACAGCAGGGGCACGTCGAGTGCCCAGTGGGCGTAGGAGGTGATCGGGTCGGCCCAGTCGGCCACCGGGGGTCTGGTGCGGGAAGGGTCCAATCGCAACCAAGTGCGCATTCGCTGTGACGCCCAGTCCCCGCGCGGAACGCCGTGCAGGCGCGGTGAGCAGGCGAATGCGGCGATCAGGGTGGGGCCGAGGACGTAGAGGGCGGTCCAGCGGGCCCTGACCTCGGCGGGATCGGCGCCCGCGTCCACGCTGACCTGGGTGGCGGCGGTATTGCACATCATCAGGGCGCCGAACGGGCCGACGCCGTCGAAGCGACGTTCCATCGCGGCGTAGCGGGGCAATCGGAGCAGTCGCTCGGGGGGACGGCCCGCGTCGGCGGCGGCGGCGAAGATGCTGATCTCTCGGGCGGCGAGCAAGTCCCGCAAACGGGCTGCATCAGCGCGCAGATGCTGGGTCAGCGCGGCCGGATCGGCGAACGGTGCGCTGGAAAGTTCTATCTGACCACCGGGTTCGATGGTGACCAGGCTCCCGCCGGGCAGGGGTGTCGCGGGCGAAGTGGGAGCGATGGAGGTAGGAGCGTGCGGCCCGAGGGCCGCGGCGAGCTGGTCGAGCGAGGGCCGTGAACCGGTGGGCCCTGCGGTGAGCCATTCCAGTTCGGCGCCGATCAGCGCCGGTGGCCCGAGCTTGAAACAGACCCCGCCGACATAGGCCTCCGCAGCCGCCCTGGACGACAGTTCGCCCTGTTCGGGGGCATAATCGGGCCACGATGAACGTTCCAGGGTGACCGCCATACCAACCTCCGCGTGCTGTGTGCTGCCGGGGAACCTGCGTTTCGCTCATTCCAGAGTAGCGAGAACCACCGACAGGAAAAGTGACGAAAAGGCGAACGGCCCGACGGCGCTATCGTCGTCACCATGCTTGACCTCGCCGCGATCAGAGCCGCCACCCCAGGACTTGCCAACGGTCAGATCTTCTTCGACAGCGCCGGATCATCCCTACCCCCGCAGGTCGTGCTGGACACGATGATCGGCCATCTACACCGCGAAGCCGAGATCGGTGGCTACCGTGCGGCTAACGAACGTCTCGACGACCTCGCGAAGGTGAAGACCTCGCTCGCCACCCTGATCGGCGCCACCCCCGACACCATCGCCCTCAGCGACAGCGCGTCCCGGTCATGGGCCGATTTCGCCTACTCGGTCCCCCTGCACCCCGGCGACCGGATCCTGATCTCGGGCGCCGATTACGCCAGCAACGCGATCGCCGCCCTGCAGCGGGCGAAGCAGACCGGCGCGGTGGTCGAGCGCATTCCCAGCGACGACACCGGACGTCTCGATACCGATGCGCTCGCCGACATGCTCGACGACCGCGTTCGCCTGGTCTCGCTGCAGCACGCACCGACCAACGGCGGCCTCGTGAACCCGATCGCCGAGGCCACCCGAATCGCCCACGAAGCCGGTGCGCTGGTGCTGCTCGACGCCTGCCAATCGACCGGTCAGCTACCCATCGACGTCACCGAACTCGGCGTCGACGCCATGTCGAGCACCGGCCGCAAGTGGTTGCGCGGACCCCGTGGCACCGGATTCCTCTATGTCCGTGCGGAATTGGCGCAGACGATGGAACCGGCCCGCCTCGACCTGCACAGCGCTCAGTGGGTGAGCCCCGGCGAATACCGCCTGGCGCAGGACGCCTCCCGTTTCGAATTCTGGGAATGCGGTGTCGCCGCCCGCCTCGGCCTCGGCGCCGCCGTCGACTACCTGCTCGAACAGGGCCCCGCCGAGGTCTACGCGGCGGTCGCCTCCCATGCCGAGTACCTGCGTAAAACCCTGCCCGAACTGCCCGGGGTAACCGTGCGCGATCTCGGCATCGAACACAGCGGCATCGTCTCGTTCACCGTCGACAACCACGACCCCGAACAGCTACGCGATCGTCTCGCCGCACACGCGATCACCGTCACCGTCAGCCACGCGGGCTCCACCCTGCTGGACATGACCGAGCGCACCCTGCCCGCCATCCTGCGCGCCTCCCCGCACTACTTCGTCAGCCAGGACGACCTCGACCGCTTCGTCGCGACGCTGGCCGAGCTCACCCGCTGAGCCGCGCGAGGTGCTCGCGGACGATCCAGTCCACGAGCACCCGCGGGTCCTGATCAGGGGCAACGATCTCCAGCGTTCGGATCGTCGCCAAACCGTGCACATTGGTCCACAGGGCGAGCGCGCGCTGCGGCGCGGAATCGGGCGCGACCTCGGCAACCAACCCGACCACCTGCTCGAACAGCGGCCGCGTCGTCGCGCGCAGGTTCTCGCCCGACCCCGCGCGCCGCGATAGCCCCGAGCAGCGCCGTATGGGTGGGAAAGTATTTCGCGGGTACCGGGCTGCGGGGGCGGTTCAAGCGCTGGTTCTTCACCGCGGCGGGGCAGGTGCCGGTGGATCGGACCGGTGGGGACGCGGCCGCTGTCGGAATCCTCGAACGCGGCGGTGTCTGGGCAATTCACCCAGAGGGCACACGGTCACGGGATGGCAGGGTCTATCGTGGTCGGACCGGGGCGCTGCGCGTTGCCATGGCCACCGGGGCACCGGTGGTGCCTGTGGTCTTGGACGGTTCCGATCGCATGAATCCTCGCGGTCGGAAACTGTTGCGTTTCACCAAGGTACGCATCACCGTCCACCCGGCGCGACACTATTCCGCAGCAGGTCATCATGCCCAGGTCAGAGTGGCAACGGATCTGCTGATGCGGGAAATTGCCGCGCTATCGGGTAGACCATATGTAGACCGCTACGCAGCTTCCTTCGCTGTCGAGAGCTGATCAGCAGGGGTGCTGGACGTGTCAGCCCGATTAACACGCGCGGAGCGGAGCGGGATTTCTTTGTTGAGAGTGCACAGGGTTGGGATTGCACTAGCACGGCCGTAACCGATCGTTGGCGTAAAGGGAGACCGACGTTGAGCAGGTTCACCGACGAAATGTTTGGCACAGCGTTGACCAGCTCGAAGGGGCTGGTCACCGGAGAGCCGGAGGCGCCACTGCGGCAGACCTGGGGGGAGATTCATCGGCAGGCACGGCGGATGGCGGGTGGTCTCGCGGCCGCCGGGATCGGACACGGCGACGCGGTCGGCGTGCTGGCAGGCCTGCCCGTCGACATCGCGCCCGCCTGCCAGGCCATCTGGATGCGTGGCGCGTCGATCACGATGCTGCATCAGCCGACCCCGCGTACCGACCTCGAGGTCTGGGTGCGCGACACCGAAACAGTGCTGCGCATGATCGAGGCGAAGGCCGTGGTGCTCGGCGCGCCGTTCGCGGCCGCCGAACCGGTGCTGCTGGAACGCGGGATCACTGTGGTGCGAATCGAAGACCTGCACAACGGTCCTGACGCCGACCCGGTGGCCACCACCGAGGGCGATATCGCTTTGCAGCAGTTGACCTCTGGGTCCACCGGATCGCCCAAGGCGGTGCGAATAACCCACGGCAACTTCTACGTCAACGCCTACGCCATGTTCAACCGGGTCAAGTTCCAGACCGACGACGACGTGATGGTCAGCTGGCTGCCCCTGTTCCACGATATGGGCATGGTCGGTTTCCTCAGCGTGCCAATGCAATTCGGTGCCGAAGTGGTGTGCGTGACGCCGCTGGATTTCCTGGCCAGGCCACTGCTGTGGGCCGAACTGATCGACAAGTATCGCGGAACCGTCACCGCCGCACCGAATTTCGCCTATTCCCTGCTGGCGCGGCGACTGCGGCAGGCCGAGGATGCCAACCTGGATTTGTCGAGCGTGCGCTACATGTGGAACGGCGCCGAACCGGTCGACCCCGACACCATGACGGCGCTGGCGGCGGCGGGAAAGCAGTTCGGGCTCAACCCGATGGCCCTCACACCGGTCTACGGCATGGCCGAGACCACCCTGGCCGTGTCGATCCCCGACCCCGGCCACGGGCAGGTGCTCGACGTGATCGACGCCGACCTGCTCGAAGCCGTCGGCAAGGCGGTGCCGGTCGCCGAGGACGGCCACCACGGCACCCCACGCAGACTGCCGACCCTGGGCCACCTGGTCGACGACCTGGAAGGCCGCGTCGTCGACGCCGAACGCCAACCGCTGCCGGTTCGCTCGGTCGGCGTCATCGAATTGCGCGGTCCCGCCGTGACTTCCGGCTACGTCACCGTCGACGGCTTCCGCCCCGCCCAGGACGCCGACGGCTGGCTCGACACCGGCGACATCGGCTACTTCACCGAAGACGGCCTGATGGTGGTGTGCGGGCGAATGAAGGACGTCATCATCATGGGCGGGCGCAACATCTACCCCACCGACATCGAACGAGCCGCCCTGCGCGTAGCGGGAGTCCGCCCCGGCAACGCGGTGGCCGTGCGCCTGGACGCGGGCGAGAAACGCGAAAGCTTCGCAGTGGTAGTCGAATCCAACGACTACCAAAACCCCGACGAGGTGAAACGCATCGAAAAGGAAATCGTCCACGAGGTCTTCGCCGAGGTGGGTTCACGCCCCCGCACCGTGGCAGTCCTAGGCCCCGGCGCCCTCCCGAAAACCTCCTCGGGCAAACTCCGCCGAGCCGCCACCGCAGTCCACCTGCGGTAACCCCACCCGCCCGCACACCCCCCCCCGAACCACCACAACCGCACCCACCACGCAGTACACCCAGATCCACCATGACCGCACTCCCAGCCACCCACGCCCGACCCTAGGGAGGGCCCGCCGCGCAGCGGCGGTAGCGGCCCGGCCGCGAGTTAGCCGCCGTTGCGACGAGGCGCAGCCTCCAGCAACCGCGGCAAACACGCCGCCCC
>NZ_JBHXRR010000003.1:0-380266 GCF_042716665.1 Nocardia sp. NPDC058658
CCAGGACGTCCACCAGGCTCGAAGAACAAGCACCGAGCACCCCGTCCGGCGGTCGGCAAACCCACCGACACCGAAACCCCAGGTTAAAAACCAAGCTGAGAGCGTGGTGATCAGTGGTCCAGGACTAGGCCTTGCGGTAGGCGGCCAGCCAGTCGAGCCAGTTGTCGGTTTCCTGGAAGGCGTTGGCGCGCACGGCTTCCGAGGACAGGAACACGTCGTGGCGGGCGCCCTCGATCGGGACGATCGAGGTGCGCTCGCCCAGGCAACCCGCCCAGCGTTGGATCTGTTTCACGTCGAGCACGGCGTCGGCCACATCGACGGCGGGGGAGTGTTCGCGGGCGAACTTGGTGATCCGCGAGCGCAGGATCAGTGCGGGGACGCCGATGGTGAGGCCCTGGTGCAGGCGCGCCTGACCCCGGCGGATGGCGCGCAGCCAGCCGAGCCGCACGGGTTCGCCGTTGAGCGGCTTCCAGTCGAGGTTGTAATCCCACTCACCCGCGCGGGTGTGGTGGAGGCTGTCGCCGTAAGCGGTGCTGACACCGGCGGGCAGTTGGACGAACGCGCGGAAGCGGCCGACCGTGTTGATCACCGGCGTGCCGATGGTCCGGTAGAAGGAGGGGCCCTGCAGGTCGAACCAGGGGCTGTTCAGGACGACACCGGCGACACCCGCCGCCGCACTGCCACCCTTCGATTCCAGGCGGTCCAACCACAGCGGCACGATCAGACCGCCGGTCGAATGGGCGAGGATCAGCACATCGTTGCCGGTCTCCTCGCGCGCGATCCGCAGTGCCTCGTTGAGTTCGGCGTCGTAGAACGCGAGGTCGGAGACGTAGTGCGCGCTCTGTCCCTCGCGCCGTGAGCGTCCGCATTTACGCAGGTCGAGGGCGTAGAAGCGGTGTCCGCGGGCGGCGAAGTGCTCGGCCAGGTGCTCCTGGAAGAAGTAGTCGGTGAACCCGTGCACGTAGAGCACGGTCGGCTCTGCGGCCGGGGCCTCGGCATCGGGGAGATAGCGCACCAGCGTGGCAACGACATCGCCCTCGCCGTCGGGGTCGACACCGAGGGGCAGCGTCCGCTGCTGATAGGCGGTTCCGAGGACATCGGGCTGCCACTGCGCCGCGGCGAGGGTTTCGTTCGTCACACTGCTCAATCTATCGCGCGGTCGTCGCGACGTGCAGCGTTGGTTTGCGTCACATTAGTGACCTCCGTTGCAGAACTCCGATCAGCGCAGGTGCACAATTGGCATCAGGTGAACGACGGGTAACCTACCTCCCGGCGATTCACCGCGAGTCGCATGAACACCGCCAAAGCGCCCGCGCCAAGCGAACTCACCCGCCGGTGGGTAGCTGAGAAGGACAAGGAAGTCGATCTACCCGTGTCGAACGCTGCGAAGATGGAAAAGACCGATGTAGTTCTCATCGGCGCAGGCATCATGAGTGCCACCCTCGGCGCGCTGCTGCGGCAGCTGCAGCCGGACTGGACGATCTCGGTGTTCGAGCGGCTCGACGCCGCCGCCGCGGAGAGCAGCGACCCGTGGAACAACGCGGGTACCGGCCACTCGGCGCTGTGCGAGCTCAACTACAGCCCGCAGAACCCGGACGGCTCGGTCGACGTGAGCAAGGCCGTCGACATCAACGAGCGCTTCCAGGTCTCGCGCCAGTTCTGGGCCTCCGCCGTCGACACCGGCGTGCTCGACGACCCGGCCGGCTTCATCAACCCCATCCCGCACGTGAGCTTCGTGCACGGTGCCGACAACGTCGACTACCTGCGCAAGCGCTACGAGGCACTCGCCCCGCACCCGCTCTTCCGCGGCATGGAGTACATCGACACCCCCGACGAGTTCGCCGCGCGCCTGCCGCTGATGGCGAAGGGCCGTGACTTCAGCGACCCGATCGCGCTGAACTGGTCCGACGGCGGCACCGATATCGACTTCGGCGCGCTCACCAAGCAGCTGCTCGCCTACATCGGCTACTCCGGCGGCGAGATCGCCTTCGGCACCGAGGTCCGCAACCTCGACAAGCAGTCCGACGGTTCCTGGAACGTCACCGTCCGCAACCTGCGCACCTACCGGTCGCGCACCGTCAACGCGAAGTTCGTCTTCGTCGGTGCCGGTGGCGGTGCGCTGCCACTGCTGCAGAAGGCCGGAATCAAGGAAGCCAAGGGCTTCGGCGGCTTCCCGATCAGCGGCCAGTTCCTGCGTTCGACCAACCAGGACCTGATCGCCGCGCACGAGGCCAAGGTGTACGGCAAGGCCGCCGTCGGCGCGCCGCCCATGTCGGTGCCGCACCTCGACACCCGTGTCATCAACGGCCAGAAGGGCCTGCTGTTCGGCCCCTACGCCGGCTGGACCCCGAAGTTCCTCAAGGACGGTTCCAACGCCGACCTGTTCAAGTCGATCAAGCCGAACAACATCGGTTCGCTGGTCGGCGTCGGTCTCACCGAGATGGGCCTGACCAAGTACCTGGTCGAAGAGCTGCTCAAGTCGCAGAACGGCAAGGTGGGCGTGCTCGAGGAGTTCCTGCCGCGCGCGCAGGGCCGCGACTGGGAACTGATCACCGCCGGTCAGCGTGTGCAGGTCATCCGGCGTAAGGGTGCCGGTGGCGTGCTCGAGTTCGGCACCGCGGTCATCTCCGCCGAGGACGGGTCGATCGCCGGTCTGCTCGGTGCGTCGCCGGGTGCGTCGACCTGTGTCACCGCCATGCTCGACGTGATGCAGCGTTGCTTCCCGCAGCAGTACGCGGGCTGGACGCCGCAGCTGCAGACGATGATCCCCTCGCTGGGACAGAAGCTGTCGGAGAACCAGGCGCTGTTCCAGGAAGTCTGGGACTGGACCAACGCCACCCTGAAGCTGGACCGCAACAACCACGCGTCTGCGCCCGAGCAGGCCCCGAGCTTCGCTCAGGTGTGACTGTCGCGCTGAGGCGGTCGTGGGCGGCGGATCTGGATGCCGCCGCCCTCTACCAGCTGTTGCGACTTCGGGTGGACGTGTTCGTGGTCGAGCAGGAATGCGCTTATCCGGAGCTGGATGGGCGTGATCTGCTGGCGTCTACGCGGCATTTCTGGCTCGATGACGGTTCGGTGCTCGGCACTTTGCGGCTGCTCGAAGAGGTTGTCGATGGCGTGACGAGTTATCGCATCGGGCGGGTTTGTGTGGCCGAGTCGGCTCGCAAGCACGGGTACACCACGCGGCTGATGCAGGCCGCTTTGGCCGAAACCGGTTCTGCGACTGTGCGATTGGATGCGCAGTCGCATTTGGTGGGGATGTATGCGAAGTTCGGGTTCGTTGTCGATGGGGCGGAATTCGATGATGACGGGATCATGCATACGCCGATGCGGCGTGGTTAGCAGGGGTGGGGTTCGAGGTGGTTCAGGGGCGGGGTGTGTGGCAGGGCAGGGCTTCGGGGTTTAGGTAGTCCCAGAGGTTTGAGGCTGTGTTTGTTGGAGCGCTGGCGGCTAACTCGCGGCCGGGCCGCTACGCCGCTTCGCGGCGGCCCTCCCCAGGGGTCGGGCGTGGGGGTTGGGAGTGTGGCCATGGTGGATACGGGGTGTGGTGTGGGTGGAACTGCGGTCGGGTGGGATCGGGGTGTGTGGTGTGGCTGACTTGCGGCCGGGCCGCTACGCCGCTTCGCGGCGGCCCTCCCCAGGGGTCGGGCGTGGGGGTTGGGAGTGTGGCCATGGTGGATACGGGGTGTGGTGTGGGTGGGAACTGCGGTCGGGTGGGATCGGGGTGTGTGGCGGGGTGGGGGATCGGTCTACCGGCTGATGCCCGGGGGGTGGGCTGGTTCGTGGCGCGCATAGAGTTGGGGCGTGCCTGGTTTTGCTGATGTTGCCGCTGGTCCGCATACCGCCGCGCGTGTGGGGGGTGAGGCGGGGTTTCCGTTCTCCGCTGTGGTGGGGCAGGAGCGGCTGCAGTTGGCGTTGATCTTGTCGGCCGTGCATCCGGGGATCGGTGGGGTGCTCGTGCGGGGCGAGAAGGGGACGGCGAAGTCGACTGTGGTGCGGGCGTTGGCGCAGTTGTTGCCGCCGGTGGTCGACGAGACGGGGGCTCGGCCTGCTCGGCTGGTGGAGTTGCCGGTGGGCGCTACCGAGGACCGGGTGGTCGGGTCGCTGGATCTCGAGCGGGTGCTGCGGGACGGGGAGCAGGCGTTCCGTCCCGGTTTGCTGGCGGCGGCGCATCACGGCGTGCTCTATGTGGACGAAGTGAACTTGCTGCACGATCACCTGGTCGATGTGCTGCTCGACGCGGCGGCGATGGGGCGGGTGCATGTCGAGCGGGACGGTGTCTCGCATTCGCATCCGGCGCGGTTCGTGCTGGTCGGGACCATGAATCCCGAAGAAGGGGAGTTGCGGCCGCAGTTGCTGGACCGGTTCGGGCTCACTGTCGATGTGGCGGCTTCGCGAGAGGTGGATGTGCGGATGGCGGTGGTGCGTCGTCGGCTCGACTACGAAGCCGATCCCGACGCGTTCGCGGCCCGCTATGTCGACGCGGATCAGGTTGTGGCCGAACGGATTCTGACCGCGCGGGATCGGCTGCCCGAGGTCGCGCTGGACAACTCGGAACTGCGGCGGATCGCGGCGCTGTGCGCGTCGTTCGACGTGGACGGCATGCGGGCGGATCTGGTCGTGGCCAGGACCGCGACCGCGCATGCGGCGTGGCGGGGGCGGGATCGGGTCACCGAGGACGATGTGCGGATCGCGGCGGAGTTGGCGTTGCCGCATCGGCGTCGGCGGGATCCGTTCGACGAGCCGGGGATCAGTGAGCAGCAGCTCGACGAGGCAATGGAAGCGGCGGCCGCCGAGGTCGAAAAGGCTTCGGGGGATGAGGAATTCGACGGGCCTCGTGGTGGTGAGGGGAACGGGCGTCATCGGGCTGACGACGATTCCGATAGTCGCGACGACGAACTGCCTGGGTCCGATTCTCGTGGGCGTGAAGAGGACTCGCGGGGCGAGGGTCTCGATGGGGCGGGCTCGAACGGCCGAGGTGTTGACCGCAGTCCAGAGCGTGGAGGTTCGGAAGGGGCCGACGGCAATGCGGCCGACCGAGGACCTGACGACGGTGGTCCCGATGGTGGGGGCCCCGACGACGGTGGACCTGACGGTGGTCCCGAGGGTGGAGGACCTGGCGGCGGTGGGTCGAAGGCTGCTGGTTCCGGCGGCGACCGCTCGGACAGCTCCGCCGGTGACGGCAACAACCGCCCTGGACCCGAAAAGCTCTCGGGCACACCGACTTCGGCAGCGAAGCCCATCCCGCGCTGGGAAGTTCCCGGCATCGGCGAAGGCGCACCCGGCCGACGCTCGCGCGCCCGGACTCGAACCGGCCGCACCGTCCGCGCCGACGCCGATCCCACCACCGGCCTGCACCTGCTCGGCACCGTGTTCGCCGCCGCCCCCAAACAATTCGAGCGCGGTCGTCTCAGCGGCCCACTCGCCTTGGCGGCCGAGGACCTGCGCGGCGCGTATCGCGAAGGGCGAGAAGGCAACCTGGTCGTCTTCGTCGTCGACGCGTCCGGCTCGATGGCAGCCCGCGACCGTCTCACCGCGGTGACCGGCGCCATCGTCACCCTGCTGCGCGACGCCTACCAGCGCCGCGACAAGGTGGCCGTGATCAGCGTGCGCGGTAGTGAAGCCGAACTGGTCCTGCCGCCGACTTCCTCGGTCGACATCGCCGTCCGCCGCTTGGCCGGAATGCGAACTGGCGGCAAAACTCCACTCGCCGCAGGTCTGCTGAAGGCCCGCGAAGTGATCGCCCGCGAACACGTCCGCGACCCGCGCCGTCGCCCGATGCTCGTCCTGCTCACCGACGGCCGCGCCACCGGCGGCACCGACCCCCTCCCGCGCGCCCGCACCGCCGCGAAGCTGCTGGCCGCCGAAGGCCACACCGCCATGGTCATCGACTGCGAACGCGGCATGATCCGCCTCGGCCTGGCCGGCGAACTGGCCCGCGACCTGCGCGCCCGCTACCTGCGACTCAACGAACTCACCGGCGACACCGTCGCCGACGTAGTCCGCGCCACCGACCGAACCCGTGCGGCGTAGCCCGGCGTAATCGACCAATCGGCGCGTGCGGAATCAGTTTCTGACTCAGAGGCGTCGAAGTGGGCGATTACGCCGGGCCGCGGGCACGCGAGGAGATTCCGGCGCTGCTCACGGTGTCGGGGTCACCGGGTGCGCCCTGATAGAAATGGTGGCGGACCGGCGTGGCCGCTACGAACGGACATCGACCGCGAGGTCGAGGAATGCGCACACCGCGTGCGTCGAGAAGAGGAGTTTCTGTGCCCAAAGGTGTTCCGGAGAGCGTCCCCGAGGACGGTCTGACCACTCGGCAGCGGCGTAATCAGCCGATGCTGGCCGTGCACACCGGGCCGGGCAAGGGCAAGTCCACCGCGGCGTTCGGGATGGCGTTGCGGGCCTGGAATCAGGGCTTCGACGTGGCGGTTTTTCAGTTCGTGAAGAGTGCCAAGTGGAAGGTCGGCGAGGAAGCCGCGTTCCGCACGCTCGGCACACTGCACGACGAGACCGGTGTGGGTGGTGCGGTGGAGTGGCACAAGATGGGCGAGGGGTGGTCCTGGACCCGTAAGCACGGCACCGAGGAAGACCACGCGGCGGCCGCGCTGGCGGGCTGGCAGGAGATCTCGCGCCGTCTCGCCGCCGAACAACACCGCTTCTACGTTCTCGACGAGTTCACCTACCCGCTGAAGTGGGGCTGGGTCGACATCGACGAGGTCGTCGAAACCCTCACCAACCGCCCCGGCAACCAGCACGTCGTCATCACCGGCCGCGACGCACCCCCGGCACTGATCGAGGCCGCCGACCTCGTCACCGAGATGACCAAGATCAAGCACCCCATGGACGCGGGCCGCAAGGGCCAGCGCGGCATCGAGTGGTGACCGCAGGCGGAGGTCTGTGATGAGCGCACCCGCGGTGGTGATCGCCGCACCGGCATCGGGTAGTGGGAAGACCACCCTCGCCACCGGGCTGATCGGTGCGTTGCGGCGGGCCGGGCATCAGGTAGCGCCGTTCAAGGTGGGGCCGGACTACATCGACCCGGGTTATCACGGGCTCGCGGCCGGGCGACCGGGGCGCAATCTGGATCCCGTGCTGGTGGGCGAGGATCGGGTGGTGCCGCTGTATCGGCACGGTGCGCAGGGCTGCGATATCGCGATCGTCGAGGGCGTGATGGGCCTGTTCGACGGGCGGATCGACGAGAACCGCACCGACGCGATCGCCGAGGGTTCCACCGCACAGGTTGCGGGCCTGCTCGGGGCGCCCGTAGTGCTGGTGGTGGATGCCCGCGGCCACTCCCAGAGCCTCGCCGCCCTGCTCCACGGCTTCGCCACTTACGACTCCTCGGTCCGGCTCGGTGGGGTGATCCTCAACCGGGTCGGCAGCGAACGCCACGAACAAGTCCTGCGCGCAGCCTGCGACCGCGTCGGCTTGCCGGTCCTCGGCGCCCTACCGCGCATGACCGAATTGGAAGTCCCCTCACGGCATCTCGGCCTGATCCCCGCTGTCGAACACGGCGTGGCCGCTACCGCCGCCGTGGACGCAATGACCGAACTGGTTGCGGCGCACGTGGATCTGCGCGCGATCGTCGCGATGGCGGGCGGCTCGGTCAATGGTGACGCCTGGGATCCGGTGGCCGAACTCGCTGCCGCCGAGTGCTCCAGGCTTGGGCCAGACCTGGTGCGTACCGTCGACTCCGCGCCGCACGAAGCGCGAGCGTCGCGGGCACCCGATCGTCTCGCCGCTGCGGGACCGCCACCGAAATCCGCATCCGACAGCTCGCTGGTCGGGATGGCGGGTGGCCTGCCGTCCGAACCCGCGCGCGTTGCTTCGTCCGAAGGTCCGTTGGTCGCGGTGGCGGGCGGTCCGGCCTTCACCTTCGGTTATGCCGAGCATCGGGAACTCCTGGACGCGGCCGGTGCTCGGGTGGTGGTTTTCGATCCGCTGTCCGACGAACTTCCTGTCGGTACAGCGGGATTGGTGCTTCCAGGCGGCTTCCCCGAGGAGCACGCCGGGCAACTGTCAGCCAACGAGCGGCTACGGACCGCAGTGGCTGCGGGTGCGGCGCAGGGACTGCCGATCCACGCCGAATGCGCGGGGCTGCTATACCTCACGCGGTCTCTCGACGGCCACCAGATGGCGGGGGTCATCGACGCCGATGCCGAATTCGGCCCTCGCCTGACTCTGGGCTACCGCGATGCCGTTGCCCTGCACGATTCGGTGCTGTGGCGTGCCGGTGCCCGTGTTCGTGGTCACGAGTTCCACCGCACCCGCTTGGTGCGCGCCGGAGAGGAAAGCGCCGCATGGGGTTGGCGCACAACAGGTTCTGTCGCCGAGGGTGCTGTGGTCCGTCAGGTCCACGCCTCCTACTTGCACACCCACCCGGCTGGAAACCCCGACGCGATCGCCCGATTTGTCAGTGCCGCGCGAGATTTCGACCACTGATGGCGAGCGATCGGTGACCGAGGGGTCGCGGGCGGAGGAGCAGCACCCCACCCGAGATTCTGCGGCAGTTGATGATTCGCCCCGTTCGATCGGCAGCGTGGCTGTCGGCATCGGTATCCGGCCGGGGACCGACCGCGAGCGGATCGTGCACGCCGTCGCGTCCGTGGTCGGCGACCTCACCATCGTCTGCTTGGCGACGCACGAGCGACGAGCCACGGAACCCGCGGTCCGCGCCGCCGCCGCTTCCTTCGGGGTGCCCGTCATCGCCTTCTCCGCCGAGCAACTGGCCGAGGTCGACGTGGCGCACAGTTCCGAGCGGGTCTCGGCGGCGGTCGGTACCGCCAGCGTCGCGGAAGCCGCGGCGCTACTCGCGGGCGGCGGTGAACTCGTCCGTGGCAGAACAATTGTCGACGGGATAGTGGTCGCTGCCGCCTCGGCACAGCGGAGTGAATTAATTCGCTGGGCAAGGTCGATCATGCACAGTAATGTCATTTTCAGCAGTTGTGAGGCGGACCGGAACTGATCGGTTACCACTCGGATTGGGGATGTCGCAGGTTCGAATCCTGCCCGCCATCGCAAGATGGCGGTAGCTCAGCACGGTAGAGCACCTATACCGGTCAGGACGCACACGTCCGCCGAACAACTGCCTACGTCGGTGAGCAGGACGGGCCGGATTCGGTCGGTTATCTGGCACGACCTCCGGGTCCAGCGGGTTCGAACCCCGTGGCGGAAAGCGATTTCCGTTGTTCGGCCGTAACCACACGTCCGTCCGCTCATCATATGCCCCGTCGGGTCCGGGGCCGAAACATCTATGCCGGTACACGTATCGGAGGGGGAACAATGAATATCTTGTCGCGCTTTTCTCGTCGCAGCACGCCGCAGACCATGCCCGCCGATAACCGGCAGGTCGTCAACAATGCGGGCGGCTACGTTTTCGAGATCACTCCGCAGGCGCGGGTGCGCCGCTTTCTCACGCTCGGAACGGAATCCGGAACTTTCTATGTCAATGCCCAGACACTGACTGTCGAGAACGCCCAATTCATCATCGAATACGCCGCCGAGCACACCGCCGACCTCGTTAGCGAGATCGTCGAGATCTCCACTTCCGGACGCGCACCGCGCCAGCACCCGGCCTTGTTCGCGTTGGCCGCCGCCGCGTCGGTCGGTGACGTCGAGGGACGCCGGGCCGCGTTGGCCGCGCTGCCGTTGGTCGCGCGCACCGGTACGCACCTGTTCCTGTTCGCCGGCTACGCCGAGCAGTTCCGCGGTTGGGGCCGTGGGCTGCGGCGCGCCGTCGCGAACTGGTACCTGGACAAGCCGGTCGAGGACCTGGCGTTCCAGGTGGTGAAGTACCGCCAGCGGGAGGGTTGGTCCAACCGTGACCTGCTGCGGCTGTCGCACCCGGCTACCACCGAAGACGACCGGCGCAGGCTGTTCGACTGGATCTGCGGTCGCGCAACGGAACTCGACGGGTTGGCGCTCGTCGACGGGTTCCAGCGAGCCCAGACCGCACCGGTAGAGCAGGTGCCGGAGCTGGTTCGGGAATACCGGCTCAGCTGGGAGATGCTGCCCGACGCCGCGCTGAACACCGCAGCGGTGTGGGAGGCTTTGCTGGACAACGGCATTCCGCAGACGGCGCTGCTGCGTCAGCTCCCCAGGTTGACGCGGCTCGGCTTGCTGGACCCGCTCGGACCGCGCACCGCCGCGATCTGCGCGCGACTGGCCGACCCGGCACGGCTGCGCAAGGCGCGCGTGCACCCGGTCTCGGTGCTGATCGCGTTGCGCACCTACGCTTCCGGGCGTTCGGCGCGTGGCGCGGGTACCTGGACGCCGTCGGCTCCGGTCGTCGACGCCCTCGATGCCGCGTTCTACGCCGCGTTCGAGTCCGTGCGGCCGACCGGCTTGCGGCACCTGCTGGCATTGGACGTGTCCGGCTCGATGACGAGTGCGATCGGTGGACTGCCGATCTCGGCGCGAGAGGCTTCGGCCGCGCTCGCCCTGGTCACCGCGCGCACCGAACCGCAGCACCAGATCGTCGGATTCACCTCCGGCGGTAGGGGGTGGCAGGGGGCGAGCGGCCTGTCCCAGCTGTCGATTTCGCCGCGTCAGCGTCTCGACGATGCCGTGCGGGCGGTGTCGGGGTTGCCGTTCGGCGGCACCGACTGCTCGCTGCCGATCCTGCACGCGCTGGAGAAGGGGATCGAGGTCGATGTGTTCTCGATTTTCACCGACAACGAGACATGGGCGGGTTCGGTGCACCCGCACCAGGCGTTGGCTCGCTACCGCCGTGAGGTGAATCCGCGAGCCAAGCTCGTGGTGGTCGGCATGACCGCGACGAAGTTCTCCCTCGCCGATCCCGACGACGCGGGCATGCTCGATGTCGCCGGATTCGACGCTGCGGTGCCGTCGCTACTGGCCGACTTCGCCACGGCCGCATAAGAAATCGGAGCCGCCGCGACCTCGTTGTCGCGGCGGCGCCTTTTCTTCTCGCGCGAGAAGTTCCGTCAAGGGGCGACGGAGGACCAATCGGCGAAACCTGTGGGGTCGTGGCGGCCCATGGAGGCGTGTTCGAACAGGCCCCAGCCTTCGGCGTCACCGCAGCGGGCGTGGCCGATGTGGTCGATGACGCCGTAGAGGGTGCGGGCTTTGACTGCGGGGTCGGTGAGGTCGTAAGTGGTTGACAGCGACCAGTTCTCGCCCATCCAGCGCCCGTGCGTCCAATCGGGGTCGGCACCGTAACCGCAGCCCACGTGCAGGGCGATGCCGGGGCGCGATTCGATCTCGACCGCGAGGGGTTTGCCGTCGGGGATGGTCATGTCCAGGCGTACCGACTTCGGATGCCGGGTGCCGGATTCGTAGGTCCAGTGCATGCGGGGCCAGCCGAGTTGTTCTTTGCGGCCGTCGTTCCAGATCCGAACCGCGTTGTTGAGGGTGCGAGTGCCGTCGGGTTCTTCCTGCACGATCACCACGATCGAGAAGTCGGCGAACCGCAGCGGCGCGTACAGCCACCAGAAGCCGTCCATGCCGGTGGGTCTGCCTGCGGGTTCGGGCTCGCCGGACGGGCGGATACCCCAGGATCGGTCGCGGCTGCCAGTCCAGACCGCCGGGTCGACCGTGTAGTCGATGCCGTCGACCGCGAGAGTGCCCTCCCACGAACCCAATTGGGCGAAGCGCGAAGCCTCGATGATCGGGCGGGTGCCCGACAGGATCAGGTGCGGCTGCTCCTGCACGGGAGCCTGCGCGCCGGTCCAGGTGAGATCGAACCCGAGATCGTCGTGCTCGCACACCACACGCAGCTTCCGTAGCGGCTCGATCACCTCGATCCGATAGCCGCCGACGGCGGTGTTCAGATCGCGTGTGGTGAGTGCGTCGGAGAACCGCACGCTGCGCTGGACATCGCCGTGGCGCACGGTCGCGAACGCGTCGACCACGCCGAGGTTCGGGTACACGCCGAACCCGGTGATCAGCATCGTGTCACCGGCGGGATCGAAGGCGTTGAAGTAGTAGCGGTCGTAGAAGTTCCGGTCGCTCGTGGACACGCGGGCCAGCGACAACGGTGTCTGATGGACCGGGTATTCGTCCAAGGGGACGGGCATCGTCGCGTTCATCGGTCCCACTCGTAGGTGCCGTCGAGCAACGCCTCGAGGCTGAGGCGATGCATCACGTAGTCATCGGGGTCGGCGGGCACGGTGTCCTCGCCGAAGTGGATCATCCGGCACTTGATCCTGGCCATCACGATCGCGTGCCGTAGTGCCGCGTAGATGATGTAGAAGTCGAGGTTCTGGACCGAATGCCCAGTCAGCTCTTCGTATTTCGCGACCACCGCATCGCGGCGCAGGAAGTCGGGCAGGCCGGGTTGGTCGAAGCGGGTGGCGATGTCCTGGAAGAACCGGTGGATGAAGATGGTCCAGCCCAGATCCAGCTCGCGCGGCGCGAAGGTCGCCATCTCCCAGTCCAGCACCGCCGCCGGGGTGAATCCGTCGAACAGGATATTGCCAGGGCGGGCGTCACCCCAGTTCAGCACCTCGGGTCCTGGATCTTTCGGCCAGTTAGCTTCGAGCCAGTCGAAAGTCCGCTCGATCAGCGGCACTTCGACGTCGTGGTCGGTCAGCGCCCACTTGTACCAGGCGCGCTGCGCCTCGAAATGTCTACGCAGGCCGGTACCTTCGCCGTCGAGCAGCGGAAAGCGCTGGGCCACTGCGTCGATCGCGTGCACCTGGGCGATCACCTCGACGGTCGCGTCGGCGATCAGCGCGCGCTCGGCAACGGTCGCATCGAACAGCCAGCCGAAGAACACATACGGCGGATTGTCCGACGGCGCCCTGCCCTCGACCCGCTCCATCACGAGAAACGGCGAGCCGAACACGGACTCGTCGAGTTCCAGCCAGCGCAGCGGCGGAACCGCGACCTCCGACGCCACACCGACACCGATCATGACCTGATACTGCATCGCCAGGTCATACGACTCGAACACCGGGAACGAGCTGTCCTCGGGCGCCATCCGGATGACGAACGACCCCCGCTCGCTGCTCCCGTCCGCCGACCACTCGGCGTCGAACAGAATCGTGGTGCTCGACATGCCGCCTGCGGACGGCTTGTCCAAATTGCTGACCGCCACCTCGGCACCGACCTTGCCGGTCAGCCACCGCGCCAGCTTCCCCGCGAACTCGTCCAGATCCCGCTCGCTGACCGTGAGCGACATCTGAGCGGCCGGATCCTGTTCTTCGGACATCTGCGGGGGTCCCCTGTCGACAAAACTGTAACGTGTGTCACCTCTGGGTACCGGAAGACCGCCCGGAATGTAAGCCCCGCGTCGGTGAGTGGGATCCGGCTTGACAAACCGTCGTCGATTGAAACGCGGCGCCGCAGGGTTCGGCGAGTTCAGGGTTGGCGGGGGTGAAGATCAGGGTTGTCCCGGACGCGCTGGGCGGGGTTCGCCGATTAGCTTCGGTAACAATCGAACTCGACGGGGAGGCAGCAGGTGGCCGTGACGACCATGGAGCTCACGCACGACGACATCGCGAGCCCTGCGCCACCCGCGCAGGCCTGGCATCCGGTCACCCGGATCGCTTTCCGGTTCACCGTCGCCTACCTGGGGCTGTTCTGTGTGTGGATGGCACAGATCACCTTCGTTTTCCTCGGTGTGTTCGCGCTGAAGGTGCGAGAGGAGGCCATTCTCTGGCAGATGATCGCGCTCGATCCGGTGAGCACCTGGATCGGCGAGCAGGTGTTCGGGGTGCGGGCGGAATTGGCTATGAACGGCAGTGGCGATCAGGCCGCGATCTGGATCCAGTGTGGTCTGATCCTGGTGGTCGCGGTGCTGATCACCGTCGTATGGTCGGTGCTCGACCGGCGTCGGTGCGCGTATCCACGGTTGTGGAGTTGGTTTCTCACCGCGATGCGGCTGTTCGTCGGCGGGCAGATGCTGTTCTACGGGTTCGCGAAGCTGATCCCCACCCAGATGCCGGAACCCTCACTGATCGCTCTGCTGACTCGGGTGGGCGATCTGACACCGATGGCGATGCTGTGGACACAGGTCGGATCGTCACCCGCCTACGAAATCGCCTTGGGCGCAGCGGAAGTGCTCGCCGGTCTGCTGCTGTTCTGGCCGCGGACCGCTACGGCGGGCGCGATGTTGAGTGTGATCAGCATGGCGCAGGTGTTTCTGCTCAACCTGACCTTCGACGTGCCGGTGAAGATGTTGTCCGGGCACCTGCTGCTGATGGGACTGGTGCTGCTGGTGCCGCAGGCCCGCAGGCTGGCGAATTTCCTGATCCTGGAACGGGACTCGGGACCGGCTGTTCAGCCGCCACTGTTCTCCACTCGGCGTGCGAACCGTTGGGCCGCGGTGGTGCAGGTCGCGGCCGGACTGTGGATCGTCGCGGGGTGCATCGCCATCGGGATTCAAGGGTGGAACGAATACGGTGGCGGCGCACCGAAACCCGAGCTGTACGGCATCTGGGAAGTCGGTGAGTTCACCGTCGACGGGACCGCGATACCACCACTCACCACCGATCAGGTGCGCTGGCAGCGCCTCGTCATCGACGTGGGCGCAGCGGGCTACCAGCGGATGGACGACACGATCGTGCCGGTGCAAGCCACGACCGATCCGACGTCCATGACGCTCGTCTCGGCACTGCCAGCCCCGAACGAAACTCCCGAGCCCTACGCGATATTCACCGTCGAGCGCACCTCGGACGACGCGCTGATCCTGCGCGGTGAACTCGACGGCCGACCGGCGACGGTCACGCTCACCCGACTCGACCTCGACCGATTCCCCTTGCGCAACAATGATTTCCGCTGGGTGCAGAACGAACCGCACTTCGGCTGATGTCGACTACGTCTCGGGCTCGGCGACGCCGATGTCTTCGAACCACAGGTCGGGACGGTCGGCGATGAAATCGGTCATCAGTGACACGCAGCGCGGATCATCGAGGACGATCACCCGAACCCCGTGTTCGGCGAGCCAGTCGTGACCGCCGTGGAAGGTCCGTGCCTCGCCGATGATGACGGTGCCGATGCCGAACTGGCGCACCAGACCGCTGCAGTACCAGCACGGGGACAGGGTGGTGACCATGATCGTCGAGCGGTAGTCGCGGCGGCGGCCCGCGGCGCGGAAGGCGTCGGTTTCGGCGTGGACGCTCGGGTCGTCGTTCTGGACGCGGCGGTTGTGGCCGCGGCCGAGCAGGGTGCCCTCGACGGCGAACAGGGCCGCGCCGATGGGGACGCCGCCCTCTGCCAGGCTCAGGCGAGCTTCGTCGTAGGCCACGTCGAGGAGTGCGTCCGGCTGGGTCATGGTCCCTACTGTCCTGCCTGTTCGGCAGGGCGGCAACGAGTGACACAGATCGTGATCGGCGAACTCGGGCATTCATGGCTCCGGTCAGGCACACCACCGCGATCGGCTGTCGGCGGGTGCGTTCGGGCCGCATCGGACCAGGAACTAGGCTGGGACACTGTGCCGAACACCGCTGACACCGCATCGACCCCGCCCGCTGGCGACCCGAACTACCTGGTCGGGCTCGATCTGCGTGGACGCAGAGTGGTGGTGGTCGGTGGTGGGACCGTTGCCCAGCGCAGACTGGGGTTGCTCGTTGCCGCCGGTGCCGATGTGCACGTGGTCAGCCGGGCGGTCACGCCTGCCGTCGAAGGGATGGGGACGGCGGGGCAGTTGAGCATCGAACTGCGCGCCTATGCCGACGGGGATCTCGACGGCGCCTGGTACGCGATGGCGTGCACCGATGAACCCGAGACCAATGCCGCCGTGGTCGCCGAGGCCACCGCCAAGCGGATCTTCTGCGTGCGCGCCGACATCGCGCGCGACGGCACCGCGGTCACCCCGGCGACCGCCCGCTACGACGGGCTTTCGCTCGGCGTGCTGGCCGGTGGCGCCCATCGCCGCTCGGCTGCTGTGCGCAACGGGCTGCTCGAAGCGCTGCAATCCGGTGTGGTGACCGATGATTCGGAACCGGTGACCCCGGGCGTCGCGCTCGTCGGTGGTGGTCCCGGCGATCCCGACCTGATCACCGTGCGTGGTCGCAGGCTCCTCGCCCGCGCCGATCTGGTCGTGGCCGACCGGCTCGCACCGCCGGAACTGCTCGCCGAACTCGGCCCGCACGTCGAGGTGATCGACGCCGCGAAGATCCCCTACGGCCGGTCGATGGCGCAGGAGGCGATCAACCTCGCGCTCGTTGAGGGCTACAAGGCGGGCAAGTTCGTGGTCCGGCTCAAGGGCGGCGACCCCTATGTCTTCGGTCGCGGGTACGAGGAACTCGAGGCATGCACCGAAGCGGGCATTCCGGTGACGGTGGTGCCCGGCATCACCAGCCCGATCTCGGTGCCCGGCGCGGCCGGCATCCCGGTGACCCATCGCGGGGTCACCCACGAGTTCGTCGTCGTGAGCGGACACGTCGCCCCCGACCACCCGGACTCCCTCGTCGACTGGTCGGCGCTGGCGAAGCTGCGCGGCACCATCGTGCTGATGATGGCGGTCGAGCGGATCGACAAGTTCGCCGCCGCCCTGCTCGCCGGTGGGCGCCCGAGCGACACCCCGGCGGCGGTCATCCAGGAGGGCACCCTGCGCACCCAGCGGGTGGTGCGCGCCGACCTCGCCACGGTCGCCGACCGGGTGAAGGAAGAGGGCATCCGCCCGCCCGCGATCATCGTCATCGGCCCCACGGCGGGCTTCGGGCTGGACTAGCTTCGTGGGCCGCGCGCCCTCGCGTTGCCGCAGCGCCAATTACACTGCCTCGTTGTGCTCGATAAACCCGCTGCGACGATGCAGTATCCGGTGACGGGGCGGGCCTTCGGTCTCGCCATCCTCGTACTGAGCGGCCTGCAGTTCATGGTCGTGCTCGACGGCACGGTCGTGATCTTCGCGCTGCCGCGACTGCAGCAGGACATGGGGCTGTCCAGTTCGGGCAGTGCCTGGACGGTGACCGCCTACGGCCTCACCTTCGCGGGATTGATGCTGCTCGGCGGTCGGCTCGGCGACGCGTTCGGCCGCAAGCGCATGCTGATCTACGGCGTCGGACTGTTCACCGCGGCCTCGCTGGCCTGCGGCCTTGCCACCGGTGAGGCGATGCTGCTGACCGCACGCGCCTTCCAAGGTGCGGGTGCCGCCATCGCCGCGCCGACCGCGTTCGCGCTCGTCGCGACCACTTTCGCCCCTGGGCCAGCCAGGAACCAGGCGATTGCGATCATGGGCTCGATGGCAGGTATCGGTTCGGTCGGTGGTCTCATCGTTGGCGGGGCGCTGACCGAGGTCTGGTGGCGGTCGATCTTCCTGATCAATGTGCCGATCGGCGCGCTCATCGTGCTCGGCGCGATCTACCACCTCACCGATACCGAACACCACCGCACGCCGCTCGATATCAAGGGCGCGATCCTGGGCACGCTGGCCTGCGCGACGATCGTGTTCGGCGCCACCGAGGGACCAGCGATGGGCTGGACGAGCCCGGTGATCCTCGGTTCGCTGATCGGTGGTTTCGCGCTGCTCGTGGTCTTCGTCCTCGTCGAGCGACGCACCTCCGACGCGCTGCTGCCGTGGTCGCTGTTCGACAGCCGCGACCGGGTCGCCACCTTCGTTCTGATCTTCCTGGCCGGTGCGGTCCTCGGCGCGATGACGTTCTTCGTCGCCCAGCTGCTACAGAACGTGCTCGGCTACAGCCCGCTGATGGCCGGTGTCGCCTCGATCCCGTTCACCATCGGCATCGGTGTCGGCGGTGCGGTGGCATCCAAGGCCGCGCTGGTGATCGCCCCGCGCTGGTTGCTCGCCACCGCGGGCACGGTGCTCGCGGTGGGCCTGCTGTTGGGGTCGACGCTGGACCGGCACGTGCAGTACCTGCCGACTCTGTTGTCGCTGCTGCTGGTGATCGGCTTCGGCGTCGGGATGGCGATCGTGCTGGCACCACTGTGCGTGCTGGTCGGGGTTCCGCCGTCGAACATCGGTCCGCTGTCGGCGGTGGGCCAGATGTTCCTGAGCTTGGCGACACCGATCGCGATCGGCCTGCTCAGCCCGATCGCGGCATCACGCACGCTGTCCCTCGGGGGCAGTGACGCCCCCAGCGCGAACAGGACGCCCGCCCAGATCGACGCGCTCAACAGCGGCTACACTCTGGTGCTGTTCATCTGCGCGATCATCGCCGCCGTCGCCGCGCTGGTCGCGCTGACCGTGCGCTACACCCCGCAACAGTTGGTGCAGGCCCAGCACGCGCAGGAAGAGGCTCAGCGAAGCTGACCTCCGGCGGGCGGTCACGCACCCGGACAACACCTCGCGGCCCACGCACATTCCGCGCGGGCCGCGAGGATCTACTCGTGTTCGGGCTTTCAGCGAGCGTCGACAGTGTGCGCGTCGGCGACGCTCAGTGCTTGATCGAGGATGGTCAGACCTTCCTTGGCCTCGGCCTCGGTGATCACGCACGGCGGTACCACGTGCAACCGGTTGAAGTTGACGAACGGCAGCATCCCACCCTGCCGGCACGCGGCGATCAGTTCGTTCATCGCGGGGCTGGTGCCGCCGTAGGGGGCGAGGGGTTCGCGGGTGGCCCGGTCGCGGACGAGCTCTAGGGCCCAGAACACGCCGAGGCCGCGGACTTCGCCGATGCTCGGATGCCGGGTCGCCAGTTCGCGAAGGCCAGGGCCGATGACCCGTGCGCCGATGTCGGCGGCGTTCTCGACGATGCTTTCCTCGGCCATCGCGTTGATCGTCGCGACGGCGGCCGCGGTGGCCAGGGGGTGGCCCGAATAGGTGAGCCCGCCGGGATACGGGCGGTTGTCGAAGGTCGCCTTGATGGCGGCGCTGATCGCGACGCCGCCGAGGGGGACGTAACCGGAATTCACGCCCTTGGCGAAGGTGATCAGATCGGGCACGACATCGAAATTGTCGATGGCGAACCACTTTCCGGTCCGGCCGAAGCCCGCCATCACCTCATCGGCGATGAAGATGATGCCGTGCTTGTCGCACAGTTCGCGCACCCCGCGCATGTACTCGGGGGTCGGCACCATGATGCCCGCGGTGCCCGGCACCGATTCCAGGACGATCGCGGCGATGGTGGCCGGACCCTCCATCTCGATGGTGCGTTCGAGGTGGGCCAGCGCTCGCTCGGTTTCCTGCTTCTCGTCGGTCGCATGGAATTCCGAGCGGTACAGGAACGGTCCGAAGAAGTGCACCGTCCCGGTGTTGCCGTGGTCGTTGGGCCAGCGGCGTGGGTCGCCGGTGAGGTTCACCGCCGTCTCGGTGCCGCCGTGGTAGGAGCGGTAGCGCGAGAGCACCTTGTATCGGCCGGTGTGTAGGCGCGCCATTCGGACGGCGTGTTCGATCGCGTCGGCGCCACCATTGGTGAAGAAGATGGTGTTCAGGTCGCCGGGGGTGCGCTCGGTGATCAGGCGGGCCGCTTCCGAGCGGGCGTCGTTGACGAATTGTGGTGCGACAGTACAGAGTTTGGCCGCCTGCTCCTGGATCGCGGCGACGACCTTCGGATGCTGGTGGCCGATATTGGTGTTCACCAGCATCGAGGAGAAGTCGAGCAGGCGGTTGCCCTCGCCGTCCCACACGTAGCAGCCCTCGGCGGCGGTGAGCACCGTCGGCGTGAGGGCTGCTTGCGCGGACCAGGAATGGAACACGTGGCGGCGGTCGAGCTCGTAGGCGCGAGCGGCCTCATCGGAAAGCGTCACAGCGAGGTCTCCTCTGTTGTGTCGGCGGACGGCGACTCGAGAACGGTCATTTGTTCTGTGGGAAGCCGAGTTCCAGTCCACCGTGGCTCGGGTCGAGCCAGCGGGTAGTGACCGCCTTGGTGCGGGTGAAGAAGTGCACGCCGTCGGTGCCGTGCGCGTGCGAGTCACCGAACAGGGAGTTCTTCCAGCCGCCGAAACTGAAGTAGGCCATCGGAACCGGGATCGGAACGTTGATGCCGACCATACCCACCTCCACCTCGTGCTGGAACCGGCGTCCCGCGCCACCGTCGTTGGTGAAGATGGCGGTGCCGTTGCCGTAGCGGTTGGCATTGATCAGCGCCACTGCCTCCTCGTAGGTGTCGACCCGCACGACCGAGAGCACGGGGCCGAAGATCTCGTCGGTGTAGACACTCATGGTGGGGGTGACTTCGTCGAGAATTGTTGGCCCGAGCCAGAATCCGTCCGGCGCGCCGTCGACAGTGAGGCCGCGTCCGTCGAGAACTACACGGGCACCGGCGGTTTCGCCCGCGTCGATGTACTCGGCCACGCGGTCGCGGTGGGCGCGGGTGATCAGCGGACCCATCTCGGCGCCACTGGTGCCGTCGCCGGTGACAATGCCCGCGGCCCGCTCGCTGATCTTGGCTACCAGTTCATCGGCCACCCCGCCGACGGCCACGACCACACTGATCGCCATGCACCGCTCACCCGCCGACCCGAAACCGGCGTTCACGGCGGCATCGGCGGCCAGATCCAGGTCCGCGTCGGGCAGCACCACCATGTGATTCTTCGCGCCGCCCAGCGCCTGCACCCGCTTGCCCGCCGCGGTGCCGCGCTGGTAGACGTACTTGGCGATCGGGGTCGAGCCGACGAACGAGACCGCCTTGATCCCCGGGTTGTCCAGCAGTTCGTCGACGGCGACCTTGTCGCCCTGCACGACATTGAACACACCGTCGGGCAGCCCGGCCTCCTGCCACAGCCGCGCCAGCCACAGCGCCGCCGACGGATCCTTCTCGCTCGGCTTGAGCACCACCGTGTTGCCCGCGCCGATCGCGAGGGGGAAGAACCACATCGGCACCATCGCCGGAAAGTTGAACGGCGCGATGATCGCGACGGGGCCGAGCGGCTGACGGATCGAGTAGATGTCGACATCGGTCGAGGCATTCTCGGTGAACGCGCCCTTGAGCAGATGCGGGATGCCACAGGCGAATTCGACGATCTCGAGGCCGCGGGTCACCTCGCCGAGCGCGTCGGCGGCGACCTTGCCGTGTTCGGACGTGACGATCGCGGCCAGCTCGGACCTGCGCTCGGCGAGCAATTCGCGGAAACGGAACAGCACCTGGGTGCGGCGGGTGAGCGAGGTGTCGCGCCAGGACGCGAAGGCTACCGTCGCGGCGTCGATCGCGGCGCGGGTGTCGGCCACGTTCGCCAGCGCCAGCTCGCCGGTGACGACGCCGGTGGCGGGATTGGTCACCGGCGCGGTGTTCTCGCTGGTGCCGCTGACGGATTTGCCGTCGATCCAATGGCCGATGGACTGCATGAAAGCCTCGCTTCGCCGGTGGGTGTGGTGCCTCTACCTTGGTCCATTCCGAGCCCGGGTAGGCGCGACGATTCGTACACAATTACGGGTTTCGTATTACGATTCGTAGGTGCTGTTGACCGTGGCTGATGTGCTCGCGACTCCCGTGATGCAAGCCGGGCAGCCCGAGGTCATCTGTGCCACGAACCTGGACCGTCCGGTGCGCTGGGTGCATGTCAGCGATCAGGCCGCGGTCGCCGATCTGTTGGTCGGCTCGGAACTCATCCTGACCACCGGGCAGGCACTCGCCGCACCCGAGCAGGCCCGGATCGCCTACCTGCGGTCCCTGTCCGCCGCAGGCATCGCCGGACTGGTCGTGGAACTCGGCAGTTATGTGAGCGAGCTCGGTCCTGTCGTGGCCGCGACGGCCGCCGAACTGGGGCTGCCGGTGATCGTGCTGCACCGGGTGACCCGCTTCGTGGAGATCACCGAAGCCGTCCACCGGGCGATCGTCGCCGACCAGTACGCCGAACTCGAATTCGCTCGTACCGTGCACGAGACCTTCACCGAGCTGAGCGTGCGCCGCGCCGCGCTCGCCGAGATCGTGCAGACCGCCGCCACCATGCTCGACGCATCTGTGGTGCTCGAAGACCTCTCGCATCGAGTGCTTGCCGCCACCTCCCGGCACACGAGTTCGGCTGCGCTGCTGGATGATTGGGAGTCCGTGTCGCGGATGCTGCCCGCGGGGCCGTGGGTGGTCGGTGTCGGACCGCACACGCAGCGCTGGGGCCGGTTGATCCTGCGCTCCGAACGGGCACAGACCTCCCGGGTGAGCATGGTCCTGGAGCGCGCCGCGCAAACCATCACCCTGCACCGGATGATCGACAAGGACCGCTTCGGTCTGCACCGGCAAGCCCAAACCGGCTTGATCGCCGACCTGGTGGAAGGGCGGGTGACCGATGAACGTGACGCGCAAGCGCGAGCTGCCGCACTCGGTCTGCACCGGCGAGCCCGCTATGTGCCCCTGGCACTCGAGATCGAGACCGGCGCCGCCTCGGATCCTGTCGCGGTGCAACGACGGAGCGCGGCGATCGTAGAAGCGGTGACACACGGGCTCGGCCTGGTTGACGCCTCTGCGTTGAGTGCCGCCGAACATCGGCCTGGACGACTCCGTTCCAGTGGGGCGCGGGGCGCTGTGAGTGAGTCCGCCAGAGCCGCACCAGCGCGCGGTCGCGGAGCTGAGCCTGATGCGGCGATCCCTTCGACGGCGGCGCTTCCCGGACGACTGCGGGGTGGTGCAGACGGGGAACGGATCATGGTGATTCTCGGGGTGACCCGCGGCGGGGAACTCGATGCACGTCTGACGGAAGTCTGTGCGGCGGTGCTGGGTGAGGTTCGCCGGGTCGACGGGGTGCGCCGAGCTGTCGCAGGCGTCGGTCCCGATTCGGATTCGCTCCTCGACGCCGCGGGCAGGCTCGCCCATGCCACGGGCGTCGCCGAGGTGGCACTGTCCATGATCTCGGCGCCCGCCCGAATGTTCTTCCGCAGCGCGGATATTCGCCTGCGCGGCCTGCTTTCGCTGATCCGCGACGAGCCCGGTGTGCAGAGCTTCGCCGAGGCCGAACTCGGCGCGCTGCTGCGCTACGACATCCGCCAGACTACCGATCTCACCGGCACCCTGCGTCGCTTTCTCGACCTGGCGGGCAACAAAACCGAACTGGCGAAAGCTCTCGCGATCAGCCGACCCACTCTCTACGACCGCCTCGCCCGCATCGAACGCGTCCTCGCTGTCGACCTCGACGACGGCGAATCGCGCACGTCACTGCACGCCGCGCTGCTCGTGCGCGACCTCACCGGCGACAAGCTCTAGGTTCGTAGCTCAGTCTTTGCGCCCGGTGAGCGCCAGTGATGTGCCGAGCCCGATCATGACCAGGCCACCGGTGCCGCCAACGGCGGCGAGACGGCGCGGCGACCGCGCGAACCAGGACCGCGCCGAACCCGCCGCGAATGCCCAGAGCGAGTCGAAGATCAAACCGAACACGGGGATACAGAGCCCGAGGATCAGCATTTGCTGTGGCACCGAACCACGTGTGGTGTCCACGAACTGTGGCAGCAGCGCTGCCAGGAAAACAATGGTTTTCGGATTGGCGGCTCCGACAACGAAGCCGTCGCGCAGTGCCGCGGCGGGGCTGTGCGAGGTCACGTCCTGTTCGGCATGGAAAGCCGTTTGCAGCTCACCACGATGCCGAAACGCTTGCACGCCGAGGAAGACCAGGTAGGCGGCGCCGACCAGCTTGATCGCCGTGAACACCGCCGCCGAGGTCGCGACCACCGCGCCCAGCCCGAACGCGACGGCGACAACCTGGCCGTACACCCCGATCGAATTGCCGAGCACAGTCAGCAGCGCCGAACGCCGCCCGACGGTGAGCGCCCGGCCGATAGTGAACAAAACGCTCGGCCCGGGCACGATCACCAGCAGAAACGCCAACCCCGCGAACGAAGCCAGATGAGCCGAAGACGCCATCGCCCCACGCTATCGGGCAGCTGGACCGGTGGCAATGGGCAGGATATCGGGGGGTTGTGGGTGTCGGTGTGGACGGCGAAACTTGTTGTATGAGTGCGTTGTCGCAGAATCTCCTGGACCGGTGGACCGCGTTGGCCGGGGTCGAGGCCGAACAAATCGGGGCGGGTGTGGTGGGGCGCTACAACGAACCGCACAGGCGCTACCACACCGTCACGCATCTGGCGGTGATGCTCGCGGCGATCGACGAATTGGCCGATGCCGCAGACGATATCGATGCCGTGCGGTACGCGGCCTTCTTCCATGACGCGATCTACGCGGTCGCGCGGGCCGACAACGAGGAGCGCAGCGCCGATCTGGGCCGCGATATCCTCGAATCGCTCGGTGCCGCACCGGAATTGGTCGAGGAAGTGGTGCGGCTCGTGGTGCTGACCCGCGGGCACAAGCCGCAGCCGGGCGATGCCAACGGCGCCGTGCTCTGTGATGCCGACCTTGTCGTCCTCGGCGGTACCCCTGAGGAATACGCCGCCTACACCGTTGCGATCCGCGCCGAATACGCGCACGTCCCCGACGACTTGTTCCGGGCCGGGCGCGCCTCGGTACTGCGCAATCTGGCCGACCAGCCGCGTCTTTTCCGCACCGACCTCGCCCACGACCGTTACGAGGCCGTCGCCCGTGCCAACCTCGCGGCCGAACTGGCCGAACTCACCGCCGCGATCGGCTGAGGGGACCGGCGTAATCACGCAATTCGACGTCTTTCGGTCAAATATCTGACTGAAACGAGGCCGATTGCGTGATTACGCCGGTACTTCAGAGGGCGGCGAGTATCTCGGCGGCCAGCGGCGCCGCGGACGCGGGGTTCTGGCCGGTGTAGAGGTTGCGATCGACCTCGATGTGCGGCGCCCACGGGTCACCCTCGCGGTAGTCGGCGCCGAGGGCGACCAATCGGTCCTGGAGCAGCCACTTCGCCTTGTCGGCGAAACCCGCCTGGGTCTCCTCGACATTGCTGAAGCCGGTGAGTCGGTAGCCGGCGAAGGGGGAGGGGCCCGCTTCGCCGGTGGCGAGCAGAGCCGCGGGGGCATGGCAGACGATGCCGAGCGGTTTGCCCGAGGCGAGGGCGTCGTTGAGAAGGGCGCCGGAGACGGGGTCGACGGCGAGGTCCTGCATCGGGCCGTGTCCGCCGGGGTAGAAGACGGCGTCGTAGTCGGCGAGGTCGACCTTGTCGATCGGGATCGGATTCTGCAGTTCGGTTGCACCCGAGACGATTTCGGCGACCGCCGCCGCCCCTTCGGGACCGCCGTTGACCTCGGGGGCCAGACTGCCCCGGTCGACCGGGGCAATCACGCCGGCGGGCGTCGCCACGGTGACGGTGTGGCCCGCGCTGATGAATGCCGCATACGGCGCCGCGAATTCCTCGGCCCAGTACCCGGTGGGATGTTCGGTGCCGTCGGCCAGTGTCCAGTGGTCGGCGCCGGTGAGAACGAAGAGGATGTGTGCCATGGGAACCACGCTAGGGTCGATGGCATCTCCTGACCAATAGACTCGCCTATATGAGACATAGGTCAGCCGATGGGTCGATGGATCTGGTGCAGTTGCGGACCTTTCTGGCCGTCCTGCGGACCGGATCGCTCACGGCCGGTGCGGCCCAGGTGGGGCTGTCCCAGCCTACCGTGACCACCCAGATCCAGGCGCTCGAACGCCACCTCGGCCGACCCCTGTTCGAACGGTTGCCCCGTGGCGTGACGCCGACCGCTGCCGGACACGAACTCGCCGCCAGGGTGAGCGGCCCGCTCGACGCGCTGGAAACGGTCGTCAGTGGTGCGGCGGCAGACCGTGCGACGCCGCCCGAACCGCCGGTGCTGCTCGGCGGCCCGGCGGAAATGCTCGCCGCCAAGATCGTGCCCGCGCTCGCGCCGCTGGTCGCCGACGGTGTGCGGCTCACCGTCAGCACCGGACACACCGATGACCTACTGGCCCGATTGCATTCGGGCGCACTGGATCTGGTGTTCGCTACCAGTCGCCCGCGGGGGCGGACGGTACTGGCCGAACCGCTGGTCGACGAGGAGTTCCTGCTGGTCGCCGCCCCGTCGATCGCCGACCGGATCGACGTCGAACGGCTGCGCGCCGAAGGTCCGGTCGCGCTCGTCGGCATCCCGCTCGTCAGCTACGCCGCCGACCTGCCGATCCTGCGGCGGTACTGGCGCCACGTCTTCGACACCCGCCTGGAAACCGAACCGGCCCTGATCGTCGGCGACCTGCGGGCGGTGCTCGCCGCGGTGACGGCCGGGGCGGGAATCAGTGTTCTACCGCATTACCTGTGTGGTCGGGAGCGGGCCGACGGAACGCTGGTGACGCTGCTCGATCCCGTGGATCCGCCGATCAACACCGGTTTCCTGGCTCGCAGGGTCGGTGCGCCGTCGCGGCCGCACGTCGACCTGGTCCGTGCTCGGCTGGTGGAGGCGGCGCGCGGGTGGCGGGCGGGGTGCGCTTGACAGGCAAGTGAACGCTTGCCTATGGTTCGGGGGAGCGAACAGGAGCGTGCCCGCGTGACCGATATTTTCACCGCACTGGCGGACTCGACACGACGCGCGCTGCTCGACGAACTCGCCGATCGCGACGGGCAAACCCTGTTCGAACTGTGCGCCCGGCTCGTGAGCAAGCACGACATCAGCTCGTCGCGCCAGGCGATCACCCAGCACCTGGGGGTGCTCGAGCAAGCCGGTCTCGTCCACACCCGCCGACAAGGTCGATACAAGTTCCATCACGCCGATTTCACGCCCCTGCAAGCGATTTCGACGCGATGGCCGACAACCGAGGAGAACCCATGATCCGCATCGGAGTGACCAGCGTCTTCGTCGACGACCAAGCCAAGGCCGAGGCCTTCTACACCGACGTGCTCGGCTTCCAGGTCAAAGACAAGGTCCCCGTCGGTGAATTCGACTGGCTCACCCTCGTCTCACCCGCCGACGTCGACGGCATCCAGCTTCTGCTCGAGCCCGACCAGCACCCGGCGGCCAAGGCCTACAAGACGGCGCTGAGCACCGAAGGCATTCCCGTCATCGTCTTCACCGTCGACGACCTCGACGCCGAGTACGCCCGGCTCGTCGACCGCGGCGTCTTCTTCACCCAGCCGCCCGTCGTCATGGGCCCGGTCAGCACCGCGGTCTTCGACGACACCTGCGGCAACCTCATCCAGCTGATGGCCCCGATCGCCGAGTAGTTCAGCGGGTCGCTTCGATCGCCGACGCGATCACGTCCGCGACGCCGCGCTGTCCGGCGAGCGTCGGGTGGTAGGGGAGCAGGGTGCGGTCGGCCACCAGAGGGTCGAACCAGCGCGTCGACGGGTCAGCGCACATCCCGAACTCCTTCGACGCGGCGACGGTATCGATGTACACGGCCCCATGGTTTTCGGCTTCCCGGGCGACCACGGAATTGAGGCGCTCGAACTTGGACTGGATGTAGGCGGCGTCGGCGGGCAGCAGGCCGAGCATCGCCGGGCAGCTGGCATCGGTCAGGTAGGTGGGCCAACCGTCGACGAAGACGGTGGCTTTCGGTGCGCGGCGGGCGATTTCGTCGAGCGCGGCGGCGTAGGCGGGCGCGATCGCGTCGATATCGCTGTCCCACCGTGGGTCTGCCACCGTCGCACAGCCACCGGGTTTCGCGTGGCAGTGACCGAGGATGTATTCGGTCATGTCGGCGTCGTTGGCGCCGATGTGCAGGGTGACGATCTCGGTGGCGGGCCCGAGAGCGTCCAGCTGCGGTGCCACTCCCGCGCCTTGCGAGCGATACAGGTCGGGGATCTTCGCGGCGCTACAGGTCCGGTCGTCCAGTGATAACCCGAGTCGTTGCGCGACCAACTTGGGTGCGTTGGTCGTCGAGCGCACGCAGCGCAGGGGTGCGGTGAGGTCGAGGTTGATCGCGCCGGTGGTGGCCGCCCCGGAATCACCGAGGGCCACGTATCGGGCCCCGGCTTCGGGCGTCGGTTGGCCGTGCACGGCGGCAGGAGTGATCGCGGCTGTCGCGATCATGGATGTCGTCGCGATCGCGCGCAGCCAGTTGTTCATGCGGCCACTGTGCCCCTGGCCGCCGGCCTCGCGCAGGCATTGCCGCTCAGCTTTGTGCGCGACAACAGTCGGCACCGCTCGCTGAAGCGTGATGATGAGCTGGGGAACAACCGTCGGGTGCCGCTGGTTGTCCCCGCACATGACGACAATCGGATTGATCGGCAGCGGACACATCGGCTCCACCGTCGCACGATTGGCGGTGGACGCGGGCTACGACGTGGTACTCAGCAACTCACGCGGCCCCGAAACCCTGGCTGACCTGGTCGCCGACCTTGGCCCACACGCGCGGGCGGCCACCCCGGCCGAGGCGGCCGAAGCGGGCGACTACGTGGTGGTCACCGTTCCGTTGAAGGCCTATCGGGAAGTCCCGGTCGCACCGCTCGCGGGCAAGGTCGTGCTCGACACCAACAATTACTACCCCGACCGTGACGGCGCCTTCCCCGAACTCGACGCCGACGAGACCACCACCAGCGAACTGCTGCAACGTCACCTCCCGGATTCGAAGGTGGTCAAGGCGTTCAACAACATCGTCTACGCCAACCTCGCCGAACTGGCCCGCCCCGCGGGCGCCGCCGACCGCTCCGCCCTGCCCATCTTCGCCGACGACCCCGACGCCAAGAAGCTCGCCACCGCCTTCATCGACACCATCGGCTACGACGTGGTCGACGGCGGCTCCCTCGCCGAAAGCCGTCGCTCCCAACGAGACACCCCGGTCTACGTCAACCCCTACGCCGTCGCCGACGGCAACTGGCCGCCGGCCGCCAAGCGTGGCAGCGCCGAGGATGTCCGCGCGGCCCTCGCCGCCGCCGAGGTCTAGCCGCTCAGTGCCTGCCTGCCGTCTGCATCCGGTCGAGCGTCGCCCGGCCGGAGTGATGCTCGAGGAACTGTGTGTTTCAGCCTGTAGGACGTCGACCCATCGAATCGATGTCGCATCCCGGGAACGGGTCAGGTGATGATGAGAAGTTCGGTGGGCGAGGCGATCTCGGCACGCAGACCGGCTTTGGTCGCCACTTTGGCTACCGCGCGGATGTCGGTGGGGTCGGCGCGGGTGAGGACAAGAGCGCGGGCGAGCAGGCCCTTGTGGTGTTTGTTGAAGTGGCTGACGACGGTGCGGGAGCCGTCGGGGTGTTCGGTGAGGACGTTGGCGGTGATGGCGTCGGGGACTCGGCCGAGTTGCTGGTAGGTGCCCGAGCGTAGGTCGATGACGAGCTCGCCTGCGGCCTCGGCGTAGAGGGCGTCGGGGAGCACGTCGCGCCAGACGGCCGAAAGTGTCGGCAGGCCGGGGAGTTTGGTGCCGCCGGAGAGGCGGTAGGCGGGGATGGGGTCAGCGGCGCGGACAGCGCCGAACAGGGCTGAGCCGATGCCCAGGCGGGCGTAGGCCTTGGCGCGCTGTGCTTTGGTGAACGACTTGGCGTCGAGTCCGTCGTAGAGGACGCCGGTGTAGCGCTCCAGGGCGGGGCGCGTCGCCGAGGTGCGCAGGCTCGCGTTGCGGGCGACCTCGGCGTCGGCGCCTTTGCCCAAGCCGAGGACGGCGGCGGACTGCGCGGGGTCGGCCGCGAGTTGCACCACCTCGGTGAGCAGCTTGTCGCGGACCGCGCCGAGCTGTGGCATCGCGAGATCGTCGAGGTTCAGCGGCGCGCCCGATCCGCCGTCGGACTTGGTTTCGGAGGGAGGCAGCAGCACCAGCACGATCGTCAACGGTAATCGCCGCAGGAACTGCTACCGCGCCCCGCCCCGTTCAGCGCACCGCTTCCAGGAACTTGCGAGTGCGCTCGTTGGTCGGTGCCTCGAAGATCTGGTCCGGCGGACCCTGTTCGATGATGCGCCCGGAGTCGAACATCAGCACCCGGTCCGACACCTCGCGGGCGAAGCGCATCTCGTGGGTGACGATCAGCATCGTGATGTCGGTGGTCTCGGCGATGGTGCGTAGGACGTCGAGGACGTCGCCGACCAGTTCCGGGTCGAGCGCCGAGGTGACCTCGTCCAGGAGCATCACCTTCGGATCCATCGCGCAGCAGCGCGCGATCGCCACCCGCTGCTGCTGACCGCCGGACAGTTGCGAGGGGTGGGCATTCGCCTTGTCCGACAGGCCGACGATGTCGAGCAGGTGCCGGGCACGTTCGCGCGCTTCATCTTTCGACTTGCCCAGCACGTGAATCGGTGCCTCGGTGATGTTTTCGAGCACGGTCATGTTCGGGAACAGGTTGAACTGCTGGAACACCATGCCGATCTTGGTCCGCACCTTGCGCAGGTGTTTCTCCTTGGCGGGCACCAGTTTTCCGTTGCGCTCGGTGTGGGTGAGCGGTTCGCCGTCGACCCAGATCACACCGTCGCTGATCGTCTCCAGGGTCATCAGCAGTCGCAGGATCGTGGTCTTTCCCGAGCCGGACGGCCCGATCAGCGTGACCTTCTCCCCGCGGCTGACGCTGAAATCGAGATGGTCGAGCACGGTGAGATCACCGAAGCGTTTGACCACCTGATCGAACCTGATCATCTCGTCAGTAGTAGGCAAGGCGCTTCTCCAGTCTTCTGATCAGCACAGATGTCGGGTAGCTGGCGACGAGGAAGAACACCCCGGCCATCGTGATCGACTCCAGGTACGCGAAGTTGCGCGCCCCGAATTGCTGTGCGGCGGTCACCAATTCGACGACCGAGATGGCGAAAAGGAACGGTGTGTCCTTGAACATCGAGACGGCGTTGGTGCCCAGCGCGGGCAGGCTCGCCCGGATCGCCTGCGGCAGCACCACCGCACCCCAGGTGCGCACCGGCGGCAACGACAGCGCGCGCGCCGCCTCCCACTGGCCCTTGGGCACCGCCTCGATCCCGGCGCGATACACCTCGGCCAGGTAACTCGAATAGTGGATGCCCAGCACCACGATGCCGATCTGCAGCGCCGAGAACTGGGTCAACAGGGTGTAGGCGAACAGCAACTGCACGACCAGCGGGGTGAGCCGGACGAACTCGCTCACCGCGTGCACCGGCGCGGCGATGGCGCGTGGCATCGTGCGCCGGATCATCGCGATCACCAGCCCGAGCACCGCGGCCAGCGCGAAACCGAGCACCGTCGCCAGCAACGTGATCTGGAAGCCGTCCCACAGCACCGGCAGCGCCTCGCGGGCGCGCTCCCAACTCCATTCCGCTGTCATGGGGCCGCCTTCGTTTCTTCGGGCGCCAGGCTGAGTACTTCCTTGAGCGAGGCTCCGCGACCCAGCTTGGTCTTGGCGCGGGTCTCCAGGAGGTTCATGCCCAGGGTGAGTACGTAGCCCAGGACGAAGTAGATGAGCAGGCCGACACCGAAGGAGAACAGGGTGTCGCTGGTGTCCTTGCGCAGGTCACCGATCTCGTAGGTCAGATCGTGCAGGGTGATGTAGGACGCCACCGCGGTGCCTTTGAGCAGGTGGACCAGCAGGTTGGTCAGCGAGGGCAGCATCAGCGCCCAGGCCTGCGGAAACAGCACCCGCCGCATCCGCTGCCACGGACTGAAGTTCAGCGCCACAGCCGCTTCGAACTGCGCGCGCGGCACCGCGTTGAGCGCGCCACGCACCACCTCGGCACCATAGGCGCCGTAGTTCAGGCCCAGCGCCAGGATGCCGCAGAACAGCGGGTCGAGCTTGTAGCCGAGCAGTGGCAGCACATAGAACAGCCAGAAGATCTGCACCAGAAGCGAAGTGCCACGGAAGAATTCGATCATGACCCTGGCACTGCCGCGCGCGGCGAGATTGCGCACGCGAGCGGTGGTGCCGAGGGCGAGGGCGAGGACGAACGCGAGGAGCGCGCCGCCGATGGTCAGCTCCAGCGTGACCACGATGCCCTGCCACAACGAGGGCAGGGCATCGCGCACGGCATCGAGATTGCTCATGCGTGAATCAGATTTCGCCCTTGCACAGCTTGGCCGTCGTGTACTTCGGATCGGGCAGCTCGCGCTCGGTGAAGCCGAACTTGCCGACGATCGACAGGTACTTGTCCTTGTCGCCGGTGATCTTGGCCAGCTCGGTGTTGTAGGCGGCGAGCAGATCGGGATCGCTGGTGCGGAACACGGTGCCGCCCGCGCCGACCTGCGGCTTGCCGTCGATGACGGCGACGAACGACGGCGTCACGTCGACCGCGGCGTTGGGGGTGTGGCTCTTGAGCCAGTTCAGCGAGATCGCGGTGAGCGCGAACACGTCGGCGCGCCCGGAGGTGACCGCGTCCATCCCGTCCTGCGGGGTGGCGACCTGGGTGGCGTCGATGCCGAGCGCATCGGCGTAATCGGATTCGATGGCACCGGTCATCGCGGCCAATTTCGCGCCGCTGGCCTGGACCGATTGCATATCCGTCAAATTCATCGGATTACCGGGTTTCACCATCAGTGCGGTGGTGTACATGAATTCCGGTTCGCTGAAAGAAGCCTGTTCACAGCGTTTCGGCAAGATCGACATTCCGGCACTCACGGCATCGAATCGATTGGCCTGCAGGCCGGGGATCAGGGCGCCGAACTCGGTCTGCACGCCGTCGACGGTCTTGATGCCGAGGTTGGCGAAGATCTCCTTGTGCAGGGCCACGGTGGCGCCGGTGAGTTGGCCCCCGTCTTCGAACGAATACGGCGCCTCACCGGCGAAACCCACGGTGATCGTGCCCTTGTCCTTCAGCGACTGCAGCAGCTGGCCGCTCTCGGTGGTCTCGGTCTTGGTGCATCCGGCAAGGGTCGCGGCCACCATCGCTGCACCGGCGAACACTGCTGTACAGCGTTTCGACATGGATTTCGTCTCAGCCATTGTGACCTCTCGCAAGGGCGGCATCGGCGCCGCAAATTTTCTGTTGTATGTGTGTAATTGACGTATACGGAAAATCTAGTCATCTCAGAATTGTCAGGCATGGTTACGTTATCAGGTTGTTATCTGATGATTCAAATGGAATTGTAATGGGTAACCTTATCGGCGCATTTGTGTTCGGGCCGGTTTTCGGGGGTCGGCGAGCGCCAAGGAGGTAATCGGCTGTCGCCACCGCCGGACCAGGGACTACCGTGTGCATCCGTGATCACCCGCCTCTCCCGCCTGTTCCTGCGCACCCTGCGAGACGATCCCGCCGACGCCGAGGTGCCAAGCCACAAACTGCTGGTTCGCGCCGGCTACGTCCGCCGCGTCGCACCGGGCGTGTACTCGTGGTTGCCGCTCGGCCTGCGCACGCTGCGCAAGATCGAGGACGTGGTGCGCCAGGAGATGGACGCCACCGGCGCCCAGGAGATCTCGCTGCCCGCGCTGCTGCCGCGCGAGCCCTACGAGACCACCAACCGGTGGACCGAATACGGCGACGGCCTGTTCCGCCTCAAGGACCGCAAGGGCGGCGACTACCTGCTCGGCCCCACCCACGAGGAGCTGTTCGCGCTCACCGTGAAGGGTGAGTACAACTCCTACAAGGATCTGCCGGTCACCCTGTACCAGATCCAGACCAAGTACCGCGACGAGGAACGGCCCCGCGCCGGCATCCTGCGCGGGCGTGAGTTCACCATGAAGGACTCCTACTCCTTCGACCTCACCGACGAGGGTCTGTCGGAGAGCTACGCCACCCACCGCAAGGCCTACCAGGCGATCTTCTCCCGGCTCGGCGTCGAGTACGTGATCGTGGCCGCCACCTCCGGCGCCATGGGCGGCAGCGCGTCCGAGGAATTCCTCGCCGTCAGCCCCGTCGGTGAGGACACCTACGTGGCCTGCGCCGAGTCCGGGTACGCGGCCAATGTGGAAGCCGTGGTTACGCCCGCGCCCGCGCCGCTGCCCATCGAGGGCCAGGCCGCCGCGGTCGAATACGACACTCCGAACACCCCCACCATCGCAACGCTGGTCGACTGGGCCAACGCCAACGATGTCCTCGGGCGCACGGTGACCGCCGCCGACACGTTGAAGAACGTGATGGTGAAGCTGCGCCACCCCGACGGCAAGACCGAGATCCTCGGCATCGGCATCCCCGGCGACCGCGAGGTCGACGACAAGCGCCTCGGCGCGGCCGTCGAACCCGCCGAGGTGGAACTGCTCACCGAGGCCGACTTCGCCGCCAATCCGTTCCTGGTGAAGGGCTACATCGGCCCGAAGGGCTTGCAGGCCAACGGCGTTCGCTACCTCGTCGACCCCCGCGTCGTCGAGGGCACCGCCTGGATCACGGGCGCCGATGTGCAGGGCAAGCACGTCGTCGGCCTTGTTGCCGGGCGTGACTTCACCCCCGACGGCACCATCGAGGCCGCCGAGGTCCGCGACGGCGATCCCTCGCCCGACGGCGCGGGCCCGCTGGTCTCCGCGCGCGGCATCGAGATCGGTCACATCTTCCAGCTCGGCCGCAAGTACACCGACGCCTTCGACGTCGACGTCCTCGGCGAGAACGGCAAGCCCGTACGCCTCACCATGGGCTCCTACGGTATCGGCGTCTCCCGCATGGTCGCCGTCATCGCCGAACAGCAGCACGACGAGAAGGGCCTGCGCTGGCCCGCCGAAGTAGCCCCCTTCGACGTGCACGTGGTGATCGCCAACAAGGACGCCGCCGCCCGCGACGGCGCCGAACACGTGGTCGCCGGCCTGAACGCCGAAGGCCTCGACGTCCTCTTCGACGACCGCACCGCCTCCCCCGGCGTGAAGTTCAAGGACGCCGAACTCCTCGGCATGCCCTGGATCCTCGTCATCGGCCGCGGTTGGGCCGAAGGCAAGGTGGAACTGCGCAACCGCTTCACCGGCGAAGCCGAGGAGATCCCGGCCGAAGACGCCGTCAGCACGGTCACCGCGAAGATCCGCGGCTGATCTCGTTCACCGATCGCGCCGTCCCACTCGCTGTGGGGCGGCGCGATTTGCGTTGTCCGGGCGCCGGGGTCGTCGGCGGCCCGGGCGCCTGGGGCGCGGTCGAGTTCTCGGGAAACCTACGGCTACGTAGGCGAAAGTGCAGGTAGCGGGCTCGAGACTCGGCGTGGCGGGTGGGCGGCGCTGCTAAGTTAACGGGCATGACGAGTTCGCCCAGCCTGTTGTTCAACCCTGCCACCTACGATCCGCAGCACTTCGACGCTGAGACGCGGCGGCTGCTGAAGGCCACTATCGAGTGGTTCGAGTCCAAGGGCAAGGCGCAGTTGCTGGTCGAGGATCGCGATGCGGTGTGGACCTCGGAGTTTCTGGAGTTCGTCGGCAAGGAAAAGCTGTTCGCTACCTTCCTCACCCCCGCCGCCTACGCCGACGGCGACCCGAACAAGCGCTGGGACGCGGCCCGCAACGCGGCGCTGTCGGAGATCTTCGGGTTCTACGGGCTCGCGTACTGGTACGCGGAGCAGGTCACCATTCTCGGGCTCGGCCCGATCTGGCAGAGCGACAACGAGATCGCCAAGCGCAAGGCTGCTGCTGATCTCGATGACGGTCAGGTGATGGCGTTCGCGTTGTCGGAGCGTGATCACGGTGCCGACATCTACAACACCGATCTGATTCTCACCCCGAGCGAGCCGGGTAGTGCCGACGCCGAAGCGGGAATTCTGTTCCGCGCCAACGGGGAGAAGTACTACATCGGCAACGGCAATGTGGCCTCGATGGTGTCGGTGTTCTCGCGGCGCGGTGATGTCGAAGGGCCGGAGGGTTACATCTGGTTCGCCGCTGACAGTCGTCATGACAACTACCACCTGGTCGAGAGTGTTATCCACGGCCAGATGTATGTCAGCCACTTCCGGTTGGAGAACTACCCGGTGACCGCCGCCGACGTGCTTCATGAAGGGCCGGAAGGTTTTTCGGCCGCGCTGAACACCGTGAACGTGGGCAAGTTCAACCTCTGCCACGGCAGCATCGGCATGGTCGAGCACTCGTTCTTCGAGGCCATCACCCACGCCAACAACCGCATCCTCTACGGCAACCCGGTCACCGACTTCGGCCATGTGCGCGGCAATTTCGTCGACGCCTACGCCCGGTTGATCGCGATGAAGCTGTTCAGTGATCGCGCCGTGGACTACTTCCGCAGCGCCTCCCTCGAGGACCGCCGCTACCTGCTGTTCAACCCGATGACCAAGTCCAAGGTCACCTCCGAGGGCGAGGTCGCGATGACCCTGCTGCTGGATGTGCTGGCGGCCAAGGGATTCGAGAAGGCCACCTACTTCGCGCAGGCTTCGCGCTACATCAACCACCTGCCGCGCCTCGAGGGCACCGTGCACGTGAACGTGGGCCAGATCCTGAAGTTCATGCCGAACTACCTGTTCAACCCCAAGGAATACCCGGCCGTCGGCACCAAGCTCGAAGCCGGTGACGAGGCGTTCTTCTGGGCGCAGGGCCCGGCGCGCGGCGCGGGTAAGGTGCAGTTCGCGGACTGGACCCCGGCCTACGAGCAGGCCTCGGACGTGCCCAACGTCGCCCGGTTCTACGAGCAGGCCAAGGCGCTGCAGACGCTGCTGCTGACCGCGGCACCGGATGCGGACCAGCAGAAGGACCTGGACTTCATGCTGACCATCGGCCACCTGTTCTCCACGGTGGTCTACGGCCAGCTGATCCTCGAGCAGGCCGAGCTCACCGGCCTGGACCGTGACGTGCTCGACCAGATCTTCGACTTCCAGATCCGCGACTTCAACACCCAGGCGTCGGCACTGCTCGGCAAGCCGTCGGTCACCGAGGCGCAGCGTGCGTGGGCGATCGGGGCACTGCGCAGCCCGGTCGCCGACAAGGAACGCTTCGATCGGGTGTGGCAGCAGGTGGAGGCTTACGACGGCGCGTACGCGATGCGCCCGTAGCAGTGTGGCCCCGGCATGATCACGCAAAACGCGTCGCTCCAGTCAGTTCTCTGACTGAACGACAGCGTTTTGCGTGATTACGCCGGATGAGTCGGCGGTTTACGCACGCCCGGGGAAGGCGACGGTCCACGGGCCGGTGCCCAGGATCGACTGCCAGCGGGCCCGGCGAATAGCGGCTTCGGTGAGCGCTTCGGTCGCCGTAGCACGCACTGCGGCGTCGGTGGCGTTCTCGACAACGGCGTACCACGCTGCGGCGCAATCGGATTCGACGCTGACCGCGAGGTGGGCGGCCGGGATCGGGTCGTCGACCGGTGCGGGCGGGTTGTAGGCGGCGGCGGGCGCCTCGGGTGCGGTGCCGTCGGCCTCGAGCAATTCGATCGTGGCGTCGCGGCGTGCTCGATGCGCGGCGCTGAACTCGGCGACCAGGCGAGCCCGGTCGACATTGGCGTACGCGGCGATCAGCCCGTAGGAGTAGACGGCGGCGTACTCGGCGTCCAGGGCGTTCTGGAGGGACTTGCGTTGGTCGGTCATGTCAGCAGGACTCCTGCCTGGGTGGCGCAGGCCGCACTGATCGACGCGAGTAGCCCTGCGCGATAACCGGATTCGGTGCGAGCCAGCTCGGCGGCGGACTGCTGGGAGCGAACCAGCTGATCGCGCAACTGTGCGACGGTCGTCGGCTGCGCGGACACGGTCTCGACTTCTGCGGCGGGTACCGGGGACCCGTCGGGGCCGGGCACGGTCAGTGCGCCGGTGCGACGCACGGGCGTGGTGCCGTCACCGTAAACGCCGATCACCCGGTCGATTTCGGTGCGCAAAGCGTCGGCGTGCGCGGTGCGCTCGGTGGCGATCGTGTTCAACGCGGCGTTCGACTGCGGGGCCAAAGCGATCGCGGCGGTCGCGGCGGCGGCATCGGCTCGGGCCAGAACCTCCTGTGCGGCAAGAGGATCCGGGGCGTGCACGGTATCGTCCTCGGCGCAGGCGGCCAGCGTGGCTATCGCCGGAATGCCGATCGCGCTCGCACCGGCGAGCCGGAGCAAGGTGCGGCGGCGCCAAGTGTTGGTCGAATGGCGGTGCGCGGCGGTGGGCTCGAGCCTCGGGAGAGGGGGTTCGTGCCGGTCGGGGCGCATGCCGGAAGGTCGCCCGGCGCTCGGCGGGACGGGAAGGCGGTGGGGCACGTGCACCATCGTGCCAGATCTCGCGCGGGGAGTTCGCGCGCGTTCCGACATGCCTCGGGCACGCCGAGTCGGACCGGTGCGCGGTGGTCGGCGCCTGGTCCTTTACACTCTCTGAGCGCGTTACGCTAGACCTTCGGCGTAGATATTTCCGATCGCGTCACAACTGAACCAGGAGCCGCCCATATGCCGATGCCCACCGAGGAAAGGGTGAGCCAGCTAGTCGCTGAGCTCGTCGCACGCCGGGGATTCGACCTCGAGGGCGTTGCGATCGTGGCTGCAGGCAATGGTGAGTTGGCTCCGGTTCGGGTGAAGGTGACCGTCGACAGCGACGGCCCCGCCGACCTGGACGCCATCGCCGCACTGAGTCGCGATATGTCCGAACTTCTCGATGCCGCAGGCGATTTCGGCGAATCCGCCTATCTGCTCGAAGTGACAACGCCCGGCGTGGAACGCCCGCTCACCACCGAACGGCATTGGCGCCGCGCGCAGGGCCGCAAGGTCCGCGTGAAACTGGCCGACGGTGCCGAGCGGATCGAGGGCAAAGCCCGTTTCGACGCGCGCGTCGGCCAGGTGGCCGACGCCGAGAACCCCACCATCGCGCTCGTGCTCGGCGGCAAGATCAAGCCGCATCGCGTGCACGTTCCGCTCACCGATATCGCCGAGGCTGTCGTCCAGGTCGAGTTCAACGCACCGGGTGCCGCCGAACTCGAACTCGCGGGCGGCATCGCGCCGGGCCGCCCGGTACCGGGCGAAGAGCCGGCCGACCTCGCCGCACCAGGACAGCACAGTGACACTCCCACCGAAGGGGTTGCGGAATGAATATTGAAATCGAAGCCTTGCGGGCGATCGTCGCCGACAAAGGCATCTCGATCGAGACCGTGATCTCGGCGATCGAGTCGGCACTGCTCACCGCCTACCGGCACACCGACGGCCACGAGGCCAACGCGCGCATCGACATCAACCAGAAGACCGGTGTGGTGCGGGTGATGGCGCGTGAACTCGACGCCGACGGCAACCTCGTCTCCGAATGGGACGACACCCCAGAGGGTTTCGGCCGCATCGCCGCCACCACCGCCCGCCAGGTGGTGCTGCAGCGGCTGCGTGATGCCGAGAACGAGAAGTCCTTCGGCGACTTCGCCACCCACGAGGGTGAGATCGTCGGCGGTGTGGTCCAGCGCGACGCCAGGGCCAACGCCCGCGGCATCGTGGTGGTGCGCATCGGCAGCGAGGCCAACGGCGCCGAGGGTCTGATCCCGCCCGCCGAGCAGGTGCCCGGCGAGACCTACGAGCACGGTGACCGGATCAAGTGCTACGTCTACGGCGTCTCGCGTGGCCCGCGTGGCCCGCAGATCCAGCTCTCGCGCACCCACCCGAACCTGGTGCGGCGGCTGTTCTCGCTCGAGGTGCCCGAGATCGCCGACGGTTCCGTCGAGATCGTCGCGGTGGCGCGCGAGTCGGGGCACCGCTCCAAGATCGCCGTGCAGTCCACCGTCCAGGGCGTGAACGCCAAGGGTGCGTGCATCGGCCCGATGGGTCAGCGCGTGCGCAACGTGATGAGCGAACTGGCCGGCGAGAAGATCGATATCATCGACTACGACGAGGATCCGGCCACCTTCGTCGGCAACGCACTCTCGCCGTCGAAAGTGGTATCGGTCACTGTCGTCGATCCCGATGCCAGGGCGGCCCGCGTGGTCGTGCCCGACTTCCAGCTCTCCCTCGCCATCGGCAAGGAGGGCCAGAATGCCCGCCTGGCAGCCCGTCTGACGGGCTGGCGGATCGATATCCGCAGCGACGCGGCTCCGATACCGGACGAGTCCGCCCGGCCGTAGCGCGCACCGTAGCTGATTCGAGAACGTCGAATCCCTGCCCGCGGATGACATCTTCGTAACTTCCGGAGGGGAGGGGTTCGTCGTTATGACCGGGTCACCGGTAGAGTGGGTACAGGACCGGCCCGCGCAATCCGTTCGCACCTGTATCGGATGCCGTCAGCGCGAGTCGTCTGCCGACCTGTTGCGGATCGTGGCGCAGCATCGGAATTCCGATGTCGCGATTGTTCCCGATCCGCGGCGCAGACTTCCCGGACGGGGTGCCTGGTTGCACCCCGTTTCAGCTTGTTTGCGTTCCGCAGAGCGGCGCCGAGCATTCGGCAGAGCCCTACGAGTGTCCGGAAATCTGGATATCTCAGCCCTGGATAAGTACCTCGAGAACAGGCACGAGCACTCATGAGCACACCGTGAAGCACCAACGATGAACGTCCGTCGGAGATAACCCGAGGTCGTGCGGGCCCGCCTTACCTAGGCGGCGTCACTGCTCGGCCTCTCAGTGAGGAGAGCAGTGGCAGGCAAGGCCCGCGTGCACGAGTTGGCTAAGGAACTCGGTGTCACAAGCAAGGAACTACTCGCGAAGCTCAAGGAGCAAGGCGAGTTCGTGAAGTCGGCGTCGTCGACGGTGGAAGCACCCGTCGCCCGTCGTCTGCGCGAATCACTGGCATCGAAGTCCGCTCCGGCGGCCGATGCCAAGTCGGCGGCCCGTCCCGGCCCGTCGTCGGCAGCAGCCTCAGCCCGTCCGGCTGGCGCCAAGCCCACCCCCGGTGGCCCTCGCCCCGGTCCGCGTCCGGCTCCGGCCGCGCCCGCCCCGGCAGCTCCTGCCGCACCGGTCGCGCCCAAGGTCGAGGCCGCTCCGGTCGAAGCGAAGCCCGCTACCCCGGCACCCGCGAGCCCCGCTCCGGCCGCCGCGCAGCAGTCGGCTCCGGCCACCAAGCCCGCAGGCGCTCCGGCGCCCGGCCCCCGTCCGGCTCCCGCGCCGCGTCCGACCCAGGCCCCGGCCGCCGGTCAGACCCGTCCGGCCCAGACAACTCCCGGTGCTGCGGCTCCGGGCCCGCGTCCGGCCGGTCCCGGCCCGAAGCCGGGCCCCAAGGCTCCGCGCGTCGGCAACAACCCGTTCAGCTCGGCCCCCGATCGTGAGCGTCCCGCGCCGCGTCCGGCCGGTCAGGGCCAGGGTCAGGGCGGCACTCGCCCGACTCCGGGTCAGGGCGGTCCCCGTCCGGCTCCCGGTCAGGGTGGTCCGCGTCCGGCTCCCGGTCAGGGCGGTCCTCGCCCGCAGGGTGGTCAGGGCCAGCGCCCGGCCGCCGCGCAGGGCGGTGCCCCGCGTCCCGGTGGTCCCCGTCCCAACCCGGGTTCGATGCCTCCGCGTCCGAACCCCGGTGCCATGCCCGCACGTTCGGCACGTCCTGCCCCCGGTGGCGCGGGTCGTCCCGGTGGCGGCGGTCGTCCCGGTGGCGCTCCCGGCGGTGGCGGCGCAGGCCGTCCCGGTGGTGGCGGCGGCGGTGGCGGTTACCGCGGTGGCGGTGGCGGTGCCCCCGGCGCTCCGGGTGCAGGTGCTCCCGCGGCCGGTGGTTTCCGTGGTCGTCCCGGTGGCGGCGGCGGTCGTCCCGGTGGTCCCGGTGGCCGTGGTGGCGCAGCCGGTGCGTTCGGTCGTCCCGGTGGCGCGGTTCGCCGTGGCCGTAAGTCGAAGCGGGCGAAGCGCGCCGAGTACGAGAACATGCAGGCTCCCGCCGTCGGCGGCGTGCGTCTGCCCCGCGGCAACGGTGAGGTCATCCGCCTCGCCCGTGGCGCCTCGCTGTCGGACTTCGCCGAGAAGATCGACGCGAACCCCGCAGCTCTCGTGCAGGCCCTGTTCAACCTCGGCGAGATGGTCACCGCCACTCAGTCGGTGAACGACGAGACCCTCGAGCTGCTCGGCGGCGAGATGAACTACGTCGTGCACGTGGTCAGCCCCGAGGACGAAGATCGCGAACTGCTGCAGTCGTTCGACCTCACCTACGGCGAAGACGCCGGCGGCGAGGACGACCTCGAGCACCGTCCGCCGGTCGTGACCGTCATGGGTCACGTCGACCACGGTAAGACCCGACTGCTGGACACGATCCGTAAGGCCAACGTCGCTGAGGGCGAGGCCGGTGGCATCACCCAGCACATCGGTGCGTACCAGGTGCTCACCAACCTCAACGAGGAAGAGCGTCTGATCACCTTCATCGACACCCCGGGTCACGAGGCGTTCACCGCCATGCGTGCGCGTGGTGCGAAGGCCACCGATATCGCGATCCTCGTGGTCGCGGCCGACGACGGCGTCATGCCGCAGACGGTGGAAGCGATCAACCACGCGCAGGCCGCTGATGTGCCGATCGTTGTCGCGATCAACAAGATCGACAAAGAGGGTGCGAACCCGGACAAGATCAAGCAGCAGCTCACCGAGTACGGCCTGGTCACCGAGGAGTACGGCGGCGACACCATGTTCGTCAATATCTCGGCCAAGCAGGGCACCAACATCGATCAGCTGCTCGAAGCAGTGCTGCTGACCGCGGATGCCTCGCTCGACCTGCGGGCCAACCCGGACATGGACGCCCAGGGTGTTGCCATCGAGGCGCACCTCGACCGCGGCCGTGGCCCCGTTGCCACCGTGCTCATCCAGCGCGGCACCCTGCGCGTCGGTGACTCGATCGTGGCGGGCGACGCCTACGGTCGCGTCCGTCGCATGGTCGACGAGCACGGCGCGGACGTCCACGCGGCGACCCCGTCGCGCCCGGTCCAGGTCATCGGTTTCACCTCGGTGCCCGGCGCCGGTGACAACCTGATCGTGGTCGAGGAAGACCGCATCGCCCGTCAGATCGCCGATCGCCGCAATGCGCGTAAGCGCAACGCACTGGCCGCTCGCAGCCGCAAGCGGATCAGCCTGGAAGATCTGGATGCCGCACTGAAGGAGACTTCGGAGCTCAACCTGATCCTCAAGGGCGACAACTCCGGTACCGTCGAGGCCCTCGAAGAGGCCCTGCTCGGCATCGAGATCGACGACGAGGTGCGTCTGCGCGTCATCGACCGCGGTGTCGGTGGCGTCACCGAGACCAACGTCAACCTGGCGTCGGCCTCCAACGCGATCATCATCGGCTTCAACGTCCGCGCGGAGGGCAAGGCCACTGAGCTGGCCAACCGCGAAGGCGTCGACATCCGGTACTACTCGGTCATCTACCAGGCGATCGACGAGATCGAGAAGGCCCTCAAGGGCATGCTCAAGCCGATCTACGAAGAGGTCGAGCTGGGCCGCGCGGAGATCCGTGCGATCTTCCGCTCGTCCAAGATCGGCAACATCGCCGGTTGCATGGTGCAGTCGGGTTCGGTCAAGCGCAACGCCAAGGCGCGCCTGATCCGCGACGGTCGAGTGATCGCCGAGACGATGACCATCTCCTCGCTCAAGCGGGAGAAGGACGACGCCACCGAGGTGCGCGAAGGTTTCGAGTGCGGTCTGACCGTCACCTACAGCGACATCAAGGAAGGCGACATCATCGAGGCTTACGAGCTTCGTGAAAAGCCGCGCGACTGATAAACGCAACACCGCTTCGCACGCCGCATCCGATTCTCGGGTGCGGCGTGCGGGCGTACACATCCGAACAATTCACAGGAGGTGAGCACCGCTGTTCATTGGTGCGCTCGAATTCGATCTACTGCTCGGTGACGTGCATTCGCTCAAGGAGAAGCGGTCGGTGATCCGGCCGATCCTCGCTGAGCTGGGAAAACGCTTCGGCGTGAATGCCGCGGAAGCCGGAGATCAGGACCTACACCGCCGGGCATTGCTCGGTGTGGCCATGGTCAGTGCGGAGACGGGACACCTGAACGAGGTGCTCGACAAGTGTGAGCGGCACGTTGCCGCGCGTCCGGAGATAGAGTTGCTGGCAGTACGCCGCCGGATCTTCGGACCCGAAGACTAGAGCTAGAGGAGGATTCCCATGGTGGATCAAGCCAGGGCACGCCGACTCGCCAAGCGGATTTCCGCGATCGTGGCTACCGCGATCGAATACGAGATCAAAGATCCGCGACTGCGGTTCGTCACCGTCACCGACTGCAAGGTGAGCGGCGATCTGCGCGAGGCGAACGTGTATTACACGGTGATGGGCGAGACCATCGACGCCGAACCCGACTACACCGAAGCCGCCGCAGGGCTGGACGCGGCCAAGGGCGTATTGCGGTCGAAGGTCGGCGCGGGCACCGGCGTGAAGTTCACCCCGATCCTGTCGTTCACCCTCGACAAGGTGCCCGAGGTGGCCCGCGAGATGGAAGAGCTGCTGGCCAGGGCTCGGGCCATCGATGACGAGGTGGCCAAGGTCGCCGCGAACGCCAAGCACGCGGGCGATGCGGATCCGTACAAGGTCGATCGCGACGACGAGGACGAGTAGACAGGTATGCCCGGTCGGCGCCCGGAGGCGGTAGCTTGAGTGACCACGCAGAACTGCGCGGTGGGTACCGTCTTGTCCGGCCGAGGACCGGTGGACGCTAGATGACCAGCGTCCGCGACGGGACCGAACTGGACGCCGCCGTCGCCGCACTGGCGGCGGCGCGTTCGGTGACCATCCTGTGCCACGTGCAGCCCGACGCCGACACCGTCGGCAGCGGCCTGGCGCTGGCCTTGGCGCTGCATCGGCGCGAGGTGCCGGTGTGCGTGTCCTTCGCCGAGCCCGCTGAGCTGCCCGCATCGTTGCGCACGTTGCCGGGCGTTGAGCTCGTCGTGCCGCCCGCGCAGGTGCCCGACGAGGTCGACCTGCTGATCGTCGTGGATTGCGGTGCGCGCAGTCGGCTCGGTGCGCTCGCCGACCGATTACCCGGCGCGACAACGACATTGGTGATCGATCACCACCGCGCCAACGACGGTTTCGGCACCGTCGACCTGATCGACGAATCCGCGGCCTCGACCACCGAACTGGTCACCCGCCTCCTCGACGCCTGGGGCGTGCCGATCGACGCCGCCATCGCGCACTGCCTGTTCGCGGGCCTGGTCACCGACACCGGTTCGTTCCGCTGGGCCCGCCCCGGAAGTCACGCCATGGCCGAGCGTCTCCTCGCCACCGGCATCGACGGCACCGAGATCACCCGAGTCCTGCTCGACACCCACCCGTACGCCTGGTTGCCGATGCTGTCGAAGGTGCTGTCGACGGCGGTGGTCGTGCCGCAGGCCGCGGGCGTCGGCCTCGTGTACGCGCTGGTCCGCGCCGCCGACACCCATGATGTGGGTCCCGAAGAGGTCGAAAGTGTCATCGACGTCATCCGTACGACTTCGGAGGCGGGTATCGCCGCTGTCTTCAAGGAAGCCCGCGGCCAGAACGACCGCTGGACCGTTTCCCTGCGTTCCCGCGACTCCGCACCCGGCCTGACCGACGGCGTCGACGTCGCGGCGGTGGCCAGCGGGTTCGGCGGTGGCGGCCATCGCTTCGCCGCCGGCTACACCACCTATGGGGACCCGGAAGGTGTTGTCCGCGCGTTGATTACCGCGCTGGGTTGATTCGCGGGGCGGGGTAACCACGCTGAGCGGACAAAACTTCGTTCAACGGTCGAGAATTCGACCGTTTTCGCGATTGGTGTGCGCTCAGCGTGGTGCGATCGAACCGACGGCGAACCGAAGCACGTGCGATGGGCCGGGGTTGGCTAGGGTCGAAGCTGACTGATGGAGGCGATGTGATGTCGAGAGTGCTCGGGATGGCGTTGGCGGCGTTGCTGGTCGCGCTCGGTGGATCGGTCGCGCAGGCCGCGCCGAATTCGTCGGGCGAGTTGCTCGGGCGGGTGGCGCAGGAACCCGGTTGGGGGACCTGGAAGCGTGCGTCGATCATCGAGTACCGCACGGAAGGCCCTGTCGGCGAAGCGGTTTCGGCTTCGGGATTGCTGTTGTTGCCCGACTCGCCCGCTCCCGCCGGTGGCTACCCTGTGGTTGCCTGGGATCACCCGACCATGGGGTTGGCCGGGCACTGCGGCATCACCACGTCTCGTGGTGTCCAGGAGCAGGCGTTCATGCAGGCGGTGCTCGATCGAGGATGGGCCGTGGTCGCACCCGATTACCTGGGTCTGACGCCGGGTTCGACGTTCCCGCACCCATACCTGCATACGCGCACTGAGGCGACCTCGACCCTTGATCTGGTCCGCGCGGCCCGTGCCGCCGAACCCGCGTTGGCGCCGACCTGGGCCGTGGCCGGGGCGTCGCAGGGCGGACATGCCGCGCTGGCCACCGGCAGCATCGCGCAGCAGTACGCGCCGGAACTGGATTTTCGCGGAACCGCCGCGCTCGCACCGGAATCCAACTTCGAAACACTGTTCGCGCAGATGGGCCCGGCGACCCCGCATTTCCCGATGGAGGACAAGCTGATCGGCCCCTTCGCGGGGATTCTGGCAGGGCTCCGGCTCACTCGTCCCGATGTCGATGTGAACAGGATTCTCACGCCCACCGGCCGCGCGCTCGTCGACGCGATCTCGTCCAGTTGTGTCGAGGATTTCGACCGACTCGCCGCCGGAATCACGTTCGCCACGATGCTCGCCGCGCCCGTCTCCGAGATCGGCGATGCGCTGCGCGCCTACATGGCCGCGCCGACCACCTTCGACCAACCTTTGTTGATCACGCACGGTGCTGCGGACATGGTGGTGCCGATTCCCATGACGATGGCCTACCTCGCCCAATTGCGCGCGGCCGGAACCGATTACGAGTTCGACCTGCACACCGCGGGGCACCGTGAGATCGAAGAGGTCTCCCGGGATGCGGTTCTGGAGTTCCTCGGCACACTGCTCGGCGGTTCCTGACGGCGTTTGTTGTCGGTGGGGTGTGCCACCATCGGCGGGGTCGGCAGTGTTGCTCCGGTAGGACGGTGGGTGGTGGGTGTGGGGTCTGCGAAATCGCCGGATGACGTGGTGACCGGCGGGTCGGTCGGTCCTCGGCGCATTCTCGGGATCGCCGTGCCCACGCTGGGGGTGTTGGTGGCCGAGCCGTTGTATCTGCTGTTCGATATCGCGGTGGTGGGCCGGTTGGGTGCGCTGGCACTGGCCGGGCTCGCGGTGGGTGCGGTGATTCTCGGGACGTTGAGCACGCAACTCACGTTCCTGTCCTACGGCACAACAGCGCGTGCGGCACGCAGGCACGGTGCGGGCGACCGCAACGGTGCCGTCGAGGAAGGCGTGCAGGCGAGCTGGGTGGGGTTGGCGGTCGGTGCGGTGATCGTCGCGGTGGTCCAGGTGTTCGCGGTGCCTCTGTGTTCGGTGCTGTCCGGTGGTGGGGAGATCGCCGGGGAGGCGGTGGTCTGGGTGCGGATCGCGATATTCGGGGTGCCGTTGATTCTGCTGTCGATGGCGGGCAACGGCTGGCTGCGTGGGGTGCAGGATGTGCGCAGGCCGCTGACGTATGTGGTGGTGGGACTGGCACTGTCGGCGGCGCTGTGCCCCGTACTGGTGTACGGATTACTCGGCGCGCCGCGCATGGAACTGGCCGGTTCCGCGGTGGCGAACCTCCTCGGCCAGTCCGTCTCGGGTGTCCTTTTCGCGTATGCGCTGCTGCGCGAACGGGTTTCGCTACGTCCCCAACTCTCGGTGATGCGTGCTCAACTCGTCCTCGGGCGCGACCTCATCGTCCGCAGTCTGGCCTTCCAGATCTGCTTCGTCTCCGCCGCCGCCGTGGCCGCCCGCTTCGGCGCCGCGTCCGTCGCCGCCCATCAGGTGGTCCTGCAACTCTGGAATTTCCTTGCCCTGACGCTGGACTCGCTCGCCATCGCCGCGCAGACTCTGGTCGGTGCGGCTCTGGGCGCAAGCAATGTCCACGGCGCCGAAACCGTCGCGCGCCGCGTCACCGCGTGGTCGGTGGTCTTCGCCCTGCTCCTGGCCACCGTGTTCGCCGCGGGCGTCGGCGTCATCCCGCTGCTGTTCACCGACGACGCCCAGGTCCTCGAACGCACCCACGTCATCTGGTGGTTCTTCGTGGCCATGATCCCGGTGGCCGGCGCCGTCTTCGCCCTCGACGGTGTCCTGCTCGGCGCAGGTGATGCCGCCTACCTCCGCACTACCACCCTTGTCGCCGCACTGGTCGGGTTCCTGCCCCTGATCTGGCTGTCGCTGATCTTCGACTGGGGCGTCGCGGGAATCTGGACCGGCCTTGTCGCCTTCATGCTGCTGCGATTGGTCGCGGTGGTCGCCCGGGCGAGGTCGGGCCGCTGGGCCAGGGTGGGCGCCGAAATACCGAGTGGGGCGGCGTGAATCAGCGCGGGTAGGGGCTGAGCATGTCGATCCAGCGGATGTCGAGGTCGCGGGTCAGGTAGTCCAGGCGGGAGTTCCAGAAGGCCTGCATGTGGGGGAGTGCGAGGTGGCGGTCGAGGTCGGCTTTGCTGCGCCACACCTCGTAGAAGACGAAGACCGACGGGTCGTCGCTGTCGACGTGGAAGTGGTATTCGAGGCAGCCCTCCTCGGCGCGGGTCGGCTCGACGAACGAGAGCAACAGTTCGCGCAGCTCGTCGCGGCGTTCGGGTTTCGGGTGGGCGAACCCCACCAGTGCGTAGGTGCTGGGCATCATGCTCCTTAGGTACGATGTTCTACGTACCTAGGAACGCTAGGCCGTGGCTAGGTATGGTGCAAGTCGTACCTATTGGAGGTGGTGGGTGGAGGAACTCGAGCTGGGCGCGGTACTCGGCGCACTGGCCGATCCGCTGCGGCGCCGCGTGATCACGCTGCTCGCACTGGATCCGGCAGACGGGGATCGCAGCTGCTCGTCGTTCGACCTGCCGGTGACGAAGGCGACCCGGACCCACCACTTCCGGGTGTTGCGCGAGGCGGGGCTGGTCCGGCAGGTGAATTACGGCAATCGCAGCACCGTCGTCTTGCGTCGCGCCGAGCTCGACGCACGGTTTCCTGGGCTGCTGGATCTGCTCGTCGCCGAAGGTATGGACGCGCGGGGGTGAACCCGTCGGTGGCGCGGGGCGCGGGTGTGTCACTGTGGACAGGTGATTCCGAAGTTGTGGGCGGTCAGCGATGTGCATGTGGGGCATCAGGGGAACAAGCCCGTCGTGGAGCAGATTCAGGCGGCCTCGCCGGAGGACTGGCTGATCGTCGCCGGTGATGTGGGGGAGAAGGCCGAAGAGGTGCGGTGGGCGCTGGAGTTGTTGCGCAGCCGCTTCGCCAAGGTGATCTGGGTGCCGGGTAATCACGAGCTGTGGACCACACCGAAGGATCCGGTGCAGATGCACGGGGCCGCGCGCTACGACTATCTGGTGGCGATGTGCCGTGACCTCGATGTCGTCACCCCGGAGGATCCGTTCCCGGTGTGGACGGGTTCGGGTGCGGAGAAGTACGGCGGCCGGGTCACCCTCGCCCCGATGTTCTTGCTCTACGACTACTCGTGGCGTCCGGCGGGCACGAAAACCAAGGCGGAGGGTCTGGCGCTGGCCCGCGAACGCAATGTCGTCGCGACCGACGAGTTCCTGCTCACCCCCGACCCGTACCTCACCCGCGACGCCTGGTGCCACGCCCGCGTCCAGTACACCCAGCGCCGCCTCGACGCCCTGCCCCCGGAAACCCCGCTGGTGATGATCAACCACTTCCCGTTGGTCCGCCAGCCCACGGAAATCCTGTTCTACCCGGAGTTCTCGCTCTGGTGCGGCACCGACCTGACCGCCGACTGGCACACCAGCTACAACGTGGTCTGCTCGGTCTACGGCCACCTCCACATCCCCCGCACCACCTACTACGACGGCGTCCGTTTCGAAGAGGTCTCCCTCGGCTACCCCCGAGAATGGAAACGCCGAGGCATGCCCGACCCCCTCCTGCGCCAGATCCTCCCCGAACCCACCTACGCCGCAGGCGACCTCAACGCCTGGGGCGGCCACTTCGAGGTCACCCCGGAGATGGAAGCCGCAGCCGAGGAAATGCGCGCAAAGGCTGAACGCCGCCGAGGCGTATGACCTGCGCATTTGCACGAAGTCTCTACGCCTGATTTGGTATGGACATCGGTATCTCACCGGGCACGAGCTAACTTGGCTGCCCGCGAACCGTCAGACGCCAACGCTGCATTGATCAGCATTTGAGTCTGGCCGAAATTCGCGGAGAGGCGGGCGAGCACATCGGTAACTCACCGGGCACGAGCAAACCCGCCCACCCCGGTCCCGCCAGACGCCAACGCTGCTCAAATCGGCAGCTGAGTCTGGCCTGAATACGCGGAGAGGCGGACGAGCACGTGCTGGAGAGGATTTTGCCGCGGAGTGTGGCTTCGGCGGAGCTGTTGGTGTTTCCCGAGGATTTGACGGCGCACCCCGCCGAAGAACACCTCATCGCCAAGTCCGTCGAGAAGCGTCGCCGCGATTTCATCGGCGCCCGGCACTGTGCTCGCCTGGCCCTCGAGGAACTCGGTGAGCAGCCGGTCGCGATCGACAAGGGTGAGCGCGGTATGCCCCTGTTCCCGCGCGGCATCGTCGGCAGCCTCACCCATTGCGACGGTTACCGTGCTGCCGCGCTGGCGCATTCGCTGCGGTTCCGTTCCGTCGGTATCGACGCCGAACCGCACGGCCCGCTGCCCGACGGCGTGCTCGATTCGGTGAGCCTGCCCGAAGAGCGCGAGTGGCTGTCCGCCACGCCGGGCGAGGGTCTGCACCTGGATCGTCTGCTGTTCTGCGCCAAGGAGGCCACCTACAAGGCCTGGTTCCCGCTGACCATGCGCTGGCTCGGTTTCGAGGACGCCCACATCACGTTCGAGATCGATTCCCGCACATCGGATTCGGGCTCCGGAACCTTCCACACGAAACTGCTCGTTCCGGGCCTGACGAACGACGGCGGTGCCGCGCTGACGGAGTTCGACGGCAGCTGGTTGATCGCCGACGGGCTGATCCTGACCGCGATCGCGCACGGCTGATGGCGGCGCGAGTGTCGCGGGTCGGCGAGCTCGGCGGTCTGGTGATCGTCGACAAGGACAGTGGGCTCACCAGCCACGATGTGGTGGCGCGCAGCCGAAAGATCTTGCAGACCAAGAAGGTCGGGCACGCGGGCACCCTCGACCCGATGGCCACCGGTGTGCTGGTGCTCGGGGTGGAGCGGGCCACGAAACTGCTCGGCCAGCTGCTGCTCACCACCAAGGCCTACACGGCGACGATCCGGCTCGGACAGGCGACGAACACCGACGACGCCGAGGGGGAGATTACCGCGACGACGTCCGCGCTGCACGTCACCGACGAGCAGATCGCGGCCGGTGTCGCCGCGCTGACCGGCGATATCGAGCAGGTGCCCGCCACAGTGAGTGCCATCAAGGTCGACGGTGAACGTGCCTACGCCCGCGCGCGCGCCGGTGAAGAGGTGCAGTTGGCCGCCCGTCCGGTTACGGTGTCGTGCTTCGATATTCTGGCTCGACGCGATGTCGATGAGTTCGTGGACCTCGACGTTGCGGTCGAATGCACTTCCGGCACTTACATTCGCGCCCTGGCCCGTGATCTCGGTGCCGCGCTCGGCGTAGGCGGCCACCTGACTGCGTTGCGCCGCACCAGAGTCGGCCCCTTCACCCTCGAACACGCCCGCACCCTCGAACAACTCGCCGCTGCTGCCGAAGCGGACGAGCCACTGCTCAGTCTCGACGTCGACACCGCCGTCAAAACCGCGTTCCCCCTACGCGACATCGACGAATCCCAGGCCACCGACCTGCGCACGGGCCGTTGGCTCGACCCCGTCGGCATCAAGGGCGTCTACGCCGCCATCGACCCACGCGGCCGCGCCATCGCTCTGCTCCAGGAGAGCGGAAAACGCGCGGGCTCGGTCATCGTGGTGCGTCCGCGCGGAATCGGCGACTGACCTCCTGGTCGACTTGTTGTGCGCCGCACCGGCTTCGGGGAATCCGTAGAGTGGCGGAACCGGCCGGATAATGGTCGCGGGAGAGGGATTTGTGAGATGAGTGCAGAGTCGGTCGATACGTTCACGCTGTGGGATCGGGACGGGGACGGGCGGATTTCGGTGACCGAGCTGGAAGCGCTGATTCGGCATGTGGGTGCGGGCCGTATCGACGAGCCGGCCGCTGATCTGCTCGCGGCCGCTGACCAGGACGGCGACGGGTTCCTTTCGCCGGCCGAATTCCGTGTGCTGCTGGACTTTCTGTCGCGCTGACACCGGCGTAATCGTGCAATTCGACGTCGAATAATCAGAAAACTGATCGGCGGGCGGCGAAGTGCGTGATTATGCCGGATCTTGCTCGGGCATGGCGGATGTCAGGGGTGGTGGACAGGGGTTAACGACCTGATCACCACCGGCGATAGCGAAATCACATAGGTATCGCGTCGACAGGGGTAGAGCATGACCGCGATCGGGAAGACCTGGATCGGCGTCGTCGCCGGTATAGCACTGCTGGTGACGGCCTGTGGCGGCGGTGAACCGCAAGCGCCGAGTGCAGCGCGCCCCACGGTTCCGCTCACTACACCCGTGCCGCCCACCACCGCGGTTGCGGCCGACGCACCCGGTGCACCCGCTCCCACCGTCGGCGGGTCCACACCCACCGTGGGTGCACCACCGAATCCCGGTGTGCCAACCGCCCCGCCGACGACCGTGCAACCGCCCGCACCGGCGACCGGCACCATCGTGCTGCGGACCGTGACCCTGTCCGGCATCCCCGTTCCCGGTGTGCCGGTGCGCCTTTCGCTGCGACAGCCCTGCGACCCCAGCAGCCACGACATCCCGCTCGCGGAGACCACCGAAGCGCTGCGTCTCGACGGTGTCACCGACGACCAGGGCAGCGCGGTGTTCACCGCCCCGACCGGGTGCTACCACTTCGGCATGACCGCTCCAGCGGGGACGAACCCGGTCCCTGAGGGCATGCACTCGCTGTTCTTGGTCACCCCGGGCAGCACAGTCACCGGGAAACTGCGGTTCAACGACGCCCAACCCGCGTCGGCCTGCGCCGAATCCACCATCGAAACCGACCTCGGCGTCGACCCGGCGCCCGCCGCGACGGTGTCGGACTGCGATGAGCAGTGGGCTGTCGTGCGTTGGGACAGCCCCGGCGACAACCAGCGCATCATCCGACGCGTCTCGGGCGCTTGGACCACCTACGTCCTCTTTCCGCACGTGACTTGCTGGACGACCGCCTTCACCGACGGGGTGCCACTACAGCTGCGCTCCTACTTCCACAACTGCTAGGTCGTCAGCCAAATGGCTTCGGCGGCGAGGGTTCCCAGTTCGGTGGGAGTATCGGCAGAGGCGATGCGGACGGCGATGGTGCCGGCGAAATCGCGGCGTTCCTCGACGGCGATGGAGGTGTCGAGGGCGATGCCGACGGAGTCGAAGTAGCGCAGCATCGCGGGGTCGGCGTCGGAGATGCGGGCTACCCGGCCGGACTCGCCTGCGGCGAAGTCGCTGAGTTGGCGGGCGGGTGGGGTGGGGACGGCGCCGTCGACGGAGGGGATGGGGTCGCCGTGGGGGTCGCGGTCGGGGTGGCCGAGTTTCGCGTCGATGCGGGTCATGAGCAGGTCCGAGACGGCGTGTTCGAGGACTTCGGCTTCGTCGTGGACCTCGTCCCAGCCGTAGCCGAGTTCGTTCACCAGGAAGGTCTCGATCAGGCGGTGGCGGCGCACCATCGCGACTGCGGCGAGGCGGCCGTGTTCGGTGAGGGTGATCGCGCCGTAGCGGGCGTGCTCGACCAGGCCCTGATCGGTGAGTTTGCGGACGGCTTCCGACACCGTCGAGGCCGACACGCCGATCCGCTCGGCGAGCAGCTTGGTCGACACTTTTTCCTGCGACCACTCCTGGGCGGTCCAGATGACCTTCAGATAATCCTGTGCCACCGCCGACAGTTCGGGGGCGATCGCGGGGCTGAATTCTGCCTGCTCGGCGGGCTGCGTCAGCGCGCTACGGGTCGCGACATCTCGTTTAGCTGGCACATCACCAATGTTAGGCATCCCTGGACCGAATGACACATCGGCGAACCGGCACGGCGCGCGCTGGTGATCCGGTCACACCGGAATTCTGTTCGCGCACCGCTTTGCGTAGGCTTCGCTCTGTGCAGAGATGGCGAAGTCTCGACGACGTGCCCGCGGACTGGGGGCGTTGCGTTCTCACGATCGGCGTGTTCGACGGGGTACATCGGGGGCACGCGCAGCTGATCAGCCGCGCGGTGGCCGCGGCGGAAAAGCGTGGTGTCCCCTCGGTTCTGATGACCTTCGATCCGCATCCGATGGAAGTGGTGCGACCCGGTTCGCATCCGGCACAGCTGACCACGCTGACCCGCCGCGCGGAGCTGGCGCAAGAGCTCGGGATCGACGTGTTCTGCGTGATGCCGTTCACCCAGGAGTTCATGAAGCTCACGCCGGGCGAGTACGTGCACGATCTACTGGTCGAACGACTGCATGTCACCGAGGTCGTGGTCGGGGACAATTTCACCTTCGGCAAGAAGGCCGCGGGCACCGTCGACACGATGCGGGAGCTGGGCGAGCGGTTCGGCTTCGAGGTCGACGGGGTGACCCTGCTCGGCGAACACGCCGTCACTTTCTCCTCCACTTATATCCGCGCCTGTGTCGATGCCGGCGATATGGCCGCGGCGGCCGAGGCCCTCGGGCGCCCGCACCGGGTCGAGGGTGTCGTCGTACACGGCGACGGTCGCGGGCGCGGGCTCGGCTTCCCGACCGCCAATGTCGCGCCGCCGATGCATGCCGCGATTCCGGCTGACGGGGTGTACGCGGGCTGGTTCACCGTGCTCGGGTCCGGTCCAGCGATCGGTTCGACCGAACCGGGCGAGCGGGCGATGGCGGCGATCTCGGTCGGTACCAACCCCACGTTCTCGGGTCGCTCGCGCACGGTCGAGGCGTTCGTGCTCGACGGTGAGGCCGACCTTTACGGCCAGCATGTCGGCGTCGATTTCGTCGAACAGTTGCGCGGGATGCGCAAGTTCGAGTCCATCGACGAGCTGGTCGAGGCCATGGGCCGCGATGTCGAGGCCGCGCGCAAGGTCCTCACGGCCGCCGACTCCTGACCCGGCTTTTACTCCGTGCGTAGCGCGGAGTAAAGTGGCTCCTCGGGTTTGCTGCGGTCCGCGGTGGCGCCCATCCCGGGTAACCGGACCTTCGAGCGCGGAACTGAAAAATAGGAGTCCAGCCATGGCGCTGACCACTGAGCAGAAGTCGGCGATTCTCGCCGAGTACGGCCTGCACCCCACCGACACCGGCTCCCCGGAGGCGCAGATCGCGCTGCTGTCGAAGCGGATCTCGGACCTGACCGAGCACCTCAAGACGCACAAGCACGATCACCACACCCGCCACGGCCTGCTGGCCCTGATCGGTCGTCGTCGTCGCCTGTCGAAGTACCTGCAGGCCAACGACATCAACCGCTACCGGTCGCTCATCGAGCGTCTCGGCCTGCGTCGATAGTTTTTGCGGCTGGCGCCGCGGGTTTTCGGCCTTGTAACCCCGAATCCGAGGGGCGATACTGCGCCTTCGGCGTTACGTCTCGCCCCTCGGATCCGGGGCGGCCGAAAACGTCGTGGTCGAGTTCGCGTGACACGCCATCCTTCGGGAGGCGGTCGTCGAGTAGCCAATGGGAAGAAGTACACTTCTTCTCGTTGGCTATTCGTGTATTCGGGGACCATCGGGTTCCCGGCTGCATTACAACATGTGACAGCCGTGTGCATCCGTCCGCGTGGCGTCGGTCTTCGGTAGTGGCCTTTCGGCAGGCGTTAGTTCAAACCGCCGTCGGGCTTCGATCGATGACCGCCACCGCGTCGCCGCTTCCAAGGGGAAAAGGCCGGGTGCTGCGCGTGGCAGCCAGGAGGGTTTCCACGTGTCCGTGTCCGGTACGGCTGACGAAAAGCCGGTTCGCGCCCACATGGTGCTGCGCTCCGGCGAGACGAGAGGTCGAGAGAAGAAAATATGACGCAGACAACTGAACGTCCTTCGACTGCGGTCGAGGTCGAGCCCGGTGTTTTCGAGTCGGTCGCACTGATCGACAACGGTAGCTTCGGCACCCGCACCATCCGCTTCGAAACCGGCCGTCTGGCCAAGCAGGCCGCGGGCTCCGTCGCCGCCTACCTGGACGACGAGACCATGCTGCTGTCGGCGACCACCGCCGGTAAGTACCCCAAGGATCAGTTCGACTTCTTCCCGCTGACGGTCGACGTCGAAGAGCGCATGTACGCCGCGGGTCGCATCCCCGGCTCGTTCTTCCGTCGCGAGGGTCGCCCCTCCACCGACGCGATCCTGACCTGCCGCCTGATCGACCGGCCGCTGCGCCCGACCTTCATCGACGGTCTGCGCAACGAGATCCAGGTCGTTGTCACCGTGCTGAGCCTGAACCCGGCCGACCTGTACGACGTGGTGGCCATCAACGCGGCCTCGGCGTCGACTCAGCTCTCGGGCATCCCGTTCTCCGGCCCGATCGGTGGCGTTCGCGTCGCCCTCATCGGTGAGCAGTGGGTCGCGTTCCCGACTGTGGAGGAGCTCGAAGGCGCCGTGTTCGACATGGTCGTCGCGGGTCGCGTCACCGAGACCGGCGATGTCGCCATCATGATGGTCGAGGCCGAAGCCACCGACAAGGTCATCGCGCTGATCGAAGACGGTGCGCAGGCGCCGACCGAGGCCGTGGTGGCCCAGGGTCTGGAAGCCGCGAAGCCGTTCATCGCGCGTCTGGTCCGTGCGCAGGCCGACCTGGCGGCGCTGGCTGCCAAGCCGACGCAGGAATTCCCGCTGTTCCCGCCGTACGGCCCCGACGTGTTCGAGGCTGTCGAGGGCACCTCGAAGGTCGAGCTGAACCAGGCGCTGAGCATCGCCGACAAGCAGGCCCGCGAAGCCAAGATCGACGAGATCAAGGCCGAGGTGCTCTCCCGTCTGGGTGAGGACTTCACCGGTCGCGAGAAGGAACTGGGTGCCGCGTTCCGCTCGGTCACCAAGAAGCTGGTTCGCCAGCGCATCCTCACCGACGGTTTCCGCATCGACGGCCGTGGCCTGGCCGACATCCGCGAGCTGTCCGCCGAGGTCGACGTGATCCCGCGCGCCCACGGTTCGGCGATCTTCGAGCGTGGCGAGACTCAGATCATGGGCGTCACCACCCTCGACATGGTGAAGATGGCACAGCAGGTCGACTCGCTGGGCCCGGAGACCTCCAAGCGCTACATGCACCACTACAACTTCCCGCCGTTCTCCACCGGCGAGACCGGTCGCGTCGGTTCGCCGAAGCGTCGCGAGATCGGCCACGGCGCGCTCGCCGAGCGTGCGCTGATGCCGGTACTGCCCTCGCAGGAGGAGTTCCCGTACGCCATCCGTCAGGTCTCCGAGGCGCTGTCCTCGAACGGCTCGACCTCGATGGGCTCGGTCTGCGCCTCGACGCTGTCGCTGCTCAACGCCGGTGTGCCGCTGAAGGCACCGGTCGCGGGTATCGCTATGGGCCTGGTTTCCGACACCATCACCAACGACAAGGGTGTCGAAGAGGTCCGCTACGTCGCGCTCACCGACATCCTCGGCGCCGAGGATGCCTTCGGCGACATGGACTTCAAGGTTGCCGGTACCCGTGACTTCGTCACCGCCCTGCAGCTCGACACCAAGCTCGACGGTATCCCCTCGCAGGTCCTCGCAGGTGCGCTGAACCAGGCGCACGACGCCCGCACCACCATCTTGGACGTGATGGCCGAGGCCATCACCGACCCCGACGAGATGAGCCCCTACGCCCCGCGCGTGACGGCCATCAAGATCCCGGTCGACAAGATCGGCGAGGTCATCGGGCCCAAGGGCAAGATGATCAACCAGATCACCGAGGAAACCGGCGCCAACATCTCGATCGAAGATGACGGCACTGTTTTCGTCGGTGCGACCGATGGGCCGTCCGCCCAGGCCGCGATCGACATGATCAACGCCATCGCCAACCCGCAGCTGCCCAAGGTCGGCGAGCGTTTCCTGGGCACGGTCGTCAAGACCACCGCCTTCGGCGCGTTCGTGTCGCTCCTGCCGGGCCGTGACGGGCTGGTGCACATCTCCAAGCTGGGCAACGGCAAGCGCGTGGCCAAGGTCGAAGACGTGGTCAACGTCGGCGACAAGCTGCGCGTGGAGATCGCCGATATCGACAACCGCGGCAAGATCTCGCTCGTCCCGGTCGAGGACGAGGCCGCCGCTGCCGCCGAGCCTGCTGCCGTCGAGGAGACCGTCGTCGCTGAGTAAGCGTCGCTGTTCCACCTGACTGCCGAAACCCCCGCCCGTGCGAACGGCGGGGGTTTTGTCGTCCCTGATGCGGTCGTGACCCGGGTCACGTTGATGCAACGTTGATGCAACCTTGTTTCACATAGTGTGGGCGGGCACAGCGATTACTGGCCGGTATCGATATTTTGACGGAAACTGGTCCGGTTTATTACCGAAACGAATACGCTTCTCATCGTCTGCGGACGCGTTCTGGTGTCGGGGTCGATGATGGAGGTCGGGAGATAGCCGAGTCATTGCTGGTTGCATGGCGGCGAGCCGGATGGCCGCGATCGTGTCATAGCCGATCGCACTGAATCCGGTGTGAGCGGGTGGATTTCGGGCAGGGTGCCCGAGGTTGGCCACCCTCGCGCCGATCCCGTCCCCCCGGTTGGGCCGGGGAGTTCCGAGTGTTTGTGCGGCCGCGTGGCGTTACCCGCGGCCGGTAATGGAAGGCAGTGTTGCGATGACCAACCCCACTCCGGCGCGCGCGGAAACAGAACAGCTGGCAGCGCTGGTGGCGACGGTCGCGGCGATCGATCCGGGGCGGATCGCGGTCGAGTTCGACGGTAGCGCGGTGTCCTACGGCGAGCTCGATGCGCAGCTCGTGACGATGGCCGAGCTCACCGGCGGGGCGTTGGACGCGGAGACGCTGGTGCAGGTCGTGCTCGCCGAGCTGTTCCCCGGGGTGGTCGACGCGGCCGAGGGGACCTTCGGTGTGCTGTTGGAATCGCTGGGTGTGGATGCGATGGCAGTGCTCGGGGTCGAGGCGGCGGTTGTCGGTTCGACGCTTGTCGACCGGTTCGCCGAGCAGTTGGCGCGGACCCCCGACGCTGTCGCGGTGCAGTTCGGTGCGCAGACGCTGACCTATACGGAATTCGATGCCAGGGTGCGGGTGCTCGCCGGGCGGCTGGTCGAGCTCGGTGTGGGGCCGGAGTCGCTGGTCGGGCTCGCGCTGCGGCGCAGTGTCGAGTTGATCGTCGCGGTGCACGCGATCGTGCGGGCCGGAGGTGCGTATGTGCCCCTGGACCCCGATCATCCGGTGGACCGGTTGCACTATGTGCTCGAGGTGGCGCGGCCGGTCGTGGTCGTGACGCGTACTTGCGATGAGCCGGATCTGAACGGTGCGCCGGTACTGCGCACCGACGACATCGACTGGGACGCGGTGCCCGGCGAGGTGGCGTCCGGGGCGCGGGCCGACAATACGGCCTACGTCATCTTCACCTCCGGGTCGACGGGTCGGCCGAAGGGCGTGGCGGTGACCCACGGGGCGATCGTGGCGAACCTGGACTGGCGGCAGCGCTGCTACGGCATGACCGATGCCGATGTGGTGTTGCAGAAGACGCCGTTCACCTTCGACGTGTCGGTGTGGGAGCTGTTCTGGCCCTTGCAGGTCGGTGCGCGACTGGTTGTCGCCGAACCCGGTCGACACGGTGATCCCGCGTATCTGGCGGCGTTGATCGCCGAGCACCGGGCGACGGTGACGCACTTCGTGCCGTCGATGCTGGCCGCGTTCGTCGGTGACGTGAGCTCCGAGGCGGATCTGTCGTCGTTGCGGATGGTGTTCGCCTCCGGTGAGGCGCTGCCCGCCGCTACCGCCGCACGGCTGCGCGCCCTGTCGTCGACCGCGCTGCACAACCTGTACGGGCCGACCGAGGCGGCGGTCGATGTCACCGCGCACGAGGTGAGCGCCGCCGACGAGGTGTCGGTGCCGATCGGCGGTCCGGCCGACGACACCGGGCTGCTGGTCCTCGACGAGAACCTCGACCGGGTGCCCGTCGGGGTGGTGGGTGAGCTGTATCTGTCGGGTGTGCAGTTGGCGCGCGGGTATGTGGCGCGGCCGGGTCTGACGGCGGACCGGTTCGTCGCGAACCCGTACGGGGTGGCCGGTGAGCGGATGTATCGCACCGGTGACCTGGTGCGTTCGGTGCGCGGCGAGCTGGAATACCTGGGGCGCACCGACTTTCAGGTGAAGCTGCGCGGCCTGCGGATCGAGCTGGGCGAGATCGAGGCTGTGCTGGCCGCGCATCCTCGGGTCGGCAACGCGGCGGTGGTGCTGCATCGGCATGCCGCTGGTGAGGCGCTGGTCGGCTATGTGGTGAGCGTCGACGGTGCGGTGCTCGACGAGGCGGAGCTCGTCGCGCATGCCAAGGCGTCGATGCCGGAGTACATGGTGCCGTCGCTGCTGGTGCAGCTGGACGCGATGCCGATCAACGCCAGTGGCAAGCTGGATCGTAAAGCGTTGCCGCAGCCCGATTTCCGGGTCGCGGCTGCCGAGTTCCGCGAGCCGCGTACGGCGACCGAACGTTCCGTCGCCGCGCTGTTCGCCGAGCTGCTCGACGTGGAGACCGTCGGGTTGGACGACGACTTCTTCCGCCTCGGTGGCAATTCACTGATCGCCACCCGTGCGATCGGCCGGTTGCAGGCGAATTTCGGTGTGCGGGTGGATGTTCGCGACTTCTTCGACAGTCCGACCGTGGCTGTGCTGGCGAAGCTGATCGAGGGTGGGGCGGTCGATGATCGGCCCGCGCTGGTCGCGGGTCCGCGTCCTGCGGTGTTGCCGTTGTCGCCTGCGCAGCAGCGGATGTGGTTCCTGAACCGGTTCGATCCGGAAACCGGGGCGTACAACATTCCGATCGCGGTGCGGTTATCCGGGGTCTTGGATCTGGATGCTCTGCGGGCGGCGGTCGGGGACCTGATCGCGCGGCACGAGGTGTTGCGGACGGTGTATCCCGAGGTCGACGGGGTGGGGACGCAGCGGGTGCTCACGCCAGTCGCCGCGCTCGAAATGCTTGTCGCCGAATCGAACTCGGCGGTTGTCGGCGTTGGTGCTGATGGCGTCGACAGGTCGGTCAGCGTCGCTGTTGGCGCTGATGGCCCTCATGCGGGTGCGAGGGTGGGGAGCGGCACTGCTGATGTGAGTCAGCGGGACCATGGTGCCGGCGGTTCGATTCCGTCGGCCGTGTCGATGCTGCTCGACCCGATCAGCGTTGGCGCGCAGGAGCTTCCGGATGTCTTGGCCCGGGTGATCCTGCACGGATTCGATGTCACCGTTGCGCCGCCGGTGCGGGCGAGGCTGTTCGAGGTCGACGGTGATCACGTCTTGGTGCTGGTGGTGCACCACATCGCCTCCGATGGTTGGTCGGCCGGACCGCTGGTGCGCGACACGATGGCCGCCTATTGCGCGCGGACCGAAGGTGCTGCGCCGCAGTGGAATCCGTTGCCAGTGCAGTACGCCGATTACACCCTGTGGCAGCGTGCGATCCTCGGCGCGGAGGACGATGCCGATTCGCAGGCCGGGCGGGAGATCGCGTTCTGGCGTGACTCGCTGGCCGGACTGCCGGACGAGTCCAGCTTGCCGACCGACCGGCCGCGCCCCGCCACGGCGTCGATGCGGGGTCGCCGGGTCTCGTTCGAGCTCGATGCCGACGTGGTCGCGGCGCTGAATGCTGTTGCCGCAGAGCAAGGTGCGACGCTGTTCATGGTGCTGCACGCGGCGCTGTCGGCGCTGATCGCTCGCCTGTCGGGCAATGCCGATGTGGCGATCGGCACGCCGGTCGCCGGGCGTGGAGCCGCCGAACTCGACGACGTCATCGGCATGTTCGTCAACACCGCCGTGCTGCGCACCCGGGTGCGTGGCGCCGAACCGTTCGCCGAGCTGCTCGGCCGCGTTCGGACCGGGGACCTGGCCGCCTTCGACCACACCACCCTGCCGTTCGAGCGTCTCGTGGAGGTACTCGCGCCGCCGCGTTCGGTCGGTCGTCATCCGCTGTTCCAGGTGGCGCTGTCGCTGCAGAACCTGCCGCCGACGAGCTTCGAACTTCCCGGTCTGCGTGCCGCCGCCGTCGACCTGCCCTACGACATCGAGAAGTTCGATCTCTCGGTGACGGTGCGTGATTCCGCCGGCGGTCTGTCCGGCGAGTTCTCCTACGCCACAGATCTGTTCGACGAGCCGACGGTCGCGAACATGGTATCGCGCTTCACCGGCCTGCTCACCGCGATCGCCGCCGCCCCGCAGACACCGGTTGCCGATCTGCCCCTGCTGATCGACACCGAACTCGCCGACCTGACCACCCGCACCGGTGGCCCGTCGACCCCCGCTCCGCTGCTGCCGGAAGTACTGGCCCGCGCCGCCGCCGACCCCGGCGCGATCGCGATCCGCGACGGCGCCCGCACCCTCACCTACGGCGAACTCGACACCGCCGCCACCCTCCTGGCCGCCCGCCTGGTCGACCTCGGCATCGGCGCGGGAGACCTTGTCGCCGTGAGCATCCCGCGCTCAGCGGACTCGGTCACCGCCATCTGGGCCGTCGTGAAGTCCGGAGCGGGTTTTCTCCCGGTCGACCCGACCTACCCCGCTGACCGCATCGCCCACATGCTCGCCGATTCCGGTGCGGCCGTCGGCATCACCGTCGACGCGGTGCCGGCGGACCTGCCGGCCACAGTGAACTGGCTGGTGCTCGACCGCGTGACATCTGCTGCAGGCGCAGCATCGCTCGCCGATGGTGGCGACGGCGTCGTGGTCTCTGCGGGAGGACATGTTTTTTCGAACGGTGCCGAAAATGTGCACGATGTGAACATTTTCGGGAGTGCTGCGAAAAGCACTTCGGTCGGGGCCTCGCGGGCGGACACCGCAGGCGGTATCACGGCCGGCGGCAGCGTGGCGGATGGCGCCACGGCGGGTGGTGCGGTTGGAAGGCGGGCGGTGGATCCGTTGGATCCCGCGTACGTCATCTACACGTCCGGCACCACCGGTCTGCCGAAGGGTGTGGTGATTGGGCAGGGTGCGGTCGCGGCGTATCTGCCGGTGCAGGCGGGGCGGTATCTGGCGTCGGCGGATGCGCGGGTGCTGCATGTGGCGTCGCCGTCGTTCGATATCTCCGTGGCCGAGTTGCTGCTCACCGTGACCGAGGGGGCGACGATGGTTGTCGCGCCCGTGGGGGTGTTCGGTGGGGCGGAGCTGGGGGAGTTGTTGCGGGTCGAGCGGGTGACCCATGTGATCATCACGCCGTCGGCGCTGGCGACGGTGAACCCGGAGGGCCTGGATGCGCTACGGGTGGTCGTTGTCGGCGGTGAGGCGTGCCCGGCAGAGCTGGTCGCGCGGTGGACCGCCGCGATTCCGGGGCTGATCTTCCGCAACGGGTACGGGCCGACCGAGGCGACCATCGTCACCAATATCAGCGAACCGCTCAGTGCCACAACGCCTGTCACGCTCGGCGCGCCCGTCGAGGGCACCACCGAACTGGTGCTCGACGAGCGGTTGCAGCCGGTGCCCGCCGGTGTCGTCGGTGAGCTGTACATCGCCGGCCCGCAGCTCGCGCTCGGCTACCACCGCAGGCCCGCGCTGACCGCCGGACGGTTCGTCACCAATCCCTTCGGCGAGCCCGGCGAGCGGATGTACCGCACAGGTGACACCGTGCGCTGGGTTCAGCGCGACGGCTCGTTCGATCTGGAATACCTGGGCCGCAACGACTTCCAGGTGAAGGTGCGCGGCTTCCGGATCGAGCTGGGGGAGATCGACGCGGTCCTCGCCCGGCACGACACCGTCGACTTCGCGGCCACCATCGGTCATCGCACCGAGGCGGGCGCCACGCTGCTGGTGTCGTATGTCGTGCCGGTCGCCGGTGCCACGGTCGATACCGCGACACTCGTCGCGCACACCGCCGCACACCTGCCCGCGCACATGGTGCCGTCGGCGATCGTCGCCCTCGACGCGGTGCCGCTGACCCCGGTCGGCAAGCTCGACCGCGCCGCATTGCCCGCGCCCGTCTTCGAAGCCGCCGCCTACCGGGCGCCGGAAACGGCTGCCGAGCAGGTCGTGGCCGCCGCCTTCGCCGAGGTTCTCGGACTCGACCGGGTCGGCCGTGACGACGACTTCTTCGACCTGGGCGGCAACTCCCTGCTCGCCACCAGGTTGATGGCGCGCATCGGCACCGATCTCGACATCCGCATCCCCGTCCGCCAGCTCTTCGACACCTCCACGGTGCTGACGCTGGCCGCGGCCGCCGATCGTCTGCGCGGCACCGGCACCGGCCCCGCGCTGGTGGCGGGAAACCGCCCCGATCCCATTCCGCTCTCACCCGCGCAGCAGCGCATGTGGTTCCTCAACCGCTTCGATCCAGGCTCGGCCACCGACAACATCCCCCTGGCGGTCCGCCTCACCGGCACCCTCGACATCGCCGCACTGCAGGCGGCGATCGTCGACGTGCTGGACCGGCACGAGGTGCTGCGCACCCGCTACCCGGAACTAGACGGCAACGCCATCGCCGAGATCCTTCCGGCCACCGGATTGCTGCCCGAGGTGCACCCCCAGATCGTGGCCGCGGCCGACCTGTCCGACGCCGTGCGCACCTTCGCGTCGATCGGCTTCGACCTCACGCTGGATGCCCCCATCCGCGCGACATTGCTCCGCGTGTCCCCGAAGGGTGAAGCGCTGGACAATGATTCGGTATCTGTGGCTCCCGCTCACATTCTTGCGGAGGCAGATCGAGTCGGCTCGCCGGTTCGGGCCTCGGGTGGCGCCCTCGACTCGGCGGACCTGGCGAAGTCTGTCGGTTCGCGCCACGCCGAACGCGAATCGGAAGTGGTGCGTGCGAGTGCCACCGTGCGAGGCGACGCCGAGTATGTGTTGGTCATCGTGTTGCACCACGTTGCGGCCGATGGGTTCTCGTTCGGTCCGTTGATCCGGGACGTGCTCACGGCCTACAGCGCGCGAGCCGTCGGTGAAGTCCCGAGTTGGACGCCGTTGGCCGTGCAGTACGCCGACTACGCCGTCTGGCAGCACGCGGTGCTCGGCGATGTGGCCGATCCGGAATCGGTTGTAGTGAAGCAGCTCTCGTTCTGGCGTGACGCGCTGACCGGGATCCCGGAGCAGTTGGAACTGCCCGCCGACCGGACCCGCCCGGCGGTCGCTTCCCGGCGCGGTGGGATGCACGGCATCGAGATCGACGCCGACACCCATCGGGCGCTGACGGAATTCGCTCGCGCGCAGGGTATTACGGTGTTCATGGCCGCGCACGCGGTTTTCGCGGTGCTGTTGGCGCGGTTGTCGGCGACCACCGACATCGCGATCGGCACCCCGGTGTCGGGGCGTGGTGAACGCGCGCTCGACGATCTGGTCGGCATGTTCGTCAACACCTTGGTCCTGCGCACCGAGGTAGCGCCCGCGATGCCGTTCACCGAGCTGATCGCCCGGGTTCGCGACACCGATCTCGCTGCCTTCGGTCATGCGGACGTGCCGTTCGAGCGGCTGGTCGAGATCCTGGACCCGGTGCGCTCCACCGCCCGCAACCCGCTGTTCCAGGTGATGCTGTCGCTCAACGAGGACACCCCGAGCGAACTCGCCCTCCCCGGCCTCACTGTCGCCGGATTCGACCTGGCCACCGGTGTCGCCAAGTTCGACCTCGAACTCACCCTCACCGAACACCGCGACGAAAGCGGCACTCCCGCCGGCATTTCCGGCGCGTTCCTGTACGCCACCGACCTGTTCGAAGCCGCCACTGTCGCCGGTTTCGCCACCCGCCTGCACCGCCTGTTCACGGCCGTCCTCGCCGACCCGACCCGACCCGTCGGTGACATCGGAATCCTCGATCCGGCCGAGCAGACCGAACTCCTGACGACGTGGAACGACACCGCGACCGAGTCGGACCGCACCGCGACTCTCGCCGCGCTTTGCGCCGCACAAGCTGCCGCTACGCCCCACGCGATCGCCGTGGTGGTTGATGCGGACCCTGCCACCGGCGACGTGCCGACTTCTCCGGCTGCCGTGGTGTCCTCGAGCGCGATTTCCAGGCTCGAATACGCCGCGGTCGATGCGATCGCCGCGCACCGCACCGGGGGTGCGGCTACGCGTGGCGCCGGGGATTCCCCTGCGGTGGTGGAGCTTTCGTACGCGGAATTCAGCGGGCGGGTCGCGCGACTGGCCCGGCATCTGATCGGGCTCGGAGCGGGGCCGGGTTCGCTGGTCGCGGTGGCGATGCGTCGTGGTGTGGAGCAGTTGGTCGCGGTGCACGCGGTGCTGGCCGCTGGTGCGGCGTATGTGCCGGTGGATCCCGATCATCCGGTCGAGCGGACGGCCGACGTGCTCGCCCAGACGGCACCGGTCTGTGTTCTGACTGTTGCCGGAAGTGGTGTGGCGGTGGGGGAGTCGGTGCTGGACGTCGATGCGCTCGACCTGTCGGCCCTGTCCGGCGAGCCGATCACCGACTACGAGCGGGTGGTTCCGCTGCGTCCGGAGCATCTCGCCTACGTGCTGTTCACGTCGGGTTCCACCGGCAGGCCTAAGGGTGTGGCGGTGCCGCACAAGGCTGTGGTGCACCAATTGCGTTGGCTGCAGCGGGAATACCCGCTCGGTGTCGACGATGTGGTGCTGCAGAAGACGCCGTTCACCTTCGACGCTTCGGTGTGGGAACTGTTGTGGCCCTTGCAGGTCGGTGCGCGACTTGTGCTCGCCACCGCTGATGGGCATCGCGATCCGGCCTACCTGGCGGCGGCCACTGCGCGCCATCGGGTGAGCGTGGTCCAGTACGTGCCGTCGGTGCTCGCCGCCGTGGTGGCAGAACCTGTTTCGGCGCACGCGGATTCGTTGCGATTGGTGTTCGCGGGTGGCGAAGCGCTGACGACAGACCTGGCGCTGCGGGTGCGCGAAAGCACCGGCGCGACCGTGGTGAACCTGTACGGGCCCACCGAGACCGCCATCCAGGTCACCACCCATGAAGTGCGCGACGAACAGGGCGCGGCGGTGCCGATCGGCGCTCCGGTCGCCGGAACCCGTGTGTACGTGCTGGATTCGCGCCTGCACCCGGTGCCCGCGGGTGTCCCGGGCGAGCTCTATGTCGCGGGCGCCCAGCTCGCCGACGGCTACCACGGCCGCGCCGACCTCACGGCCGAACGGTTCGTCGCCGACCCCTTCGGCACCGGCGAACGCCTCTACCGCACCGGCGACCTGGTCGCCTGGCGCACCGGCGCCGCCGGCCCCGCACTCCATTACCTGGGCCGCACCGACTTCCAGGTGAAACTGCGCGGCTTGCGCATCGAACCGGCCGAAATCGAAGCCGCCATCGCCTCGGTTCCCGGTGTCAGCCGGGTCGCCGTCCTGGTCCGCTCCGACGAAGGCCGGCCCGACCAGCTGGTCGCCTATGTCGCCGGAGAAGTTCTGGAACCCGCCGATCTCGACGCCGCGATCGCCGCCGTGTTGCCCTCCTACATGATTCCGGGCGCCTACGTCTTCCTCGACGAGTTGCCCGTCAACGCTTCCGGCAAGCTCGATCGCCGGGCACTGCCCGCGCCACAATCGCAGCAGCGCGAATACCGCGAGCCGGCCACCGCCACCGAGCGGATCGTCGCCGCGACCTTCGCGGGGGTGCTCGACCTCGACCGGGTCGGTGCCGGTGACGACTTCTTCGCACTCGGCGGCAACTCCCTGCTGGCCACTCAGGTGGCGGCGCGGCTCGGTGCGGCCCTGGATGCTCGGGTGCCGGTGCGGGAACTGTTCGAGGCGAGTACCGTCGACGGCCTCGCCGTGCGGCTGGACGCCCTGCGCGGCACCGGCAGCAGGCGTGGACCCGTGGCAGGTCAACGGCCGCAACGGATTCCGCTCTCGCCCGCGCAGCAGCGGATGTGGTTCCTGCATCGCTTCGATCCGGACTCGGCCGCGTACCACATTCCGGTCGCGATCCGGCTCAGTGGCGAGCTCGATACCGCCGCGCTGCGTGGGGCGCTGGGTGATCTGATCGCTCGGCACGAGACGCTACGCACGACCTATCCCGAATTCGACGGTCAGGCAACACAACTCGTCGGCGCGGCGTTCGTGCCCGACCTCGCCGTGGTCGATGTCGCGGCCGAGGACGTGCCCGCCGCGGTGGTCGAGGTCCTCGCCGGTGGTTTCGACATCACGACCGAGGTGCCGGTGCGCGCCGCCCTGCTGCGGGTCACGGCGACCGAGCACGTGCTGGTGCTCGTGGTGCATCACATCGCGGCGGACGGGTGGTCGATGGGTCCGCTGACCCGCGACCTCGTCACCGCCTACGCGGCTCGCACCGCGGGCGCGCAACCACAGTTGCCCGCGCTGGCCGTGCACTACGCCGATTACGCGCTGTGGCAGACCGAGGGGCTCGGCAGTGTCGACGACCCGGACGCGCCGCTGGCCCGTCAGCTCGGCTACTGGACCGACCGGCTCGCGGGTTTGCCCGATGTCCTGACCCTGCCCGCCGACCGGCGCAGGCCGCTGATCGCCTCCAACCGGGGCGCGACCCTCACCACCACCCTCGGCGCGGACCTGCATCGCGGGATCGAGGAGCTGGCCCGCGCACACCGGGCGAGTCCGTTCATGGTTTTGCACGCCGGGCTTTCGGTGCTGCTGGCCCGCCTCTCGGCCGGTTCCGACATCGTCGTCGGCACACCGGTCGCCGGCCGCGGTCATCGCGAGCTCGACGACATCGTCGGCATGTTCGTCAACACCCTCGTGCTGCGTGCGCGGGTCGAGACCGATGCCCGCTTCGCCGACCTGCTCGACGAGGTCCGCGCGGGTGATCTCGATGCGTTCGACAACGCCGACGTGCCGTTCGAAAGCCTCGTCGACGCGCTGAATCCCGAGCGCTCGCAGGGGTATTCGCCGCTGTATCAGATCTCCCTCGCATTGCAGAACCAGCGCAGGACCGCGTTCGAACTGCCCGGCCTCACACTGTCGGGGCTGACGCTGCCGGATGCGCCGATCGAGGTGGATCTGGACTTCACCTTCGTCGACCGTTTCGCGCCCGACGGCTCACCCGACGGTCTCGACCTCGAACTGCGCTACGCCATCGACCTTTTCGACGCCGACACCGTCACGACCATGGTCGGCATGCTCGAGCGGGTGCTACAGGGCGCCGTTGCCGAACCAGGCACCGCCGTGGGCGATCTCGCGTTGCTCGCCGACACCGACCGTGCCGAGATCCTCGCGAGCCACCACGGTGACGTCGTGCCCCTCGATGCTGAGCTGGCCGAACTGGGCGTGCGTGCCCCGCTCGCCGCGCACCTGCTCGATGCCGCGGCCGCCCGCGACCCGCACGCCGTGGCGGCGATTTTCGAAGGCGCCGAGATCACCTACGGTGCGCTCGCCGCCCGAGCCAACCGGCTCGCGCGCAGGTTGATCGACTGCGGTGTGGGCCCGGAAACAGCGGTGGCCGTTGCTGTTCCGCGCAGTATCGAACTGCTGGTGGTGTTGCACGGCGTGCTCGCCGCCGGCGGGGTGTACGTGCCGATCGATCCGGCTCAGCCCGCCGACCGCATCGGGCATGTGCTGGCGACGGCCGCGCCGCGACTCGTCGTCGTCGCGTCCGCCGGCGACCTCGACCATGTGGACAGCGGCATCCGATCCGCCACGGCGTCAGTGCATTTCGCGGCTGCTTCCCGCTCGGGGTTCGCGGTGCTGACCGTCGCCGAGCTCGAGGGCGCGGTGTCAGGCGCACCGCTCACCGACGCCGAACGCCTCGCGCCGCTGCACCCGGAGCACCCGGCGTATGTGCTGTTCACGTCCGGCTCCACCGGTACGCCGAAGGGTGTGCTGATCTCGCATCGCGCCGTGGTCAACGAACTCTGCTGGCTGCGTGGCGAATACGCGATGAGCGCGGCGGATCGGTTCCTGCAGCGCGCGCCGCTGACCTTCGACGTCTCGCTCTGGGAACTCCTCGCACCCGCCCTTCTCGGCGCCCCGCTGGTGCTGCTGCGGCCCGGGGGTCACCTCGACCTGGAATATCAGGCGCGCGTGGTGCGCGAGCAGGGCATCACCATCATGGAGATCGTGCCGTCGGTGCTGGCCGCGATGCTGGCCGAGGGGCTCGGCGACGCGCTGAGCGGGCTGCGGATGCTGCACGTGGGCGGCGAGGAACTGCCCGCCCCGCTGGCGGCCACCGTGCTCGCCAGTGTTGCTTGCGAGCTGCACAACACGTACGGCCCGACCGAAGTGGCGATCACCAGCACCTTCCAGCAGATCACGGCGCCGGTCGAGCAGACCGAGCTGCCCATCGGCAGGCCCACCTGGAACGTGCGCGCCTACGTGCTCGACGAGCGCCTGCACCCGGTGCCCGGCGGTGTCGCGGGCGAGCTGTATCTCGCGGGCGACCAGTTGGCTCGCGGCTACCTCGGCAAGCCCGACCTGACCGCCGACCGTTTCGTCGCCGATCCGTTCGGGGCCGAGGGTGCGCGCATGTACCGCACGGGTGACCTCGTCCGTCGCGATCGCACGGGCGCGCTGGTGTACCTGGGCCGCAACGACTTCCAGGTGAAGATTCGTGGACTTCGGATCGAGCTGGGTGAGATCGAGGCCGCCCTCGGTGACGCACCCGGGGTCACCCACGCGACCGTGCTGCCCGCCACCGACGATGCCGGTCGACAGTGTCTCGTCGGCTACGTCGCGGGCGAGGTCGACAGCACGGCGGTGCGTGCGCATGTCGCGGGTCGGGTGCCCGCGTACATGGTGCCCGCACACCTGGTGGTGCTCGACACCGTGCCGCTCAACTCCGCGGGCAAGCTCGACCGGGCCGCGCTGCCCGCCGCCGATCTGTCCGCCACCACCGCGTACGTGGCGCCGCGACCGGGTGCGCAGACCGCGCTCGCAGGGGTGATCAGCGAATTGCTCGGGGTGGCGCGCGTCGGTGCCGACGACGACTTCTTCGCCGTGGGCGGCAATTCGCTGCTCGCGATGCGGCTGGTCGCGCGCGCCAACGCGGCCCTCGGCAGTGCGCTGGACGTGCGCGATGTGTTCGACGCTCCGACCGTCGCGGGACTCGCCGAACGTGCGGGGGCCAAGGGCGAACAGCTGCCCGCGCTGACCGTGGTGCGTCCGCGTCCGGATCGAATCCCGTTGTCGCTGGCCCAGACTCGCCTGTGGTTGCTGAACCGGATCGACCCCGATTCCGCCGTCTACACCCTGCCCATCGCCTTGCGCCTGACCGGCGACCTCGACACCGATGCGCTGTGGGCCGCGCTCGCCGACGTCCTCGACCGGCACGAATCGCTGCGCACCGTCTTCCCCGAGGACGCCGACGGCCCGACCCAGGTGGTCCTGCCGGTCGACGCCGTGTTGCCCGCCACGGTCGTGCGCGAAGTAGCCGAGGCCGAGCTGGCCGACGCCGTGCGCACCCTCATCGGTGAGGGCTACGACCTGACCACTCAGCCCCCGCTGCGGGCCGCCCTGCTGCGCCGCGTGGAGCGGGTCGAACCTGTACGCCGGTCCGACGAGCTCGGAACCGGTCTCGCGGTGACCGATGATGTCTCTGTTGCGGCTGACCTGTTCGCACGTCGCGTTGTCGCGGCAACAGACCCGGTGACCGGGGACGAAGTCGGCGACGCTGTGGCGGGGAAGATCGTTGCCACAGTCGGCACTGGTGCGGATGTCACAGGTTCGGACGAGACAGAGCATGTGCTGGTGCTCGCGGTGCATCACATCGCGGCCGACGGTGTGTCCACGACACCGCTGGCGCGTGACCTGATCGCTGCCTATGCCGCGCGCGCTGCGGGGATCGCTCCGGTGTGGGAGCCGTTGCCGGTGCAGTATCTGGACTTCACCCTGTGGCAGCACGCGGTGCTCGGCGATGCCGCGGACCCGGAGTCGCGGCTGGCGCGGCAACTGGGCCACTGGCGTGACGAATTGGCCGGAGTCGCACCGGTTCTCGAATTGGCGACGGATCGGCCTCGGCCCGCTGTGCGCACGGGTTCGGGTGGTGCTGTCGGATTCGATGTGCCCGCCGAGGTGGTCGCCGGGATCGAGGACCTGGCCCGTCGGCACGGGGTGTCCACGTTCATGGTGGTGCACGCGGCGTTCGCGGTGCTGCTGTCCAGGCAGGGTGCGGGTGCGGATGTTCTCGTCGGTACGCCGGTCGCCGGGCGGGCGGATGCCGCGCTCGACGATCTGGTCGGCATGTTCGTCAACACCCTCGTGCTGCGGACCGCCGTCGATACCGGTGCCCGGTTCGGCGAGCTGCTCGCCGAGGTGCGGGCCGCCGACCTGCGGGCCTTCGCGCACGCGGATCTGCCGTTCGAGCGGCTCGTCGACGAGCTGAATCCCGCACGCTCCACCGCGTATTCGCCGATCGTGCAGGTGATGCTCGCCTTCGAACACCACGACGACACCGTCATCGAACTGCCCGGCCTGCGGATCGACGAATTCGCCATGCCCGCGGCGACAACCCAGTTCGACCTGTCCCTGGCGATCAACGAGACCGTCGGTACCGCAGGGGAATCCGGGATGCGCGGGTGGTTGCGCTACGCCACCGACCTGTTCGACGCCGACACGGTGGCTGCCTTCGGCGCGCGGTTCGTGCGGGTGCTGAGCGCTGTTGTCGCCGATGACAGCGTCGCGGTCGGTGAGATCGACCTCCTCGATGCCGCCGAGACCGCCCAGCTCGCGGCCTGGAACGACACCGCCGCCCCGCTCGACGTCGACGCGACGCTGGTCTCGCTGTTCGTCGCGCAGGCCGCGCGTACTCCCGACGCGGATGCCCTCGAGTTCGAGGGACAGCGGATCACTTACGGCGAGTTCGCTGTTCGGGTCGCCCGGCTGGCACGGTGGCTGATCGCCGAGCAGGTCGGGCCCGGCGCGATCGTCGGTGTCGGGCTGCGGCGCGGCATCGACCTGCTGGTCGCCATCTACGCCGTCCAAGCCGCGGGCGCCGCATACCTGCCGCTGGACCCTGACCACCCGGCCGACCGGATCGCCGATGTTCTGGCGACCGCGACACCGGTCTGTGTGCTGGCTGCCGCGGGTTTCCCCGAAGCCGGTGCATCCACAGGCCGACCCGACCTGTCCACCCCGGACCTCGTCCACCCGGTCGCGGGCGTTTCCCACACACCCAATGACGCGCGCGTCACGCGCGTTGTCGATCCCGCCACGCTCGATCTGTCCGGGTTCGCTGCGGCCCCGGTGACCGATGCCGAGCGGATCCGGCCGTTACGTGGCGCGGACCTGGCGTACGTACTGTTCACGTCGGGTTCGACCGGTAAGCCCAAGGGGGTCGCGGTATCTCACACCGCGATCGTCAACCGCCTGGTCTGGATGCAGGGCGCCTACCGGCTCGATGCGTCCGACGTCGTCCTGCAGAAGACGCCGATCACCTTCGACGTGTCGGTGTGGGAACTGTTCTGGCCCTTGCAGATCGGGGCCACGCTGGTGATCGCACGCCCGGACGGGCAACGCGACCCCGCGTACCTGGCCGAGGTCATCACTCGCACGGGTGTGGGTATTGCCCACTTCGTGCCGTCGATGCTGGCCGCGTTCCTCGCCGAACCTGCTGCCGCCGAGTGTGTTTCGCTGCGTCAGGTGTTCGCCTCCGGTGAGGCGCTGCCCGCCGCTGATGCTCAGCGCCTGCGCGCGCTGATTCCCGGTGTCGCCGTGCACAATCTGTACGGGCCCACCGAGGCCGCTGTCGACGTCAGCTTCCACGAGGTCACCGACGCCGACACGGTCACCGTGCCGATCGGTGCCCCGGTCGCCAACACCGCCCTGCACGTGCTCGACGCGCGTCTGCGCCCCGTCCCGGTCGGCACTCCGGGTGAGCTGTACCTGGCCGGCGTTCAACTGGCGCGCGGGTACCTCGCCCGCCCCGACCTGTCCGCCGACCGCTTCGTCGCCAACCCGCTCGGCGCCCCCGGCGACCGCATGTACCGCACCGGCGACCTCGTGGTCCGCACCCGCTCGGGCGAACTGGAATACCTGGGCCGCACCGACTTCCAGGTGAAACTGCGCGGCCTGCGCATCGAACTCGGCGAAATCGAAGCGGTGCTCGGCGGCCTCGACGCCGTCGAACGCGCAGTGGTCACCGTCCGCGACGACGGCACCGGCGACTACCTCACCGCCTACGTGGTCCCCGCGGAAGCGAGCCGCGCGGCGACTGGCGCGGACGCCGCAGATGACGGCGCGGCTGGTCCTGTCGACCGCGACCGACGCCACGGCGTCGTAGCGGATGTTCCGTCGCTCGATCTCGATGGCATGAAAGCGGCTCTGCAACAGGCGCTTCCGGCCTACATGGTGCCGAGTGCCTTTGTGCTGCTCGGTGCGCTGCCGGTGAATGCTTCCGGCAAGCTCGATCGGCGCGCTCTGCCCGCACCGGAGCTGGTCGCGCGCGAATTCCGGGCCCCGGCGACGCCGTCGGAGCAGCTGGTAGCCGGCGTGGTCGCCGAGGTGCTCGGTGTCGAACCGGTCGGTGCCGATGACGACTTCTTCGATCTGGGCGGCAACTCGCTGATCGCGACCAGGGTCGCCGCGCGACTCGGGGCGGCATTGAGCAGGCAGGTGCCGGTGGCGCGGATCTTCGAGGCGCCGGTGGTGGCCGCGTTGGCCGCCGCGCTCGACGCCGAGGCAGGCACCGCACGCCTGGCGCTGGTGGCGGGGGAGCGGCCCGCTTCGATTCCGCTCTCGCCCGCGCAGCAGCGCATGTGGTTCCTGAACCGGTTCGATCCGGATTCGGCTGGGTACAACGTGCCGATCGCGGTGCGTCTGAGCGGTGTGCTCGACCTCGACGCGCTCGCCGCGGCGGTGGGCGACCTCGTCGACCGGCACGAAGTACTGCGCACCTACTACCCTGAGACAGCCGAGGGGCCGATCCAGCGAATCCTGACTGCCGCCGAAGCCGGTGTGGCACTGCAGGTTCGCGATGTCGACGCGACACAGATCGTGGCCGAGGTGACGGCGCTGGCCGCCACCACCTTCGATGTGACGGCAGGCGTCCCGTGGCAGGTGGTGCTGTATCGGATCACCGCCGACGAGGCCGTGCTCGCCCTGGTCGTGCACCACATCAGCGCCGACGGTTCGTCGATGCCGCCGCTGGTGCGTGACCTGATGACGGCCTACCTCGCCCGCCGCGATGGGGCGGCACCGCAGTGGACGCCGCTGCCGGTGCAGTACGCCGACTACGCGCTGTGGCAGCGTGCGGTGCTCGGCGACGAAGCCGACCCCGACTCCCTGTCCGCCCGCCAGCTCGACTTCTGGCGCGGCGAACTCGCCGATCTGCCCGATGAGCTGGCGTTGCCGCTGGATCGGCCGCGCCCTGCCGTGCGCACCCTCGCCGGTGGGACCGTGCCGGTCACCCTGGACGCGGACACCCACGCCCGGCTCACCGCGCTGGCCCGCGAATCCGGGGCCACACTGTTCATGGTCGTGCATACCGCGTTCGCGACGCTGCTCGGTCGCCTCTCGGGCAGTGCCGACATCACCGTGGGCACGCCGGTCGCCGGGCGCGGGGAGGCCGCGCTCGAGGACCTGATCGGCATGTTCGTCAACACGCTGGTCTTCCGCACTCGCCTGCGGGCGGGAGAGTCGTTCCAGCAGTTGCTGTTTCGGCAGCGCGCCACCGACCTCGCGGTCTACGCCAACGCCGAGGTGCCGTTCGAACGCCTCGTCGAGGTGCTCGATCCGACCCGCTCCACCGCCCGGCACCCGCTGTTCCAGGTCGGGTTCTCGTTCCAGAACTTCGAGCGAGCCGAACTGGCGCTGCCCGGGATCACGGTGTCGGGACTGGACACCGAGAACGAGCTGTCGCAGTTCGACCTGCACCTCATCGTCAGCGACGAGTACACCGACGGCGTGGCCGCGGGCGTCACCGGCGTCCTCACCTACGCCCACGACGTGTTCGACACCGAGACCGCGGTCGCCATCGCGGGCAGGCTGGAACGGCTGCTCGAGGCTGTAGCCGCCTCGCCGCACACGCCGCTCGATGGCGTGGACGTGCTCGAACCCGCGGAGCGGACCCGCATTCTCGCCGAGTGGAACGCTACCGACCATGAGATCGACAGCACCGCAACGCTGCTCACGCCGTTCCGCGCCCAGGTCCTGGCTCGCCCCGAGGCGACCGCGCTCGTCTTCGAGGGCGCGGAGCTGACCTACGCGGAACTGGACGCCCAGGTCAACCGTCTGGCCCGATACCTGATCGGCGAAGGCGTCGGACCGGATGTGCCGGTGGCACTTGCCATCCGGCGCTCCATCGACCTCGTGGTCGCCATGTACGCGGTGCTCACGGCGGGCGGCGTGTACGTGCCGATCGACCCGGACCACCCGACCGACCGCATCGCCCAGATCCTCGACACCGCGCGACCGCACCTGGTCCTCACCACCGCCGGGGACGAATTCGACTGGCCACCAGTGGCAAGTGGCGCACCGGAGGCGGTCCAGCTGTTGGGCGACGATCGGCAATCGCCGATGCCGGGAGTCGACGGTCCGAGTGTTTCGGCGGCAGGCTCGCCGACCAGTGTCGTTGTACTCGATGTGGTCGACACTGCCCGCTACTCGAGCAATCCGGTAGCGGAGTCCGAACTCCTTGGACCACTGCGGGATTCGAACCTCGCCTACGTGCTGTTCACGTCGGGGTCGACCGGCAAGCCCAAGGGTGTGGCGATGAGCCATGTCGGCGTGCGCAATCAGATCGCGTGGCTGATCGAGCAGTACGGTCTGGGCGGCGGCGATGTGTACCTGCAGAAGTCGGCGGCCGGGTTCGACCTGTCGGTGTGGGGGTTCTTCGCTCCGCTCGCCGCCGGGGCGACATTGATGCTCGCCACACCGGACGGGCACCGCGATCCGCTGTACCTCGCCGAACTCGTTGCCGCGCAGCACATCACCATCGTCGACTTCGTGCCGTCGATGCTGGCGATGTTCGCCGCGCACGCCGACTCCGAGCAGTTGACGAGCCTGCGCCTGGTCCTCGCGATCGGTGAAGCGCTCACACCCGAAACAGTCGGTGCGCTGCGGGCGAAATCCGCTGCGGCGGTGCACAACCTGTACGGACCGACCGAAGCGGCCGTGTCGGTGACCGCGTGGCCCGCCGACGACGCGACCGGACAGACCGTGCCCATCGGTGTGCCCGAATGGAATACCCGCGTGTACGTGCTCGACGAGCGGTTGCGGCCGGTCGCCCCTGGCGTCGCCGGTGAGCTGTACCTGGCCGGTGATCAACTCGCGCGCGGGTACCTCGGCCGCGCCGACCTGACGGCGGACAGATTCGTCGCCGACCCCTTCGTCGGCGCGGACTCCGGTCCCGACGTGGCCCACATCCGGGCCGGGGTGGCAGGCGCCGGTCCCGATGTCGGGCGCATGTACCGCACCGGTGACCTGGTGAAATGGACTCGTGAGGGCGTGCTCGTCTACCTGGACCGCATCGACTTCCAAGTGAAATTCCGTGGTCAGCGCATCGAACTCGGCGAGATCGAGACCGCGCTGCGGGGCCTCGACGGGGTCAGTCAGGCGGCGGCGGTGGTCTCGGCGAGTGCGACCGGCGATCGCCTCGTCGGCTACGCGGTGCCCACTCCGGGCGTCGAGCTGGAACCGGCGGCCCTGCGGTCGGCGGTCGGGTCGGTGCTGCCGTCGTACATGGTGCCGTCGGTGATCGTGGTGCTCGACGCGTTCCCGCTCAACACCTCCGGAAAACTAGACCGAAAAGCCCTTCCCGCACCGGAATTCGTGGCGAAACCGTTCCGGGCGCCGACCAGTGCGGCGCAGCGGGCGGTGGCCGAGGTGTTCGGTGACGTGCTCGGGCGTGAACAGGTCGGACTCGACGACGACTTCTTCGAACTCGGCGGCAACTCCCTCATCGCCACGCGGGTCGCGGCTCGACTCGGTGCGGCACTGTCGACCAAGGTGCCGGTGCGAACCCTGTTCGAAGCGACCACCGTGGTCGATCTGGCCGCCGTGCTCGCGGCGCGGGTCGGTAGCGGTGCGGGGATCGCGCTGACGGCGGGGCCGCGACCAGCCAGGATTCCGTTGTCGGCCGCCCAGCAGCGCATGTGGCTGCTCAACCGGCTCGATCCCGACTCCGCCGCCTACAACATCCCGATCGCGGTGCGGCTCACCGGCGACGTCGACGCCGCCGCGCTCGCCGCCGCGGTCACCGACGTCCTCGACCGGCACGAAGTGCTGCGCACGGCCTACCCGGCCGTCGACGGCATCGGGCACCAGGCGGTGTGGGAGTTCGTGCCGACGCCGGTGGTGGAGACCGTCGATCCGATCGCGGTACCGGCGATCGTCGCAGCCGAGATCGGACGCGGATTCGATGTGACTGTCGCCCCGCCCGTGCGGGCGCGCGTGTTGCGGTGTGCGAGTGACGAAGTCGTGCTGGTGGTGGTGATCCATCACATCAGCGCCGACGGATTCTCCGCCGGGCCGCTGCTGCGCGACACCACCGCCGCCTACCTGGCGCGCCGCGCGGGAACCGAACCCGGTTGGGCGCCACTGGAAGTGCAGTACGCCGACTACACGCTGTGGCAGCGGGCGGTGCTCGGCAGCGAGGACGACGCCGAGTCGGTCGCCGCACGGCAGCTACGATTCTGGCGCGGCGAACTGGATGGCATGTCCGGTCTGCTCGAGCTGCCTGTCGATCGGCCGCGTCCGGCAGTCGCCTCGCACCGGGGTGCGGGTGTCGAAGCCACTGTGCCGCAGCAGGTCTGGCAGCGGGTGCGTCAGTTGGCGCGTCGCGCCGACGCCAGTGAGTTCATGGTCGCCCATGCCGCGCTGGCCGCTCTGCTGGCGCGCCTGAGCGGTGCCGCCGACATCGCGATCGGCACCCCGGTGGCGGGGCGCGGTGAGCAAGCCCTCGATGATCTCGTCGGCATGTTCGTCAACACCCTGGTGCTGCGAACCGGCGTCGACACCGGTGACTCGTTCACCGCACTGCTCCGCGAGGCCAGGCGGGTTGACCTGGACGCGTTCGAGAACGCGGAGGTGCCGTTCGAACGCCTCGTCGACGTGCTCGACCCGACCCGCTCCACCGCGCACAGCCCGCTGTTCCAGGTGATGCTGGCCTTCCAGAACCTGGTCGCCGCACCGGTCGAGGTAGTCCTGCCCGACCTCACCGTCACCGGCCTGGAAGCCGACGCCGCCGTCGCCAAGTTCGACCTCGACCTGGTCCTCGCCGACACCCCCGACGGCGGCTGCGCGGTGAGCCTGACCTACGCCACCGACCTGTTCGACGCCGACACCGCAGCCCGCATCGCCGACGGTTACGTGCGAGTCCTGGATGCGGTCACGGCGAACCCGGACGGTGCGGTCGGCGATATCGACCTACTCACCGAGGACGACCGCCGACTGCTCGCCAGTTGGTGCGACACCGGGCATTCGGGCGCGGGAGGTGTTCTGCCGACGGCGTTCGACCGTCAGGCCGCCGCGACACCGGATGCCGTCGCGCTCGTCGACGGCGGCACCACGCTTACCTACGCCGAGTTCTCGGCACGGGTCAACCGGCTCGCACGTCATCTGATCGAGCTCGGTGTCGGGCCGGACGATGCGGTGGCGGTGGGTGTTCGGCGTTCGGCCGAGCTGCTCGTCGGCGTGTACGCGGTGCTGGCCGCCGGTGGTACCTATGTGCCGATCGACCCGGATCATCCGGCCGAGCGGATCAGCCGGATCCTGCGGATCGCGCAGCCGGTCTGTGTGCTCACCACCGGCCGCGATGCCACCGACCTCTCGGTGTCCGGGGTCGATGTGGTTTCGCTCGATGGGGTGGATCTCGCCGCCTACTCGGCGGAACCGATCCACGATGCCGAGCGATTGCAGCCGCTGCTGCCGGAACACACCGCGTACGTGATCTTCACGTCCGGATCCACCGGCTTGCCCAAGGGTGTCGGCGTACCGCACCGTGCGATCGTCAACCAACTCGACTGGCTCGCACAGCGTTTCGCGTTCGCTGCCGGTGACACCGTGCTGCACAAGACACCGACTACGTTCGACGCGTCGATCTGGGAACTGCTGCTACCGCAGCGAGTCGGTGCGCGAACGGTCATCGCACGACCCGGTGGGCACGGCGATCCCGCCTACCTGGCCGCGCTGATCGCCGAACACCGCATCGACACAGTGCAATTCGCGCCGACCCTGCTCGCGGCGTATGTCGCGCACCTGCATCAGGCGCCCTCCGATCGCGGCGACGGTGAACGGGAGCGTCTCCTGGCAATCGAGTCCGGATTCGCGGAACAGAACGCTCACCACGGTGTCGAAGGTGCGGCTGTTGTGGCCCGCAACGGCGTCGTGCACGGGTCGCTACGGCGGGTGTTCGCGGGTGGCGAGGCGTTGCCCGCCGCGCTGGCGCAGCAGACCCGAGCGCTGACCGGTGCGCAGGTGGTGAACCTGTACGGGCCCACCGAGACCGCGGTGCAGGTGAGCACCCACGTCGTGACCGACGACGACACCGTCACGGTGCCGATCGGGGCGCCGGTGTGGAATACCGGGCTCTACGTGCTCGATGCCCGGCTGCGGCCGGTGCCGCCGGGCGTGACCGGCGAACTGTATGTGGGCGGGGCGCAGCTCGCGCACGGGTACATCGGGTCGGCTGACCGCACTGCGGAACGATTCGTGCCGGATCCACTCGGCGCGCCCGGTTCGCGCATGTATCGCACCGGCGACCTCGTTCGGCTGGCCGGAAGGGACACTCCCGCACTGGAATACGTCGGTCGTGCCGATCTGCAGGTGAAGCTCAACGGTCAGCGCATCGAACTAGGCGAAGTGGAAGCCGCGCTCGGACGGCAGCCGGGAGTCGCGCAGGCCGCGGCCGCCGTGGTGTCCGGGGCCGGCGCGGATCGCCTCGTCGCCTACGTCGTCGCCGCGCGCAACGCGGAGTTCGAGCGTGTCGAAGGCGGTGGCATCGAGGTGGCGGCGCTGCGGGCGGCACTCGCCGCAGAGCTGCCCGGCTACCTCGTCCCCGCGGTGGTGCTCGAGCTGAATGCGTTGCCGGTCAACACTTCCGGCAAGCTCGACCGCAACGCCCTCCCGCGCCCGGAACTTCGCCAGGCCACCTACCGGGCGCCGATCACCGAGACCGAGCAGCTCGTCGCCGGTGCGTTCGCCCGGGTGCTCGGCCTGGATCGAATCGGCATGGACGACAACTTCTTCGACCTCGGCGGCAACTCGCTCACCGCGGTCCAGCTGTCCTCGCGATTGGGCGAAGCGCTGCAGACCACGGTGCCGGTGGCGTGGTTCTTCACCGACCCCACACCCGCCGTCGTCGTGGAACGCCTACGCGCCGAAGACGATTCGAGCGAAGACGCGTTCGCGGTCCTGCTGCCGCTGCGCGCGAGCGGCACCGGCGCACCACTGTTCTGCATCCACCCGGTGGGCGGTGTGTCCTGGTCGTTCGCCGGCCTGACCCGCCACCTCGACCCGCAGCGCCCGATCTACGGCCTGCAGTCGCCCGCCCTCACCGCCGACGAACCGCTGCCCGCCACCATCGACGCCTGGGCGCAGCGCTACATCGCGGCCATCCGCGAGGTGCAACCGGAAGGGCCGTACCACCTGCTCGGCTGGTCGCTGGGTGGGCTGCTGGCCCACGCCGTCGCCACCGGCCTGCAAGCCGAGGGCGAGCAGGTGGCGCAGCTGGCGATGATGGACAGCTGGCTCGGCGACGGACCCGAACAGACCCCGATGCCCACCGTCGGCGACCTCCTAGGAGGCCTGGCCGGTGACGACCTCGCCTTCGACACCGACGGTCTCGCCGCCGCAGCCGCGGGTATCGGCGGTCCACTGGCCGGGCTCGACCGCGCCCGCATCGCCCGCATCATCGACGCCGCCACGGCCTCGATGGCGATGGTCGACGACTACCGTCCGCGCCGCTTCGACGGCGACCTGCACTACTTCGCCGCCACCGTCGACGACCCCAGTGGATCGCGCGGCGCGGCCGGTTGGGCAGGCGTGGTCGGTGGCGCGGTCCACCGGTACGGCATCGCCGCCACGCACTGGGCGATGGCGAGCGAGGCCGCGCTGGCTCGCATCGCGCAGGTCCTCGACGGGACCGAAGCCGGTGCGCACGGGTCATCGGCGACGAGGGCCGATGCACGAGCGGGGGCGGTGGGCGCATAGAATCGCGGAGCCGGCCGTCGTGCCAGCTGTCTGCACCACGAGACATACTCGCGCGTCGCCAGCTCCCGTTTTCGAGAGGTTGAGGAACCATGCCAGCACAGCTCTCCGGTGAGATCGGGTGACGAAGCCGAAGTTGACCGAGTCGAGTACCGAATCCGCTGACGACGTCTCCACCGACGGTGGGGTGCGCCGCACCGTGCTACCCGGCGGGCTGCGCGTGGTCACCGAACACGTGCCCGGCGTGCGCTCGGCCTCCATCGGGGTCTGGGTCGGTGTCGGTTCCCGCGACGAAGGCCCCACCGTGGCAGGCGCCGCGCACTTCCTCGAACACCTGCTGTTCAAGGCGACGCCCACGCGCAGCGCCCTCGACATCGCCCAGGCCATGGACGCGGTCGGCGGCGAGCTCAACGCGTTCACCGCCAAAGAGCAGACCTGCTACTACGCCCACGTCATCGACGAGGACCTGCCACTGGCGGTCGACCTCGTCTCCGACGTGGTGCTCAACGGGCTGTGCCGCGCGGTCGACGTCGACGTGGAGCGCCAGGTGGTCCTGGAAGAGATCGCGATGCGCGACGACGACCCCGAGGACCTGGTCGCCGACTCCTACCTCACCGCCATGTTCGGCGACCACCCCATCGGGCGACCGGTGATCGGCAGCGTCGAATCGATCGAAGACATGCAGGCCACCCAGCTGCGCGGCTTCCACCAGCGCCGCTACCGGCCCGAACGCATGGTGGTGGCGGTCGCGGGCAACGTCGAGCACGATCGCGTGGTGGAGTTGGTGCATCGCGCGTTCGAACCGCATCTGGATACCGCCGCCGAACCCGCGCCGCGCCGCGAAGGGAAGTTCCGGGCGCAGGGCGCGCCGGGGCTCATCAGAATCAACCGCGACAGCGAACAGACCCACCTCGCCTTCGGTGTGCGGGCCTTCGGCAGACACGAAGGTCAGCAGCGGTGGCCGCTGTCGATCCTCAACACCATCGTCGGTGGTGGTCTGAGTTCCCGTCTGTTCCAACGCATCCGGGAAGAGCGCGGCCTCGCGTACTCGGTGTACTCGAGCGTCGACACCTTCGCCGACACCGGTTCGTTCTCCGTCTCGCTCGGCTGCCAGCCCGAAAACCTCGGCCAGGTCACCACTTTGGCGCGCGACGTGCTCGACGAGGTCGCCGCCAACGGTGTCACCGACGCCGAATGTGCCAGGGCCAAGGGATCTTTGCGCGGTGGACTGGTGCTCGGCCTCGAGGATTCGGCCTCCAGGATGAACCGGATCGGCCGCAGCGAACTCAGCTACGGCAATCACCGCAGCGTCTCGGCGACGCTGGCGCGCATCGACGCCGTCACCACCGACGAAGTCAGCGAGATCGCCCGCACGCTGCTCGCCCGTCCCTACGGTGCGGCGGTGTCGGGGCCGTACCAGCGCACCCGCGACCTCCCGGCTTCGGTGCGAAAGCTCGTCGAGCGCTGAACAATTCGACCGATCAGCTGATGGCCTGATCGTCGTCGACGGTGGCATCGGCGCGGTTGGCGGCGGCGACGATCGAGGGGAGCAGGCCGGGGAGGGCGTGCTCGATGGCGTCGACACGCAGGTTCTGGAAGGTCTGACCGTCGATGGTCAGGCGTTCGATCAGGCCCGCTTCGCGCAGGATCTTGAAATGGTGCGTGGCGGTGGATTTGTTGATCGCGTCGTAGAGGGCTGCGCAGCGGATGGGGGCGGCGGCATTGCTCAGGCGGCGGACCATTTCCAGCCGGACGGGATCGTGTAAGGCGCCAAGGACAGTCGGCAGCGCGGCGACGGGGCAGACCGGCGCCGGAGGCAGATTGTTAGCCTGTGTCATGAATTACCTCACTCAGGGGTTTGATAGTCATCATACTAGGCGTACCCTTGGCCTGGTTCGATGGTGATCAAACTCTGCTGACGGGGGCCGCTGTGGTGGCGACAACGATGACACCGGTCGAGACCGGGCAGCGCTGGGCGTACGGGCTCGTCCTGGCCGCGAGTGCGGTGGCACTCGGGGTTTCCGGGGCGCCCGCCCCGCTCTACGGCATCTACGAGACCGAGTGGCACCTGTCGCCGCTGACCACGACCCTGGTGTTCGCCGTGTACGCCTTCGCCGCCCTCGCCGCGGTGCTGGTGTCGGGGCGGATCTCCGATGTGATCGGGCGCAAGCCGGTGATGATCGGCGCGTTCGCCACCATGATCGTGGGGCTGGTGGTGTTCCTGCTCGCCGACTCGGTGCCGATGTTGTTGCTGGCCAGGGCATTACACGGGGCCGCGGTCGGGGCCACCGTGGTGGCCGGTGCGGCGGCGCTGCTGGATCTGCGACCCGAGCGTGGCGCGCGATCCGGACAGCTCACCGGGGTGGCGTTCAATGTCGGCATCGCGGTCGCGGTCCTCGGCACCGCGGTGCTCGCGCAGTACGCGCCGTCGCCGCTGCGCACGCCGTATGTGGTGATCACGGTGGTGTGTATCGCGGCCGGTGCGGGCATTCTCGCGCTGCGTGAGCCGCACACCGCCCGGGTGAAGGCGCGCATCACCATCGCCAGACCTTCGGTTCCGCACGAGATCAAGGCCGACTTCTGGTTCTCCGCGATCGGTGTGATGGCCGCCTGGTCGGTACTCGGCGTGCTGCTGTCGCTGTATCCGTCGCTGGCCGCGGCCGAGACCGGGGTGCACAACCTGGTGTTCGGTGGCGTCGTGGTCGCCGGCACGGCGCTGGCCGCGGCGCTGTCGCAGTTGTTCGCCACGCGCATTCCGGCCCGGCGCGCCGCGGTGATCGGCGACCTCGGCATGGCCGCGTCGCTGCTGCTCACCATCCCGGCGCTGGCCACGAAACAGCCCGCGGTGGTGATCGCGGCGGGCGTGGTACTCGGTGCCACCTTCGGGCTCGGTTTCGGCGGTTCGCTGCGGCACCTGTCCGAAGTGGTGCCGCCGCATCGCCGCGGCGAGACCATGTCGGCGTTCTATCTGCTGGCCTACTCGGCGCTGGCGCTTCCGACCCTGGTGGCGGGCTGGGCGGCCACCACCTGGGGCCTGACGACAGTGTTCCCTTGGTTCATCGTCATCGTGTCGGTGGCGTGCGTGGTCGCCGCGGTGTTGGGCATGCGTGGGACGCGAGCCGCCGCGAAACCGACATAGTCGACGAAACAGGCCGGTCCCTTGGTGTGGGGACCGGCCTGTCTGGTTCTACTTCGGCCAACCGCCGTACGGAACGGTGATCAGTTCCAGGAAGTGGCCGTTGGGGTCGAGGAAATAGACTCCGCGACCGCCGTCGTTGTGATTGATCTCGTTGACCCCGTGTTGTTGCGGGTCGGCCCAATGGTCCAGCTTGTAGCGCTGGATCTTGGCGTAGGCCGCGTCGAACTCGGCCTCGGAGACCAGGAATGCGTAGTGCTGGGGTTGGATCTCGGAAACGGTGGGCGGCATGTTCGCGAAATCGAAGGCCGCACCGTGATCGAGGGCGATCGGAATGAACGGCCCCCATTGTTTTCCTATGTCCAACCCGAGGATGTCCGCCCAGAACTCGGCGGTCTCCCGATTATCGTGACATCCGACAATGGTGTGATTGAACTGCACTGACAGGGGATTTCTCCTTGGTTTCGTGATGGCACCGACCCTGGGCTCGGTACGAGGCGGCCGACAGGAGCACCATCACCGAGATCGAGATTAGCGACAGATCCCGGAACCTGTAAAGGGTGCTCGCGGTAGGTTCGCGAGCATGAAGATTCGTGGAGCCGTTCTGGAACGGATCGCCGACCCGGCGCCGTTCGCCGATTCGCAACCGATCACCGTGTGCGACCTGGAATTGGGTGAACCGGGGGCGGGCGAATTGCTGGTGCGGATCGAAGCGGCCGGGCTGTGCCATTCGGATCTGTCTGTGGTGGACGGCAATCGGGTGCGGCCGGTGCCGATGCTGCTCGGTCATGAGGCCGCGGGGATCGTCGAATCGGTGGGTGACGGGGTCACCGACGTGACGGTCGGGCAGCGGGTCGTGATGACTTTTCTGCCGCGCTGCGGTGACTGTGCGGGGTGCGCGAGCAACGGGCGGACGCCGTGTGGGCCGGGCAGTGTCGCCAACAATGCGGGTGAACTGCTCGGCGGTGGGCGGCGGCTCACCCGCGACGGTGAAGTCGTGCAGCACCACCTGGGCGTTTCGGGGTTCGCCACGCACGCGGTGGTGGATCGGCGGTCGGTGGTTCCGGTCGACGACGATGTGCCGCCCGAGGTGGCGGCGGTGCTCGGCTGTGCGGTGCTCACCGGTGGTGGTGCCTTGCTCAATGCGGCCGAACCCGGTGCGGGAGACCGGATCATGGTGGTCGGGCTCGGTGGCGTGGGGATGGCGGCCGTGCTCGTGGCGGTCTCGCTGGGAGTCGGTGAGGTGATCGCCGTCGACACGGTGCCCGAAAAGCTCGCGCTCGCACGCGAATTCGGTGCGACAGTGGCTTGTACGCCTGCCGAGATCGCCGAGCAGGGCGTGGTGGCCGACGTGGTGATCGAGGCGGCGGGCAATGTGCGCGCGTTCGAAACCGCCGTTGCCGCAACAGCGCCCGGTGGTGTCACCGTGACGGTCGGCCTGCCCGCACCGACCGCCACCGCCACGATCTCCCCGCTGACCCTGGTCGCGCAGGGGCGCACCATCATCGGCAGTTACCTCGGCTCGGCCGTTCCCGACCGCGACATCCCCGAATATGTCCGGATGTGGCGCGAGGGCAAGCTGCCGCTGGAACGCCTGGTGTCCTCGCGCATCGGCCTCGACCAGGTGAACCAGGCGATGGACGACCTCGCGGCAGGCGCGGCACTGCGGCAGGTCATCGTCTTCGACTGACACCTCACACCACTGATGGTGGTCGGCGCCGGGCCGGTTGCCGCTGCTCGATAGGCTTCGAGGAGCAAGCGGAGTCGAGACGAGGAGATGCGGTGACCATTCGGGTCGGAGTGCTCGGAGCACGCGGCAAGGTCGGGCAGGCGATCTGCGCGGCGGTGGAGGCGGCGCCCGATCTGGAGCTGGTGGCGCAGGTCGACAAGGGTGACGCGCTCGAGACGTTCACCGAGACGGGCACCCAGGTGGTCGTCGACTTCACCCACCCCGACGTGGTGATGGGCAACCTGAAATTCCTGATCGAGAACGGCATCCACGCGGTCGTCGGCACCACCGGTTTCGACGAGGTCCGCCTCGCCGAAGTGCGTGGGCAGCTGGCGCAGCGACCCGAGGTAGGCGTGCTGATCGCGCCGAACTTCGCCATCGGCGCCGTGCTGTCGATGCGTTTCGCCGAGCAGGCGGCCCGGTTCTTCGACTCGGTCGAGGTCATCGAACTGCACCACCCGAACAAGGCCGACGCGCCCTCGGGCACCGCCTACCGCACCGCCGCGGTCATCGCCGCGGCCCGAGCTGAAGCGGGCGTCGGGATCAGCCCCGATGCGACCACCGCCGAACTCGAGGGTGCGCGCGGCGCCGACGTCGACGGGGTGCGGGTGCATTCGGTGCGCCTGGCCGGGCTCGTCGCCCACCAGGAGGTGCTGTTCGGTACCCAGGGCGAGACCCTCACCATCCGCCACGACTCCATCGACCGGTCCTCGTTCGCGCCGGGCGTGCTGCTCGGCGTGCGCGAGATCGGCGGACGGCCGGGTCTGACCGTCGGGCTCGACCCGTTCCTGGATCTGTGAGCAGCTCCGCCGCGCAGCGACCCGACCGACAGGTCATGAAAATCGTTGCGGTCGTGGTCTTTCTGGTCGTCGCGCTGCTGTTCTACTTCGTCCGGCTCGGCGGCCTCGCCATCGCCTTCATCGCTGACGGCGGGTTCGCGGGGATCGCGATCGGCATCGGCATGCTGCTGCTGCCGGTGGTCGGCGCCTGGATCCTGTGGGCAACTCTCACGGCGGCCTTCGATCACCAACGGCTGGCCCGGCGCATCCACGAGGAAGACCTCGAGGTCGACACCTCTGACCTGCCCCGCCGCCCCTCCGGCCGGATCGAACGCGACGCCGCCGACGCCCTGTTCGACCGGATCAAGACCGAATGGGAAGCCGACCCGGACAACTGGCGCTCCTCCTACCGGCTGGCCCGCGCCTACGACTACGCCGGCGACCGCGGCCGCGCCCGCGACACCATGCGCCGCGCGGTGGCACTGGAAAAACTGGAACGCGACCCAGGAGAGTAGCGAGCCCATGCCCCGGTTGCTGATCATCCACCACACCCCGTCGCCACACACCCAGGCGATGTTCGAAGCGGTCCTGGCCGGGGCGAACGACCCGGAGATCGAGGGCGTGGAGGTGGTGCGCCGCGCCGCACTGGCCGTGACCGCCGTCGACGTCCTCGAAGCCGACGGCTACCTCCTCGGCACCCCGGCCAACCTCGGCTACATGAGCGGCGCGCTCAAACACGCCTTCGACACCATCTACTACCCGTGCCTGGACTCGACCGGCGGGCGCCCCTACGGGCTGTATCTGCACGGGAACGAGGGAACCGAAGGCGCCGAAACCAGCGTGGAGCGGATCACCACGGGGTTGGGGTGGCAGCGCGCCGCCGCCGCGGTGGTGGTCTCGGGGCCGCCGAGCAAGGCGGATCTGGCGAGATGCTGGGAACTCGGTGCCACTATCGCCGCTGGTCTGATGCACTGAGACACCCCCGCCCCGAATATTGGTGGGCTGACACGTCGGCTCGGGATGCGGTAGAACTCGAGATCGAAGTGTTGCGGGCTGGCCGCGGTGGGTGTTCGAGGATGTGGAGTGGTCGAGTTGGAACAGACGCGCACGGTGCGACGGGTCGGGCTGGTCGAGGACCACGAGTCGGTGGCGATCGGGCTCGGCGCCATGCTTGGCCCCGAACCCGACCTGGAACTGGTGGCGGTGGCCGAATCGGTGGCCGGGTTGCTCGCCGAGACCACCGACCTCGATCTGGTCGTCCTCGATCTGCGCCTGCCCGACGGCTCGACGCCCGAGGACAATGTCACGGCGCTGCGCGAACGCGGCATCGAGGTGCTGGTGTTCACCGGCGCCGACAACGCCTTCCTGGTCCGCTCCGCCGCCAAGGCGGGTGTGCTGGGGGTGCTGCGCAAGTCCGAGAGCGTGGCGACGGTGGTCGAGGCGGTGCGGCGGGCAGCGTCGGGCGAGCAGGTGGTGACCACCGATTGGGCCGCCGCCATCGACGGTGATCCGAAACTCTCCGACGTCGGGCTCAGCCCGCGTCAGGAGGAAGTGCTGATGCTGTACGCCTCGGGGGAGAAGGCCTCGCGGGTGGCCCGGCTGACCGGACTGTCCGAACAGACCGTCAACGACTACCTGGGCCGCATCCGGCAGAAATACGCCGACGCGGGACGCCCGGCACCCACCAAGACCGATCTGTACAAACGGGCCGTCGAGGACGGGTGGCTGCCCGTGCCGGAAAGGCAGCAGCACACGTGAGTGATCGCGCGGTCGCGACGGCGTCCGCACCGGTCGGCGACGTCGAGTTCTCGCGGGCGGCGACCGACCAGATCCTGCGCAGGCTCGGGCTGTGCATCGGCACCGGCGCGATGATCGTGATGGCGCTGGAACTGCCCTCGATACTGGTGCAGCCGGTCGATATGTCGGTGTGGCCGGAACTGCACCTGGCGTCGGCGTATCTGATGTTCGGGGTGCTGGCGATCGTGTCGGTGCGCGGCCCCGTCGCCGCGATCCGCCGCACCGCCGCCGTGGCCGCGGCGTGTTACCTCACGGCGACCGTGGCAACGCCGCTGGTGTATTCGGTGGTGCACAACGGTTCGTTCGCGTCGTGGCCCTATCGCGGGCTCGCCGTCGGCGTGATGGCCGCGGGACTCGCGTGGTCGCGCCGGGGCGCGGCCGTGTACGGCGCCGCGCTCGCGGTGGCGACCAGCGTCTCGAATGCCCTTGTGGTGCCGGACAGTTCGATGTGGGCGCTGTTCGGCGACATCACCAGGGGGCTCGGGGTGGCGGCGCTGTTCCTGTGGTGTGTGGTGTACGCGCGCGCCGCCGCCGAACGGGTGGACCGGGAAGCGGTCCGCCAGCGCAGTCGCGCGGCGGCCGTCGCGGCGACCTCGGCCAGGGAACGCGAGGGCGCGCGGTTCGCGGCGCTCATCCACGACGCGGTCCTGTCCACGCTGCTGGAAGCCTCACGGGCCCAACAGTCCTCGTCGGTGCTGCGCAATCAGGCCGCGCGCACCCTCGAACAGCTCGAACTGTCACGGACCGCGCCCGAGATCGACCACCTCGACGCCGCCGCGGCGGTCGAATTCCTGCGCGAAGCCGTGCGCGAGGCAGAGGCCGACGTTCCGGTGCAGGTGTCCTCGCGGCGCGCGGCGGACCTGTGCCTGCCGATCGAGGCCGCGCAGGTGCTCGGGGCGGCACTGTCGGAAGCGGTGCGCAACAGCTTGCGCCATGCCGATGTCGCCGGTCGGACGGTGCGGCGCAGTGTGTCGGTCACCATCGCGACCGGCGGGATCCGGGTGGTACTCGCCGATGACGGCGCCGGGTTCGACCCGGCCCGGGTGTCGGCCGACCGGATGGGGATCGCGGGCAGCATCCTCGGCCGGATGCGCGCGCTCGCCGGTGGCGCGGCATTCGTGGAATCGGCGCCCGGCGCGGGAACCGTGGTGACTCTGGTGTGGGGTAGTTGATGGTCGATCGGGATCTACCGTTCGCGATGCGCGATCTGTTCGGGCTCAGCGACGGCACCGCATGGCTGTTCGTGGTGATCTTCGAAGCCACCATCGTGATGTATCTGCGGGTGAATTTCGACATCGCCCCGCCCGCGGCCGCGGCGGGCGCGCTGGTGCTGATGACGGTGGCGGCGCTGGTGGTGCTGGTGTTCCCGCTGGACCCGCTGCCGTGGCCCGCCACGATCTTCGTGGCGTGCGCGGGGCCAGCGGCGATGGCGCTGACCGTGCCGTGGCTCGAGGACGCGACGGGGTTCGCCCACCAGCTGTGGACCGCCTATCCGACGTCGTATCTGCTGGCGATGCTGGTGTTGCGCGGGCGGATCACCTCGGCCTGGCTGGGGGTGGCGGCCGCCGCGACGGTGCTGATCGCGATGGGCGCGTTCACCAGCTGGCATCCCGAAACCGTGGTCCGCGCACTGACTCCGGTGGCCACCGTCGGCGCGGTGACGGTGTTCATGGCGATCGTGCGGCCCACCCAGCGGTCGCTGCGGGAGCTGCGCGGCGAGGCCAATCGCCGGGCCGCGACGGAGGCCGCGCTGGCCGCCGCCAACGCCGAGCGGGACCGTCAGCTCGGGGCACTGGACCGGGTGGCGGGACCGCTGCTCACCCGAATCGCCGCCGGCATCGAACTCACCGACACCGAACGCGAACAGTGCAGGCTCCTGGAAGCGGAACTGCGCGACGGACTGCGGGCACCGGAACTGGTCACCGAGAAGCTCAGCGCCGCGGCACGTGGGGCGCGAGCGCGCGGCGTCGAGGTGACCCTGCTCGACGACGGCGGCTTTCGGGGAGTACCGGAATGGGTGCGCCACAACGTGATCGAGGCTGCCGCGGCCGAACTCGACATGGCCGCAGCGGGTTCGGTGACCGTGCGGGTGCTGCCGGTCGGCAGACGCTGGGTGGCGACCGTGCTGGCCGCCACGCCGTGCGGGGATCGACGGACCGAGATCGACACCGCGGGCGAGGTCCAGGTCTCCACCTGAGCCCCGATTACTTGTCGGACCCCTGTGTCAGGCTGAGGAAATGCAGCGGATGAATGCGGCCCAGGCTCGTCGAACGGCACTGGCCGCGCAGGGCTTCGGCAAGCGAAGGCCGACCAACCCCAAGCGTCGGGCGATCCTCGATGTGGTCGCCAGAACCCGTCTGCTGCAAATAGATTCGGTGTCGGCGGTGGTGCGGGCGCACTACGCGCCGGTGTTCAGCCGGATCGGACCCTACGATCGCAGCCTGCTCGACGGCGCCGCCTGGAGCGACAGCGCCAAGGCGCGGCGGGGACTGGTGGAGTACTGGGCGCACGAGGCCGCGTTGATCCCCGTCGCCGACTGGCCGTTGATGCGGTGGCGGATGACGGAGTACCAGCACGGTCGTTGGGCGGGGATGCGCAAGGTCGTCGAGCGCAATCCGACGCTGGGCAAGGACATTCTCGACGTGGTCACCGAGGTGGGTGCGGCGAGCGCGGGGGAGATCGAACGCCATCTCGAGCTGGACAAGCCACGGGCGAAGGGGACGTGGTGGAACCTCAGCGATACCAAGATGATCTGTGAACAGCTCTTCGCCGCGGGCGAGCTGTCCACCGCGTGCCGGGTCGGGTTCACCCGGCACTACGACCTCACCGAACGCGTGGTCCCCGCCGATGTCCTGGATCGGCGGATCGGCGAGGAGGACGCCGTCCGCGAGTTGATCCGCCGGGCCGGCCGGGCGCTCGGCATCGGCACCGAGACCGACCTGCGCGACTACTACCGCCTGGCCCGCAGGCAGAGCGCACCGGCCGTCGCCGACCTGGTCGACGCGGGCGAACTGATCCCGGTCGACGTCGACGGCTGGGACGCGCCCGCCTACCTGCACCCGGAGGCCGCCACCCCGCGCCGGATCAGCGGGACCGCGCTGCTGTGTCCGTTCGATCCGCTGATCTTCTTCCGCCCGCGCACCCAGCGGGTCTTCGACTTCCACTACCGGATCGAGATCTACACCCCCGAACCCAAACGGGTGCACGGGTATTACGTCTTCCCGCTGCTCGTGGACGGCAAGCTGGTCGGCCGGGTGGATCTGCGCGCCGAACGCGCCACCGGGCGACTGCTCGCCCCCGGCGCGTTCGCCGAGCCCGGCTACGCGACGGCCGAAACCGCCCAGGCCTTACGCGGGGCGCTGCGGGAAATGGCGGACTGGCTCGAACTCGACGAAGTCGTTATCGGCGAACGCGGCGACCTGGCCCCGCTGCTGTGATCACCAGCCCTTGCCGCCGTAACCGCGCATCTGATCCTTCAGCGCGCCGCTGACCGCACCGGACAGCCACGAGTTCAGCGACTGACCGTTCTGCTGGGCCGCCTCTTCGGCCTTCGACTTCAACTGCTCGACCAAACGCAGGGTCACCCGGCTGATATCGCCGGTCATCTCCTCGAAAGTCTGCGGTTGATCGTCCTCGGGGGGCGTGTTCTTGCGCACGTCGGCGACCGCCTCGGTGCCGTCGAGTCGCACGTGCACGGTGCGGTCACCGAGCTCGGTGCTGATCTCGGCGGCCAGTTCCGACAGCGCCGACAACAGCACCAGTCGGCTCGAACTCTCCACCGCTGCGGCGAGGGCGGCGGCGGTGGCCTGCGTTTTCTCGTCGCCGAGCGCTGCGGCGGCGATCAGTTCCTCGCGCAACCGCGCGGTATGAGCGTTCAGATCCATGACATCAGTGTGACGTCATATATGACATCACGCAAGGCCAAATGCTGCCACCGGCAGCCGCTTCGGCCGCTAGGGTGTCGAGACGCAACCGGGGACCGGGTAACCTTTCTGACCATGACGAACGGTGAATCGACGCCAACGGAGCTGCGCGCGTCCGGCACGGTCGGTGTCGCGATGGTGACCCCCTTCAGCGCTGCGGGCAAGCTCGACGTCGATGCCGGTGTCGCATTGGCGGCACACCTGGTCGACCGCGGGGTCGACCTGCTGATCATCTCGGGGACCACCGGTGAGTCACCGACCACCAGCGAAACCGAGAAGCACGATCTGCTGCGCGCGGTCGTCGACGGTGTCGGTGACCGGGCCACGGTGGTCGCGGGCGCGGGTACTTACGACACCGCGCACTCGATCGAACTGGCGCGTGCCGCGGAGAACGCGGGCGCGCACGGTCTGCTCGTCGTGACGCCGTATTACTCGCGGCCCACCCAGGAAGGTCTGATCGCGCATTTCACCGCGGTCGCCGACGCCACTGCGCTGCCGATCACCCTCTACGACATTCCACCGAGGTCGGTGGTGCCTATCGCCATCGACACGATCCGGCGCCTTGCCGAGCATCCCAACATCGTCGCGGTGAAGGATGCCAAGGGCGATCTCGTCTCCGGAGCCGATCTCATCGCGACCACCGATCTGGATTTCTATTCCGGTGACGACGGCTTGAACCTGCCCTGGCTCTCGGTGGGTGCGGTCGGGTTCATCAGCGTCATCGGCCACCTCGTGCCGGAACGACTGCGCGAGATCCACCAGGCCTACACCAACGGTGACGTTGCCAGGGCGCGAGAGATCAACGCGACACTACTGCCGCTGTACGCGGCCATGACCCGCCTGGGAGGTGTGGCGATGTGTAAGGGAGGACTCCGCTTGCTCGGCATCGATGTAGGCGAGCCTCGTTTGCCCCAGCTGATGCCCACCCAGGCGCAACTGGAGGAATTGATGCTCGATCTGCAAGCCGCGGGGGTGTCGGCATGACCGAACCCGTCGCACGTAAGGCCCGTCGCCGTTCGGCATCTCGTGCCGCAGGCGCGCCCGAACCTACGCCTGTGGAGAGTGTGCAGGCCGCGGTGAACAAGGTGGTGGCGCCGAAGGCGGCCCCCGCCGAGCAGGAACCGGCGATCGCCGAACCGATCGCCGTGGTCGCCGCCGAGGCCGACCTGGCCGGTCAGGCCGAAGTGGGCACCGACCTGCTCAGCGTCGCCGAAGAACGCGTGACCGCCAAGAAGACCGCGCCGCGTCGCGCCAGGACCAAGCCGGCCACCGAGGCCAAGACCGAACCCAAGGCCAAGACCGAACCCAAGAGCAAGCCCGCCGCCGAGCAGTCCCGTGGCGGCGGTCGTGGCAGGCAGGGCGGTGGCCGCGGACGTGGCGCCGCATCGGTCGCCGAGCCGCGCGAGAAGGCCGCCCACGACAAGCTGGGCCCGCCGCCGAAGCTGCCGAAGAACGGTCTGCGACTGTTCGCACTGGGCGGTATCGGCGAAATCGGCCGCAACATGACCGTCTTCGAATACGGCGGCAAGCTGCTGATCGTCGACTGCGGTGTGCTGTTCCCCGAGGACCAGCAGCCCGGCGTCGACCTGATCCTGCCGGACTTCGGGCCCATCGAGGACCGGATGGCCGACGTCGAGGCGATCGTGCTCACCCACGGCCACGAGGACCACATCGGTGCCGTGCCGTTCCTGCTGCGCCTGCGCCAGGACATCCCGGTGATCGGCGCCAAGTTCACCCTCGCCCTGGTCGCGGCCAAGGCGCGTGAACACCGCCTGCAGCCCAAGCTGCGCGAGGTGGCCGAGGGCGAGACCACCGTGCACGGCCCGTTCGAGCTCGAGTACTTCGCGGTGAACCACTCGATCCCCGACGCGCTCGCCGTCGCCATCCGCACCCCCGCGGGCGTGGTGCTGCACACCGGTGACATCAAGCTCGACCAGCTGCCACTGGATGGTCGGCTCACCGACCTGGCCGGATTCTCGCGCCTGGGCGACGAAGGCGTCGACCTGTTCCTGGTCGACTCCACCAACGCCGAGGTCCCCGGCTTCGTCACCCCCGAGCGTGAGATCGGTGGGGTGCTCGACAATGTGATCGGCAAGGCCACCAACCGCGTCATCGTGGCCTCGTTCGCCAGCCACGTGCACCGCATCCAGCAGGTCGTCGACGTCGCGCAGAAGTACAACCGCAAGGTGTGCTTCGTCGGCCGTTCGATGGTCCGCAACATGGAGATCGCGCAGGATCTCGGCTACCTGACGGTTCCCGACAATGTCGTGGTGACCCTCGATCAGGCGGCGAACCTGCCCGGCAACCGCCTGGTGCTCATCTCCACCGGTTCGCAGGGTGAGCCGCTGTCGGCGCTGTCGCGGATGGCCCGTGGCGAGCACCGTCAGATCAACATCCGCGCCGACGACCTGGTGGTGCTGGCGTCCTCGCTGATCCCCGGTAACGAGAACTCGGTGTTCGCCGTGGTCAACGGCCTGGCCCGGCTCGGCGCCACCGTGATCACCCAGCAGAACGCGAAGGTGCACGTCTCCGGCCACGCCTCCGCCGGTGAGCTGCTGTACCTGTACAACGCGGTGCGCCCGACCAACGCGATGCCCGTGCACGGCGAATGGCGCCACCTGCGCGCCAACGCCGCACTGGCGATCGCGACCGGTGTGCCCGAGGAGCGAGTCATGCTGGCCGAGGACGGCGTGGTGGTCGACCTGGTCGACGGCATCGCCTCCATCGTCGGCCGGGTGCCGGTCGGGCACGTCTACGTCGACGGCCTCTCGGTCGGTGACGTGGGCGAATCGACCCTGTCGGACCGTCTGGTGCTGGGCGAGGGTGGTTTCATCTCGATCACCATCGTCATCGACTCGACCACCGGCAAGACGGTGAGCACGCCCGAGCTCAACGGCCGCGGCTTCTCCGACGACCGCAACGCGCTCGACGGCGCCAACGAACTGGTCGAGGCGGAGTTGCTGCGCCTGGCCGGTGAGGGCATCACCGACACCCACCGCATCGCCCAGGGCGTGCGCCGGGTGGTCGGCCGCTGGGTCGCCGACGTCTACCGTCGTCGCCCGATGATCGTGCCGACGGTCGTCGCCGTCTGATCTGCTGAACGCGAAAACCGCTGGGTGACAGTGTCGCCCAGCGGTTTTCGTGTGTTCGGGTCAGGCCTGGCAGGCCGCGGAGTCGAGCTTGGCCGACTTCACGATGTTGCAGGTGAACACGTGCGACACGCGCCAGCCTGATTCGGACGCGACGAATTCCACCGTCGCACCCTCGACCGGCTTGCCGTCGATGGTGACATCGGCCGGTGCCTTCAGCTTGCCGTCGGCCGGGGCTTCCACTGCGGTGATCTTGGCCTTGACATTGTTCTCTTTCGCCGCCTGGACGAACTTGTCGACCAGATCGGGGTCGCGCTCGGCGTCCTCGATGAAGGTGGCCTTCTCGTCGTCGGTCAGCTGGCCCGCGAGGGCCTTGTCGAGGCGGGCATTGAGCTCGTCCACCGTCGGCGCGGGCAGGTTCGGCACGGTGGTGGTCAGCGGTGCGTCACCCTCCTGGGTGCCGTCCACCTTCTTGCCACCCTCGAACCCGGCGCCTGCGGTGGTCGTCGGAGCCGCCGAGGCCGGCTCACTGCTGCTGGAGCACGCGGTCAGACCGAGTGCGGCGGCGGCCACCGACAGGGCGGCCACCGTCTGGAACATGCGGTTGTTCACTGAAAATCTCTCTCCAAGAATGGCGCCGAAGAGACCCTCCGGCGGGCGGGCGAATCAGACCGAGTAGCCGGAGGTGCAGTTCCAGTTGATGATCACAGCGGAACCGCCGCGGTTGGCGTTGACCGCGTCGCGCTTGGCCTGGCGCAGCGACGGCGCCGAGGCCCAGCTGTAGGAACGGCGCGACTCCGCGAGCGCGCCACATCCGTTGCGCCACGAAACCTTCACATCGCAGCCACCCCGTCCGCCGCTGCGTTCGCAGCCGGCGATGGCCGCCGACTCCGCCTCGGCGTAGCTGTCGTAGTTGGCGGTGATGCTGGACGCACCGTTGCGCGAGAGCGCGAGTGCGCCGTAGTTGTCGGCCTGCGCGTGTGCCGGCGCGATGTGCCCCGCGAACATGGCGACGGTGGCGGCAACCAGCACAGTCGCGCTGGTGAGCAATCTCTTCACTTGTGGCTTCCCCTTCATAAGCACGGGTCGACGACCCGATAGAGCGCTGTCAAAGTACCGAGCGGTGCGGTCCCAGCGCCAGCCGTGGCGGGGCCATCGGCGCCGAAACAGAGGAAAACGGCAAGGATTCCGTAAGTTCGGGCCCGTGAAACGCGGTTCCCGGCGAGTTTTCCCCGCGCTGACCGGGGCGCTGCGACCTGCGCATCCACCTCGGATCGGCGCGGCGAGCGGGGTGGGACCAGTGTTGCGGATGGTCTCGGAGGTGCTCGAGCGGCTAGCCTGAGGTCATGGCAGGTAAGTCCCGCAGCACCACGACCTCTCGTGCGCGGGCGGGATCGACCAGGGGGCGCACGCCTGCGGCGCGGTCTCGTTCGGCGACACCGCGCGCGACGCCGGCTCCGCGTGGGCGCACCACACCCGCTCGCAGGCCGGTCAAACGCACGTCCAACACCGCACCACTGGCAGTCATCGGACGCGGTATCGGCAGCAGTTGGACGATGTTGGCACGCGGTGTCGGCGCCACCACCCGCACGCTGAGCCGGGCGGGCGAACTCGACCACGGGCACCGTCGCGACGGAATCGGGTTGGCGCTCATCGCGTTGAGCGTGATCATCGCCGCCGCGATGTGGCTTTCGGCGGGCGGGCCGGTCGGCCGGTTCCTCGAAGACGTCGTGCGGGCGATCGCCGGTTCCGCGGCCGTACTGGCACCGATTCTGCTTGTCGGGCTCGCGGTGGTGCTGATGCGCACCGAACCGCACCCGGAGGTCCGGCCACGGCTGGTTCTCGGCAGCCTGCTCGTCGTGCTTCCCGCGCTCGGGGTGTGGCATCTTGCGGCCGGTTCCCCGACCGACGCGGACGGTCGTGCCACGGCGGCGGGCGCGCTGGGCTACGCGATCGGTGGACCGCTCGGGCAGGGGCTCACGCCGTGGCTGGCGTTGCCGATTCTGTTGCTGGCCATGATGTTCGGTGTGTTGCTGCTCACCGGCACCACCGTGCGCGAGGTGCCGACCCGGCTTCGCGAATACTTCGGTCTCGGCGAATATGCCGACGACGCAGACCCTTACGACCCGGCCAACTATGACGCCGACGGATTCCCGGTGCACCGCAACCGAACCCGTCGCGGCAGCCGCGACCCCGAGGGCCTTTTCGCGCCCGACGAGTTCGGCGGATCCGAGGCGGCAGGCGAACCGCCGCTGCGCGATGCCAAACCGATCGAGGAACCCGGAGCGGTCGCGCCGAAACCGGCAGCACCCGCGCCGAAACCGGCGCGCAAACGGCCCGCGGTCACGCCGGTCGACCAGACCCCGCCGCCCCCGCCGGAACCGGAGTTCGTCACCGACCGCGTCGTCGACGGCGACTACACGCTGCCCCCGCTGACCCTGCTGCTCGACGGTGACCCGCCGAAGAAGCGTTCGGCGGCCAACGAATCGATGATCGAGGCGATCACCGAGGTGCTGGTGCAGTTCAAGATCGATGCCGCCGTGACCGGGTTCGTGCGCGGCCCGACGGTCACCCGGTACGAGGTGGAACTGGGCCCCGGCGTCAAGGTCGAGAAGATCACCGCGCTGGCCCGCAACCTCGCCTACGCCGTCGCCACCGAGAATGTGCGCCTGCTCGCGCCCATCCCCGGTAAATCGGCCGTTGGCATCGAAGTGCCCAATGCCGACCGCGAATTGGTGCGCCTGGCCGACGTCCTCAAGTCGCCGCACACCCGCAACGACCACCATCCCCTGGTGATCGGCCTCGGCAAGAACATCGAGGGCGAGTTCGTCTCGGCGAACCTGGCCAAGATGCCGCACCTGCTCGTGGCCGGTTCCACCGGTTCGGGTAAGTCGAGTTTCGTGAACTCGATGCTGATCTCGCTGCTGCACCGGGCCACCCCCGAAGAGGTCAGGATGATCCTGATCGACCCGAAGATGGTAGAGCTCACCCCCTACGAGGGCATTCCGCACCTGATCACGCCCATCATCACCCAGCCCAAGAAGGCCGCCGCCGCGCTGGCCTGGCTGGTCGAGGAGATGGAACAGCGCTACCAGGACATGCAGGCCAACAAGGTCCGCCACATCGACGATTTCAACAAGAACGTCCGCTCGGGCAAGATCACCGCCCCGCTGGGTAGTGAACGGGTCTACCGGCCGTATCCGTACATCCTGGCCATCGTCGACGAGCTCGCAGACCTGATGATGACCGCGCCGCGCGACGTCGAGGACGCGATCGTGCGCATCACCCAGAAGGCCCGCGCCGCCGGTATCCACCTGGTGCTGGCCACCCAGCGCCCCTCGGTGGACGTGGTGACCGGCCTGATCAAGACCAATGTGCCCTCGCGGCTCGCCTTCGCTACCTCCTCGCTCACCGACTCCCGGGTCATCCTGGATCAGCCGGGCGCGGAGAAGCTGATCGGCATGGGCGACGGGTTGTTCCTGCCGATGGGCCAGGGCAAACCGACCCGCCTGCAGGGTGCGTTCATCTCCGACGAGGAGATCCAGGCGGTCGTCGAGTTCAGCAAGACCCAGGCAGAACCCGAGTACCAGGAGGGCGTCACCGCCGCCAAGGCCGGTGAGGTCAAGGATGTCGACCCCGATATCGGCGACGACATGGACGTGCTGCTGCAAGCGGTGGAGCTGGTGGTCACCTCGCAGTTCGGTTCGACCTCGATGCTGCAGCGCAAGCTGCGGGTCGGCTTCGCCAAGGCGGGCCGGTTGATGGACCTGATGGAGACGCGCGGTGTGGTCGGGCCCAGCGAGGGCTCCAAGGCGCGGGACGTGCTCATCAAGCCGGACGAATTGGACGGGTTGCTGTGGTCGATCCGTGGCGGCGATCCCGGTGCGTCCGAGGACGAGTAACGCCGTTCCCGGTTTGCTCTGACCGTGCCGGAAGCAGGCGGCGACGAACGAGGAGGGACCTGGCACGGCTCGTGGTCGGGAACGGCCCTGGTCGGGCGGGAATCGCCTGTCAGGCGGTGAAGCAGGCGCGCGCGAGGCGGGTAGCCGACTTCATGGCACCGGGGCTGAGCCGGTGCATCGCGGTGGGGCGCTGGATCTGCGCGGTGGATTCGTACACGGCTCGCTCCTCTCGGGGCGGTAGTCGGGGTATGCGGTGACGGTAGCAGCGGTGATGAACCGGGCGACAGTGCTTTTCCGTGCGCGCGGCGGGTACGTTGGTCGCCGATGTGTGTGAAATCATGGCGGGCAAGCGTTCCGCAAAGCCGACTGAAACGGACAATTCGGGCATGATGGACGACATGAACTTCATCGATCGGACCACCATATGCAGGTGACCACGCTCGAGTGGGTGATCACCGGACTGGTGATCCTCGGCCTGTTCGTCTTCGACTTCTTCGCCCACGTGCGCACCCCGCACGAGCCCACCTTCAAGGAATCGGGCATCTGGTCGGCCGTCTACATCAGCCTGGCGCTGCTGTTCGGCCTGTTCGTCGCCTGGAAATGGGGCGGGACCTTCGCGGGGGAGTACTACGCGGGTTTCGTCACCGAGAAAGCGCTCTCGGTCGACAACCTGTTCATCTTCCTCATCATCATGAGCACCTTCGCCGTGCCACGGATCTACCAGCAGAAGGTGCTGCTGATCGGCATCGTGCTCGCGCTGGTGATGCGCGGTGTGTTCATCGCGATCGGCGCGGCCGCGATCAGCGCCTACAGCTGGGTGTTCTACCTGTTCGGCGCGTTCCTGATCTACACCGCGATCAACCTGCTGCGCGAGAGCGGGCACGAGGCCGAGCACGAGCAGAAGCGTGACAGCTTCATCGTCTCGCTGGCCAAACGCGTGCTGCCCACCACCGACGAGTACGACGGCGACAAGCTGATCACCAAGATCAACGGCAAACGTGTGGTGACCCCGCTGTTGCTCGCGCTGTTGGCCATCGGTTTCGCCGACCTGCTGTTCGCGCTGGACTCGATTCCGGCGATCTACGGCCTCACCGAGCAGCCGTACCTGGTGTTCACCGCCAACGCCTTCGCGCTGATGGGTCTGCGTCAGCTGTACTTCCTCATCGGTGGGCTGCTCGATCGCCTGGTGTACCTGTCCTACGGGTTGTCCGCGATTCTGGCGTTCATCGGCGTCAAGCTGGTGCTGCACGCGCTGCACGAGAACACGCTGTCGTTCATCAACGGCGGTGAGCACGTGAACGTCCCGGAGATCTCCACGGCGCTCTCGCTGAGCGTGATCATCGGCATTCTGGTCATCGCGACGGTGGCGAGCCTGCTGCGCACCAGACACACCGACAAGGCCTGACAGACACGACACTGCCCGCAACCACAGAGGTTGCGGGCAGTGCTGTGCCCGGGGTCGGCTATTCGGCGAAGGCGCCCATCACCGGCAGCCACTCGACCACGCGCACGGCCTCGATCAGACCCAGCTTCGCGAACGGGTCGTTGCTCAGCAGCTCGGTCAGCGACGACGCGTCCTCGTAGCGGAACAGCAGCAGCGCACCCGAACCGTCCGGGTACGGGCCGCTACTGAGCACGGTGCCCGCGTCGACGAGGGCGTTCAACCAGCCGCGATGCTCGGGGCGGTTGGTCGCGCGGTCGGCCGCGGTGGCATCCGTATAGGTGTAGTGGACAGCGAAGATCGGCACAGTCGATCACTTTCTGACGAGGGATTTTCTACAGGGTGAGCAGCATGCGGGTGTTGCCGAGGGTGTTGGGTTTGACGAAGCTGAGGTCGAGGAATTCGGCGACACCGGTGTCGTAGGAGCGGCACATCTCCGCGTACACCTCGGCGGTGACGGGGGTGCCGTCGATCTCGACGAACCCGTGCCTGCCGAAGAAGTCCACCTCGAACGTGAGCACGAACACACGTTGCAACTGCAGCTCGCGGGCGACGGTCACCAGGTGCTCGACCACCGCGCCGCCGACTCCGCGACCCTTCACGACGGGATCGACTGCGACAGTGCGTACTTCGCCCAGATCGGCCCACAGCACGTGCAACGCGCCGCAGCCCACGACCTGCCCGTCGAGCTCGGCAACCCAGAATTCCTGGACCGATTCGTACAGCGTGACCAGGTTCTTCTCCAGCAGGATGCGGCCCGCGTACTCGTCGACCAGGCGCTTGATCTCGGGGACATCGGAGGTTCGCGCTCGTCGCACGACCACACCGGTTGCAGGCGCCACAGGGGGCGCGACAGTATGCGCGTCGCTGGTCGGACCGCTCAAGGGTCCCCGTGAGGTCATGGGTGCACAGTAGTCGGCCGGGTTACCGATAGTCTGAACGTGTGCCGCACATCCTGTCCGTCCGCTCTTCGCATCGCGCCGGGCCCCGCGACCGGACCGCGCGGCATGAATCGTGCGAGCAAACAACTCGCGAAACCGTTGGATTTCGGCGCATCGCCGGTGAGTGCCGAGAGGGCGGGGCATGAGCGTGCGACCCGAAGAGATCGATCGTGGGTCGAGTACGGCCGCACCATTACCCGGGGTTTCGGAGAACCAGGTTCCCCTGCTCAATATCGCCAACATTCTGACGATCGCGCGCATCGTGCTGGTGCCGCTGTTCGTGCTGGCACTGTTCGCCGAAGGCGGCCACGACACGCGCTGGCGGGTCATCGCCGCGGCGGTGTTCGGCCTGGCCGCGATCACCGATCGTTTCGACGGGCAACTCGCCCGCAAATACGGACTTGTCACCGATTTCGGGAAGCTCCTCGACCCCATCGCGGACAAGGCGCTGATCGGAGCCGCGCTGATCGGGCTCTCGGTTCTCGGCGATCTGCCGTGGTGGATCACCCTGGTGATCTGCGGCCGCGAAATCGGCATCACGCTGCTGCGACTGGTGGTCGTGCGGCGCGGAGTGATCCCGGCCGGACGCGGCGGCAAGCTCAAGACGCTGGTGCAGTCGTTCGCGATCGCGCTGCTGGTGCTGCCGCTCTCGGGCGCCTTCGCCACCGCGGGCATGTGGCTGATGTATCTGGCCGTGGCGCTGACGGTGATCACCGGCCTGGATTACGTGGGGCAGGCGGCGCGGGTGTGGCTGGCGGGTGGACGGGCGCGCTCGTGATCGACCCGCTGGTCGACGGTGCGCCGGTGGCCGAACTGGTCAGGGCCCTGAACGCGGCAGGTCAGACCGTGGCCACCGCCGAATCGCTCACCGCGGGCCTGCTGGCCGCCACGGTGGCGGGCGTTCCTGGCGCGAGCGCGGTGCTGCGGGGCGGCGTGATCGTCTACGCCACCGACCTCAAAAGCAGGCTGGCCTGTGTCGACGACGAGCTGCTCCGCACCGACGGACCGGTCGCCGCCTCGACCGCCGAACAGCTCGCCGTGGGGGCGCGCAGGCAGTGCGGCGCGGACTGGGGCGTGGGATTGACCGGGGTCGCCGGACCCGATTCCCAGGACGGGCATCCCGTCGGCACGGTATACCTCGGGTTGGCCGGTCCACAGCACAGCGAAGTGGTCCGGTTGAAACTGCACGGAGACCGGTGGACGATCAGACTCGGTGCGGTGCACAGTGCGGTGCGGGAGTTGCTGCGCTGTGTAAGTGTGTGAAGTAGCCCGGTTCGGGAACCACCGGTCCATGCTCGACGTTGTGCCAGAAAGAGGTGAGCACCGCTACGGCGGTGACACGAGGTGGAGGAGAACGAGATGACGCTGCTGCGGGAGGCAATCGGGGACAGTCTGCGGCGTGCGCGTCTCGCCCAGCATCGAACGCTGCGCGAGGTGTCGACCTCGGCGCGCGTGAGCCTTGGCTATCTGTCGGAAGTGGAGCGCGGCCGCAAGGAAGCCTCCAGTGAACTGCTCGCCAGCATCTGCGAGGCGCTCGATGTGCCGCTCTCGCGCGTGCTGTGGGACGTGAGCACCCTGATGGCGGGCGCCGACGGCTCCGCGCCGCGCGAACCCGCGCTGACCGGCCCCGCCGTCGAGCGCGAACCCGCCACGGACGAGCCCGCCGAACCCGCCGCCGGCGAGGCGAGCGCCGCCGCCGAACAGGCCGCGCGGATCGGTATCGCCGAAGACACTCGCATCGTCATCCCGGCTCCGCGAGCCGAGATGCTGGTACTGGTGAAGGGAATGTGACGCGGCGAACCCTGCGCCCGGCGCGCGAGACGCTGCACACCGCTGGTGAGAACGGATAGATTCTCATCAGGCGTCGATCGGTCCGGCCACTGTCGGTCCGGGTGCCGCATGGTGAAGGATGAGCACGTATCTGGTGCGTGACGGTCGCGTACCACCAGTCGCACGAGCGACGCACAGATGGAGGCGGGATCAATCGATGGCTAATCCGTTCGTGAAGGCCTGGAAGTACATGATGGCCCTCTTCGACTCCAAGATCGAAGAGCATGCGGATCCGAAGGTCCAGATTCAGCAGGCTATCGAGGAGGCGCAGCGTCAGCATCAGGCGCTGTCGCAGCAGGCGGCATCGGTGATCGGCAACCAGCGTCAGCTGGAGATGAAGCTGAACCGTCAGCTCGACGAGGTCGAGAAGCTCAATGCCAACGCCCGTCAGGCCGTCACGCTGGCCGATCAGGCGCAGGCGGCGGGCGACACCGAGAAGGCGATCCAGTACACCAACGCCGCCGAGGCGTTCGCCGCCCAGCTGGTCACCGCCGAGCAGTCGGTGGAAGACCTCAAGGTGCTGCACGATCAGTCCCTGCAGGCCGCCGCACAGGCCAAGAAGGCGGTCGAGCAGAACGCGATGATGTTGCAGCAGAAGGTCGCCGAGCGCACCAAGCTGCTCAGCCAGCTCGAGCAGGCCAAGATGCAGGAGCAGGTCTCGGCCTCGCTGCAGCAGATGGACTCCACCCTGTCCGCGCCGGGCTCCACGCCCAGCCTGGACGCCGTGCGCGACAAGATCGAACGTCGCTACGCCAATGCTCTCGGTTCGGCCGAGCTGGCGCAGAACACGGTGCAGGGTCGCATGATGGAGGTGCAGCAGGCCAGCGTCCAGATGGCCGGGCACAGCAAGCTCGAGCAGATCCGCGCCTCCATGCGCGGTGACGCGTTGCCCACCGGCAACACCAACTCGGCGATCAACCCGGCGCAGCCGCAAGCCGCGCCTGCGCCGAACATCAACAAGGGTCAGGCGACCCAGCAGTAAGCAGAGGTCCGGCGACGGCGCGGAGACCGGCGGCAACGCCCGGTGGCCGCGCCATCAACGGTTTCGACCGGCACACGGGGGAAGGACAGGCGATGAGCGGGAAAATGCGGCGTGTACGTGCCGAGATCGTGGATCCGGCGACGATGGCGCAGCCCGGCTCGGTGCCCGCGACCCTGCGTGGGGTCGGTGAGCAGGCGCTCGTCGCCGTGCGGCGTTGGGCCGACCCGCGTGAGCGTGAGCTGCGACGGCGCCGAAGGGCACGCAGGCGCAGTTTTCAGCTCGGTACCGCCTCCGGTATCACCACGGTCGGTGCTGTCGGCCTTGCGGTGATCTCGGCGCCCGCCTGGGCGGTTGTCGTGATCGGTGGTGGGGCCATCGCCTTCGTCACCGGGACCGCGCTCAGTGCGCGCCGCTACCTCGAGTTGCGCAACAAGCCCCTGCCGCAGGCGGCCTTCGTCGCCCGCAAATCGCCCGGCTTGCGTTCGGCCGCGCGGGCGCCCATTCAGCGCCTGATCCGCGCCGAACGGGCCCTGTACGACCTCGGTGCCCAGATCGGGCGTACGCGTCGGCTTCCCGAGGACGAACTGCGCGATCTGTTGGAAACGGCCCGCTCCGGTGCGGGAGCACTGCACGCGCTCGCCGCCGACGTGGTGGCCATGGAACAGGCCGCCGACACTGTCGGCCGGGCCAATCCCGACACTGTCGCGGCGCTGAAGACCACCGTCGTCGGTGTGCTCACCCGGTTGGAAACCGGCGTCGTCGAATACGAACAGCTCGTCGCGGCCGCGGCCCGGATTCTCGCGGTTCCCGAGGACAACGTGGTCGCCTATCAGTTCAACGGCATCGTCGCGGACCTGCGTGAGGCCGCCGACCGCCTCGACGGCTGGGCTCAAGCGCTCACCGAACTGGTCGATCCCGGTGCCGAATTGTTCCCCGGCCCAACAGATTCGACCCGCTGATCCTTCTCGCGGTGACGTTCTCTGCGCGCCGGGTACGGTCGGCACGCCGGTAGTAGCGTGCCGACCGAACTTCGTCAGGCGCGGGTGAAAGACTGGCGCAGTGCGGCCAGCTCGTCGGCGCGGGGATCGGTGACCGTGGTGGATTCGGGGGAATCGAAGATGCGGACGTTCTTCTCCGCCGCGGTGAACTGCGGCCACCCCGTGGTGCCGTCGGTGGCGAAACCGACCCAGGCGGCGTGGATTTCGTCCGCGAGCGCTTGGGGCGGGGTCGGGCCGGTGATGGAGTGGGCGTGCGCGAGTGCGTCGAACACAAAGGGGACTTCCAGCACGTGGCAGGCGCCCAGGTCGGGAAGATCTGTGGGCCAGGCGAATTCGTAGACGTGGGTGGGTTCGGTGGTGGCGTTGGCTTCGGCGAAGTCGAAGGTGCCCGCGCGGAAGCTCAGGTCGGTCATGATCGCGTTGAAGACCTCGGCGGGGGTGGCATCGGGGCGCTGCGTCGAATACGTCTGCGCCACAGCGGGATCGATGCCGTAGCGGGTCAGCACGAAGGGCAGGGCGTCGGCCGTGATCGCGGCGGCGAGACCTGCGGGGACCGTGAAGAACCGGAACTCGTCGGCGGTGGTGCCCGCGATCAGGGGAACCGCGCGGTCGGGATGGGTGCGCAGGACCTCGGTCGGTGGGCCCTCGACGATGTCGTTGTCGATCACCGGGAACAGGCACATGAGACCGCCGCCGTTCTGGATCACCGACGCACCCCACCGCTGCGGATCGGGATCCTGCATCAGCGCCAGCGCGACGGCGTTCTGCGCGGTACGCAACTCGTCGGGGCCGAGTTTGCCGAAATCCGCTGCGGTGGGCGAGATCCCGAGTGTCGCGGCCAGCTCGGCCGACACCTTGCGGGCATCGTCGGCATCAGCGGCGACCGCACCGTTGCCGCTCTGCATGATCGCCCGACGGAACAATCCGGCCGTCTGCGGTGCGGCGATCAACGACGCCACACTCATCGCGCCCGCGGACTCGCCGAAGATCGTCACATTGTCGGGGTCGCCACCGAAGGGGGCGATGTTCTCGCGTACCCACCGCAACGCGAAGATCTGGTCGTGCAGACCACGATTGGACGGCGCGCCCTCCAGCTCGGCGAAACCGGAGATTCCGAGACGGTAGTTGATTCCCACCATGACCACACCGTCGCGCGCGAACGCGGTCCCGTCGTAGATCGCCCGGGCGTTGGACCCGCGCGCGAACGCGCCACCGTGAATCCACACCAGCACCGGTAGGCCCTCGGCGCCGGGATCGGGTGTCCACACATTCGCGTTGAGGTACTCGTCGCCGGGGATGCCGTCGCTGCCGATCAGGGCGTGGATCGGCGCGGGGTAGGGCGTCTGCGCGCAGGTCGCGCCGTTCTCGGTCGCCTCGCGCACCCCGTCCCACGCCGGGGCGGGCTCGGGGAGCTGGAAGCGTTTCGGCCCGACCGGCGCCGCCGCGAACGGCACCCCGAGAAAGCGGGTGACACCGGCTTCGGTGCGGCCGCGGATGGCGCCGCTCGCGATCGTGACGATGGGTTCCATGGAAGTCCTCCTACGCAGTGACCTCGATTATGGACGCTTGTCCGGCTCGCCGTCAGTCGTTTGCCTACGGAACGAGCGGCCCGGCCAGCACGCGCTCGCCTGCGGTCCGATCGCCGTCCCAGCCGAGTTCCGGGTCGGTGCCGGATTTGCGCGCCCACAGGGTCAACAGCAGGTCCGATGTGGTGCCCGCGAGTTCGGCGACCGGCTCGCCCGGCCCGTAGGTCCAGGTGTTGCCGGTGTCGGTGGCGCGCACCCGCAGCGCCACGTCCGGTTCGACGGCGAGACCGCGGTGGATCATCCGGGGTGCGAACAGTTCGAACACCTCGTCGATGCCGTCGACGGCGAGATCGGGGTCGAACGGGTCGGCCTCGCCGAGGGCGTTCTGACCGTCCCACAGGTGCATGAGGGTCTCGTGGGCGCGGCGGCGACGCCAGAAGCCGACGGTGCGCGGCATGGTCTTGGTGAAGGTCCAGGCCTCCTGGCTCTCGTCGGCCGACAGGGTGGTCGCCAGCGCGTCCGCGGTCGATTCGTACCACTCGCGCAGGGCCACGGGATCTTTCGGCGCGGGCAGGCCTTCGTCGTCGCCGCGCAGTTCGGTCACCGCGGTGACCACCCAGGTATTGCCGCGACCGACATGATCGACCAGGTCGTAGAAGGTCCAGTCGCCACACGAGGGCACCGGCGCGGTGAGATCGGTGTCGGGGGTGATGAGTTCGCCGAACGCGGTGAGCTTCGCGCAGAGCAACGCCAGGTAGTCCATGCGATCACGGTAACCCCGTCTAAGGGTGAACCCTGATCTCTACCCGGATATCGGCGCTGACCTGGTGATTTACTGCGCGGAGAGTGGGAGCATCGAAGGTGTCGGATCGCTGGACGGCGGTGCGAGGAGACGAGGAGTCATCATGGTCTTGAAAGTCATCGGCATCGTGGTGGTCGCGGTGATCGCGTTCTGGATTCTCGGCGCGCTGATCGAGGCGCTGCTGCCCATCCTGGTGATCGGGGCGATCGGCACCGGCGTGTACCTGCTCTACAAGGCGGTCTCGGGCAGCGACAAGACCCCGATCAGCTAGCCGAGTGTGGATAGCATGGCGGCGTGGAACAGGTACCTGAGGACTGGCAGCGCGGCCTGGTGATCGTCGCGCACCCCGACGACATCGAATACGGCGCCGCGGCGGCGGTGGCGCGATGGACGGGGCAGGGCAAGGACATTCGCTATCTGCTGGTCACCCGCGGCGAGGCGGGAATCGCCGGGATGCCGCCCGCGCAGGCCGCGCCGTTGCGGGAGATCGAGGAGATCTCGGGAGCGCGCGAGGTCGGCGTACACACCGTCGAATTCCTCGACCACCCCGACGGCCGCATCGAGGAAGGCCTCACCCTGCGCCGGGAACTGGCCGCCGCGTTGCGTCGGCATCGCCCGGAAATGGTGGTGCTGTTCAACTTCGGCGACACCTGGGCGCCGGGAGTGGTCAACAGTGCTGATCACCGGGCTGTCGGGCGATCGGCGATGGACGCGATCTCCGACGCGGGCAACGAATGGATTTTCCCCGAAATCGCTGATCTGCCACCGTGGTCGGCGCACTGGGCGGCCGTCGTCGGCCCGGTTGCCACCCACGCTGTCGACGTGAGCGCGCACTTGGAGCAGGCGCGGGCGTCACTGTCGGCGCATCGGCGTTATCTGCAGGTGCTGAGTTCGGTGCCAGTGGAGGAGCAGGTGCGCGACATCGTCACGTTCGCAACGGGTCCCAAGGAAGGGTTCCCCGCAGCGCACGCGGTCGGTTTCGAACTGTTCACCTTCGCCGGCTGATCCGCGCCGACGCCGCGACGCGGGTGACTGTAGGTCGCCAGTCCTGAAGTGGCGCAACGGATAGCCCGATGATTTTGCCTGCGTCGTCGGCCCTGCGCAGCGCGAGGGCTGCGCTGAAATCGGGGTCGGCGCGGAACGTTTCGACCTCGGCGGGTGTCATCGGGCCGCCCTGGGCGATGAGCGTGCGCTGACTCGACGCCGACAGGGCCGCGGCATGGGTCGAATCAGTCGCTACCAGAAAACGTTTCGCGGTGACGTGCAGTCCCACCAGGCGGGCCACTCGGGCGCCGAGTAATCCGCGCACGGCTGCGGCGCCGTGTGTGCCGTGGCCCGCGTCGTCGCCGGGGACCAGGACGTGGCCGATGTCGTGCAGTAGGCCCGCGACCTGAAGTTCTTCGTCGTCGGGGAAGTCGCGGCGGAGTAGCTCGGCGCATTGGCGGTCGTGATCGAGGATGTCGACCGGGTCGCCGCTGCGGTCCGGGGTGTCCCAGGCGTCGGCGCACTGGTCGAGGAGTGCGAACAGGGCGTCGACGGAGTCGATCGGAGTGATCCGTGAGGCTTCCACGAGCATATGATCGCTCCTTCCGGCTTCGCTCGACGCTGTGGTGCGGCGCTCGAGATAGCGCGGAAACCGCTGTTCGGTTGTCCGAGGTGGGCGCGGCCTGGGGATATGGCAGGCTGGGCGGATGCGAATAGCTGTGGTGGCCGGCCCCGACCCAGGGCACGCGTTTCCCGCGATCGCGTTGTGTCTGCGATTGCTGGCAGCGGGGGACGAGCCCGTGTTGTTCACCGGGCCGAGATGGCTCGACCAGGCCCGAGCCGCGGGCATCAGCGTGCGCAAGCTCAGGGGACTCGCGCCGCGCCCCACCGACGACGACACCGACGCGGGCGCCCGGATCCACGAGCGCGCCGCCCACATCGCCACCGAGAACCTGCCCGAACTCAGCGCGATGCTGCCGGACCTGATCGTCTCGGACGTCCTCACCGCGGGCGGCGGCATGGCGGCCGAACGGCTGGGACTGCCGTGGGTGGAACTGTCACCGCACCCGCTCTACCTGCCCTCGAAAGCGTTGCCGCCGATCGGCAGTGGCCTGGCGCCGGGGGAGGGCGTGCGTGGTCGCATGCGTGACGGGGTCCTGCGCACGATGACCGCGCGCGCGGTCCGCACCGGCCACCGGCAGCGCTCCGCGGCTCGCGAAACCATCGGCCTGCCCGCCGAGGACCCCGGCCCCACCGCACGCCTGGTCGCCACCCTGCCCGCGCTCGAAATGGACCGCCCCGACTGGCCCGCCGACACCCACGTCGTCGGCCCGCTGCTGTGGGAACCCACCGACGCCGTCCTGCCATTGCCGCCCGGCGACGCCCCGCTGGTGATGGTGGCGCCGTCGACCGCGCACACCGGCGTCGCCGACATGGTCGACGTGGTCTTGTCCGGTTTGGCCGGACTCGGTGTGCGCGCGGCCATTTCGACCCTGGACACCCCACCCGTGGACCTGCCGGAGTGGGCCACCGCGGGCCTCGGCCGCCAGGACGAACTCCTCACCCACGCCGCGGTCGTCGTCGGCGGTGGTGGACACGGCCTGCTCGCCAAATCCCTGTCGGCAGGCGTGCCCGTGGTCACCGTCCCTGGCGGCGGCGACCAGTGGGAACTCGCCAATCGTGCAGTGCGACAAGGTAGTTCGGTGCTGGTGCGTCCGCTCACCCCCGAGGCGGTCGGCGCCGCAGTCCGGCAGGTCCTCGACGACCCCACCTACGCCGAAGCCGCTCGCCACGCCGCCGCCGGTCTGGCAGACGTCGAAGACCCGGTCCAGATCTGTCACGACGCGGCGAAGCGGTAGTCGCCCGCACCCGGTTCGCGCGGTGCGTTGCCTGGTGGGGTACTGGGTCGCCTGTGGACACCGGGCAGGCCGGCTTTGCTGGACTCGATGACGTCGAGGACGTGGACCCGGTTTGTCGCGACGCCGCCGAGCGGCGGTCCGTCACGGCGGGCCTGCCGGTGGGCATTGCGGTGGTCGACCAATCGCACATCATCCCGGGCACTCCGACAATCCTGGGCGTTGTCGGGTGCGGTGGAGGTGGGACTGAGCGGGGAACTGTCGGGTGTCACTCAGCGCGAGTATCTTGGGCAACGTGCGATTGACCGAATTCCAGGAGCTGATGCACACCGAGTTCGGCGTGGCGCGCGCCGACGCCATGCTGACCGATCACGTGATACCCCAGCTGGGGCGCACGGGGGCGGTGGCGATCGATAACGGCGTCGACCCGCGTGATGTGTGGCGGGCATTGTGTGCCGACTTCGACGTACCCCCGAATCGGTGGTGACCAGGCCATGGCCGTGACAGCGCAGAACCCGGAGCTCCAACCCGCAGAGTTGCGACCGTATCGGTTCGACGAGCGGTTGCGGATGGTCCCGGTCGATCCCGAGACCCTCGCGGTGCGGGTGGCGCTGGCCGACCCGCACGATTTCCCCGGATTTCGCAGGCTCGGCATCGCGTTGATGTTGCTCGGCCGTCACGACGAGGCCCTGGATCGCCTCGATCAGGCCCTGGAACTGGCCGATACCGAGCGTCGCCGGATCACCGTCTGGATCAACCTGGCCGATGTCTACCGATATCAGGGCGAACCGGCGCGCGCCGAGATCCTCTACCGCCGGGCCCTGGAAGCCAGCCACGCGCTCGACCCCGACCTCGTCTCCTTCGCCGCCCACCACCTGGGCAAATCCCTCGCCGAACAGCACCGCCCGGCCGAGGCGCGCCAACTGCTCATCGAGGCGATGCGACTGCGGGTGGCCGACGGCGAACCCGAACTCATCGAATCCACCCGCGCGGCGCTGGACCACCTCGACGAGCTGGCCCTGCCGCTGCCGCCGGTGATCGAGCGGCTGCTCGGACCGGTGCCCGCGTGGTCCGACGATCACGAGGGCCGCGAGGGGAACCTGGTGCGGTCGGGCGGGTTCTGGATCAAGCGTGGGCCGCGCGCGGTGGCCGAGCACGCGCGACTGATGTGGTTGCGCGACAACGCGATCGCCGTGCCCGCGGTGGCCGCGTTCGACGAGGACGTCCTCGTTCTCGCCGATGCGGGCAGCTCGCTGGCCGGTCACGAGGACCCGGTCGAGGCCGGCACGCGGATGGGCCTGGCCCTGCGCGCGCTGCACGACCTCCCGGTGGCGGATTGCCCCTTCGACGCCTGCCTCGACGTGACCCTGGCCAGGGCGTACCGCAATGTGGTCGAAGGTTTCGTCGACACAGGCGATTTCGACGACGACCACCGCGATCTCTCACCCGCCGCAGTGCTCGCGCGACTGCGGGAGCAGCGTCCGGCCGACGAAGACCTGGTCGTCACGCACGGGGATTTCACGCCCGGCAATGTGCTCACCGGTGGCCTGCTCATCGATGTCGCGGCACTGGGCCGCGGCGACCGCTATCGCGACCTGGCGCTGGCCGAACGCGATCTGGCCGAAGACTTCGGCACCGAGGCGGTCGAGGCCTTCTACACCGCCTACGGCCTGACCGAACCCGATCGCACGAAGCTCGACTACTACCGGCTGCTCGACGAATTGTTCTGACGCACGCGCTCAGGTGATCTTGGCGTAGTGCCGCGCGGCCTTGGTGCGATTGCCGCACGTCGCCATCGAATGCCAGCGGCGGGTGCCGTTCTTGGACGTGTCGTAGAAGAACAGTACGCAGTCGGGGTGCGCGCACTGGCGGATCCGCTGGGGTGCCTGCGCGATCAGATGCAGCAGATTGTCGGCGGCGAGCCAACCGGGTAACCACGCCGGGTCGTCGACCTCGGGGATGTCGCGTGGGCCTTCGTCGGTGAGTTCGCGGCGGATGCGGCCGTGGTCGAGTACCTGATTCAGGGCGCGGTGATCGGCGCGGGTGACGGCGTCGTGCACGGCATCGCGCGCGGTGTGCAGCGCGGTGAGGGAGTGCTCGTCGACGGGTACGCGCTCGGCGAGCCCGAGGAGTTCCAGCCACGTGCGCAACCCGTCGAGATCGGCGAGCAGATCACCGGGTTCGGCGCCGGCCCACCGGGTGTTGAGCAGGTCGAGAGCGGGGGGTTCGCCGGTGTGCGGACGGGGATCGCGCATGCCCGAGGTTACCAACACGATCCTCCTAACTGTCTAAAAGTATTTCAAGGGTTGACGAGGGTGGTGCGCTCATTCTATGTTCTAACTGTTCAACAACCGATAGACAGTTAAACATTCCGGGAGGAACCCATGACCACCGTCGCCGCACCCGTGCTCACCACCGGTCACATCGGACTCAATGTCGCCGACCTCGACCGCTCCGTCGACTTCTATCGCCGAGGCCTGGGCTTCGAACAGCTCGGCACCGGCGCCGACGGTGACCGCCGCTGGGCCTTCCTCGGTCGTGAGGGTGCGCTGGTGCTCACGCTGTGGCAGCAGAGCAGCGGCGAATTCTCCACCAGCACACCGGGTCTGCACCACCTGTCGTTCCAGGTCGACGATGTCGAGACGGTGCGCGTCGTCGAATCGGCGTTGCGTGCGCTCGACGCCGAGTTCTTCCACGACGGTGTCGTCGCCCACGGTGAGGGCGCGTCGTCGGGCGGCATCTTCTTCGCCGACCCCGACGGCATCCGGCTCGAGGTCTTCGCCCCGCTCGGCGCCGACCCCGCACCTGCCCCGGCCGGACCTGCCCCGACCTGCGGATTCTTCTGATCCCAGCTGATTCCCGTGATCGACCAGGAAGGCGCGAGGATGTTCCACTCCGGAGAACAGGCAGTACAGCAACGCATGGGGCAGGCCGAGGTGGCTGCTCGCGTCGGCCGGTCGATCCGTGCCGAGATCCCGGCGGTCGCCGCGTCCTTCCTGGCCGAGCAGTCGATGGTGGTGCTCGGTGCCGCCGATCCGGCGGGGCGGCTGTGGGCCGGTCCGCTCACCGGTCCCGCCGGGTTCGTGCATGCGGTCGATGCCATGACCGTCGACATCGACACACGGCCCGATGACGCCGATCCGCTGGCCGTGGCGCTGACGGGCGACGTGGAAGTCGGGCTGATCGCCCTGCAACCGCAACGCCGCCGTCGGATGCGCGTCAACGGCACCTCGGCGATGCGCGACGGCGGGCTGCGCATCACCGCCGAACAGGTCTACGCGAACTGCCCGAAGTACATCTCGCGCAGGCAGATTCGTGAGGTGTCTACGCCTGGTTCCCCCGGCCCGGTGCGCCGCGGTGCGGCACTCAGCGCCTCGGCGGTCGAGATGATCGCCGCCGCCGACACCTTCTTCATCGCCACCTCCGACGTGGACGGGCACGCCGACGCCTCCCATCGCGGCGGCAATCCCGGCTTCCTGCAAGTACTTTCGCCGACGCATCTGCGCTGGCCGGACTATCGCGGCAATTCGATGTTCATGACGCTGGGCAATCTCGTGGTGCAACCGCGCTGCGGGTTACTCGTCGCCGACTGGTCGACCGGCGCACTCCTTCAGATCACCGGCCGTGCCGAATTGGTCTGGGATACAGCCGTGTTCACCGCAGGTGCGCAGTGTGCCGTCGACTTCACCGTCGAAGAAGTGATCGAACGCCCCGGCGCGCTCGCGGTGCGCTGGGGACCACCCGAACTCTCCCCGAACAACCCCTGATCCGACTCGAAAGGCTTGTCCCATGCGACCTCCGCTGCCACCCTTCGGCCTCGACTCCGCGCGCGCGAAAGTCCTGGCCGCCGAAAACGCCTGGAACACCAGGGATCCCGAGCGGGTCGCCGCCGCGTACACCGAGGATTCGGTCTGGCGTAACCGCGACGAGTTCTTCACCGGTCACGCCGCGATCGTCGAGTTCCTGACCCGCAAGTGGTCGGCCGAGAACGGCTACGCGCTGCGCAAGGACCTGTGGGCCTTCCACGACAACCGCATCGCCGTGCGCTTCCAGTACGAATGGCACGACGAGTCGGGGCAGTGGTGGCGCAGCTACGGCAACGAGCAGTGGGAGTTCGCGGCGGACGGTCGGATGGCGCGGCGCGAAGCCAGCATCAACGATGTGCGCATCGACGAGTCGCAACGGCGGATCTTCGGGCCGCGTGCCGAGGGCGACGACTCGGTGCTGCCGCAACACTGACGCGCCGCTTCGCTGCCGGATTGCCGGTCTGAGCGGGCGGTTCGCGTGTCGGTGGGCGCGTCGCTTGACTCGAATGGGTGTTCGACTAACCTGGGCGCCAGAACTTGTCGGTGCCGGCCTCTACTGTGGGCGCCAACCAGAGAGACACTCACCTCGAGAAGGGGCACACATCATGGCACCGCAGGCCTACGATCGCGACAAAGCGCTGGAACTGGCACTGGCGCAGGTGGAGAAGAGCTTCGGCAAGGGCGCGGTCATGCGCCTTGGCGAAGAGACCCGTCAGCCGATCGCCGTCATCCCCACCGGGTCCATCGCACTCGACGTCGCGCTGGGAATCGGCGGGTTGCCGCGCGGTCGCGTCGTGGAGATCTACGGCCCGGAATCCTCGGGTAAGACCACCGTCGCGCTGCACGCCGTCGCCAATGCCCAGGCCGCGGGCGGTGTCGCCGCCTTCATCGACGCCGAGCACGCCCTCGACCCCGATTACGCCCGCAAGCTGGGCGTCGACACCGACGCGCTGCTGGTCTCCCAGCCCGACACCGGTGAGCAGGCACTGGAGATCGCCGACATGCTGGTGCGCTCCGGCGCCATCGACATCCTCGTCATCGACTCCGTCGCCGCCCTGGTGCCGCGCGCGGAAATCGAAGGCGAGATGGGCGACAGCCACGTCGGCCTGCAGGCCCGCCTCATGAGCCAGGCGCTGCGCAAGATGACCGGTGCGCTCAGCAACTCCAACACCACCGCCATCTTCATCAACCAGCTGCGCGAGAAGATCGGCGTCATGTTCGGCTCGCCCGAGACCACCACCGGTGGTAAGGCGCTGAAGTTCTACGCCTCCGTGCGCCTCGATGTGCGCCGCATCGAAACCCTCAAGGACGGCAGCGACGCGGTCGGCAACCGCACCCGCGTGAAGGTCGTCAAGAACAAGGTCGCCCCGCCGTTCAAGCAGGCCGAGTTCGACATCCTCTACGGTCACGGCATCTCCAGGGAGGGCTCGCTCATCGACATGGGTGTCGAGCACGGTTTCGTCCGCAAGTCGGGCTCCTGGTACACCTACGAGGGCGACCAGCTGGGCCAGGGCAAGGAGAACGCCCGCAAGTTCCTGCTGGAGAACACCGACGTGTGCAACGAGATCGAGAAGAAGATCAAGGAGAAGCTGGGCATCGGCGCCGTACTCACCGCCGAGGCCGACGCACCCGCCGACTTCTGAGCCGATGACCACGCCGAACCCCGGCGGCCACCACGATTCGGCCGACCCGGTCGAACAGATGCGCAGGCAACTGGCTCGCCTCGGGATCGAGGTCGAACCGGAACCGTTGACCGCGCCCGTGGTGCGGCGCGGCCGGGGTACGGCCGATGGACTCGTCCGGTCGGCTCGCGACAAACGAGCAGGCCAGGACGCGGAGGGGATTCGGTCGGGTGCGGGCGATCCGCAGCGCGCGCACCCGACCGGATTCGCCGATAGTGACAAACCATCGCATTTCGCTGCGCGAGTTGGTGATGATCATGAAGAGTGGGGGAGTGCGGGTCGGCGACGACCCCGCGGCGCCCGACGCGAACGCAAGTCCGCGCGGCGCGACGAAGTCTCCCTGTCGACCGTCGTCGGTGGTGACGACGGACGGCAGGCGGATCCGGTGGCGGCCGGATCCCAGCCGGGAGAGCCCGACAGGCGGGCCGGCACACGCCGGCTCGCCCCGGGCGACCGTCCCGATGCGACCCTGGAACAGGCCAAGGACGCGTGCCTACGCCTGCTCTCGGTGCGTGCGCGCAGCCGTGCCGAACTGGCCAAGCGCCTCGGCGAGAAGGGGTTCCGCCTCGAGGTGATCGAGGCCGCGCTCGAACGATTCACCGAAGTGGGCCTGATCAACGACGCCTCCTTCGCCGAACAGTGGGTACACGAACGCCACACCTACTCCGGCCGTGGCAAGAAGGCACTTCAACGTGAGTTGCGTGAAAAGGGCGTCGCCCCCGGTGATGCCGAACAGGCACTGTCGATGATCACCGACGACGCCGAACACACCCGCGCCGCCGACCTCGTGCGCCGCAAACTCCGCACCCTGCCCGCCGCCCTGGACCGCGACAAAGCAGTCCGCCGCCTCGTCGGCATGCTCGCCCGCCGCGGCTACGACCAATCCACCGCCTTCGCCGTCGTCACCGCCGAACTGGACGACGCCGGGTTCGAACGCACGTCGTCCGCGACGCGGGCGGCCCGCGTCAAGGGTTCGGAGCGCGACGTCGGGGACGCGGACCGATCAGAGATCGCCGGTGAAAGCTCCAGCGACTCAGCAGAACCGGAACCTGCTCCTGGCTACCTGTCACGCAGACCGACGCCCGGCGACGAACAAGCCGCTGTCGACCTGGTTCGCCGTAAACTCCGCGCCATGCCCACCGATCTGGACCGCGTCAAGCTCACCCGCCGCCTGGTCGATATGCTCGCCCGTCGCGGTTACAGCCCGGCCATTGCCTTCGCTGTGGTGAAAGCCGAACTGGCCGAGGCTGATCGATGAGCTGGGTGACGAACATGATGCTGTCTGTCTCGTTCGAGGACGAGCCGCTGGTTGTCGAGCTCAGTGACTGGTTGCGGTCGCATGGCGGCCCGCACGGATCGACATTGCGGGGATGTGGCTATCTCCGTGACCTCACCAGCGACGAAGCGCGGTGGGGCGGACGGAAGATGCCCGAGTGCACGGTGTGGGCGGGCGCCTTGAACCACGCGGATATTCCGGCACTCTTGGCCAAGGTGGCCGAATTCGCTTGGCTGGAGCCCGATACGGTCCAGCTGTTCCTCATGGACCAGGACGACATCTGCTTTCAGGTGTGGATGGTCCGGGGCGGGGTATGGCGTCAGTACGCGCCGATGGATCCGTTCGAGGGGAGCGGCGGCGACGCGGTGATCGCTGCCGGATGAGCTCGCACCAGGGGAGCGGGTGGTGAGTTCCGAAGTGCCGCGCGGGGGTTGGCCCAGCGCGTAGGATGACTTCGGCACCAGTGAAATGTGCTTTCGCGCAGATGGATTCGCGGGCCGTGGTGATGGTGCGGGTGTGGGGAAGGGCGTTTCACCCGTTGTCGGAGTGGGCACCCTTGCGGACAGAGCCGATGTGGCTGCCGAACGACGGGGGAGGGCATCCTGGACGCGTTGTGGTCGTTTGTGGTGAACCGGCGAGAACAGCTGCTGGTCGATTCTTATCTGCATGTGTCGGCGGTGGTGCAGTCGCTGGTGGTCGCGACGGTGATCGCGGTGGCGCTCGGGGTACTGGTGTATCGGAGTCCGCTCGGGTCCGCCGCTGCTACCGCTACGGCGGGGGCGATTCTCACCGTGCCGTCGTTCGCGCTGCTCGGACTGCTGATTCCGTTCCTCGGGCTGGGTGTCGCGCCGACGATCGTCGCGCTGGTGCTGTACGCGCTGCTGCCGATCCTGCGTAATACCGTGCTCGGGTTGTCGTCGGTGGATCCGGCGGTGACCGATGCCGCGCGCGGTGTCGGGATGAACCGGTTGCGGCTGCTGACCAAGATCGAACTGCCCTTGGCGTGGCCGTCCATTCTCACCGGCATGCGGGTCAGCACCCAGATGATCATGGGCATCCTGGCACTGGCGGCGTATGCGAAGGGCCCCGGTCTGGGCAACCTGATCATCTCTGGGCTCGGGCGCCTCGGCAGCCCGAACGCGATCCCGCAGGCGCTCACCGCCACCGTTCTCATCGTCGTGCTGGCGCTCGCACTCGACGGCGTCCTTGTTCTGCTCGGACGGCTCACTATTCCGAGGGGAATTCGTGACTGACATCGAAACCACCAAGGCGACAACGGCGTCCGCGGTCTCCGGGGAGGAGATCGTCCTCGACCGGGTCACCAAGCGCTATCCCGAACAGCCAGAACCCGCAGTCGAAGAGGTCTCCATGACCATTCCGGCCGGGGAGATCGTGGTGCTGGTCGGCCCGTCCGGCTGCGGCAAGACCACCACCATGCGGATGATCAACCGCCTGATCGAACCCACCTCCGGCACCGTCACCATCGGCGGCCGTGATGCCGGTGCGATGGACGCCGACGAATTGCGGCGCGGCATCGGCTATTCGATCCAGCAGGCCGGACTGTTCCCGCACATGACCGTCGCCAAGAACATCGCCACCGTCCCCGGCCTGCTCGGCTGGGACCGCCGCCGCATCTCCGAACGCACCGACGAGATGCTCACCCTCGTCGGCCTCGACCCCGACACCTACCGCAACCGCTACCCCCGCCAGCTCTCCGGCGGCCAGCAGCAGCGCGTCGGGGTGGCGAGGGCGCTGGCGGCCGACCCGCCGGTCCTGCTGATGGACGAGCCGTTCGGCGCCGTCGACCCGATCACCCGTGCCCTGCTGCAGGACGAATTGCTCCGTCTGCAAAGCGAACTGGGCAAGACCATCGTGTTCGTCACCCACGATTTCGGTGAGGCGGTGAAGCTGGGTGACCGCATCGCCGTCCTCGGCAACCGCTCCCGCATCCTGCAGTACGACACCCCCGCCGCGATCCTGGCGGCCCCCGCCGACAAGACGGTCGCCGGCTTCGTCGGCGCCACCGCCACCATCGACCGCCTCGGACTGGCAGTCCTCGCCGACATGGACCTCGACCAGGGCGTCACCGTCGCCGAGGACGCCGCCCCGGCAACACTGACCACCGCCCTGCGCGATGCGGACCGCACCTGGGGCATCGTCCTCGACCCGCAGCGCCGCCCGCTCCGACGGGTCTCGACAGACGAACTCGCCCACGCGGATTCACTGCGCGACCTCGGCACCCCGATCGGCACCACCCTCCCCGCCGACGCCACCCTCCAGGACGCCCTCGCGGCGCTGCTCACCGAACGCACCGCCTCCGCGGTCGTCGTCGACAACACCGGCACCTACGCCGGAACAGTCACCGTCGACACCCTGATCGGCCACCTGGCCGCGACCGAAACGGCACCGGCATGACGGCCGCGCATTCGATCGTCGACGTCCCCGCCGCGACCGCCGCTCCCGCAACCCAGCGCCGCGCCGAATACCTCCGACTGCTCGCCCAACCGGTGATCGTGGTGATCCTCACCGTCGGCGTGCTGGTGTGGGCGTTCCGGCGCGATCTCACCGTCACCCAGCAGGCCACCATCACCGTGGGCAATATCGCCGAGGTGACCTGGCAGCACATCCTGATCACGGCGGCGGTGGTGCTCATCGTCGTCGCGCTGGCCGTGCCGCTCGGGACCTTGCTCACCCGGGCCCGATTCCGCCGTCTCGCACCGTTTTTCGTCGGCATCGCCAATATCGGGGCGTCGGCGCCGGCGATCGGCCTGATCGTGCTGTGCTACTTGGTCACTCGCACCACCGGGTTCTGGGTGGGTGTTGCGCCGATCGCGTTCTGTTCGCTGCTGCCCGTGCTGCGCAATACGATCCTGGGCTACCAGCAGGTCGACCCGACCCTGATCGACGCGGGCCGGGGGCAGGGCATGTCGGCGGGACTCGTCTTGCGCCGCATCGAGTTTCCCCTCGCGGTGCCCTATATCCTGGCGGGCTTGCGCACCTCGCTGGTGCTGGCCGTCGGCACCGCCACCCTCTCGTTCATGGTGAGCGCGGGTGGACTCGGCATCCTCATCGACACCGGCTACAAACTGCGCGACACCGTCACCTTGACCCTCGGCGCGGTGCTCGCGGTCGCCCTCGCACTGTTCGTCGACTGGCTCGGCGCGCTGGCCGAGCAGTTCCTCGGCCCGAGGGGGTTGCGTTGAGGTTCACCGCACGATTGCGCTGGGTCGCCCCGGTACTGAGCGCGCTGGTTCTCGCGAGCTGCGGACTGCAGTCGGGTGGTTCGGTACCGCTGCCCGTCGGCCCCGGCAGTATCGGGCCGGTCCCCGAACTCGACGGCGTCGCGGTGACGGTCGGCTCCAAGGACTTCACCGAGGCCAACATCCTGGGCTACATGATCGAATTCGCGCTCACCGCCGCCGGTGCGAACGTGCGCGACCTGACCAATATCCAGGGCTCCAACAGCTTGCGCGATGCCCAGTTGCACGGCCAGATCGACATCGCCTACGACTACACCGGCACCGGCTGGATCAACTACCTCGGCAAGGAGAAACCGATCCCGACCGAGCAGGCGCAGTTCGACGCGGTCCGCGACGCCGACCTCGCCGAGCACAACATGGTGTGGGCGGCGATGGCGCCGATGAACAACACCTACGCCCTCGTCACGAGCAAACGCACCGCCGAGGAAACCGGGGTCCGCACCCTGTCGGACTACGCGGCCCTGCTCGCGAAAGACCCTGGCGCCGCGGCCACCTGCGTCGGCACCGAGTTCAATGTCCGCCCCGACGGCTATCCCGGATTGGCCGCCGCCTACGGGATCGACCTCGGCAAGTCACAGCGCCAGATCGTCCAGGACGCGCTCGTCTACCAGGCCACCGCCGATGCCAAGCAGTGCCGTTTCGGCTCGGTCGCCGCCACCGACGGCCGCATCCCGGCCCTGGAATTGGTACTTCTCGAAGACGACAAGGCCTTCTTCCCGAAGTACAACGCCGCCCTGGTCATGCACCGCGATTTCGCGGACGCCCACCCGAAGGTCGCCGAGGTGATGGCCCCGATCTCGGCCCGCCTCACCAACGAGGTGATCACCGAACTCAACCGTCAGGTCGACATCGACGGCCGCGAACCCGCCGACGTCGCCCGCGACTGGATGGTCGCCGAGGGCCTGATCACCGCGGGCTGATCCACCGCGGCAACCTGTACCAGCGAGGTGCGCCCCGACAACTGGCTCGACAACAGAAAGAGGCCCGATCCGCACCGGATCGGGCCTCTTTCTGTTCGGATGTCTACTTCTTGGTGATGTCGACGCCCGGCGTGGCGTCGGCGAGGACCGAATCGGCGGCCAGCACCGTACCGCCGCCCTTCTTGCGCGAGCGCAACTTCTTCTCGAGCGTGGTGGCCAGCAAGCTCAGCGCCATGTTGAGCGAGATCATGATCACCGCGACGACGATCAGCGCGGGGATCGGGTTCGAGAACGACGCGCCGATCTGCGCACCGGACCGCACCAGCTCCACAAAAGTGATCTGGTAGCCGAGCGCGGTGTCCTTGAGGACAACGACCATCTGCGACACCAGCGCCGGTAGCATCGCGGTCACGGCTTGCGGCAGCAGAATCAGCCGCATCAGCTGGTTCTTCCGCAAACCGAGTGCGACAGCGGCTTCGGTCTGTCCTCTGGGGAGCGACTTGATGCCTGCCCGCACGATCTCGGCGATGACCGCGGAGTTGTAGATGATCAGTGCGATAACGACCGCGGCGAGTGCGAGCCGATCGGACGGGAACAGATCGTAGACGCCGAAAACCTTGAACAGGAAGATCATCAGAATCAGCACCGGGATCGCCCTGGCGAGTTCGACGACTGTGCCGGCGGCCCCCCGAACCCACGCGTGATCCGACAGGCGCAGAATCCCGAAGATCATGCCGAAGATCAGCGAGCCGATGATCGACAGCACGGCCGCGGTGAGGGTTCCTTGCAGGCCGGGCAGGATATACGTTTCCCAGACCTGGGAATCCACGAACGGTTTCCACTTGGCCGCGGTGAACTGGCCTTTGTCGGCGAACGCGTCGTACAGCCACCAGCCCGCGCCGACGAGCACCAGGACAACCAGGACCGAGTACAGGTTGTGACGCAGCCGCGCGCGGGGCCCGGGAGCGTCGAAGAGAACCGAAGCGCTGCTCATCGTGCCACCTCGTAACGCTTGGCCAGCCAGCCGAAGAACAGACCGGTGGGCAGGGTGAGGATAACGAAGCCGAGCGCGAAGATCGCCCCGATGGTGAGTAGCGCGGCCTCGCTCTCGATCATGTCGTTCATCAGGTAAGCCGCTTCGACCACACCGATGACCGAGGCGACGGTGGAGTTCTTGGTCAGCGCGATCAGCACACTACCCAGCGGCGCGATCACCGCGCGGAACGCCTGGGGCAGCACGATCAACCGAAGGTTCTGTGCGAACCCGAAGCCCAGCGATCGCCCCGCCTCGGACTGGCCGAGCGCAACGGTGTTGATGCCCGAGCGCAGTGATTCGCACACGAAGGCCGCAGTGTAGATGCTGAGGCCGATGATGGCCCAGCGGTAGTTGATGATCTTGATATCGTCGCTGCCCAGCTTCCACCCGAGGGTGGTGTACAGGCCGATCGAGGTGAACACCAGGATCAGCGTGAGCGGGGTGTTGCGGAATACGGACACATACGCCGCGCCGACCCAGCGCGCGACCGGGATCGGGGACACGCGCATGCCGGCGACGACGGTGCCGATGACGAGCGCACCGATCGCCGAGAAGAAGGTGAGTTTGATTGTTACCCAGAACGCATCGAGGATTTGGGATTGATACGTCGAGATCAGGTCGAACACGGACGCGCGTCCTCCGATCGGTGTAAAGGTCAGCGGGACAACACCGCCTCGGTGGCCCGGAGAGATCCGGGCCACCGAGGGTCAGTGGTTGATCAGTAGCGGTCGACGGTCGGCGGTGCCGGAACCGCGAAACCGGTACCCGCGAAGTTCTTCTCCTGCGCGGCCTTCCACGAACCGTCATCGATCATCGCCTGGATGGCGTCGTTGACCTTGGTACGCAGCTCCGAGTCGCCCTTCTTCAGACCGATGCCGTACTTCTCGGTGGTGAACGTCTTGTTCACCAGCTTGAAGGTGCCGGGGACCTGGGCAGCGAAACCGGCGAGGATCACGTTGTCGGTGGTGACCGCGTCGATGGCACCACTGCGCATCGCCTCGATGCACAGCGAGTAGGTGTCGTAGGTCTGCAGCTGTGCCTGCGGGTAGTTCTTCTCGATATTCTGAGCCGGAGTGGAGCTCTTCACCGAGCAGACCTTCTTGCCCGCCAGGGAATCGGGTCCGGTGATATCGGTGTTGGCGGCAGGCACCAGCAGGTCCTGGCCCGCGATGTAGTACGGGCCCGCGAAATCGATCTTTTCCTTGCGCTTGTCGTTGATCGAGTAGGTGCCGACGATGTAGTCGACCTGACCGTTCTCGATCAACGTCTCGCGCTGCGGGGTCGGCGCTTCCTTGAAGGTGATGTTCTCCGGCTTCACGCCGAGCTTGTCGGCCACGTACTTGGCGACGTCGACATCGAAGCCGCTGTAGGTGCCGTCGGTGTTGCGCAGCCCGAGGCCGGGCTGGTCGAACTTGATGCCGATGGTCAGCTTGCCGTCCTTGGCGTTGTCAAGGGCCGACTTGTCGCTGCCGCCACCACAACCCGCGGTGACAGTGGCAGCCAATGCCAGTGCCGCAGCGCCGATCCCGACGCGCAATGCACGATTGATCCTCATTGGTTTCCTTCTCCTTGTGACGATGATGCTCGAAGAGTCAGTGACTGAGAATTTTGCCGAGGAAATCCCTGGCGCGTTCGGACTTCGGTGCGGTGAAGAATGCTTCGGGTGCGGCGTCTTCGACGATCTCGCCGTCGGCCATGAACAGCACGCGATCGCCTGCGCGGCGCGCGAAGCCCATCTCGTGGGTGACCACGAGCATGGTCATGCCCTCCTTGGCGAGTGCCACCATCACGTCGAGCACCTCGTTGACCATCTCCGGGTCCAGCGCCGAGGTGGGCTCGTCGAACAGCATGACCTTGGGGTCCATCGCCAGCGAGCGGGCGATGGCCACGCGCTGCTGCTGACCGCCGGAGAGCTGGGCCGGGTACTTGTCGGCCTGGTTGGCGATGCCGACCCGCTCGAGCAAGGCGAGGGCGTGCTTGCGGGCCTCGTCCTTCTTCTTGCCGCGGACCTTCGTCGGCGCCAGCATGACGTTTTCGAGGATGGTCTTGTGCGCGAACAGGTTGAACGACTGGAACACCATGCCCACCTCGGCGCGCAGCGCGGCGAGAGCTTTGCCCTCGTCGGGCAGTGCGACGCCGTCGATGGCGATGTCACCGGAGTCGATCGGTTCGAGGCGGTTGATGGTGCGGCACAGGGTCGATTTACCCGAGCCCGACGGGCCGAGGACGATCACTACCTGCCCACGGGGCACTTCGAGGTGGATATCGCGCAGGACGTGGAGATCACCGAAGTGCTTTTCCACGTTGCGCATCGAGATCATCGGCACAGCAGCGGTCGCGGCTGCGGCGTCGGCTTTCCCCATCGCGGGTGCGGCGTCGTCGGTCATGGTGAGAAACCTTATGTCCAATCTGGAGAATTGCCCGGCTTTCGGAGACATGCCGTCACGGCACGCCGAAACGACACCTGCTGGTAACCCAGCGGTAGTCGGTTACCTTTGCGTATTATTACCCGAACGCAACCGTGATGCGCGTCACAGGTGGGTCGGGCCGTACCCTGGACGGGTGGATTCGACGGTTCAGAACGCGACGGAGAACGCGGCTACGCGCAGCTACGAGGTTCGCACATTCGGCTGCCAGATGAACGTGCACGACTCCGAACGACTCTCCGGTTTGCTCGAGGACGCCGGCTACACGAAGGCCGCGGCCGGTGAGACTCCCGATCTGATGGTGTTCAACACCTGCGCGGTGCGCGAGAACGCCGACAACAAGCTCTACGGCACCCTCGGCCAGCTCGTCCCGGTCAAGCAGGGACGCCCCGGCATGCAGATCGCAGTCGGCGGCTGTCTCGCGCAGAAGGACCGCGAGACCGTGGTGCGCAAGGCGCCGTGGGTCGACGTGGTGTTCGGCACCCACAACATCGGTTCGCTGCCGGTGCTGCTCGAGCGGGCCCGCCACAACGACGAAGCCCAGGTCGAGATCCTCGAATCGCTCGAGGCGTTCCCGTCGACGCTGCCCGCCAAGCGGGAGTCCGCCTACGCGGGTTGGGTGTCGATCTCGGTGGGCTGCAACAACACCTGCACGTTCTGCATCGTGCCCGCCCTGCGCGGCAAAGAAGTGGACCGCCGTCCCGGTGACGTGCTCGCCGAGGTGCAGGCCCTGGTCGACCAGGGTGTCCTCGAGGTGACGCTGCTCGGTCAGAACGTGAACTCCTACGGCGTGAACTTCGTCGACCCCGACCAGCCGCGCGACCGGGGCGCCTTCGCGCAACTGCTGCGCGCGACCGGACAGATCGAAGGCCTCGAGCGCGTGAGATTCACGTCGCCGCACCCCGCGGAGTTCACCGACGACGTCATCGAGGCGATGGCAGGTACCCCGAACGTCTGCCCACAGCTGCACATGCCGCTGCAGTCGGGTTCGGATCGGGTGCTCAAGGCGATGCGCCGCTCCTACCGCAAGGAACGCTTCCTCGGCATCATCGACAAGGTGCGCGCCGCGATGCCGCACGCCTCGATCACCACCGACATCATCGTGGGCTTCCCCGGCGAGACCGAGGAGGACTTCCTCGAAACCCTCGACGTGGTCCGCCGCGCCCGCTTCACCAGCGCTTACACCTTCCAGTACTCCAAGCGTCCCGGCACACCGGCCGCCGAACTGCCCGATCAGCTGCCCAAAGCGGTCGTGCAGGAACGGTTCGAACGGCTGATCGCGCTGCAGGACCAGGTGTCGTGGGAGAACAATCAGGCGCTCATCGGGACCGAGGTGGAACTGCTCGTCGCCGACGGCGCGGGCAAGAAGAACGCCGTGACCGCGCGGATGAGCGGACGGGCGCGCGACGGTCGGCTGGTGCATTTCCGTCCCGGTGACGTGACGGGCATTCGACCTGGTGACATCGTCACCGTCGACATCACCGCGGCGGCGCCGCACCACCTCATCGCCGACAGTGCGGTGAAGTCGCATCGCCGGACCGCCGCCGGTGACGCGCACGAACGTGGCATCACGCCCAAGACCGCGCCGATCGGCGTCGGGCTCGGCCTGCCGCGCATCGGCGCTCCGGTCGTCGAAACGGTCGAGAGCGGCTGTTCGACGGGCTGCTCGTCGTGAGTGGCTCTACTACCGGTCGTAGTGGGTCGGATGCGGACGGCAAGTCCGGTGATGGCACAGTGGGACCCGCCAACGATCAGCCTGTGGACAGGAGCGGACACGCGGTGAACCCGGCGCGCAACGACCAGGATTTCGAACAATTCCGCGGTGAACTCGACGCGGTGGAACGCCGCATCGCCGGTGAGATCGACCCCGGCGCGCGAGCGCTGGTGGTGGCGGGCGCGGTCTTCGCGCTGCTGATCTCCCTCGTCCTCCCGACCGCGGGCTCCGCGCGCGGCTTCGACGTGCTGCTCAACACCGAAGCCGCGGGTGTCGAACACATCGGTCTGCCGTCGCGCATCTTCGTGTGGATGGTCATCATCTTCGGTGTCGGCTTCTCGCTGCTGGCCCTGACCACTCGCCGCTGGGTGCTGGCCTGGATCGCCTGCGCGGGCTCGGCTGTCGGCTCCGTGTTCGGCGTCCTGTCGATCTGGCACCGCCAGACCCCCGGCCTCGGCAACTACGTGGGCGCGGGCCCCGGCATCGGCCTGATCCTCGGCACCATCGCGATCATGGTGCTCACCTTCCACTGGATCCGCGTCGTCTGGAGCCGCACCGCCGTGCAACTCGCCGCCGAAGAACAGCGCCGGAATGCCGCCCGCGAAGCGGAGGACCGCGACCGCAAGCGTCTCACCGACCCTCCCGCCTCCCCGTGACTTTTGCCGGTCGTAGGGAGGCGGCTGGCTCGGCCGCCGGTCTCACCGGGGTTGCCACGTAAGTTCTGGGCGTACCCGGTGAGTTACCGATGTTCTAGCGAAACCAGTTGTCGTGGGTCGGGATTCGCATTACAAATTGCTGACGGCGCCTTCCGCGGCCTCGGCCCATTCGCGCCACTGCTGAGCCTGTTCCATGGCCTTCTCCGCATCACGCTTCTTGCCCGCCGCGGTGGCCTTGGCGGCCTGCTCCTCGAACTGGGCGACCCGCTCACGGAACTGCGCGGCCCGCGCGACCGCCTCGGGATCGGAGCGGCGCCACTGCTGGTCGGCGGCGTCGCGGACGCGCTTCTCGATGGCGCGCAGCTTGGCTTCCAGTTCCTGCATGCGCTCGCGCGGGACCTTGCCGATGGCGTCCCACTTGTCCTGCAGCTCACGCAGAGCGTTGCGGGCGGCGTCCATGCCGTTGGCCGGGTCGATGTGCTCGTAGGCCGCCAGGAGTTCCAGCTTGGCGGCGGCGTTCTGATCGAACTCGGCGTCGCGTTCGGAGACGGCGGCGTTGCGGGCGGCGAAGAACACGTCCTGGGCGCTCTTGAACCGCCGCCACAGCGACTCGTCGGCCTCGCGCGGTGCCCGGCCCGCGGCCTTCCACTCCGAGAGCAGGTCGCGGAACACCGCGGCGGTGCCGGTCCAGTCGGTGGAGTCGGCCAGTTCCTCGGCGCGTACGCACAGCTCTTCCTTGCGCGTCTTCGCGGTGGCTCGTTCGCGGTCGAGATCGGCGAAGTGAGCGCCACGCCGGCGGTTGAACGCCTCGCGGGCCTTGGAGTAGCGCTTCCACAGTGCATCGTCGACCTTGCGGTCCACCCCGCGGATCGACTTCCACTCGTCGAGAATCTCGCGCAGCCGGTCGCCCGCGGCCTTCCACTGGGTGGACTCGGCGGCGATCTGCTCGGCCTCGGCGGCGAGGGCTTCCTTGCGCTCGGTGTGCTCGTGCCGGGCGCGGTCCTTCTCCTCCTTGGCGTGCGCGGCGGCTTCCTCCGAATGTTCGGCGATGGCCTGCAGGCGGGCCGCGAGACCGTCGAGATCGCCGATGACGGCCGCGGTCGGCAGCGTTTCGGCCAGTGCGAGCGCGGCGGCTTTGGTCTTGCGGGCGTCGGCGCCTGCGGCCAGCCTGGCTTCGAGCAGGGCGACCTCGGTCGCGAGATCGTCGAAGCGGCGGCCGAAGTGGGCAAGGCCCTCGGTGACGTCGCCTGCCTGCCAGGAGCCGACGACGCGTTCGCCCTCGGCGGTGCGCACCCAGGCGGTGCCGTCTTCGTCGACGCGACCCCACTTGCTGGGGTCGGTGACGGCGGGCACGACCACGGCGTGCGGATGCGGTTGATCGGGGCCCGGCGCCGGTTTCACGGCATGCGGTTTCGGAGCTTTCCCGCCGGGCTTGGGGGTACCGGACGGTCGCGGAGCCGGACCTGGGGTGGGCTTCGCGGTTCCGTTGCTGTCGGTCATTGCTCTCCGTCCCTGCCGCGCGTCACGGCTGCCTGGTTACGCCCTAGCACATCCCATTGAACCCGGTTCGAGCCGCGGAAACCATCGATCCGGTGGATCGAAGAGCGGATTTCCTGGGATTTCGTCCCGGACGACGTGGGTAGTCGCACCTGAAAACACTAGCAATCTCGGCGAGCAACCCGACGCCGGACACTCGCAGAGTCCCCGCGTGCCCGCGCCGCGCCGGATGCGGCGCGTACCCGCGCTGCCGCTACGGTTACCGCGTGTTCTCGATAGCGGCCCTGGTCCCGTCGCCGCCGATGCTGGTGCCCGAACTGTGTGGGCGAGTCCCGGTGTCCGGCAGCGATCCCGACGATCCGATCGTGGTGCTGCGCGCGGCCGCTCTCGACGCCGCGGCCACCCTTGCCGCGTCCGCCGACCGGTGGATCGTCATCGGGGTCGACAGCCATGACCGGATCTACGGTTCCGGGACCCGGGGGACGTTTCGTGGGTTCGGTGCCGATGTCGTCGTCGGGCTCGGCCCGGTGGGCGACGATCCCGGTCCAGCAGACGCCCAGCTTCCGCTTCCGGTACTGGTCGCCGGATGGTTGCGGGAGCGGGTCGCGCCGGGGATCTCGGTGCAGGCCCGGCTGTACGCGGCCGATACGTCGGCCGCCGAGTGCGCCGAGGCGGGCGCGGCACTGCGAGCCGAGCTCGATAGTGAGCGGGAGGCGTGCGCGGTACTCGTTGTCGCGGATGGTGCCGCCACTTTGACGGTCAAGGCACCGGGCTACCTCGACGAACGGGCCCCCGCAGTTCAGCACGATATCGATGCCGCCTTGCACGCAGGTTCACGGGCCGGATTGGCCGCGCTCGACCCGCCGTTGTGCGCGGAACTGCTCGTCGACGGGCGGGCCGCCTACCAGGTGCTCGGCGGGCTGTTCGCGGCGGATTCGGCCGATCCGCGGGTACGTACGCTGTACCAAGGCGCACCCTATGGCGTCGGTTATGACGTGAGTGTGTGGCAACCCGAGGACGGTGACCAGTGATTCCCAGACCGATCGCGGTCGTCGGTCCCACCGCCACCGGAAAGTCCGATCTCGCCCTCGATCTGGCGCAGGAACTCGACGGCGAGATCGTCAATATCGATGCGATGCAGCTCTATCGCGGGATGGATGTCGGCACCGCGAAACTGCCGCCCGACCAGCGTCGCGGCATCGCCCACCACCTTCTCGACGTCCTGGATGTCACCGAAACCGCCACCGTCGCCGCCTATCAGAACTCGGCCCGCACCATCGTCGAGGACATCATGGCGCGCGGGAAAACCCCGGTCATCGTGGGTGGCTCGATGATGTACGTGCAGGCCCTGCTCGACGAGTGGGATTTCCCCGCCACCGATCCCGAGATCCGTGCCCGCTGGGAAGCACTCCTCGACGAAAGCGGCGTGGGCGCACTGCATGCGGCACTGCAAAAAGCCGACCCGGTCGCCGCTGCCACCATCCTGCCCACCGACGGACGGCGCATGGTGCGCGCGCTCGAGGTCGTCGAACTGACGGGACGCCCGTTCGCCGCTTCGGCCCCGACCATCGGCACCCCTCGCTGGAACACCGCGATCCTCGGCGTCGACCGCGAGACCGCCGCCCTGGACGCCCGCATCGAACTGCGCACCGCGCTCATGTTCGACACCGGCCTGGTCGACGAGGTCCGCGGACTCCTGGCCGTAGGCCTACGCGAGGGCCAAACCGCCCGCCGCGCAATCGGTTACGCCCAAGTCCTGGCCTACCTCGACGGCGAATACGACCTCGACCACGCCCGCGAACGCACGCTGATCGGCACCCGCCGCTACGTGCGCAGACAGCGGTCGTGGTTCCGCCGCGATCCCCGGGTGTCCTGGCTCGACGGCGCCGACCCCGCGCTCGCCGCGACCGCGCTCGGCAAGCTCCGCGAAGCGAACACCGAACAGACAGGATCAACAGCGCAGTGACGCGACGAGTGAGTACCCGCAACGCCTCGGTCCAGGTGTGGGAGGCCTACCTCAACAACCGGAGCAAACGGTCTCGTGACGGCAGGTTCCTCGTGCAGGGCGTGCGCCCGATCACCCAGGCGGTCGCCAACGACTGGCCCCTGGAAACGTTGCTGTACCGGCTCGGCGGCCCCGAACTGTCGAGTTGGGCACGCGAGATCCTCGACACCGCCGACGTGCCGCAGGTCGGTCTCGTGCCGGAGCTCATGGCCGAGCTGGGGGAGAAGACGGCGAGCGCGCCGGAGATCGTGGCAGTCGCGGTGTCGCAGCAGCCGGATCTGGCCGATTACGAGCCCGGCGAACCGGGGGAGGACGCGCCGGTCGTCGTCGTGTTCGACCGCCCGAACTCGCCCGGCAACCTCGGCACCCTGATCCGCTCGGCCGACGCGTTCGGTGCGTCCGGGGTGATCGTCACCGGTCACGGCGCCGACCAGTTCGACCCGCAAGCCGTGCGCGCCTCCACCGGTTCCCTGTTCGCCATGCCGGTGCTGCGCGCGGCGGGCCCCGGTCAGGTTCTCGAATTTCGGGACCGCCAGGTGGCGCGTGGCATCCCCACCCGGATCGTCGGCACCGACGAACACGCGCCGAGCACCATCTACGACCACGACTTCACCGAGGCCACCATCCTGGTCGTCGGCAACGAGACCACCGGCATGAGCTCGGCCTGGGCCGAGGCCTGCGACGACCTGGTCACCATCCCGATGGGCGGCACCGCCAGCTCGCTGGGCGCGCCCTCGGCGGGGGCGATCAGCCTCTACGAGATCGCCCGGCAGCGACGCACGTTCGCCCGGTAGTGGACCCGACTGCGGCGCAGAGGACAATGGTGAGCGTGTCCGACATCGAATTCAGTAAGGGCCACGGCACGCAGAACGACTTCGTGGTGCTGCCCGACCTCGAGGTGCGCCTCGATCTGACCGCCGACCGCGTCGCTGCACTGTGCGACCGGCAGCGTGGCCTCGGCGCCGACGGTGTGCTGCGCGTCGCGAAGGCGGGTGCGCTGCTGGCCGCCGGTGTTCTCGAGGTGCTGCCCGACGGTGTCGGCGCCGATGACTGGTTCATGGACTACCGCAACGCCGACGGGTCGATCGCCGAGATGTGCGGCAACGGCATCCGGGTCTTTGCGCACTACCTCAACGCCAACGGCCTGGAAACGCGCACCGAGTACGTCATCGGCAGCCGCGCGGGCGCCCGGCCGGTGGTCGTGCACGCGGCAGGCCGGACCGCCGGCGAAGTCACCGTGGACATGGGCATCGTTCGCGAACTCGGCCCCTCCACCGCCACCCTGGCAGGCTGGGCGCTGGCCGGTGTCGGCATCGATGTCGGCAATCCGCACCTGGCCTGCGTCGACGAGAGCCTGACCGCCGAGGCGCTCGCCAAACTCGACCTCACCGTGTCACCCGGCTTCGACCCCGACCTCTTCCCCCACGGTGTGAACGTCGAAATCCTTACCCCGCTCGACGCCGACAACGCAGTCGACATGCGCGTCTACGAACGCGGCGTCGGCGAAACCCGTTCCTGCGGCACCGGAACCGTCGCCACCGCAGCCGCCGCACTCACTGCCGCGGGTGTGTCGGTCGCCACCGAAACCGGCGAGGTCACCGTGCGGGTGCCGGGCGGTCAGGTCCGCGTCACGATCGTGCAGGGCAGGGCCTGGATGCGTGGTCCCTCGGTGCTGTTGGCCTCGGGAACACTGTCGCGGGACTGGTGGGACGCGCAGTAGGACCGATAACCGCGTGCACGCTGTCACCCCGACGTGGCAGCATGGAGAACGTATGACGAAACCAGTAGAACCCACAGAATCCACATCGGCCGAGCAGAACCACGCGGCCGATCCCGACGTCGCCGCCGAGCGCGGTGACGTCGACGATGCGCTGGCCCGCCACGCGGCCCGCATGAGACAGCCCGGTTGGGCGGCCGAACCGACCAAGGGTGAGATGCAGCTCGACGAGCGCTCCTCGCTGCGCCGCGTCGCCGGGCTGTCCACCGAGCTCACCGACATCACCGAGGTCGAGTACCGCCAGCTGCGCCTCGAGCGCGTGGTGCTGGTCGGTGTCTGGACCACCGGCAGCTCCGCCCAGGCCGACGCGAGCATGGTCGAGTTGGCCGCACTCGCCGAGACGGCGGGCTCGGAAGTCCTCGAGGCGCTGATCCAGCGCCGCGACAAGCCCGACTCGGCCACCTACATCGGTTCCGGCAAGGCCGAGGAACTGCGCACGATCGTCCTCGACACCGGCGCCGACACCGTGATCTGCGACGGTGAACTCACCCCCGCGCAGCTCACCGCGCTGGAGAAGGTCGTGAAGGTGAAGGTCATCGACCGCACCGCGCTGATCCTCGACATCTTCGCCCAGCACGCCACCTCCCGCGAGGGCAAGGCCCAGGTCGCGCTCGCGCAGATGGAATACATGCTGCCGCGCCTGCGTGGTTGGGGTGAGTCGATGTCGCGTCAGGCCGGTGGTCGCGCGGGCGGCGCCGGTGGCGGTGTCGGTACGCGTGGTCCCGGTGAGACCAAGATCGAAACCGACCGTCGCCGCATCCGCGAGCGGATGGCCAAGCTGCGCCGCGAGATCCGGGAGATGAAAACCGCTCGCGACACCATGCGCGCACGCCGCAGCGAAAGCGGTGTGCCCTCGATCGCGATCGTCGGCTACACCAACGCGGGCAAGTCCAGCCTGATGAACTCGCTCACCGGCGCGGGCCTGCTCGTGCAGGACGCGCTGTTCGCCACCCTCGACCCGACCACCCGCCGGGCCGCCCTCGACGACGGTCGCGAGATGGTGTTCACCGATACCGTCGGCTTCGTCCGCCACCTGCCGACCCAGCTGGTCGAGGCCTTCCGCTCCACCCTCGAAGAGGTCACCGGCGCCGACCTGCTGCTGCACGTCGTCGACGGCGCCGACCCGCTCCCGCTCGAGCAGATCAGGGCGGTGCGCGAGGTGATCACCGACGTGATCAAGGAGCAGGGCACGCAGGCGCCGCCGGAACTGCTGGTGGTCAACAAGATCGACGCCGCCGACCCGAACGAGCTCACCCGGTTGCGCGGCATGCTGCCCAACGCGGCCTTCGTCTCCGCGCACACCGGTGCGGGCGTGGAGGAACTGCGCGAGCGGCTGTCGGAGGTGCTCGGCGGACTCGATGTCGACATCAGCGTGCTGCTGCCCTACAGCCGCGGCGACCTGCTGGCCCGCATCCACGCCGACGGCCGGATCGTCACCGCCGACCACGAGGAGGGCGGTACGCGGGTGCGCGCGCGGGTGCCGCACGCCTTGGCGGCGGCCCTGTCCGAATACGCCCACTCCGGCCCCGCCGAACCGGCGCACAGCTGATCTTTTCTGCTGATTTGCCCGCCGATAGCGGACAATTGTTGATGCGACACAGGCATTTTCGGACGCTATGGTCGAATATCGACAGCAGGAGGGTGTTATGTCGAACGACCATCAACGTACGGAAAATGTGACGGAGAACAGGGTTGCCGACGGCGGCCCTGTTCTTTCCGACGGTGCGCCGCTGAACCCGGCGCCCAGCGAATGGGACATCCGCGCCTTCGAGGCGGTGCTCGCGCCGCTGCGGGCGTGGACCAGCCCGAAGTTCTACGGCCTGGACAACATTCCAGCCGACGGTCCGGTGCTGATCGTGGCCAACCACAATCTGCTCGGCGGGATCGACGCCCCGCTGATCATGCCGGAGATCCTACGCGAGCGCGGCAGGCTGGTGCGCGGTCTGGCCGAACACGTGCTGATGGTGCCCGTCGTGCGGGACTTCCTGCACCACTTCGGCGCCGTCCGCGGCACCCGTTCGAACTGCCTGGCGCTGCTCGAACGCGGCGAAGCGGTGGTGGTGTTCCCCGGCGGTGGCCGTGAGGCGATCCGCCGCAAGGGCGAGAAGTACGAACTCAAGTGGGAGGGCCGCACCGGTTTCGCGCGGATGGCGATCCAGGCGGGCGTGCCGATCGTGCCGCTGGCGATGATCGGCATCGACGACGCCTACGACATCGTCTTCGACGGCCAGCACGCGGTGATGTCCCCGTTGCGCTGGACCTGCCGGCTGCTCGGTATCAATCCCGAACTGAGCCCGCCGCTGGTCAAGGGCATCGGCCCCACCCCGCTGCCCCGCCCGGAGCGCTTCTACTTCTCCGCAGGCGCCCCCATCGACCCCACCCCGTGGATGGAAGCCGACGACCTCGACGGCGCCGCCGCCGACCTGCGCGACGTGGTGCGCAAGGGCCTCGAAGAAGAACTGCAGTTCCTGTTCAACGAACGCGAACGCGACACCGGCCGCACCCTGGTCGGTCGCCTGCGCAACGCCCTGCCCTGGTGACGGGCACTCGCTGATCGGCTGGATCGGCGTCACGGAATGCCCGCGGCGCCGATTCCGTTACCCAATTATACGGACCGAGGTCCGGATGATGAGAGGGTGACGATGACGGAACTGGTGCAGGTAATGCCCGGCGCCGACCGCAGGCGTTGGCGCAACGAATGGCTCGACTCGCGGCAGTCGTTCCCGGTCACCGGCAATTTCGTGCTCGAGGACCACGCGCACGGACTGCTGCTCGTGCACAACGAGGACATCGTCGACCCCGGCGAGGGATTCGACACCCACCAGCATCGCGATACCGAGATCCTCACCTGGGTGCTGGAAGGCACTGTGGTGCACCAGGATTCGGCCGGTCACGCGGGCCTGATCCGCCCCGGCCTCGCCCAGCGGATGAGCGCGGGGACGGGCATCCTGCATTCGGAGCGCAATGGGGCGGGCTACCGGGAGCGCGAGCGCCTGCACGTCGTACAGATGTGGATCCCGCCGGACACCATCGGTGCCGCCCCGAGTTACCAGGAACTCGACATCGAGGGCGAACTCGCCCGCAACACCCTGGTCCTGGTGGCATCCGGCATGTCACGTCATCGCGGCGAGGCGGCGATCGGCATCGGCAACCGCCATGCCGCCTTCCACGTCGCACGACTGGATCCCGGTCAATCGATCACGGTCCCCGACGCACCCTACGGCCACGTCTTCGTTGCCCGTGGCACGGTCGACTACGAGGGCTCCGGCACCCTCGAACAGGGCGATGCCGTGCGCCTGACCGCGACCGGCGGCCACCGCGTCACCGCCGTGACCGCCGCCGAGCTGCTGATCTGGGAGATGACCGCGACCGCTAGATCTTGCGGATGACGGTGACGACCTTGCCCAGGATTTGCGCGTCGTTGCCGGGGATCGGCTCGAAGTGCGGGTTGTGCGGCATCAGCCACACGTCCTTGCCGATGCGCTTGAAGGTCTTCACCGTGGCTTCGCCGTCGATCATCGCGGCGACGATGTCACCACCCTCGGCGACGTTCTGCTGACGCACCACCACGAAGTCGCCGTCGCAGATGGCCGCGTCGACCATCGACTGGCCGACGACCTTGAGCAGGAACAGCGAACCCTCGCCGACGAGCTCACGCGGCAACGGGAACACGTCCTCCACGGCCTGTTCGGCCAGGATCGGGCCACCGGCGGCGATCCGGCCCAGGACCGGCACGAAGGTCGGTGTCGGGCGATTCGGGTCGGCCTCGTCGGGCTGGGGCAGCGTCGTGACCGAGCGCACCGCCTCGTCGAGCCCGCGGACGTTCACCGCGCGCGGTCGATTCGGATCGCGGCGTAGATACCCCTTGCGTTCGAGGGCGCGCAGCTGATGGGCCACCGAGGAGGTGGAGGTGAGACCGACCGCGTCGCCGATCTCGCGGATGCTGGGCGGATAGCCCCGTTCGGTCACCGAGGACCGGATGACATCGAGGACCGTGCGTTGACGCACGGTGAGATCCGTTCCGGATCCCGATGTGACGGTGCCGGTGCCGCTTTCGTCACCCGTGTCGTCTGTGTGGGTCACCGTGTCCCGCCCTTCTGAGTTGTCGAATTCGCCATCTCGAGGCTAGTCGGGCCACGCCGAACTATCAAACATCTGTTCGAGCATGTCGGGCGTTTCGTGCTGACAGTCGCGCTGGAATCTGGTAGAAATCGAACATCAGTTCGTCGCACAGGTGTTCGAACAACGCGAGGCGTAGTCGCCTCACCAGTACTTTCTCGCAGCAGCGGAGCACACCACCCCGGAGGTTCTTCCGATGAGCACAGCAACCAGCGCCCTGCGTTCCTTCGACCCCGCCGCGGCCCCAGAGCCGCTGCTCCGCCGATGCCGGACCGCCCGCGCCCCACGGCCTTTCGCCTTGGTCCGGCCGGCTTCTCAGCCCGCGGCCGTCGAACAGCGGCCGGTCGAAACCTCAACCGTCGCAAGCCCTGATTCGTCCCGTCGAATCGCGGATGTGACGCGCAGTATCGTCCGATCCGGGGTGCTGAACGCCCCCGGTCGGTCCGCCTGCGAACCCGCCGAGATCGTGCGCGTCGCCCGGCGGATCGAACTCACCGACGCCGAACTCGATCTCGCTTTCGCGACTGTGCCCCGCAGTGAACCGGCGCGCCGAACCCGTGAGGTCGTTCGCCCGTCGGCCGATCGCGGCCCGCAGCACCGCGCGCCGTACAGCGAACTCTCGCTCTACGCCCGAGGTCCGGTGCGCGTCGGCCGTGTGCAGGGTGTGCATCCGCTGCACCGGGTCGAACAGGCCAAGGTCGGCTTCGCCGCTTTAGCTGTGACGGCGCTGGTGACCGCGCTGATCGTCGTGGCTTTCCTCGGGCTCGCGCACGTACGCGCGGGCAGTTTCGTCGACCATGTCGACTCGACCGTCCCCGGAATCTCGGAGCAGGCGGGTATCCCGTCCGGCTCCCAGTTCGAATCCGGCCGATGAGCTGAAAATAGCTGTGCGCAAACGTTTTCGGGAAGTGTCGGTCGGCGTGCGCAGTGGCCGGTATCGACGAATCGCACCCCAAAACTAGAACACGTTGCTACGGTGGCCTGAGACGGGGCGGGGGCCTCGACGCCAACCCCGGAGGCGAGGTCTCGGTGCGCCGCAGCTCGATCGCACTACTGCTCTGCGTGGTGCTCGGCGCCCTGCTGGCACCCGCCGCGCACGCGACTCCCGCGTATACCGAATACCTCGACCTGCCCGCGCTCAACGGTGCCGGCGAATACGGCGGCGGGCTACACCCGGACCTTCCCTCGACGCAGCCGCCCCTGCTCGACGCACTCACCCAGGCACGCGCCGACGACATCGACCCGACGCGGTACGCGACCCTGTTGCACCAGTATTGGCTCGTCGTGGCCACCGACAACGCCGCCATCGACCTCGAAGCGTGGGTGCCCGAGCGCGGCGCCGCCGCCAACTCCGCCACCTTCAACCAGGTGTACGTGAACTACTTCCGCCTCGCCGCGACCCGCTCCGACCTCTACTGGGCAGGCATGGCAGGCATCGCGGGCGCCTCCTTCGCCGCGGGCTTCTTCGACGTCGGCGATGTCGGCGACATCGTCTCGGTCGGTGGCATCCACCAACTCGGCAACACGGTCGCCGACCTGCTCCGCGCCACCCCGCCCGAACTGCTCACCGGTGTCCCCGCCGACATCACCGCCCTGGCGACCCTCGGCCCACGCCTGACCGCCGCCGATCTGGCCTGGTATCAGACGCGGCTGATCACCATGCAAAAGCACATCTTCATCGACCTGGTCTCGATGCACGAGGCCTACCTCGCCGAGGGCATGGCAGCCATCGACGAGATGTATGCGGCCGGCGTGATCGGCGACCGCATGCGGGCGGCATGGCGGGGGATCGACGGCGGTACCGAAGCGGGCCGCGTCGACGCGCTGACCGCCATGGCCGATCGGGAACAGAACGAGATCGTCGCCGACCAGTGGGATGTGACCGCGAACGGTCGCGACGGGATGGGCCGGGTGCTCACCTATGTCACGACGGTCGCCGGCAAACCCGCAGTTCCCGGCACCCGCGCGCCCGGCGTGTATGCCCCGGTCACGGTGTGGTCGCCGGTCGCCGCCGGTCGCCCGCTGGGGTTGCGGATGCCGCTGCCCGCGTTCAACTGGGCCGACCGCGACACCCGCTGGGACTACCTCGCCGCCGACCTGCTGCCCCGCCACCTCGAGCTCGCCGCCGATACCGCGCGGTCGGCGACGGTGTATCGCGAGCCGTTCGCCGCCAAGCTCGACCGTGGCCGACTGCTGACCCGGTTGCCCGCCGTCCTCGCGGACCTGACTACGCAGTGGCAGGTTGTGTCATCCTGAGCGGTATCCTGTCAAGAGCCATGGAATAGAAATGCGCATCGACGAAGGAATCCTCGGATGCATTGCCCGTACTGCCGACACCCCGACTCGCGCGTCGTCGACTCGCGGGAAGCCGAGGAGGGCACCGCGATCCGTCGCCGTCGTTCCTGCCCGAGCTGTGGGCGCCGGTTCACCACGGTCGAGACCGCGATCCTGTCGGTGGTCAAGCGCAGTGGCGTGACCGAGCCGTTCAGCCGGGAAAAGGTGATCGTCGGTGTGCGCCGCGCCTGCCAGGGCCGCGAAGTCGACGACGACGCCCTGAACCTCCTGGCCCAGCAGGTCGAAGACGCGGTGCGCGCCAAGGGTTCTCCCGAGGTTCCGAGCCACGAGGTCGGCCTCGCCATCCTGGGCCCCCTGCGCGACCTCGACGAGGTGGCCTACCTGCGCTTCGCCTCGGTCTACCGATCCTTCACCAGCGCAGCCGATTTCGAACGCGAGATCACCGAGATGCGGGCGGCTCGCGCGGCCGCCGTCGCCGCGGCCGACTGAGCAGTCTCAGCGTCGGATCGAGCCGATGGCCTTCTCGATGCGTTTGGCTGACACGGGATAAGGCGTGCCCAGCTTCTGGGCGAACAGGCTGACGCGCAGTTCCTCGATCATCCACCAGATCTCGGTGACGTCGCGGGCGTTCTTGCGGCCGGGCGGTAGCGCGCTGACGAGCTTGTCGTAGGCGGCGAGCATCCGGTCCACCTCGACCATCGCCTGCCGGTCACGCACCGCTGAACCGGGCAGCGATTCCACCCGCTGCGCTGCGGCGAGCAGGTAGCGGGGGAGCTCACGCAGCCGCACCCGCCCCCACTCGGCGACGAAACCGGGGAACAGCAGGTCGTCGAGCTGCTGGCGGACATCGTCGGCGATGTCTTTCTCCACGGTGTCCGACAGCGCCGAACGTGCCTGCTGTGCCGCGGCGAGAACCGGCACTACCGCCCGGATCAGCGCGACGACCACCGTGGACAGCTGCGGTCGAACAGCCGCGACCAGCTTGTCGAACTCCGCCGGTGTGCGAACCGGACCGCCTGCCTTGGCGATGAGTTCGTCGGCGGCGGCGACCCGGCAGTCCTCGACCAGCTTGTCCAGGGAGCCATCGGGGTTCTGGCTCAGGGCCAGCCGATCGCGGGCGGGCAGCCCGGCGGTGACCGCGCGGGTCGAGGTGGGGATCGCGGCGAGTAGCAGCGTGCGCACACCTGCGCGCATCGCGGCCGCCTGCTCGGCGGGTGAGCTGAGCACGCGCACCGCCACACCTTCGCCCTCGGGAACCAGTGCCGGGTAGCCGGTCACCGTTTGTCCGGCGACCTCGCGACTCACCGTCGGTGCGACCGAGCCGAGCGATTCCGAGGTCCACACCATCGCGGGCGCGCGCTCGGCACCAGCGGTGGCCCGCGCGACCGAGGCCGAAACCTGTTCGGCCAGTTGTGCTTTCAGCTGCTGCAGACTCTTGCTCTTGGCGAGCACCTTGCCCTGCTGGTCGACTGCGGCGAAAGTCATCCGCAAGTGATCCGGCAGCGCGGTGGCGGGAAGATCGTCGGCGCTGATGGTGACCGACCCCAGCCGGGACAGTTCTCGCGAGAGCCCCGTGCGCAGAGGTTCGGCGCGCGGAGTCAGCGCGCGCAGGGCGGCCGCCGCGAAGTCGGGTGCGGGAACAACCGCGCGCCGCAACGTTTTCGGGAGGGTCTTGATGAACGCGGCCGCCAGTTCCTCGCGCATGCCCGGCACCAGCCAGTCGAACCCGACCGCCCGCACATGCGCGAGCTGCTCCACCGGGATGCGGGCGGTGACGCCGTCGTCGTCCTGGCCCGGCTCGAACTGGTAGGTCAGCGGGAAGCTGAGTTCACCCTGCCGCCAGGCGTCGGGGAAGTCGGTCGGGTCGAGTGCGGCGACACCGGCATTGACCACGGTCTCGGTCGAGAAGTCCAGCAGAGCAGGGTCTTTGCGTTCGGCCTTGCGCCACCAGCTGTCGAAATGGCGCACCGACACGATGTCGGCGGGCACACGCTTGTCGTAGAACTCGAACAGCACTTCGTCATCGACGAGGATGTCGCGCCGTCGGGCGCGGTGCTCGAGGTCGGCGACATCGTCGATCAGGGCGCGGTTGCGGGCGAAGAACCCGTGCCGCGTCTGCCATTCCCCCTGGACGAGGGCGTGGCGGATGAACAGCTCCCGCGACAGCTCCGGGTCGATCCGTCCGAAGTCCACCGGCCGCCCGGTCACCAACGGCACCCCGTACAGCGTGGCCCGCTCATAGGCGCGCGCCGAACCACGCTTGGCCGACCAATGTGGTTCCGAATAGGTACGTTTCACCAGATCACCGGCGAGGCGCTCGGCCCATTCCGGCTCCACCTTCGCCGCGATCCGCCCCCACAACCGCGAGGTCTCCACCAGCTCCGCCGCCATCACCCAGCGCGGTGCCTTCTTGGCCAGCGACGACCCGGGGAAGATCATGAACTTCGCATTGCGCGCCCCGAGGAACTCCCGGGACTCCGCCTCGCGCACACCGATATGCGAGAGCATGCCTGCCAGCAGCGACTGATGGATCTGCGTGCTCGGCCACGGCATAGCGTCGTCGTCAGCCGAATCCGGCGACCCGCCACCAGCTTTCGCAACCGCCGCGTGCTGTCCACGCTTGCCGTTGCCGCCGTTGCCGCCGTTGCCGCCGTTGCCGCCGTTGCCGCCGTTGCCGCCGTTGCCGCCGTTGCCGCCGTTGCGTCGAGAGCGGTCGGGCGTCTGGTGCGAGCCGGTGTCCTCGGCGTCCGTCACGTCGGATGCGCTGTGGATGTCAACCGAGTCCGTACTCGACGCGGCCGCCGGGCGTGCGGAATTGCCGCGTCCACGACCGCGGCGTCCGCGATTGCCGCCGATACCGTCGGCCGAGCGGTCGGTAGCGCCGGTGCGCCGGGAACCGACCGACTCACTGAGCCCAGTGGTCTCGGAATTCGCTTGTCCGCGACCCGCACCCGCGTCGTTCCAGCCCATCCCGCGCGCGATCGTGCGTAACTGGCCGTGCAGGTCCTGCCACTCCCTGATCCGCAGATAGTGCAGGAACTCGTCCCGGCACATCCGCCGGAACTGGTTGGAAGACAGCGACTTCCGCTGTTCGGTCAGGTAATCCCACAGCCGCAGATACGCCAGGAAATCCGAGCCCTCGACCACGAACCGAGCATGCTGGGTGTCGGCGGCCTGCTGATGTTCGACGGGCCGTTCGCGCACATCCTGAATCGACAGCGCCGCCACAATGATCAACACCTCGTCGAGACACCCGTTGCGCTGCGCTTCCACCAGCATCCGCGCCATCCGCGGATCCACCGGCAGCTGGGCCATCTCCCGGCCGATCGGGGTCAGCGTGAGATGACCACCCGAATCCGCTTCGGCGTCAATGGTTTTCGAACTCCCGTGCGCCAGCGCACCGAGTTCCTCGAGCAGTGCGATGCCGTCGCGAATCGCGCGACGATCGGGGGCCTCCACGAACGGGAAGCTCTCGATATCGCCCAGCCCCAGCGCCGTCATCTGCAGAATGACCGCGGCGAGGTTGGTGCGCAGGATCTCCGGTTCGGTGAACGCCGGCCGCGCCTCGAAATCATCCTCGGAATACAGCCGGATACAGATACCGTCCGCGACACGACCACAGCGCCCGGACCGCTGTCGCGCGGAGGCCTGCGAAACCTCCTCGATCGGCAGCCGCTGCACCTTCGTGCGCATCGAATACCGCGAAATACGGGCCGTACCAGGGTCGATGACGTAGCGGATGCCAGGAACGGTCAGCGAGGTCTCGGCGACATTGGTGGCCAGCACCACCCGGCGACCGGTATGCGGCGCGAACACCTTGTGCTGCTCGGCCGCCGACAAGCGCGCGTACAGCGGCACGATCTCGGTGCGGGGCAGTTTCAGGTCGCGCAGCGCGTCGGCGGTATCGCGGATCTCGCGTTCGCCCGACAGGAACACCAGCACGTCACCGTCGCCCTCGGCGAACAGTTCCACGACTCCGTCGGCGATGGCGTCGGTGGGATCGCGGTCGACAACGCGCGTGTCCTCGTCGTCGTCGACGCCCGGCAGTTCCAGCGACAGCGGCCGATACCGCAACTCCACCGGATACGACCGCCCTGACACCTCCACGATCGGCGCCGGTTTGCCCTGCGCATCGGCGAAGTGGCGGGCGAACAGCTCCGGGTCGATCGTCGCCGAGGTGATGATCACCTTGAGATCGGGCCGCCGCGGCAGCAATTGCTTCAGGTAGCCGAGCAGGAAGTCGATATTGAGGCTGCGTTCGTGCGCCTCGTCGATGATGATCGTGTCGTAGCGGCGCAGCATCCGGTCGCGCTGGATCTCGGCGAGCAGAATGCCGTCGGTCATGAGCTTGACCAGCGTGCGATCCGACGCGTGATCGGTGAAGCGGACCGTATAGCCGACCACGTCACCCAGTTCGGTGCCCAGTTCCTCGGCGATGCGCTCGGCCACCGTGCGCGCGGCGAGCCTGCGCGGCTGGGTGTGGCCGATGGTGCCGCGAATGCCGCGACCGAGTTCGAGGCAGATCTTCGGGATCTGGGTGGTCTTGCCGGAACCGGTCTCACCGGCCACGATCACGACCTGGTTGGCGGCGATGGCGGCGGCGATGTCGTCGCGGCGCGCGGAGACCGGGAGTTGTTCGGGGTAGGTGATCCGCGGCAGCGCCGCGCGACGATTGTCCACGCGGGTCTCGGCGGTGGCGATCTCGGCCTCGAGAGCGGGCAGGTCGTCGGGGCGCGCACGGTCGAGCTTGCGCCGGAGCCGATGTTCGTCGCGCAGCGAGACCTCCGCCAAACGATCGCGAAGGGCGCGGGTTCCGGTGCTGGATGTCCTGGTCATTGCGGCTACCAGCCTAGCGAAGGGCGCTACCGGTTTTTCCCGGTGCGGCTGCCTTGGGCTCTCGCGGAGACCAAGGACACACCGTGTCGCGTGGCCGTCGAGGTCCGCGAGTCCGCACAGCTGCCCGTGACGCGACAAGGTGTGCGAGCCTGAACTCCTGGTCAGCAGGGTCGGGCCGTGCGAAGATCCGGGCATGAGCCGCCGACGTGTGGAAGTGTCACCGCGCAGCAGGCCGAAGCGATCGACGCGCACAGGAGTCACCGCGGCCGGCGTCCGAGTGTTCGGAAAGGGAGCAGCATGAGCACATCGGTACGAACGGCGTGGTGGATCAGGGCGTACCGGATCGCGTTCGGGTTGCTCGGGATTCTCGCCCTGGTGTGGATCCCGATCCGCAACATCGATTCGGCGACCTTCTCGCTCACCAACTACCTGAGCTACTTCACCATCGAATCCAATGTCCTGTCGGTGATCGTGCTCCTCGTCGGCGGCACCCTCGCCCCACAGAGCCAACGCTGGCAGACCTTCCGCGGCGCCGTCACCCTCTACATGCTGATCACGATGGTCGTCTACGCCATCCTGCTGGCCGACGTCGACGTGATGCTCACCGACAAGTGGATCAACGACGTCCTGCACCGCATCGTCCCGCTGGTCCTGCTCCTGGACTGGCTGTTCGTCGCCATGGCGAAACGCCTGCGCCCCACCCCGGAACTGGTCGGCCTGTGGCTGATCTTCCCGGTCGCCTACGGCGTCTACAGCCTGATCCGCGGCCCGATGGTCGACTGGTACCCCTACCCCTTCATCGACCCACGCGTTCAGGGCTATGTGTCGCTCGCGATCGGGCTGGTGGTGTTGCTGGTGGTGTTCGTCGTGCTCGCGGTGGCCATGGCCTCGCTGGGCGACCTGCCCGCCCGATGGCGTGAACGCAAGTCCGAAGGTTGAGAGCGTGTTTGAGAACTCCGTGATGGGTCGACCCCTTCCGAGCCTTCGAGCAACAGCGTGAGCCTGCCCCCAGGTCTCAACGGAATGGCGCCGACGACTCCGAGGGGATAGACACAGCGAGTTCGCGGAAATTGATGTCGGTGCCCTGTGTCACACTCGTCGATGATGAGCCGCCACACCACATTCCGGTACTGCCTCGACCCCACGGTCGATCAGACTGTCGTGCTCACACGGCATGCCGGGGCAGGAGGCCGGGTTACCAAAGTCCGCCGACGGGAAGGCGCTGACCGACACCCTACGTGTGCCGGTGAAACCGTCCCGGTTGACGCGGGAACCGAGGTCCACGCCACACTGGTGGCGTGAACCGACGACGCCCGAGAAGGGCGGTGTCTGAAACCACCCGGTTTTCAGACACGCTGTGAGACAGCGGTGGGCCCGATGCGCGCGCCGTAGCCCGAGTGGGGTAAATGTGGACCCATGAATGCGCTCTGGCATGGATTCGCCGATATGGGTGCCGTCAATCGTGACGGTGCGTTCGTTGTGGCTCGCGGCGAGGGCGCCTACGTCTTCGACACCGCGGGTAAGCGGTACCTCGACGCCACCGCCGGGCTGTGGTTCGCCAATGTCGGCCACGGTCGTGGCGAGATCGCCGACGCGGTCGCCGACCAGCTGCGCACCATCGCGCACTACTCCAACTTCGGCGATCTCACCGAAGCCCCCACCCAGGAACTCGCCGAGAAACTGTCGTCGATCGCGCCCGTTCCCGGCAGCAAGATCTTCTTCACCTCCGGTGGTTCGGACTCGGTGGAGACCGCGGCCAAGCTGGCCCGGCGCTACTGGCACGAGCAGGGCCGCCCCGACAAGAAGATCCTGGTCGGACGCCGACTGGCCTACCACGGCATGCACTACGCGAGCACCGCGCTCGGCGGCCTGACGCCGAACAAAGAGGGCTACGGCGTGCTGGTCGAGGACACCCGCACCGTCGAATGGAACGACGCCAAGTCGCTGCTCGCCCTCATCGAAGAGGTTGGTGCCGAGAAGATCGCCGCGTTGTTCTGCGAACCGATCATCGGCGCGGGCGGGGTGTACCTGCCGCCGCAGGGTTACCTGGCCGAGGTCCGTCAGATCTGCCGCGACCACGACATCCTGTTCGTCGCCGACGAGGTCGTCACCGGTTTCGGGCGCATCGGCGGCTCCTGGTTCGCCTCCACCCGCTTCGACCTGCGGCCCGACCTGATGACCACCGCCAAGGGCCTCACCTCCGGCTACCTCCCGATGGGCGCGGTTTTCATCGCCCCCCACATCGCCGAACCCTTCTACGCGGGCGGCACCTGGTTCCGCCACGGCTACACCTACGGCGGCCACGCCGGTGCGGCCGCCGCGGCCCTGGCCAACCTCGCCATCGTCGAACGCGAAGGACTCCTCGAGGAAGCCGCCCGCCTCGAATCCACCCTCCACACCGCCCTGGCCCCGCTGGCCGACCACCCCCGCGTCGCGGAGGTCCGCAGCGGCCTCGGTGCGGTGGCGGCCGTCCAGCTGGCCGACCCCTCCGAGGGCCCCGCGCTGGTGAAAACCCTTCGCGAACACGGCATCTCGGGCCGCGCCGCCGGTGCGGGCGCCATGCAGATCTCGCCGTCGTTCGTCATGACCGACGCCCAGGTAGCTGAGCTGGCGGACGGATTCGCCCGCGCTCTCGGCTGATTCGGACACTGATCTGCTCGAGCGTTCGAGCGCTCGACTGATCCAGCCGCAGCACTGATCCACGCACCGGGCCTGTCGGCGAAACTCGCTGGCGGGCCCGGAGTCGTGCGGGCTAGCCTCGCTCTGTTCTGATCGAACAGGGGGAGGACCTGCGTGCAATCATCGGTGACCGTGACACCGGATCAACTGCCGGAGTTGCTGCTGCACGTCGCGGTGGTGCGACCGGTATTCCTGTGGGGCGCACCGGGAATCGGCAAGAGCTCCCTGGTGCGGACCTTCGCCGAATCGCTCGGCCTCGACTGTGTCACCCTGCTCGGCACCCAGCTCGCCCCCGAGGATCTGATCGGGGTCCCGCAGATCGTCGATGATCGCAGCCGCTTCGCGCCGCCGGAGATGATCGCGCGGCCGGAGCCGTACTGCCTGTTCCTCGACGAGCTCAATGCCGCCGCGCCCGAGGTGCAGAAGTCGTTCTACTCACTGATCCTGGATCGCCGGATCGGCACCTACGAACTGCCCGCGGGCTCGGTCGTGATCGGCGCGGGAAATCGCGCCACCGACAACGCCCTCGCCCGGCCGATGGCATCCGCGCTGGTCAACCGCATGGTGCATCTGCACCTGCGCGCCGATGTCGACGACTGGCTGAAGTGGGCCGCCACCAACGACATTCACCCCTGGATCATCCGCTACCTCACCCAGCGCCCCGATCACCTGTGGTCGGCCCCGCCCAAAACCGAGGCCCCGTTCTCCACGCCGCGCGGCTGGCACATGCTCTCCGACGCCCTGCACTCCTGTGGCGACGACATCGACGACACGACCCTGCAGGTCCTCGCCGCGGGCACCCTCACCCTCGGCCACAGCTCCGGTTTCCGGGCGTTCGTGAAAACGATCCGCCACGCCTACGACCTGGACGCGGTCATCAAGGGTGATGCCTCATGGCCGCGCGACCCGGCCGACCGTGACCTGCTGTACTTCCTGTCCGAAACGATGCGCGCCCGGCTGATCAAGGAACTCCCTGGCGACCGTGCGCACACCTCGCCCGCGCTGCAGCGCTTCGTGCTGCGTGTCAAGTCCCTGCTGATAGAACTCGCCGAGATCTCGGTGGAGTGTGCGCAACTGGTGATCGCCGCGGACACCGACGGGGTGCCACTGTTGCCGTCGTGGTTTCTCGTCGAGGTCTCGCGGGACCTCCCGCGCCTGGCAGCGCGGCGCTGACTATGGCCGCCACCCGCAAGCGCCGCACTGCCGTGGATCCGTGGGAACAGGCGATCGATGACGGGTGGAAGTCGGTGCGCGACCATCCGGCATTGCAGCCACTGATCACCGGGTCGTCGAGCACAGGGCCGGTGACCACCTATCTGTACCGACTCGACGAGCGGACCCCGCGCGAGGTGTGGGCGCGCCTGACCGGCTCCGGCATGCACTATCACCCGAAACGTCGTGCGAGCGCGCAGGAATGGGTGTGGGCGTTCGCGCACTGCCTGCTGCACGCCGGGTTCGGCCACCTCGACCCGCGAAACACGGTGCCCGACAACATCATCGACCTCGATTCCAGCGACACCGAGAACTCGCCCGAGGCGCGCGCACCACATCCGGCCTATCGAGCCGCCTGCTGTGCCGCCGTCGACACCTACCTGGCGACGATGAAGATCGGCACCAGGCCCGACGCTTTCCCGCCGACGCCTGCGCTGACCGACGAGCACGCCGCTGCCGCCCGGTGGCGCGACACCGCGGTGCCGGACGCGTTCGCGCGCGCGGGGATCGCCGATTTCCTGCTCACCTCGCCCGAGACGGCGAAACGTGTGGATGCGCCCGCCCGATTCGCGAAGGGCATCGCCGACGCCGCCCGCGCGGCACTGGCCACCGCGGGTGGGGAACGCGGCGCCGACGGTGTGCTGCGTCACCGTGGGCCGTGGGACAGTGCGCTCGGCTGGTTCGTGTCCTCGTTTCCGCTGCTCGGAGCCCTCGCCGCTGGCATGACGGTTGTCGCGGACGCCGATCTCGCACGCAGCTGGGACATTTCGGTCGCCGCGGTGAATGCCGAAGCCGCCGAGGTCTACGTCAATCCGCTGCTCCGACTCGGCGAGGAACAGTGGCGATTCGTCCTCGCACACGAAATGCTGCACGCCGCACTGCGACACGGTGAACGCGCGCAGTGGCGTGACCACTACCTGTTCAACATCGCCTGCGACTACGTCGTCAACGGTTGGTTGGTCGAGATGGGTGTCGGCGAGATGCCCGAAGGATTGCTCTACGACCCGGCGCTGAAAGGGTGTTCGGCCGAAGAGATCTACGACCGCATCGCCGTCGACCTGCGCCGACTGCGCAAACTCGCCACCCTGCGCGGCCGTGGCCTCGGCGATGTCCTCGACGAACCGCTGCCACACCCCGGCAGCGCGGGCCGCTATATCGACCTCGACGAGTACTACCGCAGCGCGCTGATGACCGGGCTCGCGTACCACACCGACAGCGGCCGCGGATACGTCCCCGCCGCCCTGGAACAGGCGATCCGCGCCCTCGACCAGCCCCCACTGCCGTGGGACGCGCAACTGGCCAAGTGGTTCGACGAACACGTCCCCACCGTCGACAAACGGCGCAGTTACGCGCGCGCCTCCCGCCGCCAGGCCTCGACACCCGACATCCCGCGCCCGGCATGGGTGCGGCCCGAAGAGAACGTGCGCCTACCGACTTTCGGTGTGGTCCTCGATACTTCGGGCTCCATGGACGTGACCTTGCTCGGCAAAGGGCTCGGTGCCATCGCCTCGTACGCGCTGGCCAGAGACGTGCCGCGAGCCAGGGTTGTCTACTGCGACGCCGCCGCCTACGACGCCGGTTACCTCCCGGTGGAAGAAATCGCCGCCGGTGTGCGGGTCCGCGGGCGCGGCGGCACGGTCCTGCAGCCCGGTATCCGCCTGCTCGAACGCGCCGACGACTTCCCCGCCGAAGGCCCGATCCTGGTGATCACCGACGGCCAGTGCGACGCACTACGAATCCGCCGCGAACACGCCTTCCTTGTCCCCGCGAACGCCTCGCTCCCGTTCACCCCGAAGGGCCCGGTCTTCCGCCTGCGCTGAGCGAGCCGCGAGGCTTCAGGCAGTGTCGGTGAGGCGGCGGATGCGGGTGTTGAGGTAGCGCTGTTCGGGAATGCTGGCCGTGAGTTGTGCTGCGCGGCGGTAGCTTTCGAGGGCAGCGAGTTTGTCGCCGATCAGTTCGAGCAGATGGGCGCGGACCGCGTGGGTGCGATGGTGGCGGACCATCACCGGGTCGTCGAGTAGCGGATCCGCCAGTGCCAGGCCTTCTTTCGGACCGAACGCGGTACCGACGGCGACCGCGCGGTTGAGGGTGACGATCGGGCTGGGGGCAACGCGGTCGAGCATGGCATAGAGGATCGTGATCTGACGCCAGTCGGTGCTCGCCCAAGTGGGAGCCTCCGCGTGGACCGCCGCGATCGCCGCCTGCAATTGGAACCGGCCGACGTGACCGCGAGGCAGGACGCGCTCGAGCAGGCCAACACCCTCGGCGATCATCGATTGATCCCAGCGCGTGCGGTCCTGTTCGGCCAGTGGCACCAGGTCGCCGTCGCGCATCCGGGACGCGGAGCGGGCATGGGTGAGCAGCATCAGCGCCAGGGCGCCGGCGACTTCGTCGTGGTCGGGAATCGCCGCGTGGAGTTGGCGGGTCAGCCGGATGGCTTCGGCTGCCGTGGTCTCCTCGACCAGCGTGCCACCGGCCGAGCGGGTGTGCCCCTCGGCGAACATCAGGTGGCAGACATCGAGGACGGCGACGATCCGGGCGGGTAGATCGGCGTCAGCGGGTAGCCCGAAAACCGCACCGGCCGAACGCAATGTCGAACGAGCCCTGGTCAATCGCTGGGTCATCGTCCGTTCGGGGACGAGGTAGGCGGCGGCGATCTGGGCGGTGCTCAGCCCGGCGACGGCGTGCAAGGTCAAGGCGACCTGGGAGGAGCGGCTCAGGCTCGGATGGCAGCACAGGAGCAGCAGTCGCAGGGTGTCGTCGCCGTCGTCGGATGCTGCGTCGGCGGCGGCCGCGACGTAGGTGCCGGCGGGCTGGGCGAGCGCGACCGCCTGTTCGCGTTCCGCGCGGGCGTGGTCGGCACGGGCGCGGTCGATCAGTCGTCGCGAGGCCACCGTGATGAGCCAGCCGCGTGGACTGTCGGGCAACCCGTCCCGAGCCCACTGTGTAGCCGCCGCGGCCGCCGCTTCCTGGGCCGCGTCCTCGCAGTCGCCCAGGTCGCCGTGCCTGCGCAGGAGAGCCGCCAGGACGTGCGGCGCCTCCTGCCGCCACACGTCCTCGACCGCTCGCGAGTCCATCAGTCGTGTTCGCCCAGCTGCATGGTCGGGCGCAGTTCCACGGTTTCACCCGGTCCGATGAACTGCGCGGCGATCTCCTCGGCCCGCGCCCGGCTCTCGACATCGATGAGGAAGAACCCGGCCAGATGCTCCTTGGCCTCGGAATAGGGCCCGTCGGTGACGAGGGGCTTCGCATCGTTCCACCGATACAACCGCGACGACTCCGGCGCGCCGAGCGCCTCACCGCCCAGCAACTCGCCCCGCTCGTGCAGCTCGCCGAGCAAGGCCTCGAAATCCGCGTTCAGCCGATCACGCTGCTCGGCAGGCAGCGCCTGGAATTCGGGCAGGTAGTCACCGGTCGGGTGACCCCACGGCTGCGGATTGGAATGGATCATGATCACGTACTTCATCGTGACTCCCTACAGCGTCGCGGATGCGTCCCGTCGACCCATCCTCACCCGGTACGTCGGAGTCGGCGCGGCTATGTCGACATCATGTCGCGGGGAGTCAGCAACGATCCAGTGGCAGGGTGAAGAACTGGCTCAGCGGGTCGAGGGAGTAGCTGCCGAAGGGTTCGCATTCGGTGAAGCCGTGGCGCAGGTAGAGACGGCGGGCCGGGGCGAACAGATCCTGGGTGCCGGTTTCCAGGCTCAGCCGCCGATAGCCGCGTTCTCGGCCGACCGCGATCAGGTGGGCGAGCACGGTGGCGGCGACGCCGCGGCCGGTGTGCCCGTCGGCGGTGCGCATGGACTTGATCTCGGCGTGTTCGGGGTCGAGTTCTTTCAGCGCACCGCACCCGACGAGGTCCTCGCCGGACCACGCGCTCCACACGGTGACTGCCGGATCGCGCAACGCGGTGAGGTCGAGGGCGTGCATGCTTTCGGCGGGGGAGGCGTCCGCCATTTCCGCGTGGTGCGCGGCCAGCAGGGCGCGGACCTCCGTGCCTGAGAGATCATCGGCCACCATGCGGAGCTGGTCGACCGCGGCGGTTCGGTTATCGGTCATAGGTCCAGTTTGCGGGTCGGTGTCGACTCGGGTCGACCGACGGCAGTGTGACTTTGCGAACGTCAGCGGGCATGTCCGACCGCGGAAAAGCAACCCGGGAGCATCGCGGGGGTGCGAGCATGGTCGAGCGGGTGTCGACTCGGAAGTGGTGGGGTGTGGCCGAATTCGTCGAGCAGTATGCGTTCGTGCGGTGGCCGGTGGTTGCCGCGTTCGTGCTGGCGTCGCTGATCGTGGCGACCCGGCTGACCAGGCGGCCACCGCCCGCCTCGCGGGTCGATGCGGCGTCCGAGGGCGCGCACCTGCTCATGTGCCTGGTGATGCTGGCCATGCTGGTGTTTCCCGCGGCCGTCGACCCGCACGCGATGCGCGGGCTGCTCACCGGCCTCACCGTCGCGTTCGCCGTCCTGCTCGTCGAACGGGCCGTGCAGTGGCTTAGCGGACCCGACGGTGTGCTCGCGCTGGGCTATCACACCCTCGCCGCCGCGGCGATGCTCTACGCGATGACCGGGCACGGGGCAGTGCACGGAGAAGGCGTGGCGACCTGGCCCGCCGTCGCGCTGGCGGTGCTGTTCGGCCTCGACGCGCTGCTCGCGCTCGGTACCGTCGGTCACGGACCGGGCTGGCACCGCTTCGTCCACCCGGCCGGCGCACACCCGCTGACCTCGGCGCTGGTGCCCCATGTGGTGATGGATATCGGGACGGCGTTCATGCTGATCGCCGCGATCGGCCGGTGAATACCGATCCACAACCGCTCGCGCTGCGAATTCCATTAGTGCGGGCAGGAATTCGACGATGAGCGGGCAGCGCGGTCCCGGATCGATACCGGGGGTTCGCGGTGCCGCCACGCGCGCACCCGACATCGGCGCCGACGATCGGGAGGAGATGCGCGAGCTCTACCGCGCCACCGGCGCCGCTGCGTTCGGCTTGGCGCTGCGCGTATTGCACCGTCGGGGTGCCGCCGAAGATGTTGTCCGCGAAGGATATCGCCGGGCGAGAGACGCACAGTGGATCGTCGACGAAGACGACCGCGAATCCGATTCCCGCCCGGCGGAATTCACGCCAGACCGCGCGCAGGACCCGGTATCGCGGCCTGGTCCCGACCTCGGGACACCCTGGGGCCGTTCGGCATTCGTCGCGACCGAACAGCGCTCCGATCTGGTGACCCCCACCTACGGTTCGATGGACATCGCCTTCGGCCGCGGTGTCGTCTACACCCACGACGGCACCCGCGTGCCCGCCGACCACGCTGATGCCGACCCGCGTTCCCACGACCCGGGCTCTCTCGATGCCGGCTATCCGGAGTTTCGCCACGGCGGCGCCGACGACCACCCCGGCCCCCACCACCGAGGCCCTGCTGACTCCGGCCTTTCCCGGCCGGACCTGATCGAAACCGCGACTCCCGGCGCTGATCACGGCAGCACGCGGGCGGAACGTCCGGACATCGCCACGCCGGGCTTCGGCCCCCTCGGTGCCGAATGGTCGAGTACGGGTCATCCCGGCACAGAGCTCCCCGGGACGAGCCACACCGCCACCGACATCCCGGCATTCACCCCCGACCAATCCTGGCTACTGGCCCAAATCCACCGCCTCGCCGTTCAGCGCCTCCGCCTGGACCGTCGCGGCGGCGACGACATGCCATGGCTGGCGGCCGCGGCCAGACTCGGCTTCGACGACCCGCTCGACAGCCGCTGCGAAATCTTCGTCCTCGCCTATTACGGCGGCCGCACCTACCGCGCCATCGGTCGCGAACTCGGCCTACGCGTGCCGATGGTCACCAGACTGCTGGCCGAGGGCATCGAACGCCTCGCTGAACAGCGGATCGACCGGTGGACAGCCACGCAGTCCTGGTGCCCGCCAGGCTCGGTCCTGTCCCTGGCCGACGCGTACGCACTCGACGCGGTCGCCGAACTCGAACAGCACCACATCGAGGCGAAGCTCACTGCCACCACCCCGAACAGCCTGTCGCAGTTCGCCTCTCGCGTGCGCGGTGTGCACGAAGTGCTCGCCCGGTTGGCGGCCGACGACCAGCACACCCCGCCCCGCAATCTCGAAACCCGCATCCTCGCAGACCTGGGGGCCGCACCGCCGCGGCGCGGCCACTGGACGGCCAGACCGCCCTGGCTGCGCCGCTTCGGCGGTGGTTCGGAGAGTTAGAGCACCACCACGTGGTCTTCGGCGACCCGCCCGCCGAGGCGGACCCAACCGTCGGAGTCCCATTCGGTGTAGAGCTGCGAGCCCTGCCCCTGGGTGATGATCAGTCCGCGCCGCAACTGCGCGGTGAGCGCGACCGCGGCCGCCCCGGTCGCCTCGTCCTCGGCGATGCCCATCGCGGGCGCGAACATCCGCGAACGCACCGTGCCGCGCGTTTCGTCGACCCAGGCCCAGAAATAGTGCTGGCCTTCGGTGAAGTCGCCAGGCGTGAGCGCGGTGAGTTCATCGACCGAACTCACTTGCTGGAAGTCGAATTTCGGCGCCCACTCGGCACGCGCGGTGATCCAGGTGAGACCGTCGGTCTGGGTGACGGCCACCGGCCCCGCGGGCACGTTCAGTGTGTGTACCGGCGTGCGCTGCACGTCCAGCCACCACGCGGTGCCGACGGTGGGATGCCCGGCGAAGGGCAGTTCGACGGCGGGTGTGTAGATGCGGACATCGGCCACGCCGTCGACGGGATCGGAGACCACTGTGGTCTCGCTGAAACCGAGTCGCGCGGCCAGCTCCTGTTTGTCCAACGCGACGACATCGCCCGCGCGGGCAACCCCCAGCGCATTGCCGAAATTTCCGGCCGGATCGGTGAACACTCGGACGACCTCGACCTGGATATCCGGGGCATCGGGCACATCATGTGCATTCATGATCGCGAGCCTACCGGCCGTCCGGTGGCACGGGGCAACCCTGCAGCGACTCCGGCGACGAAAGCGGCCCCGACCCGGAAGATCCGGATCGGGGCCGCTTTACGGCGAAATATCAGACAGCCGCCGAGGCCAGCGCCTCGGTCGACGCCACCGCCTGGCCGACACCGGCGACGATCGCGGCCGCCCGCAGCGACTCGAAGATCACCTCGCGCGACACACCGGCCTCGCGCAGCGTCTTCTCGTGCGCCTCGAGGCAGTGCGCGCACCCGTTGATCGAGGAGACCGCGAACGACCACAGCTCGAAATCGGCCTTGTCGACGCCAGGGTTGCCGATGATGTTCATCCGCAGACCCGCGCGCAGGTCGTCGTAACGACCGTCCAGGAACGCCTTACCGCGGTAGAACACGTTGTTCATGCCCATGATCGACGCGGCGCCCAGCGCGGCGTCGTACGCCTCGGCCGACAGCACATCGGCGGCCTCTTCGGCGATCTCGCGCAGGGTGGTGGCCGAACGGGTGGCGGCGGCCGAGGCCAGCAGGGTGCCCCACAGTTGCTGCTCGTTGAGCACCGTGGTGCGTGCCAGCGAGGACAGATTGAGCTTGAGGTCCTTGGCGTACTCGGGAAGAGAGTTCTTCAGGTTCTCGATGCTCATGACAGTGGGGCTCCTCTGGGGTGTTTCGGTGGGAAAGGGTGAATCAGACGCTGGCGGAAAGGAGTTCGCCCGCGTCGATGGTCGGGTCGCCCTTCTTCCAGTTGCAGGCGCACAGCTCGTCGGACTGCAGGGCGTCGAGCACGCGCAGCACCTCGTCGACATTGCGGCCGACCGAACCGGCGGTCACCGAGACGAACTGCACCTCGTTGTTCGGGTCGATGATGAAGGTTGCGCGATCGGCGACACCGTCGGCGTTGAGCACGCCGGTGGCGGTGGCCAGTTCACGCTTGAGGTCCGACAGCATCGGGAACGGGAGGGTCTTGAGGTCCTCGTGCTGGGCGCGCCACTGGAAGTGCACGAACTCGTTGTCCACCGAGGCGCCGAGCACCTGGGTGTCGCGGTCGGCGAACTCGTCGTTCAGCTTGCCGAACGCGGCGATCTCGGTCGGGCACACGAAGGTGAAGTCCTTGGGCCAGAAGAACACGATGCGCCACTTGCCCGCGTAGTCGTCGCTGGTGATCTGGGTGAAGTAATCGTCGGGCTGCTGTGCGTCGACCTTGGAGAGATCGCCTCCGATGACGGCCTTGAGGTTGTATGCCGGGAACTGGTCGCCGATGGTCAGCAGAGCCATGCTTCGTCTCCTCATTGGTGGTGTGGTTGGTGTCAGCCTACTGAAAGGTAAAGCCGATTGCTGCCCGTAGACTGATAGGTGTGAGTGATCAGACTTATCAGCCAACCCTGTCGCAGCTGCGTGCGTTCGTGGCCGTCGCCGAATACCGGCATTTCGGCACCGCCGCAGCGCGTTTGACTGTGAGTCAACCCACGTTATCGCAGGCACTGGCATCACTGGAAAACGGACTCGGACTGCAGTTGATCGAGCGCAGCACCCGGCGCGTGCTGGTCACCGCGGCCGGAATGCGGCTGCTTCCGCAAGCCATGGCGACCCTCGAAGCGGCGGACCGATTCGTCGCCTCGGCCACCGGCGACACCCTCGGCGGCACGCTGCGCCTCGGCATCATTCCGACGGTCGCGCCCTATGTGCTGCCCGAGCTGCTGCCCGAATTGAGCCGGAAATTACCCGGGGTGGTGCCGCAGGTGGTCGAGGACCAGACCTCGCGCCTACTCGACGGGTTGCGCACCGGTGTGCTCGATGTGGCATTGCTCGCGCTGCCGACCGAGGCGAGCGGACTGGTCGAAATCCCGCTCTACAGTGAGGAATTCGTCCTCGTCACTCCGCGTGGGCACGAGTTGGCCGGGCGCACCGACCTCGCCGCGCCTGCGCTGGCCGACCTGCCGCTGCTGCTGCTGGACGAAGGCCACTGCCTGCGCGATCAGACCCTCGATCTGTGCCGCTCGGCCGATATTCACCCCGGTTCGGTCGGCGACACCCGCGCCGCCTCGCTGACCACGGTGGTGCAGTGCGTGGCGGGCGGGCTCGGCGTGACACTCATTCCGGAGATGGCGGTGCCGTCGGAGACCGCGCGCGGCACCCTCGACACCGCGCGTTTCGCCGACCCCGCGCCCGGCCGCACGATCGGGCTGGCATTCCGCGCGTCGTCGGCACGTGCCGCCGATTATGAGTTCCTGGCGGCCGTCATCCGCTCCAAACGCCCCTTCTGACGCCGCACCCGAGCTGAGGTGGGTGCCGTCGGTGCCCGCGCGAAGGTGCCGCACGTGCGCGCACGTCGCTGTTCCGTCCGCGCGACCGCGCAGCTCGCCTGTTATTTTGAACGTCGTTCAATTCTGCTGTGAAGGATGTCTGCCGTGCCCGAAGTCGAAAACTCCCCGAAGCGGGCCACCGGATTCGCCGCCAGGGATCTGGCGCAGATCGCGGTGTTCGCGGCGCTGATCGCCGCCCTGGGCCTGCCCGGTGCGATCACCGTCGGCTTCAGCGGTGTCCCCATCACCCTGCAGACCCTCGGGGTGATCCTCACCGGCGCGATCCTCGGCGCCCGCAAGGGCACGGCCGCGGTGGCGGTGTTCATCGCGCTGACCATGATCGGCCTGCCGCTGCTGTCGGGTGGCCGCACCGGACTCACCGCGCTGGCCTCGCCGACGGCGGGCTACCTGATCGGCTGGATTCCGGCGACGCTGGTCATCGGGCTGCTGACCGCCATGATCCTGCCCAAGTATCCGCTGGCATTCGGTCTGCTGATCAATGCCCTCGGTGGCATCGTGGTCATCTACCTGTTCGGCACCGCGGGCCTGCTGGTGCGCACCGATCTCGGGGTGTGGGCGGCGGTGTCGACCAACTTCGCGTTCGTGCCCGGCGACCTGGCCAAGGTCGTGATCGCCACTGTCGTCGCCAAGGGCGTGCACCGCGCGTACCCCGGACTGATCGGCGCCAAGACGTCGTGAGCGAGATCGTCGTCAGCGGGGTCGGTCACCGTTTCGGTGAGCGCACCGTGCTGCGCGAGATCGATCTGCGGATCACCGAACGTCGGGTCGGGTTCATCGGCGCCAACGGGTCGGGCAAATCGACCCTGGCGCGGATGCTCAACGGCCTGCTGAAGCCGTCCACCGGCACGGTCACTGTCGACGGACTCGACTCCGCCCGCAAAGGCGCGCAGGTGCGGCGCAAGGTCGGGTTCGTGTTCACCGACCCCGACACCCAGATCGTGATGCCGACGGTCGCTGAAGACCTCGCCTTCTCTCTGCGCCGCAGCGGTCTCAGCAAGGCCGAGGTCGCCGAACGAGTGCAGCGCATGCTCGACCGCTTCGGCCTTGCGGCCCACACCGACCATCCGGCGCACCTGCTCTCCGGCGGCCAGAAACAGCTACTCGCCATCGGTTCCGCGCTGATCCGTGAACCCGAGGTGATCGTCGCCGACGAACCGACCACGCTGCTCGATCTGCGCAACGCGCGCCGGGTGTCGCAGGCGCTGAACTCCCTCGATCAGCAGGTGATCGTGGTGACCCACCAGCTCGGATTGCTCGACGGTTTCGATCGAGTCGTGGTGCTGGACAACGGTTCCGTCGTCTTCGACGGTCCGCCCGTGCCCGCCATCGACGCATATCGGCAATTGATCGAATGATCGGCCTGTACTGCCCCGGCGACTCGCCGCTGCACCGCATGTCGGCCGGGGTGAAGCTGGCGCTGTTGGTGGTCGCGATCCTCGCGATGACCGTGTTCGTGCGCGGCCCGCTCGGCGTGCTGATCGCCGTGGCCCTGGTCGCGGGCTTGTTCGCGCTCGCCCGTATCTCCTGGCGGGTGGCCTTCGCGCAGATCCGGCCGGTGCTGTGGATGACGGCGATCATCGGAGTGTTCCAGCTGCTCACCACCTCGCCCGCGCGAGCGGTGGTGGTGTGCGGGGTGTTGCTCGTGTCGGTGGCGCTCGCGGCGCTGGTCACGGTGACCACACGGGTCACCGCCATGCTCGACGCACTGACTCGTGCACTCGGCCCACTGCGCCGAGTCGGCGTCAACCCGGAGCGCGTGAGTCTTCTTCTCGCACTGGCCATTCGGTGTGTTCCATTGCTGGCGCAGATCGTCCACGAGGTCGGTGAGGCACGGCGGGCCCGCGGGGTGTCATGGTCGGCGACGGCGTTGGTCACCCCGGTTCTGGTGCGGGCGTTGCGAACCGCCGACGCGATGGGCGAGGCGCTGGCTGCGCGGGGGGTCGACGATGACTGACGTCGGCACGCAGGCTCCGATATCGAGGGTCGGCGTCCGGAGGATCGCTCGATGTCTTGCAATTCCTAGACGACCGGTCGTATAGTTCGTCGCATGGCACGACCACGGCGCAGCGATGACACTCGCGCACTTCTCATCGAGGAGGGCGCGGCCGACCTGCTGGCCAACGGCTATCACGGCACCGGCATCAAGCAGGTGCTCGACAAGGTCGGCGTGCCGAAAGGCTCGTTCTACAACTACTTCGAGAGCAAAGAGACGTTCGCGCAATCCGTGATCGAGCATCACGCCCTGTGCATCCAGCGCAACCTCGCCGACGCTTTCGGCTCCACCGACGACCCCCTGGCGGGCGTGCGCACCTTCTTCGAACGCCAGACCGCCGAGTTCGTGCGCACCGAGTTCACGGGCGGCTGCCTGCTCGCCAATCTCGCCGCCGAACTCGAGGGCAGTGACGTACTGCGCGAAGAACTTTCGATTGCCTGGACCGGTTGGCGCGACGGTGTCGCGGGGGCGTTGCGCTCCGCACAGGCCGCCGGGTCGGTGCGCGACGACATCGACGCGGTCGACCTCGCCGACCTGCTGCTCGAATCGTGGGAGGGCGCTGTGATCCGCATGAAGCTGCAGCGCACCGTCGAGCCGCTGCACAAGTGCTTGAAACGTCTGCTGGACGACTACTTCCGGCCCTGATCCGGGTCGGGTGGAGCGCCCGGTTGTCCGCTGCTCATTCCAAGACGACCGGTCGTATCAAACGAAAGGGAAGACGAATATGTCCACCATCAAGACGGTCATCGTGACCGGATCCTCCAGCGGGATCGGGCGCGATGTCGCCCGTGCCGTCGTGGCACGGGGCGACAATGTCGTGCTCAACGGGCGCGACGAGGCCAAGCTCGCCGCGGTGGCCGCGGAGTTGGGCGCGCCGGAACGCACGGCGACCGTCGTCGGCGATATCGGTTCGCCCGTAACGGGTTCGGCGTTGGTCGCGGCCGCGGTCGAGCGGTTCGGTGGGGTGGATGTGCTCGTCAACAACGCCGGCACATTCGCGGCGACGCCGTTCACCGAGGTCACCGAGGAAGAACTGACGGGCTACCTCGACGGCAACCTGAAGGGCGCCTACTTCACCACCCAGGCGGTGGTTCGTCAGCTGCGTGCGCAGGGTCGCGGCGGCAGCATCGTCAATATCGGCACGGTGCTCGTCACCCACCCGATCGCCGCGATTCCCGCCTCCGCGCCGTTGGCCAGCAAAGGCGCCATCCACGCGCTGACCACCAGTTTGGCAGCTGAACTGGCAGTCGACCGGATCCGCGTCAACGCTGTCGCACCCGGCTTCGTGCGCACACCGCTCCTGCAGGATGCCAATGCCGAGGTGTTCGGTGGGTTCGCCCTGCTCGAGAGGCTGGGCGAGGTCACCGAGACCACCGCGGCCGTGCTGTATCTGGCCGACGCGGAGTTCGTCACCGGCCACATCCTGCCCGTCGACGGCGGGTTCATTTCCGGCCGCGCGGCCTGACACACCGAAAAGTCCTCGTACCCAATGGATTCGGGTCCGCAGCCGCCCGAGCTCCGGTCATCCTGTGAGAGCTGCACCCATCGAAAGGACACGCTCATGCCGTTCGTGAATATCAAGGTCACCGATGAAGGGGTCACCGTCGAGCAGAAGGCACAGCTCATCAAGGGCGTGACCGATCTGCTGTACGACGTCCTCGGTAAGGACCCGAATCTCACCTTTGTGGTGATCGACGAAGTGCCACTGACGGATTGGGGTGTGGGCGGGCTCAACGTCGCCGAGTATCGGGCCAAGCACGCCTCACAGGGCTGAGTCACCGGTGCCGAGCCGTGGGCAGTTCGTCCATGGCTCGGCAGTGGCGGCCGCGCGTCACTTCAGAGTGGACCGTCGAATTCGACCGAGGCGTCGAGGGCGAACCAGCCCATCGACTTCAGTTTGTCGCCCCGTTTGGCGTAGGTGGGGCCCAGCCACAGTCCCGGTTCGATCTCGCGCAGTTCGTCGTAGACCCGGCGCAGGGGACCGGGAGTGCCCACGCGGCGATCGGCGTAGTCCAGACGCACTACCGCCCGGCCGTCGAACTCGGACTCACCCACCGTCGCAACGAAATTCAGTGCACGCATCCCACCGAGCAGACGTAAGACGTTGTGTCCGTAGGCCATCCCGCCGTCCACGTGACGAAATGACTTGCCCATCCAGAAGTATCCGGGGCGTTTCATCAGCGCCCCGAGGACCCGGGTGCCGGGCACCGGGAACGTCCGCATCACCAGATCGCCGGTCAGGTGGGTGAAGTCGACGGTCTCCGGCGCGGCGGTGAACATCTCCGCGAGCGCGGGAATGCCGGCGGCGGACAACGCATCCAGGCGCGGGCGATGGGCGGACGGTCGCCCTACCGGCATTGAACCGGTCCCCGACAGGGGAGGCAGCGGGGTGGGCGAAGGCGAATCTGTTGGGTCGAGCACCCTCGCATAGTGCCAAACATCCGCGACCGACGGGTATCGAAGTCCTGCACCCGGGCGAAACGGCAACGGGCCGGACGCTCGACAGCGTTCCGGCCCGTTACGTGATCACTCAGCCGCGCAAGGCGTACGGCTCGATCGCGCCGCGCTCCAGTGCCCGCGCGTCGATGGTCTCGGCGCGGTAGGGGAGCAGGGCGAGACGGTCGCGCATGCCGCGGACCGGGTCGTCGATCTTCTCGTTCAGGCCGAACAGGAAGGTCCACTCGTGCTCGTCGCTGCCGTAGGGGACAACGGTGTCGAACTGCTCGTGGAAACGTCCCCACGACCGCTTCAGCGTCTCGTTGCGCCACATGGTCGCGCAACCCGCTTGGGCCGACAGCACGCCGCCGGGGGCCAGCAGTGCCTTACATCGGGACAGGAACTCCGACTCGTAGAGGCGGTTGTGCTGGGCGTCCTCGACGCGCTCGTCGGGCAGATCGATGACGATCACGTCGTAGCGGGTGCCCGCCTCCTGCGCCTTGGCCAGGAAGTCCCAGCCGTCGGCGTAGTGCACGTGGATCGGGCCCTCGTGCTTGACGGCGGCGGTGAGCTCTTCGGTGGTGTAGCCGTAGGGCAGGTGCTGCGCGCACAGCTCCACTTCGCGCTGATCGATGTCGACGTGGTCGACCAGGGTCGCCCCGGCCGCCACCGACATCTGCGAGGCCACCCCCTCACCGGAACCGATGATCAGCACCCGATCGAGCTTCTCCGCCAGCACGAACGCCGGGACCATCATGGCCTCGTGGTAGGTGACCTGGGAGAACTCGGTGGACTGACGATCGTCGTCGGAGAATAGGGAGATGCCCTGATCGGTGCGCGCGATCACCATGTGCTGGAACGGGGTGTTGGTGTCGACGATCACCTCGTGCAGATCCCAGATCCGGGTCAGGCCGTCGCCCACCGGTTCGTAGATCTTCTCGGCGCCGTGGCCACGCTGGACCGTCTGCATCCGAACTGTGGTGGGGGACAACTTGTCTCGGAGCAGCTCGACGGCTTTCGTCGCGCCCGCACCGATGCTGCCGCAGGTGAAGACGTCGACGAAGATGTCGCCGGACTCCGGATAAGTGTGAATCGAGGCGTGAGACTCCGACAACAGCGCGAGGACGGTCACCCCCTGCGGATCGAACTTTTTGTGAACGACTTCGCAGATGGTGACGCCCGCCGCGATCAGAGACTCTCGCAACGCCGATTCGAGTCGTTCGAGATCGTCACACAGGGCTGTGTCGACGCCACCGAACTCGGCCAGCACGTGCCAACCGGTGAATTCCGCCGTCATGGGCAAACTCACTCTCGCTCAGCGCCCGAGACATGAACGGTCAAGGGCGGAAAACCATTGAAGGACACCGACGAATAACTCGCGGTATAGGCGCCGGTGTGCAGGATCTGAATCCGGTCACCGGCTCGCAACGTGGTCGGCAGAAGGACCTTCGTGCGTTGATACAGTACATCGTCGCCGTCGCAGGTCGGACCCGCGACCACCGCCTCGTCCACCGGATCGCCGTCGCGATCGGTGACGAAACGGTAGGCGATGTACTCGTTCTCCGTCTCGGCCATACCGTTGTATCGGCCGATGTCGAGATACACCCAGCGCCGACCGTCCGGCGCGAAACGAACGCCGACTACTTCGGCGTGAATGGTGCCCGCGTTGCCCACCAGCGCACGGCCGGGTTCCACGATCAGGCCGGTGGCCGCGGGCAGGAACTCGGCGGCAGCGCTCGAGATGGCGGCCGCGATCGCGTCGAGTTCGGGGGCGGCGTCGACGTAGGAGATCGGCAGGCCGCCGCCCACGTTCACCGCGACGACCGGAATGTCCTTGTCCGCCAAGGCTTTCACGATCGCACCGGCCTGCTCGATGCCGATCCGCCAAGCGGCCGGGTCGAGCTGCTGGGAGCCGACGTGGAAGTAGGGTCCGCCGACCGTGAGGCCGAGATCGCGGGCACGGACCAGCAAGCGAAGGGCCTCGGTGGGCGCGCAGCCGAACTTGGTGCCGAAGGGGGTGCGTGATTCGGGGGCGCTCGACAGGAACCGGCATTCGACCTCGGCGCCCGGGGCATGCTCGGCGATGCGGTCGAGGTCGTCTTCGGTGTCGAAGGCGTAGCGGCGCACACCGAGAGCGAAGGCGCGCGCGATGTGGGCGCTCTTCTTGATCGGGTTGCCGTAGCAGAGCCGCTCGGGGGCCACACCGAGGTCGAGGCATTGCTCGATCTCGCCGATGCTGGCGACGTCGAATTCGGCGCCCTCGTCGTCGAGGAGGGTGATCAGTTCCGCCACCGGTGCCGCCTTGACCGCGTACCTGATCCTGGTGCCTGCGGCGACAGCGGCGTCGAGGGTTCGGTAGTTGGCACGTACCCGCTCGGGGTCGATGACAAGGTACGGCGAATCGGGCACGGTGAACTTTCTCCTCGGGGGCCGGGAGAGACTATCAGCGGCGCCTACCCAACAACGAATCCGTCAAACATCCGTCATATTTGCCATAGGCAACAGGTATAACTCAGCCCGCCGTGACTGTGACCTCGTCGAACACGACCTCGCCCGCGGCGTCGGACTCCTCGAGATCCACGATCGCCGTGAGTGCCCAGCCGTGGTCGCCCGCCGGGTCGTCGATCACCTGGCGCACGTGCCAGAAACCGGGTCGCTGTTCGATCTGGAACAGCTGGGGGCCGCGCGCGTCGGGGCCGGTGCCGATGGTGGCGTACTCGTCGAAGTAGGGGGCGAAGTCCTCGGCCCAGTCGGGGCCGGTGCCGAGTTGGTCGAGTTCGTACCAGCGGCGCCGCGAGGCCAGCTCCACGCGGCGGAACATGGCGTTGCGCACCATGATCCGGAAGGCGCGTTCGTTGGCGGTGATGGGGCGCACCGTTTCGGCGCCGAAGGCGATCTGCTCGGTGTCGTTCTCGGCGCCGGGGTTGGTGAGCTGTTCCCATTCATCGAGGAGGCTCGAGTCGACCTGGCGGATGAGTTCGCCGAGCCATTCGGTGATGTCGTCGAGGTCCTCGGTGCGGGCGGCGTCGGGGACGGTGCGGCGCAGGGCGCGGTAGGCGTCGGCGAGATAGCGCAGGACCACGCCTTCGGAACGGGTGAGTTCGTAGTGCGAGATCAGTTCGGCGAAGGTCATCGCGCGTTCGATCATGTCGCGCACCACCGACTTCGGTGACGGCGCGAATTCCGACACCCAGGGGTGGCCTGCCCGGTAGGTCTCGAACATCGGATCGATCAGCTCGGCGAGGGGTTTGGGCCAGGTGACTTCCTCGAGAAGCTCCATGCGCTCCTCGTATTCGATGCCGTCGGCCTTCATCTCGTTGACGGCGACACCACGGGCCTTGTGCTGCTGGGCCATCAGCAACTGGCGCGGGTCCTCGAGGGTGGCCTCGATCAGCGAGACGACATCGAGTGTGTAGGTGGGGCTTTCGCGGTCGAGGAGGTCGAAGGCGGCCAGCGCGAACGGCGACAGGGGCTGATCGAGCGCGAAATCGCGTTGCAGGTCGACGGTGAGCCGCGCCATCCGGCCCTTGGCGTCGGGTTCGGAAAGTTGTTGCACCACACCGGCATCGCGCAGCGAACGGTAGAGCCGTAGGGCTCGCAGGATGTGCTTTCGCTGCGCGGGGCGCGGCTCGTGATTGTCCTCGAGGAGGTGTCGCATGGCGTAGAAACAGTTGCCGGGGCGGGCGATCACGTTGAGCAACATCGAGTTCGTCACCGCGAAGCGCGACACCATCGGCTCGGGCGGGGCGCTGATCAGACGGTCGAAGGTCTCCTCGCTCCACGACACGAAACCCTCTGGTGGCTTGCGGCGCACCACTTTTCGCTGCTTCTTCGGGTCGTCGCCCGCCTTGGCGATGAGGCGGGTGTTCTCGACTTCGTGCTCGGGCGCCTGGACTACCACGGTGCCCATGGTGTCGTAGCCCGCGCGGCCCGCGCGACCGGCGATCTGATGGAACTCACGGGCTTTGAGCCTGCGGGTGCGCACACCGTCGTATTTGGTGAGGCCGGTCAGCAGGACCGTGCGGATCGGGACGTTGATGCCGACGCCGAGGGTGTCGGTGCCGCACACCACCTTCAACAGCCCGTCCTGGGCGAGTTTCTCCACCAGGCGGCGGTATTTGGGCAGCATGCCCGCATGGTGCACGCCGATGCCGTGGCGGATCAGGCGTGAGAGGGTCTTGCCGAAGCCGGTCGCGAACCGGAAATCGCCGATGGCGGCGGCGATCGCCTCCTTCTCGGCCTTCGAGGCGAAGTTCACACTGGTCAGCGCTTGGGCCCGTTCGAGAGCGGAGGCCTGGGTGAAGTGCACGACGTAGACCGGCGCCTGGTGGGTGGTCACCAGCTCTTCGAGGGTTTCGGTGATGGGGGTGCGCACGTACGAGAATGTCAGCGGGACAGGACGTTCGGTGCCCGCGACCACTGTGGTGGAGCGGCCGGTGCGTGCCTCGAGATCGCCTGCGAAGAAGTCCACTTCACCCAAAGTCGCCGACATCAGCAGGAATTGGGCACGGGGGAGTTCGATGAGCGGCACCTGCCACGCCCAGCCACGATCGGGGTCGGCGTAGAAGTGGAACTCGTCCATCACGATCTGGCCGACCTCGGCGTCGGCGCCCTCGCGCAAGGCCAGGTTCGCCAGGATCTCCGCGGTGGCGCAGATGATCGGGGCGTCGGCGTTGACCGCCGCGTCACCGGTGACCATGCCGACGTTCTCCGCGCCGAACACATCGCACAGCGCGAAGAACTTCTCGCTGACCAGGGCCTTGATCGGCGCGGTGTAGTAGCTGCGCTGACCGTTGGCCATGGCGAACAGGTGCGCGCCGACCGCGACGAGGGACTTCCCGGAGCCGGTCGGGGTCGCCAGAATGACATTGGACCCCGACGCCAACTCCATCAACGCCTCGTCCTGCGCTGGGTACAGCGTTGTGCCCCGCTCGGCGGCCCACAGCGCGAACGACTCGTAGAGTGCGTCGGCGTCGGTTCCGGGAATTTCCAGCAGGTCGGTCAGATCCACTCGGCCAACCCTAGTGGGTCAGGCGGGTCGGTCCTTACCGTCGCCGGAGGTGTCGTCGTAACCGCCCTGCTCGGCCAGGAAGCGCTCGAACTCCGCGCCGAGCTCCTCGCCGCTGGGCAGCTCACCATCGGCGGCCAGCAGGCTGGACTGGCGTTCCTGCGCGGTGACGAAGCTGTCGTACTGGCGTTCCAGTGCCGTGACGACCGTCTCCACCTCCTCGTTGCCTGCGATGTGCTCGGCGACCTGTTCACGCACCCGCGCGGCCGCCTCACCCAGCGCCGACAGCGGCAGATCGAGGTCGGCGTTCTCGGCGAGATTCTCCAGCAGGGTCTGCGCGGCCTCGGGGTAATCGGTCTGAGCCAGGTAATGCGGCACATGGACCGAGAAACCGACCGACTCGTGACCGTGCTGGGCCATCCGGTACTCGAGCAGCGACGACGCGCTACCGGGCACCTGGAGCTCGCCCGGCCAGCGCTGATGCTCGCCGATCAGCGAACTGTCCGAGGAATGCGCGGTGACACCGAGCGGACGGGTGTGCGGGATCGCCATCGGAATCGCCGAAAGGCCGATCGTGCGGCGCACGCCCAGCTGTTCGGCCAGCAGCCGCACCGCGGTGGTGAACTTCTCCCAGCGCAGATCCGGTTCCAGGCCCGAGAGCAGCAGGAACGGGGTGCCCGCGGTGTCGCGCAGCGCCCACAGGTTCAGTTCCGGCTCGGCGTAATCGGCGAAATGATCGGTTTTGAACGTCATCAGCGGGCGGCGCGAACGGTAGTCGAGCAGCTCGTCGACATCGAACGACGCCACCAGCTCCGATTCGAGGCTCTCGCGCAGATGGGTGGTCGCCAGGCGCACGGCGTGGCCGGCGTCGGTGAAACCTTCCAGGCCGTGCACCAGCACGGGGCCCGCACCGTCGTCCGAGGACAACTGCGGTGCCGGGAACTCCAGTTCGTACATATGCGACTGGTCATCCATCGCGTTTCTCCTTCCTGCGCGGTCCACCATCGCTCGCGGGGTGGGGAAGCGGATCTCCATTGTCCCCCACGCGAGCAGTGCCATCGCACACGGCCGGGGACGGCTCGTCCTGGTAGGCAACAGCGTGGGCGTTGGATGCATTCCCGTCGGGTGTTGCAGGGCCGCGGTCTGACAGTTGTATTGGGCGTTGGATGCATTCCCGTCGGGTGTTGCAGGGCCGCGGTCTGACAGTCGTATTGGGCGCTGGATGCATTCCCACAGGGCGTTGCGCTGGCAGTCGTATTGCGCGATGGATGCATTCCCGCACGGCGTGGCAAGGCCGGGCAGTCGGCGGTGGTGGGGCACAGTGGACGGTGTGAATGTGGCGCGTGCGACACCGATCCGCGCGGGTGATCCGGGCCTGCGCCGCTGGTGGCTGGGGTTGGTGGCCGTGACGTGTGCCATGACGGGGTGCGCGGAGAGCGTCAGTGGGACGCCGGTCGCCGAGAGTGCGGTGTCGGTACGGCACATCGACGGTCCGCTGGCCGAGCTGCTGCCGTCACCCGCGCAGTTTCCCGCGCGATATCCGGCCGTGGTGCTGCCCGCGCAGGTGGCGACGGCAGCCGCGGGCGACCTCGACGGGGTCGGCATGGGCGACACCGTGAGCCCCACACACTGCGCCCCACCCGAAGTCGAACCGGGCGGCGAATCCGCGGCGGTCGCGGTCGGCACCGACGATGCCAGCCGCGCGACCCTCACCGTCGAACTGGCACGCAGCCCCGAACTGGTGTCGCGACTGCGCGATCAGCTCCGCGGTTGCGGGCAGATCCAGGTCTCGCGGGCGGGTGCGGGATCGACTGTCACGACCGTGCTCGACCAGGCCGTCCCTCCCGGTACCGACGATGCGATAGCGTTGCGGCGCACCGTGGTTCCCGATGTCGGCGGTGCCGGACTGACCCAGACCATGCAGACCTCGATCGGGCAGATCGGCGACGTCCGCATCACGGTCACCTCGATGACTTTCGGTGCGGGACAACCCGATACGGCCGCCGTGGACGAAATGTTCGCGACCGCTGTGGCCGCCGTGCGCGGTAGCTGAAGCGCCTATCACGAGGCTCTGACAGATTCACCCGTCGCGCAGCGCCGGAACCGGGGTTGTCCACAGCTTCGGCGTTGTGCACAGGGCAGATGAAAGCCCAGGTCGCCGAACTGGTGACCCGATAGGCAACGGGCACGGTGGACCCATGACGCCATCGACGAACTCCACCCGCCGCGCCAAGCGCACCGGACCGTTTCCTCGCGCACTCGGCTGCGCTGAATCCACCCCCGGCTATCCCGGCAAACGCCGGCGCCCCCCGCTGCGCGTCGACGATCCCGGTGCACTGATCGCCGCCCTGCCCGCCCTGCTCGGCTTCGTTCCCGAACGATCCCTCGTCATCGCCGTGCTGCACGACATCGCGGGCGGGGCCGCCGACGCGATCGAGGCGGTGGTGCGATTCGACCTGGACGTGGCCACCGACACCCGACTGTTCGACCAGTTCATCGCCTGCCTCACCTCGATCTGCCTGCGTGAGGAGTCGACCGGGGTACTCGCCGTGCTCGTCGAGGACCGCGCCGAGTTCGACGGCGAGGAAGTCCTGCGCGCGGTGGACCTGATCGAGGTACTGGCCGATGAGGGCATCGAGATACGCGGCGCCTGGTCGGTGCCCGCGATCGCGGCGGGCGAGCGCTACTGCAGCGTGTTCGACACGTTCACGACCGGCCTGGTCGCCGACCCGTCGTCCTCGATCGTCACGGTGTCACATGTGCTGGAAGGCAAGCAGATTCGCGGTTCTCGCCGGGAGATGACCGCGGTGATGATCCCCGACGACCTGCTCAGTGCCCGGGTGCGCGCCCAGCTCGAGGCGGCGGATGCCAGGTACCGCACCGGGCTCACCGCGGCGACCCGGGCTGGGAACGCAGCCGCCTACCAGCGCCAGGCGCTGGAATGGGTGCTGTGGCAGATCGCCGACACCGCCTCCGGCGCACCGCGCGCCGAACGCGAACTCGCCCGGCTGGCCGCGACCCTGCGCGACCGACCGATCCGCGACGCCATGTATGGGCTGGCGCTGGGCGATCACGCCGAAGCCGCCGAACTGCTGTGGGGGCAGCTGGCCAGGGCGACACCGGGCAGCGACCGCGCCGAGGCGGCGGCCCTGCTCGGTTTCAGCGCCTACCTGCGCGGTGACGGACCGTTCGCCGGCGTCGCGATCGCCGCCGCCGTCGAAGCCGACGCCGAGCACGCGATGGCGGTGCTCCTCGAGACCTCGCTGCAGACCGGGTTGCGGCCCGAACGGCTGCGCAGACTCGCGCACTGCGGTCATCAGATCGCGGCCGACCTCGGTGTCGACATCGGCCCGATCGCCGGGTGCGACAGGTGATTCAGCGGCCGCGGTCGACGATTCAGCGCGCGCTGTGGGCCTTCGTGCCGAGCGAACGCAGGAATTCCCAAGCGTCGGAGACGATCTCGTCGAGATCGTTGTGCTCGGGCCGCCAGCCCAGTTCGGCCACCGCGCGGTCACTGGAAGCGACGAGGACGGCCGGATCGCCCGCGCGACGCGGTGCGTCGATCGTCTCGATCGGCAGGCCGGTGACCCGCTCGCACGCCGAGATCACTTCGCGCACCGAGAAACCGGTGCCAGAGCCGAGGTTGCAGATCCGGTGCGTGCCCGGCTGCGACGACGACAGCGCGAGCAGATGCGCTTGCGCCAGATCGCGGATGTGGATGTAGTCGCGCACACACGTACCGTCCGGCGTCGGCCAGTCGGTGCCGTACACCGAAATGGCCTTGCGGTGGCCCAGCGCCACCTGCAACACGAGGGGGATCAAATGTGTTTCCACGACCCGGTTCTCGCCGAGCCCGGCATAGGCGCCCGCCACATTGAAGTAGCGCAGGCTGGTCGCGGCCAGATCGTAGGCTGCCGCATAGGAGGTGATGGCGTGATCGATCGCCAGCTTGCTCGCACCGTAGGGGTTGGTGGGGCGAGTGGGCGCGGCCTCGGTGATCGGAACCTGCTCCGGTTCGCCGTATACCGCTGCGGTGGAGGAGAACACCAGACGCGGGGTCGCGGTCTCACGGATCGCCTCGAGCAGGGTCAGCGTCTTCACGACATTGCCCTGCCAGTACTTGTCCGGCTGCTCCACCGACTCGCCGACCAGCGATTGCGCCGCGAAATGCAGGACACCGTCGAAGGATTCGGCACGCAGCAGATCGGGGGCCGCCACCGCGATATCGCCCTCGACGAACCGGGCACCGGCGGGGACACCGTCGGCGTTACCGGTCGAGAGGTCGTCGACGACGACGACCTCGTGGCCTTCTTCGAGCAGCACGGCGGCACAGCCGCCACCCACATAGCCGGCACCGCCGGTGACAAGGTATTTCACGAATCAGACCAGCCTCACCTGGACGGCATGCGCCATCTCTTCGGACAGTTCGAAACCGTTGTGCCCCGGCACCGTGATCAGCACCGCACCCGGCTTGGTCTCCACGGTCACGCGGGCATCGGGCACCACGCCCGCTTCGCGCAGCCGCCCGATGACCTCGGGGTCGGTCTGGATGTGCTCGGCGAGCCTGCGCACGACCACCGCGTGCAGGGCACCGTGCGGCAGATCGGAGAGCCGGATCAGCTTCTCCTCGGCGGCGGGAGCGTCGGTGAGGCCGAGTTCGTCCAGGCCGGGAATGGGGTTGCCGTAGGGCGAGGTGGTCGGGTGGTTGAGCACCTCGATCAGGCGCCGCTCCACCTCCTCGCTCATCACGTGCTCCCAGCGACACGCCTCGGCGTGCACGTTCTCCCAGTCCAAACCGATGATGTCGACCAGCAACCGCTCGGCGAGCCGGTGCTTGCGCATCACCGACACCGCCATGGACCGGCCCTTGTCGGTGAGCTCGAGATGGCGGTCGCCGGCGACGAGCAACAGGCCGTCGCGCTCCATCCGCGCGACCGTCTGGCTCACCGTCGGACCACTCTGCTCGAGGCGTTCGGCGATGCGTGCCCGCAACGGCACCACGCCCTCTTCCTCGAGGTCGTAGATGGTACGGAGATACATCTCCGTGGTGTCGACCAGATCCTTCACCTGATACCCCTTCGTCAACACGAATTCTACCCACGCGCGAACGCCGGTCCGCCCGTCGGACCAGCGGCCCTATTTCTACTGCATGTCAACGCCACACGGGGCCTGCTGCTTCCGGCTAGCGTGGCGAGCATGGTCACGTCGCAGCGCAGCGAACCAGCAGGGACCGTCGTGTGGACCGAGCGATTCCTCGGCTACACCTGGAGTCCGGAGCATCCGATGAAGCCGGCCCGCCTGCAATACACCATGTCGCTGGCCGAAAGCCTAGGTGTTCTCGAAGGTGTCGAGCCGCTGGCACCCGGTGCGGCCACCCAGGCCGACCTCATGCGGGTCCACAGCAGCTCCTACATCGAGGCGGTACGTCGGGCCGGACAGGGCCCGCCGACACCCGAGGACGCCGCGTACGGGCTCGGCACCGCCGACAATCCGGTGTTCCCGCACATGCACGAAGCGGCGTCGGTGATCGTGGGCGGAACCCTCGCCGCCGCCCGCGAGATCGCGGCGGGGCGGACCAGGCGCGCGGTGAGCATCGGTGGTGGAATGCACCACGCCATGCCGGATTCGGCGGCGGGGTTCTGCGTCTACAACGACGCCGCGATCGCAATCTCGTGGCTGCTCGACCACGGTTTCGACCGCATCGCCTACCTCGACGTCGACGTGCACCACGGCGACGGTGTGCAACGCGCGTTCTACGCCGACCCCCGGGTACTCACGGTGTCGCTGCATCAGCATCCGGCGACACTGTGGCCCAATACCGGCTGGCCGGAGGAGACCGGGGTCGGCGCGGCCGAGGGCACCTCGATCAACCTGCCACTGCTACCGGGAACGCGGGATGCGCAGTGGCTGAGAGGCTTTCACGCGGTGGTGCCCGGGGCGGTGGCCGCGTTCCGGCCGCAGATCATCATCAGCCAGTGCGGTGTCGACACTCATCGCGAGGATCCACTGGCCGATCTCGAACTCACCGTCGACGGCCAGCGGGCGGCCTTCCTCGCGATGCGCGACCTGGCCGACGAATACGCCGAAGGGCGGTGGCTGGCCATCGGCGGCGGCGGATACGGCGTGGTCCGGGTGGTGCCGCGCGCCTGGACACACCTGCTGGCCGCGGCGCTGGACCGGCCGCTCGCTCCCGACACGCCTGTGCCCACCGACTGGATCGACCAGGTCCGCGCGTCCGCGCCGCGTGTGCAACCACCGACGAGCATGGGCGACGGCGGCGACACCGCCTACCGCGCCTGGGACGGTCCCGGCGGCACTCCGGAGATCGGCGACGCGGGCCAGATCCGCGCACAGCGTGCGATCGACACCGCCATCACGGCCACCCGGCGGGCGAGTTTCGGTCTGCTCGGACTAGACCCGGAGGATCCCCGTGACTGAGCCGCTGGTGCCCGACACCGCCGACACCCCGGCGAATCCGCCTGCGCCGCCCCAGCATTGGTACGGCGACGTGCTCGCCGCCGACGGTGGCGTGGTCCAGCTACGCCCGATCGTGCCCGCCGACGCCGACGCGCTCGCGGCCTTTCACACCGGTCTGTCCGATCGCACCCGCTATCTGCGCTATTTCGGCCCGTACCCGCAGATCTCGCCGAAGGACATGTACCGCACCACCCATGTCGACTACCGCGACCGGGTGGGGCTCGTCGCGGTACTCGGCACGGCCGTCATCGGCGTGGCCCGCTACGAACTGCTCTCCCGGCCGGGCCCCCGCGCGGCCGAGGTGGCGTTCGTGATCGCCGACGAGCACCAGGGGCGTGGGCTCGGCTCGGTGCTGCTCGAGCACCTCGCCGGCGCCGCCGCCGAGAACGAAGTGGTGGCGTTCGTCGCCGAGGTGCTGGCCGAGAACGAAGCCATGATCACGGTCTTTCGCGAAGCGGGCTACCAACTGCAGCGCAGCCGCGACGGGTCCGAGGTACACCTCGAATTCGCCATCGACCCCACCGAAGCGCTACGCACCGTGCGGGATTCGCGCGAGGCGGCCTCGGAGGCGCGCAGCGTCGGCAATCTGCTTGCCCCCCGTTCGATCGCGGTGATCGGTGCCTCGCCGGAACGGACCCGTGTCGGCGGTGCGGTGCTCGCGAATCTGTTGGCGAGCGGTTTCAGCGGGCCCATTTTTCCGGTGAACCTGCACCGGCGTTCGGTGCGCGGCGTGCGGGCCTACGCCACGGTGCGCGAGATCCCCGACGAGGTGGACCTGGCGGTGGTGGCGGTGCCGCCCGCCGCGATCGGAGCGGTCCTCGACGACTGCATGGCCAAAGGGGTCAAGGGCCTGGTGGTGTTGACCGCGGGCTTCGGCGAGACCGGGGCACAGGGGTTGGCCGCCGAACACGACCTGGTCGCCGCGGCACGCGGGCACGGGATGCGGGTGGTCGGTCCCAGCGCGCTCGGTATCGCCAACACCGACCCCGCTGTCGGCCTCAACGCGACCCTGGCCCCGGTGCTGCCCCAACGCGGCCGAATCGGCTTCTTCTGCCAATCCGGCCCCCTCGGCGCGGCGATCCTCGGCGAGGCCGCGGCCCGCAACCTCGGACTGTCGACGTTCGTCTCGGCGGGTAACCGGGCCGACGTCTCGGGCAACGACCTGCTCCAGTACTGGGACACCGCCGCCGACACCGAGGTGATCCTGCTGTACCTGGAGAGCTTCGGTAACCCGCGCAAGTTCTCCCGGCTCGCACGCCGGGTGGCCCGCGCCAAACCGATCGTCGCGGTGAGCAGCGGCCGCCTCGCGGCAGGCGCCGACATGGATCGCACCGTCGTCCGTGACCTCTTCGGCCAGGCCGGCATCATCCAGGTCGACTCCATCTCCGAACTGTTCGACTGCGCCGCCCTCCTGGCCTGCCAGCCGCTCCCGATGGGCCCCCGCGTCGCCGTGGTCGGCAACAGCGCCGCCCTGAACTGGCTGGCCATCGACGCCGCCCGTAGCGAAGGCCTACAGGTCCACCGCCCCGCCACCGCCGTCGACCGAGGTCCCGGCGCCCGCCCCACCGAACACGGCGTGCAGCGTGCCGGGCGAACGGCATGGAGCTTGCGTTCCCGGCGGAAGAGCCGGGGCGCCGGGACGACGGACCGGCTGGGGGGCAGCACTGATCCCGCCGGCGTCGGCGGGGGGAGCGCAGGGGAGGGCGACCGAACCAGTGACAGCGCAGCGCCGACCGGCCTGACAATGGGTCGTGGTGGGCGGACAGACCTGACCACGGGCAGTGCTGGGCCGACTGACCGGACTCGAGACAGCGCCGAGCCGACCACGCAGACCGTGGATGGGCCGGTGGATCTCGGGCCGGAGGCGACACCGGCCGATTTCCGGGAAGCGGTGCTCGCCGCGCTGCACAGTGACGAGGTCGATGCGGTGATCGTGGTGGTCGCACCGCCGGTTCCGGTGCCCATGGAAGGCTTCGGAGATGCCTTGCGGGCGGCTGCGGCGGCGGCGCCGGACAAACCGGTGCTCACCACGTTCGTGGCGGAGTCGGGTATTCCGCGACAGTTGGCGGTGCGGACCACCGGGGGTGCGCCTGCGCGGGGGTCCATCCCGTCCTATCCGGATCCCGAGCGGGCCGCGCGGGCGCTGGCCAGGGTCGGCCGGTACGCGCGGTGGCGGGATCGGCCGATCTCGCCGGTGGTTCGACCGCCGGGGATCGACACCGCGGCCGCCGCGGCGCTGGTGGAGGGGTGGCTGGCGGAGTCGGGTGGGCGCTGGCTCACCGACGAGGAGGCGGCGCGGTTGCTCGAGTGCTACGGCATCGACGTGGTCGAGTTCCGGGCGGTGCGCGATGCCGAGCAGGCAGTCGCCGCGGCCGAAGAGCTCGGTTATCCGGTCGCGGCCAAGGCAACGGGGGAGCTGTGGCGGCGCAGGCCGGATCTGATCGGGGTCCGCTTGGACCTATGGGGACCGGACGCGGTCCGCCAGGCCTACACCGACCTGGTGGAGATCTGCGGCGACCCGCTGCTGCACGTGCAGAAGATGGCGACCAAGGGCGTCGGCTGCGTCCTGAGCGTCACCGACGACCCCTCGTTCGGATCGGTCATCCGATTCGGCCTGTCCGGCATGATCATCGACCTGCTCGGCGACCGCGCCTATCGCGCACTCCCACTGACCGAGGAGGAAGCGACCGCGCTCATCGACGCACCGCGGGCGGCACCACTGCTGTCGGAAGGGCCGGGCCGCACCGGCGTCGACAAGACCGCGCTGGCCGAACTGGCCCAACGCATTTCGGCCCTGTTCGACGACATTCCCCAGATGCGCGAACTCTCCTGCGATCCGGTCCTCGCCGCCGCGGCGTCGGCGGAGATCATCTACGCCCGCGCGCGCATCGGCCCGGAACCGAGCCGCTTCGACACCGGCCCCCGCAGGCTGGCCTGAGCGGTGGCCGGTCGACCGGCGCAACGAACAACGCCGACCGGCTCGCGACCCGGAGGGGAGGGGTGCGCGGTCGCCGGTCGGCGTTTCGACAGACGACCCCGTGGGGCCGTCGAGATTTTCGATCAGCTGGCGTAGGCGCGCAGACGGTCGGCGCGGTCGCCCTTGCGCAGCTTGGACATGACCTCGCGCTCGATCTGGCGGACCCGCTCGCGGGACAGCCCGAACAGCTTGCCGATCTGGTCCAGGGTGCGCGGCTGGCCGTCGTCGAGGCCGAAGCGCAGGCGGATGACCTGCTGCTCACGCTCGTCGAGGGTGGCGAGGACGCTGCGCACGTCGTGGTGCAGCAGGCCCGCGATGACGGCGCTCTCGGCGGAGGTGGCCTCGGAGTCTTCGATGAAGTCGCCGAGCGGGGCCTCCTCGTCGTTGCCGACGGGCATGTCCAGGCTCACCGGGTCGCGGCTGTGGTCGAGCAGGTCGGCGATCTTCTCCACCGGGATGCCCGACTCGTTGGCGAGTTCGGCGTCGGTGGCCTCGCGGCCCAGCTGCTGGTGCAGTTCACGCTTGATCCTGGCGAGCTTGTTCACCTGTTCGACCAGGTGCACGGGCAGCCGGATGGTGCGGCTTTGATCGGCCATGCCACGGGTGATGGCCTGACGGATCCACCAGGTGGCGTAGGTAGAGAACTTGAAGCCCTTGGCGTAGTCGAACTTCTCCATCGCGCGGATCAGCCCGAGGTTGCCCTCCTGGATCAGGTCCAGCAGCGGCATCCCGCGGCCGGTGTAGCGCTTGGCCAGGGAGACGACCAGGCGCAGGTTGGCCTCGAGCAGGTGCGAGCGAGCGGCGGAGCCCTCGCGGACCAGGATCGCCAGATCGCGCTTGCGGGCCGCGGTCAGCCGCTTGCCGGTCGCGAGCAGGTGCTGGGCATACAGGCCCGCCTCGATGCGCTTGGCCAACTCGACCTCGTCGGCCGCCGTGAGCAGCGCCGTGCGTCCGATACCATTGAGGTACACGCGTACCAAATCGGCTGCGGGGCTCTGGGCGTCGATATCGGCCTCGCTGGGGCGCAAACGAGTGGTGGCGGGGCTTGTCATGACTTGCCTCCTGTCGGTGGTGTCTTACTCCGATCAACGGACCCGACTTAGAGAAAGTTCCCGATCTCGTGCGCGGTAAACCGCTCTGAGCTGCTGGTTCGGACCCCAACGGCTGAGAAGTTCCTGAGAAGGGTGCCGTGGTCGGAACTCGTCCCCACCGCGGGGCGGCTCAGACGGGCCGCACCAATCCGTGCCGGACCAGTCCGGCGACCACACCGAGTGCCTGGGCGGCGAATTCCGGCGTGACCTGCTCGGCTCCGTCGGCGAGGGCGAGAAGTTCGATCAGTTCGTACAACGGCAGCCCGTCGGGCCGCATTCCCGCGACCAGCGCGACCGTGGACTCGTCGACCTCGTGCTGCCACCGCGGACCGTCGCCGCGATGCAGCCGGGCCACCTGCTCGGTCCAGCCGAACTCGCCGGGCAGGTACACCCGTTCCAGCGCGGTCGCCGGGCTCGGCGCGAAACGCGAAGTCCACGCGATGTTCTCGTCGGCGGCCACCGCGCGCAGCCATGCCGACCGCGCGAAGTAACCCGCCACCTCGGTGCCGAGCGGGTCGTCGAAGCCGTGGGTGAGGTCCTCGGCGAGGAGCTCGGTGGGGCCGTCGATCGCCCGCAGATAGACGAACCCGAACCCGACACCTTCCACATCGGCGGCTTCGAAGGCGTCGAGCCACCGGGCCGCCTGTTCCTGGGCGGCCGGGTCGCGGGGGTCGAGGCCCGCGTCGCGCAGCCAGGTGCCGACGTAGAGGCCCGGATCGGCGACATCGCGCTGGACGACCCACGCGTCGACGCCGTGCGCGGGCAACCAGCTCGACACCCGTTGACGCCAGTCCTGTCCGTCGACGTGGACCCAGGCGGCGAGCATGGCCGCCGTCCCGCCGGGCGCCAGCAGCTCGGGCGCCGTGCCGATGACCAGTTCGCTCGCACCGTCGAGGGCGAGCCCTGAGTCGCGGTAGGTGTGCTCGATGCGCGCCGGGCCGACCACGAACGGCGGGTTGGCCACGATCTGGTCGAAGCGCCGCCCGGCCACCGGCTCGAACCAGGACCCCTCGAGCAGTTCGATGTCGAGTTCGTTGAGCGCGGCGGTGGCCTGTGCCAGCCACAGCGCCCGCGCGTTGACGTCGGTGGCGGTGACCCGGCCCGCGTAACCGGCCGCGTGCACGGCCTGCACACCGCACCCGGTGCCCAGATCCAGCACGGTGCCGACCGGTTCGGTCGGTGTCGCCCGCAGCAATGACAGCGATGCGTGCCCGACGCCGAGCACATGATCGGAGGTGAGCGTGCGACGCCGCATCGAGTCGTCGAGATCGGACAGGATCCATCGGGTCCCCGCGCCCGCGTCGAGCGGACGCAGATCCAGTGCGGCCCTGACCTCGTCACCGTCGCGCGCGAGCAGCCCCGCCGCGACGGCGTCGTCGACCCGAACCGGCGCCAGCGCGGCGGCCACGTCACGCTCGGGCAGCGCATCCCCGAGTAGCAACAACCGCACCAGCGTGCCGAGGTCGCCCGCCGCGCGTGCGGCCCTGCGCACCGGCACCGGTTCCGAACGCCCCAGTGCCGCATGCACATCCGGGCCCAACGCTTCGACCAGCGTGTCGGCGTCGTAACCGACCCGGATCAGCGCGGTACGCAGGTCCGGGCACAACGCGGTGAGCAGGGAATCGTTCATCGTCGGGTTCATAGGCACCCGACTACTGTGCCAGGACCGCGAGCGCTGCGATCGACCAGTTGGCGCTGTGTCGCCGCGCGCGGACCTCGCGTCGCGGTGGCCGAGGCGGACGACGATCGCGCGGCTCGGTGCGGCGCGAATGCGGTTCGGTCGGATACCGGCAGCCCTGCCGGACCTGCTGTGCGTGTCGGGGTGGCTGTGACGGCTGCTGCTTGCTCGGCTCGGCTACACGGAATGGCGTCGCGTCGGATGGGCGCATCGACGGTCTTTGCGTCAGGTCGATGGCCAACGGTGGCTCAGCCGGTGTAGGGATCCCTGGAAGTCACGCAGTACAGCGCGTTTCCGGGGTCGCGCAGGACGATCCAGTGTTCGGCGTCGGTGACTCGGGTCGCGCCGAGGGATTCGTGCCAGGCGGCGGTGGCGGTGATGTTCGACGAGGCCAGGTCGGCGTGGGCGCCTGCCGGGCCCGGGTCGTCGAGGCGCTGGAGCAGGAAGTGCACCGGCTGGTCGGGGCCGCGTAGGCGGGAGAACTCGGGGCGGCGGCCGGGCTTGTGCGTCCAGTGGGTGAGTGCCTGCCAGAAGGCGGTGTCGGCGTCGATGTCGGTGGGGGACAGGTCGAGGCAGACCTGGTCGAGGCGGGTCACGGTGCCGTCGGGTGCGGTCGACACCGTGACCGGCGCCGGACCGAGGCCCGCGTCCGCGGCGGCCGGAGTGAGGCAGAACGTCTGTCCGGCAGGCGATTCCAGCACGGTGAAGTCGGGCATCTCGGCGACGACGCGGGCGCCGAGGCCGGTCGCGGTCGCCACCGCCGCGGGAATGTCGTCGACATCGAGGTCCAGGTGGATGCCGCCGTCGTCACCGACTGCTTGCATCTTGATCCAGGCGGGCCCGGTGGCGGGCAGCAGCGTCACGAACTCGTCGTGCTCGCCGCGCGGTGCCGACATGGTGGAATCGGTGACCGTCGCCCAGAACTGCGCGCACGCGCCGAATGTCTCGACGGGCCGGTCGAGGAACGCCCAGGTCCAGCGAATCATGCTGTCTCCCTTCCGATAAGAGGAGCACCCGCCGATCCATCGGCCGAATCCGGTTGGCCTGTAGGGCAGCGCAAGTGGTCCTGTCCGAACGGTAGGCCGCCCGGGCTCCGCTGTCGACGGTCTTGTCGACAGCGGCGAACGGGTGCCGCGTGCGAAGGCGGGTCACCGCAGCGTGCGCGCTGACCTCGAGCACGCTCAGTGACCGGGCGACATGACTGCTCGGTGGCAGGATATTGGCGAAACATGTCACACCGGCCACTCGCTCGCGCGGGCGTGATCCGGCACGCTGGGCGAGTGACCGATTTACGTGCGCCCCTGCCGCCCACCGGCGACGAACCTGGCGACCTCACACCCGCACCGTCATCGGTCACCGACACGCGCCGCCGACTCCACCCCGCCTGGATCGTGGCGGGCGTCGGTTTCGTGGCCCTGCTCGGCGCTGCCGCCTTCCGCTCGGTCCCGAGCGTGCTCATCGAGCCGCTGCACACCGAATTCGGGTGGTCACACGCGACGATCTCCACCGCCGTATCCCTGAATATGCTGCTCTACGGACTCATTTCGCCGTTCGCCGCCGCGCTGATGGACCGTTTCGGCATCCGCAAGGTGGTGTGTTCGGCGCTGGTGCTGATCGCCGCCGGCGCCGGGCTGACGGTGTTCATGACCCAGGCCTGGCAGCTCGTGGCGACCTGGGGACTCCTCGTAGGTATCGGCGTCGGATCGATGTCCATGCCGTTCGTCGCCACCATCACCGGACGGTGGTTCGTCCGCAGCCGTGGCCTGGTCACCGGCGTGCTCACCGCCGCGGGCGCCACCGGTCAGCTGATATTCCTGCCGGTGGTGTCGATGCTGGCCCACGCACACGGGTGGCGATTGCCGTCCCTGATCGTGGCGGCGGTCGCGCTGGCGGTGGTGCCGCTGGTGTGGCTGTTCGTGCGCGACTACCCCAGCGATGTCGGTGTGCGCGCGTACGGCGCCCCCGCGGATTCGGATGCGGGCGAGCGTGTTCCGGCCACGGGCGGGGCCAACCGGGCACTGAAGGTGCTGGCCTCGGCCGCGCGCCGACCCGGATTCTGGCTGCTGGCAGGCGGTTTCGCGATCTGCGGTGCCTCGACGAACGGCCTCGTCGGCACCCATTTCGTCACTGCGGCACACGATCACGGCATGCCACCGACCACCGCGGCCGGGCTGTTGGCGCTGGTCGGCGTCTTCGACGTGGCGGGCACCATCGCCTCGGGCTGGCTGTCGGACCGGGTGGACCCGCGATATCTACTGCTCGGCTACTACTCGCTGCGCGGCCTGTCGTTGCTGATTCTGCCGTCGCTGCTCGGCCCGCACACCCAGCCCAGCATGTGGGTGTTCATCGTGTTCTACGGCCTGGACTGGATCGCGACCGTCCCGCCGACGGTGATGCTGTGCCGCGAACTCTTCGGCGCCGACGGCCCCATCGCCTTCGGCTGGGTCTTCGCCGCCCACCAGGTGGGCAGTGCCATCGCCGCCACCGGTGCGGGCTTCATCCGCGATCTACAGGGTTCCTACGACCTCGCCTGGTACGTGGCAGGAGCCCTCTGCGGGATAGCGGCGATCATGTCGATCCTGATCCGCAGACCCAAAATCGTCGTATAGCCGAACACCCGCGGCGCCAGCCGCTTATTCCACAGCCTTGCGGTGTCCCGATTCCAGTGCGATCTGATTGTCGCGGCCGTCCCAACGACTCGGCTCGTCCTTGGTGCGCGGCGGGCGGTCGTTGGCGATCAACACCGCGATCCACGGCAGCGGCACCGAGGCGGCGATGATCAGGATCGACAGCAGCGGGTTCTCGAACGCGCTGTAGGCGACCGCGGCCAGGATCAGGCAGGGAATACGAAAGGCCATGATGAACGTGTAGCGGCGCACCCTGGCGCGATGCTGGTCGTCCAGGGAGGGCGCGGCCTCGGTGATCAGCACGGCGTGTTCGGCGGAGGCATCACGGAAGAACCCACGCGAGGGCTTCGGCTCGGCGGGCATCGTGACTTCCGGGTCAGGCTTCGATTCGTCGGCGCCTGGGACATCGCCGTGAGACTGCATACCCCCGAGTCTCCCACTCGACGTCAGCGAGCGCACACGCGGCTGGTCAGCGAGCCGGCCCACGCATGCGGCATCATGGAAGGCGTGAGTACAGACACTCTGGTACGCCCGGAAACCACGACCGACGAAACGACCAGCGACGACACCCCCAAATTCTTCCACTACGTGAAGAAGGACCGGATCGCCGAAAGTGCCGTGATGGGCACGATGGTCGTCGCCCTGTGCGGCGAGGTCTTCCCGGTGACGCGTTCGGCCAAGCCCGGCTCGCCCGTGTGCCCGGACTGCAAGAAGGTCTACGAGGGCTTGCGCAAGGGCGGCGACGACTGAGCTGACGGCTCGGCTGGTGACGCCGGTGCCTCCACCGAGGCACCGGCGGTTTCGTCGTGCTCGTCGTCGTCATCACCACGCACCTGGCTGGTGATCCATTCCTTCACCTGCTCGATCCGGGTGGCCCGCGCGGGCCAGAACTCCTGCACCGCGGCGTTGAACTCCGCGCCAAGGATCACCGAGAAGCCGAGAAAATAGGTGAACAGCAGGAACGCGATCGGGGTGGCCAGCGCGCCGTAGCTGACGCCGGTGGCGCTGATCGACGACAGATACCGGCGCAGCAGCTCGCTCGCCGCCATGAAGAACACCCCGGCCACCAGCGCACCGCCGAAGAGCCGATGCCACGGCAGCGACTTGTGCAGGGCCAACTTGTAGAGCGTGGTCAGCCCGACGATCAACAGCAGCCCGACGATCGGGTAGTAGAACGTGTCGATCAGCCGCAATCCCGGCTCCCGCCACGACTCGGGCAGCACCCGCCCGATCCGCACGGGCCCCAGCGCGATCACCGGCAGAATCAACACTGCTGCCACCAGGAACTGGACGTACAGGACCAGCGCGAAGATCCGCTGCCAGATCGGATGCCGGGCATCCTGCTGCTCGTGCGCCTCGACGATGGCGTCGACGAAGGTCGACATGGCCGAGGACCCGGCCCACAGCGACAGCACGAAACCCACCGACACCACCGCACCGCGGCCTTTGCCGAGCACATCGTCGACGGTCGGTTCGATCAGATCCGAGACCACCGACGGGCTGAAGAACTCGCGACTGAAGGCGATGATCTTCGCCTCCACGACCTGCAGGGTGTCGGGCCCGAACAGGCCGCCCACATAGCCGAGACTGCCCAGAATGCCGAGCAACAACGGCGCCAGCGACAACGTCTGCCAGAACGCGGCGGCGGCGGACTTGGTGAAAATCGAGTCGTCCCAGCACTTGACGCAGACCCGCACGAAAAGTCGCCACGCGGTCGCCAGCCATCGAATCCACCGCGCGCGATCGCTGCGGCGTTGCCCGACGGCGTGCGCTCCCGCCACGGGGCGTGCGGGCGTGTCGCCGGGCGGGTGCGGCGGCGTGTGCACCGCGTCGGCGGCCGGTACCTGGTCGTTGTTCATCTCGCTGTCAAGCATCTCCCACGTCGGCGGTCTGTGGGGTGCGGGTCGGGCATCGTGTCGGCGGGTAACAGGTAAATGGCCGGTGACCACGGGTGCTGATGTGATGCCTGTCGCCCACCCCGCGTCGGTTTGGCGACACGCCGCATCGGGCGGCTAGGGTCGACTGCGTGACTGGGTCGGGTGGTGCCGCTACGGCGAAGCAAGTGGGGACACCGGGCGAAACTGCCGCGGGAGGTGCCCCCTCGGGTTCGTTGCGCGCCTGGCAGCGGCGCGCACTCACGAAGTACCTGGCCACCAAGCCGCGCGACTTCCTCGCGGTCGCGACACCCGGCGCCGGTAAGACCACCTTCGCGCTGCGGGTAGCCGCGGAGTTGCTGGCCGATCGTACGGTGGATCAGATCACCGTCGTCGCCCCCACTGAACACCTCAAGCACCAGTGGGCCGCCGCGGCCGCGCGCACCGGCATCCAGCTCGACTCGCGATTCTCCAACTCCACCGGCGGCACCTCCGGTGACTATCACGGCGTCGTGGTGACCTACGCGCAGGTCGCCGCCCACCCCACCCGGCACCGGGTGCGCACCGAGAACCGGCGCACGCTGGTGATCCTCGACGAGATCCACCACGCGGGCGACGCCAAGACCTGGGGCGAGGCGACCGAGGAGGCGTTCGGCGACGCGACGCGGCGTCTGGCGCTCACCGGAACCCCGTTCCGCAGCGACGATTCGAAGATTCCGTTCGTCACCTACGAGCCCGATGAGGGCGGTTTCCCGCGTTCGCGCGCCGACCACTCCTACGGCTATGCCGACGCGCTCGCCGACGGCGTCGTGCGTCCGGTGGTGTTCCTGGCCTATTCCGGCGACGCGCACTGGCGTGACAGCGCGGGCGAGGAACACACCGCCCGCCTCGGCGAACCACTCAGCGCCGAGCACACCGCGCGTGCATGGCGCACCGCCCTCGATCCGGCCGGTGACTGGATCTCGGCGGTATTGCGCGCGGCCGACATGCGCCTGCGTCAGCTGCGCGCCTCCGGGATGCCCGACGCGGGCGGTCTGGTGATCGCCACCGATCAGGAACGCGCCCGCGACTACGCCGAACTGCTCGAACACATCTGCGGTGAGCGGCCAACGGTGGTGCTGTCGGACGACCCGCAGTCCTCGCAGCGCATCGGCGAGTTCGGCAAGGGCACCCAGCCGTGGATGGTCGCGGTGCGCATGGTGTCCGAGGGTGTCGACGTGCCGCGCCTGGCCGTCGGCGTGTACGCCACGAGTGCCTCGACGCCGCTGTACTTCGCCCAGGCCATCGGCCGTTTCGTGCGTGCGCGCAAGCCCGGCGAGACGGCGAGTGTGTTCCTGCCGTCGGTGCCGGTGCTGCTCGACCTGGCCGCCCAGCTCGAGCTGCAGCGCGACCACGTCATCGGCAAGCCGCATCGCGTGAAGGAGGGCCTCGACGACGAGCTGCTGATCGACGCGAACAAGGCCAAGGACGAGCCGGGCGAAGACGAGAAGTCCTTCGTCGCACTCGCCGCCGACGCCGAACTCGACCAGGTGATCTACGACGGATCCTCCTTCGGCACCTCCACCATCGCGGGCAGCGACGAGGAAGCCGACTACCTCGGCATCCCCGGTCTGCTCGACGCCGACCAGATGCGCGCGCTGCTCCGCGACCGCCAGACTCGCCAACTCGCCGACCGCAGCGCTGCCGCCGAGGCCGCCGTGCCACCCCCCGCCGTCGCCGAACGCGTCGCCACCTCCGACAAACTGGGCGAACTGCGCCGCGAACTCAACAGCCTCGTCGCCATGCACCACCACCGCACCGGCAAACCGCACGGCGTGATCCACGGCGAACTCCGTCGCGAATGTGGCGGTCCGCCAACAGCTTTGGCGAGCGTGGACCAACTGGGCGAACGCATCGCGGCGTTACGTCGACTCTGAGAGATCACCGGGGCCGCTCCAGGTTGCGCCGCGATGTCTCATGCCTCGCGTGCGATTCGTCTCGCCGGGTTGGCGGTCGCGAGCCCTCCCGGCCCGAATTGCTGCGCGCATTGTCGAGTGACGCGCGGCCGTCGAGTGACGCGCCGTGCCTAACGACTCGCAGCGTCGAGCGGCAGCATGGCGCTGTCGACGGCTGGCTCAGTTCGTCGGCGCTGACGCCGTCCCTGGCCTGGATCGACAGTCCGTACAGCACAGTGCTGTAGAGCATGGCCAGCGATGCCGTGTCGGTATCGGGGGCGAGGTCGCCGTCGGTGACGCCGCGGTCGAGCCGGGCGCGGATGTCGGCTGTGGTGTGGCGGCGGGCTTCGATGAGGAATTCGCGGATCGGCGCGGTGCGGGAGGCGTAGGTCGCGCCCGCGAGGACCACCATGCAGCCGTTCGGCAGGCCGGGCTCGGTGTAGGTGGCGATGTTGTCGCGCAGCATCGCCTCGATCGCGGCGTAGGCGGTGGGTTGCTCGCGCAGTGCCCTTGCGGTGTGTGAACCCTCGGTGCGGCCGTAGAGCTCGACGGCGGCGCGGAACAGGGCTCCTGGGCGCGGCTTCGCTGAGCGCGGTCACGAAATGGCCGTCGTCCGGGCCGTGTTCGGTCGGGCCCGAATCGAACTGGATGATCCAGGCCGCGGCCGGTTCGCGGATAACCCGTTGCGCTCGAGGAAGTCTCGCGCCTAGCGAGCGGCGTCGAAGAAGTCGGCCGGGTCGAGGGTGTGCAGGGCAGTCCAGCGCGATTCCTGGGCGGGAGTGTCGGATTCGGCGGTCGCGTCGAAGTAGCCCTGCAATTCCAGTGCGAGGCGCGGATTCTCGTCGATCCTGCGGGCGATCGTGTACAGCGTCGCGAACACGTGTACGCAGCGGGCGGTCCGCGCCGAGCAGGAACAGTCGGTGCTCATCAAGGTCGGGGCGGGGGAGTGGCCCGCGTCGAGCAGGGCGCGGTGCATCTCGTCGGTGAGGACGGTCGGGTCGGTGATCGTGTGACCGATCGCGGTCACCGCCGCTCGCGACAGCGGCGCCACTTCGACGTGCGCGATCGAGGCCTGACCGCCGCGATGCAGGTGCGCGCGCACCGTTCGACCCTCGATCTCGAGGCGGACACCGTCGTTGCGGGCGATGCTGCGGGCGCGGGGCAGCAGGGGTTCGGGACGGGTCTGGCGTAGCGGTTCGGCCAGGCGCACCCAGTCCATACCCCATGGGGTATAACCGAATTCGTTGTCGGGCATCAGTTCTCTCGCTTCCGGCGCAGGATGTCGACGAGGGCGTCGTCGTCGAGGCGGGCAAGTTCGGCGATGCCGGCGGCGTCGGACAGGTCCGTGAGCGCGGACTTGCGGGTGTGCATCGCCGCGATGTGTTCCTCGACCGTGGTGGCGCTGGTGAGGGTGGTGACGGTGACGGTGCGGGTCTGCCCGATCCGGTGCGCCCGGTCCGACGCCTGGGCCTCCACCGCCGGATTCCACCAGCGATCGAAATGGATCACGTCGGCCGCCCGGGTGAGGGTGAGACCGGTACCGGCGGCACGCAGGCTCAGGATCAGCACGGGCGGACCGTCCGGTGCCTGGAAGCGGGTGACGAGGTCGCCGCGCTGGCCGGCGTCGAGCCCGCCGTGGAAGAACGGCGCCTCGATCCCGAATTGTTCGGCGAGGTGGCGCACCAGCAGGTCGCCGGTCTTGCGGTACTGGGTGAAGATCAGCGTGGGGTCACCGGTGTCGAGATTGGTGGCCACGATGTCGGTGCACAGGTCGAGTTTGCCTGAGCGCCCGGCGATTTCGTCCAGGTCACCGGACACCAGACCGGGGTGGTTGCACACCTGTTTGAGGTGGGTCAGCGCGGCCAGCACGCGTCCCTGGCGTTGCAGGCCGGTGCCGAATCCCTCGTCGAGAGCTTCGGCGAGCACCGCGTCGTACACCCGTTCCTGCTCGGCGGTGAGATCGCACAGCAGATCGCTGTGGATCTTCGCGGGCAGCGACGCCGCCACCTGAAGCTTCTTGCGTCCCAACACCACCGGCTCGACCGCATCGCGCAGCCGCGCCGCCGCCGTGGCCGACCCCTCCTCGATCGGCCGCACGAACCGGCGCCGGAACTGCGTGCGATGCGCGAACAGTCGCGGCACGGTGAGATTGAGCAGCGCGAACAGCTCGTCGAGGTGGTTCTCCACCGGCGTGCCGGTCAACGCGACCTTCGCGTCGGCGCTCAACGTCCGCGCCGCCTTCGACACCTGCGTGCGCGGATTCTTCAACGCCTGCGCCTCGTCGAACACCACCGTCGCCCATTGCTGTCCGGTCAGTGCCGCCCCGTGCAGCCGCAGCGTCGGATACCCGGTCACGACAACCGCCCCGGCCCCGGCGTTCACCGCGCCACCACGCCACGACACCGCCTTCAACCCCGGCGCGAACCGACCGATCTCGTGCACCCAGTTGCCGACCAGCGAGGTCGGACACACCACCAGCTGCGGCCCGTCGGCACGCCCCTGCAGGAACCCGATCGTCTGCACCGTCTTCCCGAGACCCATCTCATCGGCCAGCACCGCCCCGCCATAGGCCGCGACCGTCTCGCGCAACCACCCCACCCCGCGCACCTGATAGGGCCGCAGCGTGGCATCGAGAACCCCCGCGAGCTCCCCGTCGAGCGCCTGCGTCTCGCGCAACACCCGCGCAGCCCGCTCGGCCGACACAATCGCGGTCCCGACCGCATCGGGAACGGCATGCGCGGCGATCGGCAGCGTGTCGGGAACGGCATGCGCGGCGACCGGCCGTGGGGAGCCCACCGCATCGGCAACGGCATCGGGCAGTGTGGCGCCCACCGCGTCGGTCGACGCGGCATGTGTGCCTGCCGGACCCCCGACTACCCCGCCTGACGAGGTCGGCGAGGTGCGCGAAGCGTCCTCGGCCTGCCGACGGGCAGCGCTGGTGTCGGTCGGGGCAAGCAAGGCACGCCAAGCCAGAGCCGACGGCGCGAGTTCGCCGACGACGCCCGCGAGTTCGGTGGCTGTCACCACCGCGGTCGCGACCTCGACAGGTTCGATCGCCCCCCGCTCGCCGATCGGCAGCGCGAGGGTGAGCTGTTCCGGATCGCCGATTCCCGTCGGCGCGGGCCCGGCTTGGTGTCCGGTCCAGGTCCACAGCGCGAACAGGTGACGGTCGGGGAGATAGGTGGCCTGAAGTGCGGGCAGAACATTCTCCTGGTGATCGAGGGGAAAGAACAATCGAACAACGTACACTGTACTGAGTTTGTTCCCGCAACGCTCGAACCATTTTCGAAAGAGGACCGCTGGTGCCCGACGAGGACGCGAAATCCGCCGCACAGGCCGCCCGGATCCTCGAATTGCTGTGGCGCCACCACTTGCCGTCCACGCCGGGCGCGCGCGGCCCGAAGCCCGGTCTCACCGTCGACGACGTGGTGGCGGCCGGTATCACCCTGGCCGACCGCGACGGCATCGCCAAGCTGACGATCCGCGCGGTCGCCGCCGAACTCGGCCTGCGGGCGATGAGCCTCTACACCTACGTCCCCAGCAAGGACGCCCTGATCGTGCTCATGGTCGACGCCGTCGCCGCCGCCGACGCTCCGATCCCGGCCGACCTGCCGGTACGCGACCGCATGATCGCCATCGCGGGCGGGCTCAGGGCCGAACTGATCGCGCACCCCTGGCTCCTCGAGGTCTCGCCGTGGCGTCAGGTCCTCGGGCCGGGCAGGACGCGCCGCTTCGAACGTCAGCTGGCCGCGATCGACGGCATCGGCCTGAGCGATCTGGCGATGGACCGCGCGATCGCGGTCCTCACCGATTTCGCCACCGGGAACGCTCGCCTCGCCGTCGCGGCCGCGGGTGCCGCCGCGCAACTGAGCGACGCGCAGTGGTGGGAGATCACCGGCCCGCTGCTGGCCCGGGTGATGCCCGCCGGCGAATTCCCCCTGGCAGGCCGCATCGGCACGGCCGCCGGTGAGCACTACCAGGCTCCCGCCGACCCGGACGGCGCGTTCGACTACGGCGTCGCACTTCTCGTCGAGGGGATTCTCGCGGACGTGTGAGGGCTGGGTACGGCGACGCCGCGGGAGGCGCGCGCACCCGCGTCAGCGCCGATGACCAGGGTAGATGCTGAAGACAGCAACAGCGGGCGCCCTGTTCGGGTCGCCCGCTGTCGGTGGTTTTCTGTTGTCAGATGTGGTTGTTTCGGACGCGAGGAGTGGTCAGATCGCGGGCGCTGCGTCGGTGTCTATCACGGCTTCGAGCTCGCGCAAACGGTCCATGTGTTCATTCGCGTGGTGCTGGCAGAAGAGCAACTCGCCACCCGCGGGAAGAACTGCACGCACTCGGGCAGCCGCCCCGCAACGATCGCAACGATCAACTGCGGTCAGTGGGGTGCTGGTCAGGGTTCCTGGCATGACTCCTCCGTCCCGGCTCCCGGCGCTGCGTGGCCGTTCGCCTAGGTGTGGGCCCCGTGGTCACTCCACGAGGCTCGCATCCGCTACTTCCCAGCAGTGGTACGACTACTCTGTCAGACGTTCGGGGTTCAGGCTTTGTTCCCGGAAGTGAATCTTTGTGTTTTCGATAACAGACCTGCGGTTTCGCTGAAAGCGAACACCTGCCGGATCCGGATCTCGAGCACCCACCGATCACCCGCGAAGCGCTGATGCCACCTCCCACTCGATCCTGCTACTCACCGATATGTCGCTCGCTGCGGTGTTGCTCGTTACGCACGGGGCGTAACCACCGAACCGGGCCGAACATGATCGAGTTGTGACAGGGTCTGACCGTCCGAACCTGTTGTCTACCCGGAGATTACCCGTGACATCCGACACTCACACGCTGGTTCACCTGTGTTCTTCCCAAGAATGGGAACAAGCTCGTAACGACGGCGAACGCAGGCCACCGTCGCTGGCCGAGGCGGGCTTCGTGCACCTGTCCACCCCGGAGCAGGTCCATTTGCCCGCCAACCGGCTCTTCGCCGGGCGCACCGACCTGGTCGTGCTGTGGCTGGACCCGGCGGCGTTCACCGGTGAGGTGAAGTGGGAGCCGGGCGTGCCGACCGACCCGTCGTCGATGCTGTTCCCGCACCTGTACGCCCCGCTGCCGGTGGCCGCGGTGCTGGCCGCGCAGCCGTACCTGCCCGATGCCGACGGCGTGTTCACCACACCGCGCCGAGAGGGAGTGGCGTAGACCACAATCGAGACCGAGCGCGTCTACTGTTGAGTGGGTGAACGTCGACGTCACAGCGCTACCGGGCATCGGAGTGCGTAAGGATTTCGAAGTCAGGTCGGGGCGCCGCGTCGGCGTGGTGGCCCACCGCGACGGCGATATCGACCTGATCGTGTCCAAATCCGACGACCCGGACGCCATCGCCGCCCAGGTGCCGCTGTCCACCGACGAGGCGTCGGTGCTGGCGAACCTGCTCGGCGCGCCGCAACTGGTCGCCAAACTCAACGACGACCATCGCGATCTGCCCGGCATCACCACCCGCCAGCTCGCGATCGTCGACGAATCGCCCTACGCGGGACGCACCCTCGGCGAGACCGGCATGCGCACCCGCACCAAGACCTCGATCGTCGCGGTGATGCGCGCCGGTCAGCTGCACCCCTCACCCGGCCCGGATTTCACCTTCACCGAGGGTGATCTGCTCGTGGTCGTCGGCACCCCGGACGGCTTGGAAGCGGCCGCGAAGATTCTCGGTCACGGCTGACGGCGCCGTGACCTCGCAGGCCCTGGCTCTGCTCGAGCTCGGCGTGATCTTGTTCGCGCTGGGGATCTGCGGACGGGTCGCGGGCCGGTTCGGGATGTCCCCGATTCCGCTGTACCTGCTGGGTGGGCTCGCGTTCGGGCAGGGCGGTTTCATCGAACTCCACGCCGCCACCGAGTTCGGGCACATGGCGAGCGAGATCGGCGTCGTGCTGCTGCTGTTGCTGCTCGGGCTCGAGTACACCGCTCCCGAGCTGATGACCGGGCTGCGGCGCTCCTGGGGGGCCGGCGTGCTCGACCTGGTGGCCAACGCGCTGCCCGGGGTGGCGGTGGCGCTGATCCTGGGCTGGGGTGTGCTGGGCGCCGTGGTGCTCGGCGGAGTCACCTACATCTCGTCGTCGGGCATCGTGGCCAAGGTGCTCGACGATCTGGGCCGCCTCGGTAACCGCGAGACCCCGGTGGTGCTGTCGATCCTGGTGTTCGAAGACCTCGCGATGGCGGTGTACCTGCCGATTCTTACCATGATGCTGGCGGGATTGAGCCTGCTCAGCGGCATGATCTCCCTTGCGATCGCGCTGGCGACCATCACGGTCGTGCTCGTCGTCGCGCTGCGCTTCGGGCGGGTCGTCTCGGCGGTCCTCGACAGCGCCGATCGCGAAGTGTTCCTGCTCCAATTGCTCGGTGCCGCACTGCTCGTGGCGGGGGCGGCCTCGGCGCTCAATGTCTCGGCGGCGGTCGGCGCGTTCCTGCTCGGCATCGCCATCTCCGGTTCCACCGCCCACGAAGCCGCGAAACTCCTGGAACCGCTGCGTGATCTGTTCGCCGCGATCTTCTTCGTCGCCTTCGGCCTGTCGATCGACCCGGCCGCGATCCCACCGGTGTTCGCCTGGGCGGTCGGGCTGGCCGTGGTCACCACCGCCACCAAGATCGCGGTCGGCTGGTGGGCGGCGAGCAAGCAGGGCATCCGGCGAATGGGTCGCGCGCGAGCGGGGGCCGCACTGGTGGCGCGCGGCGAATTCTCCATCGTCATCGCCGGATTGGCGGTCGCCTACGGCAAGGCCGACGCGAAACTGGCCGCGCTCGCCTCGGCCTATGTGCTGCTGATGGCGATCCTCGGACCGATCGCGGCGCGCGTGGTCGAACCGGTCGTCGAATTCGTCAGACGCCGTGCGGGACTCGCGTCGAGCTGATCAGTCCACGACCCGGCGCGGCCAGGCGCCCGCGCCGTCGTAGCGCAATTCCTCGGTGCGGTAATCGTGCTGAGCCTGCGGTGCGACCGACGCCGCGACCGGCTGCGCTACCGGTGGTGCGGGCTTGGCCGGTCGCGGCCGCGGACGGTGCCGCGAGGTCAGCCACATCCTCGGCAGCGCTTCCTCGTTCTCGATCTCAGTGAGGCTCACGCTGATCAACACGAGCATCGTGACGATGCTGCTCACCCCGATCAGCGGCGCCAGCAGTTCCATCGCCTCGGCACCGCTGGTCGGCGTGCCGTGCTGTCCGGCGTGCGCGTGCATCGACGCCATGCCGGTGTAATGCATGCCGCACACCGCCACGCCCATGATCAGCGCCGCACCGACGGTGGCGAGAAAACCCTTGACCCGCAACGTGAACCACAGCGCCACGATCGAGGCCACCACCGCGATCACCATCGACAGCGCCACGAGCCCCGCGTCGTATTCCACTGTCGCACTGGACTTCATCGCGTACATGCCGGTGTAGTGCATGGTCCCGACACCGAGTCCGGCGATGGTGCCCGCGGCGAGCAACGAACGCAGTGTCGGCTGCGGTTTGTTCACCATGAACAGCCCGATCCCGACCACCACCATCGCGGTGATCGCACTGAACAATGTCAACGGGATGTCGTAGCGAATATCGGCGCCGCGAATGGTGAACCCGAGCATGGCGATGAAATGCATGACCCAGATACCGGTTCCGCCGATGGCGACCGCGGCGCCGATGAGCCAGCCCGCACGTCCCTCGGTGGCATTACGACCGCGGGCCGCGCACTGCAGCCCCAGCAGACACCCCGTCACCGACATGAAGTAGGCGAGAACGGGAGTGATCCAGCCGTAGCTGAAGTGATAGATGTCGAGCACGCGCGAAGACCCTCAATGCAAATACCGCGAGACCGGAGGCGGTAGAACGAAAAGCTGGATGTGACAATACGGTGAAGACTGCCAATCTGTGTCCACCACTGTGCAATCCATCGGTGTGGGGTTGATCACGAAACGATTACCGCGACGAAAAGAAACGAGGCCCGCACCACCGAATGGGTGACACGGGCCTCGCTGGGGAAAAACCGACGGTGGAGAAACCGCTAGTCGAGGTAGTCGCGCAGAACCTGCGAACGGCTCGGGTGACGCAACTTGCTCATCGTCTTCGATTCGATCTGGCGAATGCGCTCACGCGTCACGCCGTAGACCTGACCGATCTCGTCGAGGGTGCGCGGCTGGCCGTCGGTGAGGCCGAAGCGCAACCGCACCACGCCCGCCTCACGCTCGGACAGCGTTTCCAGCACCGACTGCAGCTGATCCTGCAGCAGGGTGAAGCTCACCGCGTCGACCGCGACGACCGCCTCGGAATCCTCGATGAAGTCACCGAGCTGGCTGTCGCCCTCGTCGCCGATGGTCTGGTCCAGCGAAATGGGTTCACGCGCGTACTGCTGGATTTCCAGCACCTTCTCCGGCGTGATGTCCATTTCCTTGGCGAGCTCCTCCGGCGTGGGCTCACGGCCCAGGTCCTGGAGCAGTTCACGCTGTATCCGGCCGAGCTTGTTGATCACTTCGACCATGTGCACCGGGATACGGATGGTGCGGGCCTGGTCGGCCATGGCGCGGGTGATGGCCTGACGGATCCACCACGTCGCGTAGGTCGAGAACTTGTAACCCTTGGTGTAGTCGAACTTCTCGACCGCGCGGATCAGACCCAGGTTGCCTTCCTGGATGAGATCCAGGAACGCCATGCCACGGCCGGTGTAGCGCTTGGCCAACGAGACGACCAGTCGCAGGTTGGCCTCGAGCAGGTGGTTCTTGGCCCGGTTGCCGTCGCGCACGATCCAGTTGAAATCGCGGCGCGTGGTGACCGAGAGCTTCTCGCCCGCCTCGGCGAACTCGCGCATCTTCTCCGCGGCGAACAGACCGGCCTCGATCCGCTTGGCGAGTTCGACCTCCTCTTCCGCGTTGAGCAGCGCGACCTTGCCGATCTGCTTGAGGTAGGCGCGCACCGAGTCGGCGGAGGCGGTGAGTTCGGCGTCCTTGCGTGCTTGACGCAGCGCTTCGGACTCCTCCTCGTCCCAGACGAAATCGCCGGAGGCCTTGTCCTTCTCGGACGGCTCCGCGGTCTCGGCGACCTCGGCGGTCTCCTCGGCGACGTCTTCGACGACGACGACTTCCTCGACGAGTTCGTCTTCGGCGACTTCGAGATCACCGAGATCGTCGACCTCGACCGACTCGTCGTCGAGCTGCTCCTCACCGCCTTCGCCCGAGGTCGCCTTCTTCGCGGCGGTCTTCTTGGCCGGAGCCTTCTTGGCGGCAGCCTTCTTCGCCGGCGCCTTCTTGGCTACGGCCTTCTTCGCCGGGGCCTTTTTGGCGGCGGCCTTTTTGGCCGGCGCTTTCTTGGCCGGGGTTACGGCGTCGTCGGCATCGGCGTCGGAGGCCGAGTCGGCGGTCTGACGGGTATTCGTGGCTACCACGTACGCCCTTTCGTGACGGTCTCGTGCGGCGTCACGCCAGAGTGATTTTCCGGCGGAGCGGTCGGTCGGGTTGCACCGGCGATGCGTCGGCCGGGGGAAGTCGGCGCTCGTTCACCGACCTTCTCGCGACCGGCCGCGGCCGGAAGGTTTCACCGGCTCACCGCCGGACGTGTTCCATTGTAACGATCCAACCAGGGTACTCATGGCACGATGCCACCCAGGCGTTGCGTCACCCGCTGTGCGGGGCTACGGCGCGATGCCCGCATCGATGGCCATCGCCGCGCCGACGATACCCGCGGTGTTCTTCAACACAGCCGGAATCACCGGAGTTCGGTTGGTGAGCAAGGGAATCCACTGTTCGTGATCGCGGCTGATGCCGCCGCCCGCCACGATCACCTTCGGCCAGAACAGATCCTCGATGTGACGCAACACGCGACTCACCCGCTGCGCCCACTCGGGGTAGCTGAGGTTCTCGTTGTCCTTGACCGAGGCCGCGGCCAGATCCTCTGCGTCGACGCCCTCGATCTTGAGATGGCCGAGTTCGGAGTTGGGAACGAGCACGCCGTTGTAGAGCAGCGCCGAGCCGATGCCGGTGCCGAAGGTGAGCAGCAGCGTCAGCCCGTGCAGGTCGCGGGCGGTGCCGTAGGAGTCCTCGGCAAGGCCCGCGGCGTCGGCGTCGTTGAGCACGGTGACGGTCCGCCCGCCCAGCGCCGCGGTGAACAGCGCGCGGGCGTCGGTGCCGATCCAGGCCTGGTCGATGTTGGCCGCGGTTCTGGTGTGGCCGTCGAGCACCACGCACGGCACGGTGAGGCCGACCGGGCCCTCCCAGCCTGCCTGTGCCACCAGTTCGGCCGCCGCCGCGGCGACGGCGGCGGGTGTGGACGGCTGCGGCGTCGCGATCTTGATGCGGTCATGCGTTAGCAGACCGGTGGCCAGATCGACCACGGCGCCCTTCACGCCACTGCCGCCGATATCGATTCCGAATGCGTGCCCCCGAGCGGACATGGTTCAACCCCTTGCTGACGCGGTCGATGTGCCTCACAGAGAGTAGCGGTAGTCACCCCTCGAGCGAGGCGCCACGACATGTGATGCGATGGGTGGGTGCCCGAATACACCGAGCCCGAGAACGCAACCGCCCCCGCCACATCCGCCGAATACGACCAGTTGCGGCGCCTGGCCGTCGAGCTGGCCGAAGCGGCCGCCGCGCATGTGCGCGCCCGCAGACCCGAGGTGTTCGCCGACGGCGGACCCGTCGAAGGCGCCGTGGCCACCAAGGGTCACGTCACCGATCCGGTCACCATCGTCGACACCGAATCCGAGCAGCTGATCCGCGGGTTGCTCGCCGAGCGCAGGCCCGCCGACGCGATTCTCGGTGAGGAAGGCGGCGGCGATGTCGGCGCCACCACCCCCGGCACCGTCACCTGGGTCGTGGACCCGATCGACGGCACCGTGAACTTTCTCTACGGGCTGCCCGGGTACGCCGTTTCGGTCGGCGCGGTGATCGACGGCAAGCCCGTCGCGGGCGCGGTGGTCGACGTGGCCGCCGCCACCACCTACAGCGCCGCACTGGGTGCTGGATCGCACGCTGTGCGCCCCGACGGCACCCGGGTGACTCTGCGCTGCAGTACGGAGGATTCGCTGTCGGTGGCCCTGGTAGCCACCGGCTTCGCCTACGGCAGCGCGCGCCGGGCCCGTCAGGCCCGGCTGCTCACCGAGATCCTCCCGCGGATCCGCGACATCCGCCGCCTCGGCGCCGCCGCCATGGACCTGTGTCACGTCGCCTCGGGCAGGCTCGACGCCTACTACGAACACGGCCTCAACGCCTGGGACTGGGCCGCGGGCGCGCTCATCGCCGCCGAAGCGGGCGCGGTCGTGCACGTCCCGCCGGTCACCGTCGGCGGTGCCGCGGGCGAGCTGACCGTCGTCGCGGCCCCTGGCATCGCCGAGGACCTCAACGAACTGCTCGATCGTGTCGGCGCGCCGACGGCCCTACCGGACTAACACTTCACTTCGCGCGCGGCGTCGAGCAGATCGGGGTCGATCGAGGACGAGCTGGCGCCGGGGGCCAGGTTCTTCAGCGATCGGAGCACGGCCTCGGCATCGGCGCCGGGGCGCAGCGATTCACCGAACGCCTGCCCGAGGACCAGGTCGACGGTGTCGTCGGTGCGCGGGTCCTCGATCAGCTCGGCGCAGGGCGCGACGAGCTGCACCGACGCGGCCGCCGGTCGGCCGTTCACGCCGAACCGGATCTGCCCGGTGCAGGTGAGGTCGCCGCTGACATAGACCGGATCGTTACCGACCTGAGTCCCCGGCGCGCCGGCAAAGCCGAGGTCGGCCAGTGCCGAGGCGATGTTGCCCGCCTGCCCGCTCTTGCCGTTGGCGTTGAACACCCGCACCTTCGACTCCGACAGGGCCGCCGGGTCCACCTCGGCCAGGCGCGTCGGACCCACCCGGGTGCCGAGCGCCGCGGGTTGCGGTGCGTTGGTTGCCGTCGGCGTGCTCGGCGCGTTGCACGCCATCGGTTCGTTGCTGTCGTCACGGGTGCGAAACGCCGTGATCCAGACGAACAGGCTCACCAGAGCCAGCACGAGGACGAGCGCGAGCCAGAGCTCGGGCCGCCGCCGCGGAAAGGGTTTGCCGTCGCGATCAGTCGCGCTGCCTTCGGTGATCAGTGAAACCACCCGCTCACTCTACGAGTCCCGCGGCGGCGCGCGAGTCCGGGAGGTCTCGGCGAGTTCCGCGACAGGTGACGATTCGTCGTCGGTTTGCGCCCCGCGCGGGTTTGATTGCGACTTATCGGCCTCGGTCCGCTATTGTCTGCCCGCCCAGATCGAATTTTTACCGGTGAAACGGTGGTCGGTCGCGGGAACAACAAGGGCATGTCCTGCGTTTACCGAACGCTGTCGGAGTTGATCGCCAGACGATCGAACCTGATAGACGACCGGTGCACGTGTGAGGTGCACCACCGGCGGGGCGGTACGAACGCCGGAACCCTGCGGGGTTACGGCAATCGACTGATCCGGGATATACGGAGTAAGGACTGAGGGGAAGACGACATGGCAACCGACTATGACGCACCGCGGCGCACCGAATCCGACGAGGTGTCGGAGGATTCGCTCGAGGAGCTGAAGGCCCGCCGCAACGAGGCGCAGTCCGCCGTCGTGGACATCGACGAATCCGATACAGCGGAATCGTTCGAGCTTCCCGGCGCGGACCTGTCCGACGAGGTACTCAGCGTTCGGGTGGTCCCGAAGCAGGCGGACGAGTTCACCTGCTCGAGCTGTTTCCTCGTGCATCACCGCAGCCGACTGGCCACCGAAAAGGGTGGACAGCTCATCTGCATGGACTGCGCATTGTGATGCGGGTGTGAGCGCACATCACAATGTGGACAGCTCATTGGAACTGCGCGCACTGAGGCAAGGAAAACTGATCCGCTAGGGATCAGTGAGGAAGGGTCAGCCCGCGCTCGGGAGTCCGAGCGCGGCCAAGACCCGGTCCGGCCTACGTGTACTGATCAACCAGTACGGCGTCGGGTCGTCCGGGTCGTCCAGAACCAGCAATGCCATCGGGCCGATCCACGCCCGGTGCTGCACATAGGCGGCGGGGTCGAGTTGTCGCCCCAGCGCCGCACTCTTGGCCGTCGGCGCGACGGCCGCGGCGCGCGCGACGAAGCTCACCGGCAGGTGGGCGCGGTCGACGCGTAGTTCCGCCGTGCCGTCATCGGCCACCGTCACATCCAGGCGATGCCTGCTCATCCACAACAGAATCCACACCGGGACCGGCGCCAGCAACACGTACGGCAGCCAGGCCCGCAGCCCCGGCGCGCCCATGTGGATCTCGGCCGCCAGCAGGCCCGCGATCGCGAAGCCGACCGGCCACCACCACAGCGGCACCCACAGCCGCTCGGAGTACGGCGACGGACTCGGCGCGCTCGGCGCGTGGTGGTCGGCGTCGGTGGTCACGGTCGTCGGTGAATGGGGCTGGTCGGGCACCCCTCAACACTAGGTCACCGCATCGCGACGGTGACGAGAAGGTCCGCCCCGCGAGCGCGTACTCGCGCGCTCGAGCGCGTAGTCTCGACCGATGTGAACGCACTTGCACCGATTCCGCTGCGGCGGCTCGATCCCGGCATCCCTGTGCCGACGCGTGCCCATCCGGGTGACGCGGGCGTCGACCTCTGTACCACCGAGGATGTGATCATCGAACCGGGCGAGCGGGTGCTGGTCGGCACCGGGATCGCGATCGCGTTGCCGATGGGCACGGTCGGTCTGATCCATCCCCGGTCCGGCCTGGCCGCGAAGGCCGGCCTGTCGGTGGTCAACACACCCGGCACGGTCGACGCGGGCTACCGCGGCGAGATCAAGGTGTGCCTGATCAACCACGACCCGCGCACCGCCATCGAGCTGCGCCGCGGCGACCGCATCGCCCAGCTGCTGGTCCAGCGGGTGGAGCTGGTCGATTTCGCCGAGGTCGACGATCTCGACGACACCGCCCGTGGCACCGGCGGATACGGGTCGAGCGGCGGGCATGCCAGCCTGGCCGGCAAGGAGGCGTGATGGGTCTGTTCGGTAGGAAGAAGCGCGCGCGCGAAGACGACTACGTCGAATACGACGAGGTCGAGTACGACGAAGCCGACTACGACCTGGACGCCGACTCCGACGAGTACGACACCGACGAGTTCCAGCGCCCCGACTTCGCCCGCCTCGACTTCGACGACGCCCCCACCGACGAGCGCATCTACGGCAACTTCGACCACGCCCCCGACGCCGCCGCGGGCCCCTACGACATCACCGAGGTCTCCGACGAGGCCATCGCGCGGCGCCTCGACCTCGGCTCGGTGTGCATTCCGGTGCCGCAGGGCGGGCAGCTGCAAGTGGAGATGAGCCCCGACGGCACCCCGCAGGCGGTGCACCTGGCCACCGAACACGGCAGGCTCACCGTCGCCGCCTACGCCGCACCGAAGTCGGCCGGTCAGTGGCGCACGGTCGCCGCGGACCTGGCCGAGTCGCTACGCGGTGACGGCGCGAGCGTGGCCGTGGAGAAGGGTCCGTGGGGTCGCGAGGTCAAGGCGATCACCGAGGGCGCCGACCTGCGCTTCATCGGTGTCGACGGCCCACGCTGGATGATCCGCCTCGTAGCCGCGGGCCCCAAGGGCGCCGTCGACGACCGCAGCCCGCTGATCACCGCGGCCCGCGCGGTCCTGGCCGACGCCGTGGTCCGCCGCGGCACGGAACCGCTCCCGGTCCGCGACCCGCTGCCGGTCGTCCTGCCCAAGGAGCTGGCCGAACAGCTCGCCGCGGCCCACCAGCAGCAGGTCGAGGCGCAACAAGCGGCCCTCGAGGCCCAGGCCGCCGCGGCTGCCGCCCCACCGCCGTCGGCTCTCCCACCGAAACTGCCCGACGAGCCACGTCGAGGCGCGGACGGGTCGGCGATGCAGCAGCTCGGACTCAACTGAATATCTTTGTCGCACAGCCGGTTTCGATGTAGTTCCGAAACCGGCTGTGTTGCGTCCGTACCGATTCGGCTGGTTGGAGCTCGGCGGTCGGGTGGGGCCGTGCGCGGGCAGGGATCAGTCGGGAGTGTGTCGACCCTGGTGCGCCGTCGCGACGAGCTCGGGCACGACAGCGTCGAGCGCGGCGAATCCGGTGTGTCCGAGGATCGCGGGGTTCGCTCCCAGCTCGGCCAACGTCACTCGGTGCAGCCGCGCTGACGGCAAGGTCGATGCCCACTGCTCGGCGACCGCGATCGGGTGGATCGGATCGTCACCGGCCCCGACCACCGCGACCGGTACGTCGTTGTCGGCCAACGCCTCCAGTGACGGCCAGGCGTACCCCGCGGCCTCGTCCAGCGCCGTGGGCAGATGCGGCCACTGCCCACGCCACGACTGTGTCAACGCGTCGGCCAGCCACGCCGGACTCGAGGCCCGCATCCGTGCGATCACCGCCTCCAGCCCGTCGGCGCGCAATTGCTCGGCGGTAACTGCGGCGCTCAACGCCGCTGGGCACGCGGCGGTTTCGGGACCTGTCCAGGCGGGTAATGCTGTGATGACACCAACAACCGCGGTACGGTGCTCGGCTGCCCAGTCGAGTGCGATCGCGGCGCCGAGGGAGATGCCCGCGGCCAGGACCGGACCGCGCGCCGCGGCCGCGTCCAAAGCCGCGGTACAGCTCCCGATCACGGCCTGCGGGTCCGGTTCGACCGCTTCGAACGAGAGTCCGCGCGCGAGGGCGGCAGGCCCGAACGCGCGGGCCGCGAAATCGGCGTCGGAACCGGTCCCCGGCAGGGCGACCACGGTGACCTGGGGTGGGGTGCGCAACACCGACGCAGCGTAGCGGCCGGGCGTTTGCCCATCTACAGTGGCGGTGTACGGCCAACTAGCGGGAGAAGCGTGCCATGTCGTCATCCACGGGCGGACACAAGTCGGGATCGGGCCCGGATTCAGGATATTTTCGACGACTCGGCCGCCGACTCACCGCCGATATCGACCAGCTCGACGCCGAGGAACTGGCCGAGACGGCCGATGCCTCCGGTGCCAGGCGGGCCAAGGATTGCTGTCGCGGTGAAGAGGCGACGATTCTGGGCAGGCTCCGCAGTGTCGAGGCGTGTCCGAAGGCGGCCGGTGCCACGGTGCAGGCCGAGTTCTTCGACGGCACCGATGCCATCACCCTGGTGTGGATCGGGCGCAGGCGCATTCCCGGTATCGAACCGGGCAGGCGCATCCTGGTGCGTGGGCGCGTGGGCGACCGCGACGGCCGCAAAGTGATCTTCAACCCCTACTACGAATTGCGCGGGAACAGCTGACGTATGCCCTCCAGCGACGAGTACCGCACTGCCGCGGACCCCGAAGCCACCGTGGCGTTGCCCGTGGTCACCGATGAGACGGTGGACCCGGAGGTCGATGCCGAGGTCGGCAAGGCCGAACAGACCTTGCTCGAACAACTCGGTGGTCTCAGCGGCCTGATCTATTCCACGCTCCCCGTTCTGGTGTTCGTCCCCGTGAACACCTTCGCGGGCCTCACCGTGGCCATCTGGGCCGCCCTCGGCGTCGCCGCCGCCATCCTCGTGTGGCGGCTCGTGCAGCGCAGCCCGATCCAGCCCGCGATCTCCGGTTTCCTCGGTGTCGGCCTGTGCGCGTTCATCGCCCAGCGGGTGGGGGAGGCCAAGGGCTTCTTCCTGTTCGGCATCTACACCAGCCTGGTGTACGCGGGCGTGTTCGCACTGTCGATCCTGCTGCGCCGACCGCTGGTCGGGGTGATCTGGGGCGCGCTCAACGGCCACGGTCACCGCTGGCGCACCGACAAGCGCATCCGCAAGCTCTACGACCTGGCCACCGTCGTGTGGGTGGTGGTGTTCGGCGCCCGCTACCTGGTGCAGTCGCAGCTCTACGACACCGACCACACCACCTGGCTGGCCGTGGCGCGCATCGGCATGGGCTGGCCGCTCACCGCGATCGCCCTGGTGGTCACTGTGTGGGCGGTGCGCAAGGCCGGGCACATGCCCGCCGAAAAGGGAGAAAAGGCCGGGGCCGGAACGGAATCCGTGCCCGCGTAAGGGTGGGGTAATGCCCCGCCGGAGGTGGGGAAGTACCCACCCTGGGGTATCTGGTTGCCGGACCCCGTTCGTCGCACGATCAATGCGTACCGAAAAACGCGATGATCGTGAAAGGAACGGCGACCATGATGGCAACCGAGCACCGAAACGAGCGACCGGCCGCCGCACCCCGACGCGACACCTCCAAGACGGCCGTGCTCTCGGAGAGCAAGCGCATCGGCCTCGAACTCGACAAGCTGATCGGCCCCGCGGCTCGCGGTGATCGCGACGCCGTCGCCGAGATCCTGCGTCTGGTCCACCCGCTGGTTCGCCGCTACTGCGCGGGCCGCATGGGCGCCACCGGCCATCTCACCGTCACCGCCGACGACGTCACCCAGGAAGTCCTGATCGCCACCGTCACCGCGATCCCGCGCTACCGCGATCAGGGCAAGTCGTTCCTGGCCTTCGTCTACGGCATCGCCGCCAACAAGGTCTCCGACGCCTTCCGTCGCGGCAAGCACACCGCCTACCCGACGGCCGAACTCCCCGATACCGCGAGCACCTCGGCGGGCCCGGAAGAATGGGTGCTGGCGTTCGAACGCCGCGCCGCCACCCACGAACTGATGAAGGTGCTCGCGCCGAACCACCGTGAGGTGCTGCACATGCGCATCGTGCTCGGGTGGAGCGCGGCCCAGACCGCCGAGGCCATCGGCACCAGCCCCGGAGTGGTCCGGGTGATGCAGCATCGCGCGCTCAACAAGCTGCGCGCGCAGCTCAACGCCGCCTAGAACCTACGGTTTCACACCGTGGGTGGCCAGGGTCAGCCGCAGATCCTCTTCGGCCTCCACCGAGGTGACGAACAGCAGTTCGTCCTCACCCTCGAACGGGTCGTCGGGCTGCGGCACGATCACCCGGCCACCGCGCAGGATCGTCACCAGCGCGGTGTCGCGCGGCATCGACAGCGTGCGCACCGGCTTACCGGCCAGCTGGGTGTCGGCGGGCAGGGTGATCTCGACCAGGTTGGCCTGCCCCTGCCGCAGCGTCATCAGCCGCACCAGATCACCCACCGACACGGCCTCCTCGACGAGCGAGGCGAGCAGCCGGGGTGTCGACACCGCCACGTCGACTCCCCACGACTCGTTGAACAGCCATTCGTTGCGCGGATCGTTGACCCGGGCCACCACCCGGCGCACCCCGAACTCGGTCTTGGCGAGCAGGGCGTGCACCAGATTCGCCTTGTCGTCACCGGTGGCCGCGATCACCACCTCGTAGGTCTCGAGATCGGCGTTCTCGAGCAGCGACAGCTCGCAGGCGTCGGCGTGTACCCAGACGGCGTCGGGGATGGCGGCCGGATCGATGTGATCGAGCTGGCGCTCCAGCAGCATCACCCGATGCCCGCCGCGCAGTAGTTCCCTGGCGATCGAGCGCCCGACCGCGCCCGCTCCGGCGATGGCGACCTTCATGTTCAGTCCTCGCTCAGTGGTGCCTTGGCGGCCAGCGCGATCGCCTCGCCGACGGTGCCGGACGTGGCAGCGACGTAGACGACATCGTCGGCCTGGACGATCGTCTTGGATTCGGGGAGCAGGCCCTGGCCGAAGCGCAGGACGAACGCCACCCGCACCTTCAGGTCGCGTTCCAGGTCGCGCACCGTGCGGCCGGACCAGTCCTCGTGCAGGGTCAGCTGGGTCACCGCGACCGCGCCGGTGGGGTCGCGCCACGTGGTGGTCGAGTTGTCGCCGATGAGGGTGCGCAGGAACCGGTCGGTGGTCCACGGGACCGTCGCGATGGTCGGGATGCCGAGCCGTTCGTACACTTCGGCGCGCTTGGCGTCGTAGATGCGAGCAACGACACGTTCGACGCCGAACATCTCCCTGGCCACCCTGGCGGAGATGATGTTGGAGTTGTCACCGGAGCTCACCGCGGCGAACGCGTCGGCGCGTTCGATGCCCGCGCGGGTCAGCACGTCACGGTCGAAACCGACGCCGATCACCTGCTGGCCGGTGAATCCCTCGCCCAGACGACGGAAAGCGGTGGGATCGCGGTCGATGACCGTGACCTCGTGACCCACCCGGGTCAGCGCACGCGCCAGCGACGAGCCGACACGCCCGCACCCCATGATCACTACGTACACCGTGCACCCTCGTTCCTGGCCTACCCGTGGCGTCCGGCAAGGACCGTACCCGCCGGATGCTTCCATCGCCCATTTTCCCCTCGGCGACGCGGCGCAAACAATCTTCGACCTCGCCGTGACGCCGACGAACGTGTGCGCGAAGGGACCGGTGAACTCCTCTATGCTCAGCCCGGTGTCCAAGTTGACGACGGCAGCCAAACGCATGCTGCTGGGCAGGCCGTTCCGTAGCGATTCGCTCGGCCACACGTTGTTGCCCAAGCGTATCGCTCTTCCGGTCTTCGCTTCCGATGCGATGTCGTCGGTCGCCTATGCCCCGGAGGAAATCTTCCTGGTGCTGTCGGCGGCGGGTATCTCGGCCTATGTGTACGCGCCGTGGGTCGGCGTCGCTGTCGCGTTGGTGATGGCGGTGGTGGTGGCCAGCTACCGGCAGAACGTGCACGCCTACCCCTCTGGTGGCGGCGATTACGAGGTCGCGACGAAGAACATCGGCCCCAACGCGGGTCTGACGGTCGGCAGCGCGCTGCTGGTCGACTACGTGCTCACCGTGGCGGTGTCGATCTCCTCGGCCGCCTCCAACATCGGTTCGGCGATCCCGTTCGTCGCCACCCACAAGGTGCTGTTCGCGGTGGTGGCGATCGCGCTCCTCACCGCGATCAACCTGCGTGGCATCCGCGAATCCGGCACTGCCTTCGCGATTCCCACCTACGCGTTCATCGTCGGCATGGTCGCGATGCTGAGCTGGGGGCTGTTCCGTACCTATGTACTCGGCCACGACATTCAGGCCGAATCCGCCGGTTTCGGGCTCAATGCCGAGGACGAGCATCTCTACGGACTGGCCTTCGCCTTCCTGATCGCGCGCGCCTTCTCTTCCGGCTGTGCGGCGCTGACCGGTGTCGAGGCCATCAGCAACGGTGTGCCGGCGTTCCGTAAACCCAAGTCGCGCAATGCCGCGACCACCCTGCTGCTGCTGGGCACCATCGCGATCGTGCTGCTGATGGGCATCATCATCCTGGCTCAGAAGATCAAGGTCGTCTACGCCCACGACCCGTCGCACCTGGTCGGCGCGCCTGCCGATTACCACCAGAAGACGCTGATCGCGCAGATTGCCGAAGCGGTGTTCCACGGCTTCCCGATCGGCTTCTTCTTCATCACCATCGTCACCGCGCTGATCCTGGTGCTGGCCGCCAACACCGCGTTCAACGGTTTCCCCGTGCTCGGCTCGATCCTGGCCCAGGACCGCTACCTGCCCCGCCAGCTGCACACTCGCGGCGACCGGCTCGCGTTCTCCAACGGCATCCTGTTCCTCTCGGGTGCGGCGATCGCGTTCGTGGTGGTCTTCGGCGCCGAGGTGACCAAGCTCATCCAGCTCTACATCGTCGGCGTGTTCGTCTCGTTCGTGCTGAGCCAGACCGGCATGCTGCGACACTGGACGCGCCTGCTGCGCACCGAGACCGACCCGGCCCAGCGCAGGCAGATGATGCGTTCGCGGGTGATCAACGCGATCGGTTTGACCGCCACGGGTGCGGTGCTGGTGATCGTGCTGGTCACCAAGTTCTTCGCCGGCGCCTGGATCGCGATCATCGTGATGGTGGCGATCTTCATCGTGATGAAGCTGATCCGCAAGCACTACGACTCGGTCTCGCGCGAACTCGACGAATCCGACTGGGACGGTGTGCTGCCCAGCCGCACCCACTCCCTGGTCCTTGTCTCCAAACTGCACCTGCCCACCCGGCGCGCACTGGCCTACGCCCGCGCGACGCGGCCGGACACCCTCGAGGCGGTGACGGTCAACGTCGACGACGCCGACACCCGAAAGCTGGTGCGCGAGTGGGAGAACAGCGAGATCAACGTGCCGCTGAAGGTGATCGAATCGCCCTACCGCGAGATCACCAAACCGGTACTCGAATACGTCAAGCGGGTGCGCAAGAACGCGCCGCGCGACGTGGTCACGGTGTTCATCCCCGAGTACGTGGTCGGGCACTGGTGGGAGCAGGTGCTGCACAACCAGTCCGCGCTGCGGTTGAAGGGCAGGCTGCTGTTCGAGCCGGGTGTGATGGTGACGAGCGTGCCGTGGCAGCTCAGTTCCTCCACCAGGGCCAAGCAGGCAGGCGAAGTGAACGCACCGGGTTCGGTGCGCCGAGGTTTCGAACGACCAGGACGTCGCGAATGAGCGCCGCGCCGGTCGAGGGTGAGAGTGGGTGTGACCGTGAGTGATTGGAGCGGACAGGAATTCGAGGTGCGTCTCGGGGCGCCCGGACACGGTGGTTTCATCGTGGGGCGCCACGAGGGGCGGGTCGTGTTCGTGCGACACGGGCTACCCGGTGAGCTGGTGCGGGCCCGGGTGACCGAGGACCGTGGCGGGTCGTTCTGCCGGGCCGACGCGATCGAGATCATCGAGGCGTCCCCGGATCGGGTGCCTGCCACCTGCCCGGTGTCGGGGCCGGGCGGTGCGGGGTGCTGTGACTTCTCCTTCGCTACCCCCTCGGCGCAGCGCGCGCTCAAGGCCACAGTGGTCTCCGAGCAGTTGCGGCGGTTGGCCAAGATCGAGCCGGAGGTGACGGTCGAGCCGATCGCCGGGGATCCCGGTGACATCACCGGTGGTTGGCGTACGCGGGTGCGGTTGGTTGTCGATGCGCAGGGGCGCGCGGGTGTGCACCGCTACCGCAGCACCGAGGTGATCAACGATCTGCGCTGCCCGCAGCCTGTCGCGGGTGCGCTCGACGGTGTCGCGGATCGGCTGTGGACGCCGGGTGCCGACCTGGTTGTCGCGGTGGACGGCGACGGTGCGCGCCACATCGTCGAACTGGCGGAGACGGCTGCCGGGGGTCCGGCCGGTCGGCCCGAGACTCCGCGTGGTGCGGGTCGTGGTCGTGGGCAGCGTCCGGGACGTCGTCGTGAGTCGACGCCGCCGGTGGGCGACGAGCGTGGGGCGATTCGGGATCGGGCGGCTTCACGGAAGTCGGCCATGAACGCTCCGCGTGAGGAGTGTGTGGTCGAAGGCTCGGGCCGGGTTGTGGAGTATGTGGCGGGGCGTCGGTGGGAGTTGTCGGCGACGGGGTTCTGGCAGGCGCATCGTGGTGCGGCGCAATGTTATTCGGATCTGATCGCTGAGTGGTCGGGGCTGGCTCCCGGTGGGTCCGGCTGGGATCTCTATGCCGGGGTCGGGGTGTTCGCTTCTCGACTGGCCGAGCAGACGGGGCAGACCGGGGCGGTGACCGGGGTGGAGTCTTCTCGGTCGGCGGTTGCCGACGGGATGGCTGTGTTGGGGGATTTGCCGTGGTTGGTGATGCGGGCCGATCGTGTCGAGCGGTGGGCGCGGGGTGCTTCGGGGCGGCCGGATGTTGTTGTTCTCGACCCGCCGCGGGCTGGGGCGGGCAAGGATGTTGTCGCTGCGGTGACCGATGCGGATCCTCGTCGGATTGTGCACATCGGTTGTGATCCGGCGGCTTTCGCTCGGGATCTGGGGTTGTATCTGGACGCGGGGTATCACTTGGCGGAGTTGCGGGCGTTCGATGCGTTTCCGGGGACGCATCATGTTGAGTGTGTGGCGATGTTGGACCGGTGAGGTTGTGCGGCAGAGCTTCGGGGGTTTAGTAGTCCCAGAGGTTTGAGGCTGTGTTTATTGGAGCGCTGGCGCGCTCGAGTCGCGGCCCCGAGGGGCCGCCGGTTAGCCGCCGTTGCTGGCGGCTGCGCCGCTTCGCAACGGCGGCTAACCGGCGACCCGGCCGCGACCGGCCACTGCGTGGCCGCTGCTCCCTAGGGGTCGCAGGTGCGGGGTTGGGTCGTGCGGTCATGGCGGATCGGGGTGCACGATGTGGCTGGGAGTGCGGTCATGGCGGAACTGGGGAACGGTGTGGCTGATAGTGCGGTCATGGCGGAACTGGGGAACGGTGTGGCTGATAGTGCGGTGATAGCGGAACTGGGGAACGGTGTGGCTGATAGTGCGGTGATAGCGGATCTAGGGTGAACGGTGTCGGTGGGTTAGTTGAGGGCCCAGGTCACCTGGACGGTTGCGCCTACTTCGGTTTCGCCGGGGACCATGGGGACCGGCGAGCTGGCGCGGGCCATCAGCATGGGGGAGGAATCCATTTCGGCGCTGATGTCGTAGGCGCGGGAGGTGGGGGGAGTGGTGTCCTCGGTGATCTGTAGGACCGGGCCCAGGGTGACCCCGGCTCGGGTCGCGTACTGCTCGGCTTTCGCTTTCGCGTCGTCGAAGGCCGCGTCGCGGGCTTGTTCCAGCAGGGGAGCGGGGTCGGCGATGGCGCGGTTCAGCCCGCCCAGGCGCACATCGTCGCCGCCCGCGTTGACGGCGGCCGCGACGGTCTCGGCGGGATCGGTGCCTTCGCGCAGTGAGACGCTGAGCCCGGTGGATGCCACATACCCGGCGATCTCGGTGCGTCCGTTGTCGGTGTAGACCGTCTCGGTGCGCACACTCAACCCACTGGTCGCCATGTCCGGGTCACCCACACCGGCCGCTCGCAGCGCCGCGACAACCGCACTCACCCGATCGCCGGCCCGCCCATAAGCGGCCACGACGGTGTCGGCTCGCGATTCCACCGACAATGTCAACCGGATCAGGTCGGGGACCGCGCGCACCACTCCGCGTCCGAAGGTGGTCGTGCTCGCCTGCCAGGACTTCTTGCTCACCGCGGTACTCCTGTCGGTCGAAGGCTGCTGTGCTCCTCAACGTCTCGCATCAGGAACGAGTTCCGTGGCGCGGCTCAAAGCCCGCTGGGGTCCGCTGTATTCCTCTCGAGCCGTTTCCGCGAAGCCATGACTGTTCCCGAGTAACATCGGAGCTGTTTGCGCCGGGAGTCATCGCCTCGCTGGATCGGTTGAGTGATGTCGGCCCAGCGTTCCGATAGGCGATAGCCGTGCGGTATAACTAAACCTGAACCTGTTGCCTAGTGGTGGGATTCGACCGTCTGTTCAATCGCGTGTTCGCGGTGGAGAGGTGCGTGGCTGATGGAGCTCGAGACCCGACCTCGATCGACCGACGGTTTCGTAGAATCGTGTTGACCGGACGAAAGTACCGGCTCGCTTTCACCCCGGAACAGGCCGAGTTCGCTGGGAGTATTGCGGGGATCTGCCGTTCGGTGTGGAACACCGCGTTGGAGCAGCGTCGGGAGTATCGGCGGCGCGGTGCGTGGATCAACTACCACGAGCAGGCCGGTCAGCTCGTCGATGCGAAGACTGACCACAGATGGTTGAAGCTCGCACCATCGCATGCGTTGCAACAGACGCTGATGGACCTGGACCGGGCGTGTCGTGAGCATGGCACGTTTCGGGTCAAGTGGCGGTCCGTACGTCGATGGTCACCGTCGTTCCGGTTTCCCGCTGGCGATCAGATCACCGTGGAACGGCTGGGGAAGCGCTGGGGACGCTGCAAGCTGCCCAAGTTCGGGTGGGTTAGGTTCCGCTGGTCACGTCCCCTCGGTGGCGCGGTGCGCTCGGCGACGGTGTCGAGCGACGGGCACCACTGGTCTGTGTCGTTCGTGGTCGACGACGGCCGAATTACCCCTGGTCGGCATCCTTGTGCCACCGCAGTGGGAGTTGATCGTGGGGTGGTTGTCGCCCTCGCCTGCTCGGACGGCACGCTGCGCGACCGTCAGTTCCGTACCTCCGGAGAAGCGCGCCGGTATCGAGCGTTGCAGAAGCAGCTTTCCAGGCGCCATAAGGGCTCGGTGAACACCAAGAAGACGATCGCCGCGATGCGTCGGATCAAGCGTCGTGAACGCGACCGCCGATCCGATTTCGTGTCATGGACCGCGAATCGACTGACCACCCGGCATACCCTGGTTGCGCTCGAGCAGTTGAAGACCCGGAACATGACAGCGTCGGCGAAGGGAACCGTTGAACAACCGGGTTCGAATATCAGGCAGAAGGCCGGATTGAACCGCAGCATTTTGGACAAGGGCTGGTACAAGTTCGAGTCGGCGTTACACAATGCTGCGCGGTATACGGGTACAACGATCGTGAAAGTCTCTGCCGCCTACACGTCACAACGCTGTTCGGTGTGTCGCATGGTTGATCCGGAATCACGTGAGAGTCAAGCGGTATTTCGGTGCACTACCTGCGGGTTTACCGACAATGCGGACGTGAACGCGGCGAAGAATATTCTTGCCGACGGGCTGTCGGTGTCTGCCTGTGGAGACTTCGGGATTGCCCGGTCTGTGAAGCAGGAACTAGGTGGGAACCCGCGAGGCGTTACCACCCCGACCACCGTTGAGGTGAGTTGGAATCCAGAGGCTTCGGCCAGAGGAGGACGTCAACTCGTTGAACGGCTCGCGAGAGAAACGGCGTCACGGTAGGCGGCGGCTTCGCCGAGTCAGGAGGAGTTGCGCGGGGAGATTGTCCTCACAGCTGATCGGCTGGTGAGGTCCCCGGCCTGAAGCCCGCTGAACCCGAATTCAGCTCGCGCGGCCTGCTCAGCGGCATAGGCCGACATCGGGACCGCGACCGTAGACCTCGCATCGCACACTCTCGGAAGGGCCCGCGAGCCTGTGCCCGTCAGGCGGGCAAATACACTGGGCGGATCACACTGTAATCCGGAGGGAGCGAGTTCAGGTGGGAGTGCTGTCGCGGGTGGATTCACCCGAAGATCTGCGCCGGCTGAGCGTGCCGCAACTGCGCGAACTGGCGGACGAGATCCGCGAGTTCCTGGTGCGCAAGGTCGCCGCCTCCGGAGGCCATCTCGGCCCCAATCTCGGCGTGGTCGAGCTGACCATCGCTCTGCATCGGATCTTCGATTCGCCTGCCGATCCGTTGATCTTCGACACCGGCCACCAGGCCTACGTGCACAAGATCCTCACCGGCCGCAAGGACCGCTTCGACTCGTTGCGCTCGCGCGACGGTCTGTCGGGCTACCCGAGTCGCGCCGAGAGCGAACACGACTGGGTCGAGTCCTCGCACGCCTCCGCCGCGCTGTCCTACGTCGACGGCCTCGCCAAGGCGTTCGCGCTCACCGACCAGAACCGCACCCCGGTCGCGATCGTCGGCGACGGCGCGCTCACCGGCGGCATGTGCTGGGAGGCGCTCAACAACATCGCGGGCGCGCCCGATCGTCCGGTGGTGGTGGTGGTCAACGACAACGGCCGCTCCTATGCCCCCACGATCGGTGGTCTCGCCGACCGCCTCACCGCCCTGCGCACCCAGCCCGCCTACGAGCACGCCCTCGACGCCGGGAAACGCATCCTGAAAAGCATTCCCGCCGTGGGGGATTCGGCGTATTCGATGGTCCACGCGCTCAAAGCCGGGATCAAGGACGCGGTGAGCCCGCAGGAACTGTTCTCCGATCTGGGCATGAAATACGTGGGCCCGGTCGACGGCCACGACCTCGTCGCCCTCGAAGCGGCGATGCGGCGCGCCAAGGACTTCGGCGGTCCCGTCGTCGTGCACGTGGTCACCCGCAAGGGCAACGGCTACGAGCACGCCGAGAACCACGTCGCCGACCAGATGCACGCCTGCGACCCGATCGACCCCCTCACCGGCCGACCCCTCGCCGGCAAGAAGGCCAAGGGCTGGACCGCGGTGTTCTCCGAGGAGCTCATCGAACACGGCGCGCGCCGCGACGACATCGTCGCCATCACCGCCGCCATGCCCGGTCCGACAGGCTTGGCCGCGTTCGGTGAACGCTTTCCCGAGCGCATGTTCGACGTCGGCATCGCCGAACAGCACGGCATGGCCTCGGCCGCAGGCCTGGCGCTGGGAGGCATGCACCCGGTGATCGCCATCTACGCCACCTTCCTCAACCGCGCCTTCGACCAGCTCCTGATGGACGTGGCGCTGCTGAAGCAGCCCGTCACCGTCGTGCTCGACCGTGCGGGCGTCACCGGCCCCGACGGTGCCAGCCACAACGGCATGTGGGACTTCTCGCTGCTCGGCATCATCCCCGGCATCCGCGTCGCCGCCCCCCGCGACGGCGCCACCCTCCGTGAGGAACTCGCCGAAGCCCTCGCCGTCTCCGACGGTCCGACCGTGCTGCGTTTCCCGAAAGGCAGTGTCGCCGAAGACATCACGGCCGTGGAACGCCTCGACGGCCTCGACGTGCTCCGCCTGGCCGTCCCCGGCGCGGGCTCGGCGCAGTCCCAGCACGGCGACGTCCTGATCGTCGCCGTCGGCCCCTTCGCCGAGACCGCCATGAAGGTCGCCGAACTCCTGGAACCCCAAGGCATCTCGGTCACCGTCGTAGACCCGCGCTGGGTCATCCCGGTCTCCGACACTCTCGTCAAGCTCGCCGAGAACTACCGCCTCGTCGTCACCGTCGAAGACGGCGGCCTGCACGGCGGCATCGGCTCCACCGTCTCCGCGCGCCTGCGCGACGCGGGCCTCGACGTCCCCACCCGCGATCTCGGTGTGCCCCAACAGTTCCTGGACCACGCCTCCCGCAACGAAATCCTCGAAGACCTCGGCCTCACCCCCGACGCCATCGCCCAGCGGATCGGCGGCTGGCTCCAAGCACGCTGATCAGCGCCGCGTGTCGGGCCTCGCCTCGCCCGGTCGCCACGTACCCTCGCTGCCGAACGGTCTACTCGCGATTGTCGACTCGGAGGAGAGTTCATGGCGAAGGTGGCGATCGTCGGGGCCGGTGTGATCGGCCTCGGGTGGGCGAAGTTGTTCGCGCGGGGTGGTTGGGATGTGGCCCTGGCGGATCCACGCCCCGACCTCGACCAGATCGTGCACGACGAACTCGCCGGTCTTTCGGTCACCGCCTACCCCGAGGCCGGAGCGGCAGCCGACGGCGCCGACTACGTGCAGGAGGCAGGCCCCGAACGCCTCGAGTTCAAACACGAACTCTTCGCCGAACTCGCTGCCGCCACCGCCGACGGTGTCGTCCTCGCCTCTTCCTCGTCATCCTTGCTGCCCACCCAGATCGCCCAGGGTTGTTCCGCGGCGGACCGCATTCTGATCGGGCACCCGTTCAACCCCGCCGATCTCATGCCGCTGGTCGAGGTCGTGCCCGGCGAACAGACCTCCACCGCGGCGATGGACCGCGCGATGCAGGTCTACGGCGACCTGGGCAAAACCCCGATCCGATTGCAGCGCGAAATCCCCGGTTTCGTCGGCAACCGCCTCCAGAAGGTCTTCAACGACCAGTCGATCTACCTGGTACAACAGGGCATCATCGCCGCAAAAGACCTCGACGACCTGGTCAAAGCCTCGCTCGGCCTACGCTGGGCCACCGTCGGCCCCTTCGAAGGCATGAACCTCGGCGGCGGCCCCGCGGGAATCCGCCACCTGATGGAAAACGTGGGCTCCCAGATGACCTTCGAGATCGGCTCACCCGACAAGTCGAAGATGGGCATGATCGTCCAGGAAGTCGACAACGCCTACGGCAACGGCGAGCAGAACTACGAACAGGGCGTGACAGCCCGCGACGACAAAACCCGCAAAATCCTGCACGCCCTCGACGAGAACTGAACCCCTCAGTCGCGTGGCCGCCGGGCAACGACACCGAAATTCAACGGAATCCGCGGCTTCCCCTCCGGCAGCCTCCAACCCTGCTCGCAGGCAACAAGATCCGCGAACGCGGGCCAATCCATAAAGGGCAACTCCACCAGCGACTCGATCACCAGCCCCGCCCCGAGCAACGCCCCCACCACTTCACCCAGATCATGCCGCCACTCGTGATTCACGGTATGCGCAACCTGCCCCGCCGAATCCTCGGTATAACTCCCCGAATCCGAGTAAACCCGAGCACCCCCACCCCCGAGATAATCGTCATCGATCTCCCACGGCTCGAACCCCATCGCCCCCAGAATCGGATGGTCGTCCCGAATCAAGAACACCCCACCGGGCTCGAGCAGATCATGAATCGACCGCGCCCAAGCCGTGAGCTCCGGCAACCACACAATGGTCCCCGCACTGGTCACGATGGTGTCGAACCGCCGCCCGATCACCGCCGAGGCAAACCGCGCATCCCCTTCTACCCAGGTGATGTCACGCCCGTCAGCCTCAGCGATCCGCGCCGCATGCCGCAACGAATTCGGCGACAGATCAAGCCCGTGCACGTCGACCGCCCCCAACCGCGCCCACGACACGGTGTCGGTCCCGATATGACACTGCAGATGCAGCAACGACCGCCCGTCGATCCCCGATGCAGGAAGATGCGGCACCAGCACTGCGAGATCGTTGCGCACCACCGAGGAAACATCACCCGGATCGGCCAAGAAGGCATCAACGTCATACATCTGCGACCGAGCGTGCACATCGGCCCGATCATCCCAATTCGCCCGATTGGCAGCGATCGCTTCGGCTTCGAGCACGGCGGGAACCTTTCGACGGCGGCGTGATGACGAGAACAAACGCTAGCGTCGAGCACGCATCGGGTCGATTGACTATGTGCCGCCGGATAACACCATCGACCCCCGCCGCAGCTCGCGACAGGGGTCGATGAGTTGTCTATCGGTAGGCGGGTTCGTTGTCCTCGCGATAGATCGCCAGCGCCGATTTCATCAACCGCACCAACGCCCCTCGCACCTCACCCGAATCAGCCGGGCGCGCCTCGATAACAGCACCGCGCTCGGTGACCACGTAGCGCCCGTCCGGGAAGTCCATCACATGGAAGCCCTGCGCGGACTGCGGCCGGTTGTCGATCGCCGCTCCCGGATAGCCCGCCACATACACCAGCGTCGACCGCGTCCGCCCGAAGAAATCGTCCGCTTTCTGCTGCGGAGTGCGCCGGTCGGCCGCCCACGGATCGTAGGGCGCCTCCTCGTCGAGGTCGTTGCTGTTCATCGTGAACCCCTCCCCGCCTGCCGCCCCCGTCTTCGGCAGCCGGGCAAGGAGCTTGTCGGGCAGCTGTTCGATCTCGAACGTGCTCAGCCGGATGTCGCCACCGTCGTGGTCGACTGGCACCCGCTGCTGTTCCACCAGCACCGCCTGGTGCCCGCGCACCGCCGCGAACGACCGCAACTTCTCCCCGTCGCCGAACCCGGCCAGTTCGAAACGTGCCTCCGGGTCGAGCAGAATCCGCACCGCCGAATCCAGGGACTGGTCGTACATCGGCAGAATCCGCTGCGCCTCGGCCTGCCAGAGCCGGTCGTAGTCGTCGACGGTCACGGCATCGGAGTGCGTCTGCAGGGGATAGGGCAGCACATCGCGGTCCGCGGACCGCCACAGCACGGTGAACCCGAGCGCGCTGAATTGCCACTGAGCCATGGTCATTCTCCGATCACGGGCGGAACGGTCTTGGCGCGCTGATCCTCGCTGAGCCCGGTGAGTTCTTCACCGTTCTCGATGTTGATCAGATAGTCCTTCGTCCCGGACTCCTTTTCGTCGTCGCCCTTCCCGCGACCGCCACCGGCACCCATACCGCCCATGCCCGCCATCCCGCGCCCCGCGCCACCGGATCCCGCACCGCCGGCGGCAGCGCCGCCCTTGCCGGCCGCAGCGCCACCCGGCGTGCCGGGCACCGACGCTCCCGGAACGGCGGATCCTGGTGTGCCCCCGCCGGGCGACCCGGCACCGGGGGAGCCACCGGTTCCCATCGGTGTCGTTCCTGCCGGAGTGGTGCCCGCAGGAGAGGTCGGCGTGGTCGGCACGGCGGACTGCGGTGTCGTCGCGGCCGGCTCCGTGCTCGACGGGGTGGTGTCGTCACCGGTGTCGTCGTCGGACGGATCCTCCGTCGTCGGCGTCTCGGTGGTTGGCTGTTCGGTGGTGGGTTGCTGGGTGGTGGGCTGCTGCGTCGTGGGTTGCTGTGTGGTGGGTTTCGTGCCCGTGTTGCCGTCGTCACCCTTGTCTTCGCCAGGCTTGGCACCGGTTTCGAGGGGGTTGTACGGCTGCGGCACAAGGGGGACTTTGGTGTCCGCGATCTCGATCGCCGTGTAGTAGATTCCCCTGATCACCTCCGCCCCTTCGGATTTCGCGGTGTCGGCGTTATGGCTGTCCATCTTCCAGGTGGGCCCGGGGATGTAGCTCGCGATGCCGCTGATCGTGGACCCTTCGTGCGGCTTGACCCGATCCTTGGCGATCTGCATGGCCGACTCGACCACCTTCACCTTCTCGGCCATCATCTGCGCCGACGTCAGGAGATTGCTCGACTTGTCGACGTATTCCTTGATTCCGGCGCCGGCACTGGCTCCCGCGTCGCCGACCCACTTCTCGGCAATCGCGGCGGCGATCTTACTGTCGTAAGTCTTGAATCCTTCTTCGAGCTTGTTACGCAATGTCTCCCAGCGGGTGTGCAGCGAGTTGACATCGGCCATCGACATCGCGGAAACCCGCTCGTAGAGGTCGGACAAACCACTCGGTTCTTCGTAGGTATGAACCTTCGACCCTTGGTAGGCGCCATCGAATTCGGACTTCAAATCCTCCAGCCGTTTTCGTGCGATCTGCGCGTCCGGGCTCTCGTCCATCGAACGGATCGGCTTGCTGCCATTGGCGTATTCCCGCAGCATGAGGAAGGTGTTGACGCCCGGTACGGCGCCGCCCACGCCCTGAACGAGAGGATTGTCCAAGAACGACACTAGTTACCCCCGGGGATGTTGGCGCCCTGTGAGTTCAGTGCCTGCGCTTGGGCGATCTGCTGATCTTCGTACTTCTTCACCGAGATCTCGATGGTGTCGCGGATGAGCGTTAGTACCTCGATGTGCTCTTTGAACGCAGTGTCGAAGTCGCGTTCTCCGCCAACAGCTTTCATGCCGAGCATCTTCGCGAGCTCGTCGGCGGCTGTGAATCGTCCGAGGCCGGTCACTGTCGCGAGTGTCTGCAGGTCGGTCTTCAATCGCAAGAAGAGATCGATCTGCATATTGCTTGCATCACGGCAGCTCGTGGCTACCGAAGGATCGAGGTATAGACGGCCCGCTTTTGCCTCCTCGTTCAGATACTGCCAGCGGGACTTCTCGTTTTCCGAAGCCACGACGCCCCCTAGTTTTCTCGACTGTCTTATTTTGGAAAGAGTGGAACGATCGCTTCCGCGATCGGTTGAAGTCGTTCGCATGGCGGTACCAACTTCTCTTTGGTTCCGCCATTGAGCATGTCCAGCTGCGCCATTCCGGTGGCCGTAGGAAAGGCGATCGAGCAGTCCTCGTTCGCGTCGTAGTGGCTCTGTCTGAACTGCACACCGCTACGGCCTGCGATCACGACGTCCTTGAATTCAATATTGGTGGGTTTCGCACGTACTTCATCGACCGTGTGCACGGTTGAGTAGACGCCGATCCCGAAGCCCGAGGGGAAGTTCACATCATCCCAGCGACAAATCTTCCACCCAGGCTCTTCTACCCCGAGGACGCCGGACCGCTTCGACTTGACATCCAATCCCAAGCTGGTCAACGTCGAATCCGGGATCTGGGAACATGGATCCCACAACGCCGCGGTCGCAGCCGACAGATCCGTAGTCGTACTCGGCTGAGCATTCCCACTCTCAGTGGAAGAACACCCCCCCACCGCAAGCACCCCACACAACACCGTGGTCACCACCGCAGACCGTCGCCGCACGAGCATCCTCCATCTTCCCCGATCACCGAGCCACACCGTCCGGCCGAGCCCGCACCAACCCCACGGCAGCCCCAAATGCTCCCCGCACCCGGCCACCCCGTCGTCCCGCACAGCCTACGACACCACCCCACCCAATTCACCCCTCCACACCCACCTTACGAAACCTCCCCAGCCCCACCGTGTTCCGTCATACCTTCCATTGCCGAGCCGCAGCGGCCCACCGCTCGCGCGCCATCCGCTCGAGTGTCTCCTCGGCGCACTCCCGCGACTTCTCGCCCCTCACCCACGCAATGATCACGTGCAGCTCGACGATCGGCACCCCGAACGCGAGCCGCAGCACCGTTGCAAGAGTGAAGCCGCCCTCCCGCAGCTCGGGATAGATCTCCATCAACCAGTCGACAACATCCATCACAGACCCGCCCCGCGCCCCCCGATCGATCGTTCCCATGACGACGTCGTAGAGAGGATGCGTCTCATCGATCATGGACACGGGTGCTCCTCAGATACCGCTCAGCCTTCCGATACCCGACCTCGGCCATCACCTGAATGTCCGCGAGCCGTTCGAGCCGGATCAACTCCGCCAGCCGCATCGACCTCGCACGGTGACAAAGCTCAGGATCGCTCTCCATCACATCGAGCTCAGCGAGCCCAGCCTCGTCATCACCCCGCCGAAAGTACATCCGCGCCAACAACGATCGAGCCTCGGGAAACTCGACCGTTTCGGCACGCAACCGATCGATGTCATCAGTCCGAGCCAGATACTCCAGAAGCGTCGCGAACGCACGCCCGTCGCCCTCCTACGCCAACTGCCGCATATCTCCGACCCGATCCCCGTAATACGACCACCCCACCCACAACTCACCAGCCTCCACCCCCTCACTGCGATCCACCACGGCCACCGACCTCCTCTGCTCGTGAAGGCGCCCGCCCCACAGCCACGATTGCCGCCAGGATGGCACTCCCTCGCACCCTTAGACGCACCGAAGCCCGCTCCGGTTCCATCGATTTCACCACCAACCCCAACCCATCCTGATCCGCTACGCTCGGCCCTTGGCACTGCGTGCCGCAGGTCGCAACCACCGGTTCCGACCTGGTCGATCGGGATCGAACACCGCAGGTCGAGGGCAGGGAGTGCCCGGCGACCCGGGGTGGCTTCAAGCACGAGGGGGACGTCACCATGACCAGCGCAGGCGGGGAACTCAACATCTCCCCGGACACAATCAAATCCCACGCCACGAACGTCTCGTCGGCAGGTTCAGGCCTGACCGAAGCCCTCCAAGCAGCCCAAGCCGTCTCCGCCCCGTCCGACGCGTTCGGTAAACTCTGTGCTTTCCTGGGCCCGTTGTTCGTGGATGCGGTCGAGACCGACGGTATCGACGCGATCCAAGCGGCGATCGACGCCTTCGGTGATACCAGCTCGAACCTGACCGCTGTCGCTGATGCGTTCACTACCCGCGACGCCACGAATGCCGCCGCGCTCAAGACCCAAGAATCGGGTCTGTCGTGACCAACCCGTTGATCGCGGCCAAGGAAGACACTACCGACTGGTCCACCGGGATCAGCCTGGTCAGCTCCGTCACCGACCTCTCCGACGCGATCTCCGGTGGTTCCTGGATCGAAGTCGGTCTCGGTGTCGTCGGTTTGGCCGCCGAAGCCGTCTCCCTCGTTGTCGATCCCCTCGGCACTTTGGCCGGTTACGGGGTCGGCTGGTTGATCGAGCACTGCCAACCATTGCAAGACGCCCTGGACTGGATCGCTGGTGATCCCGCCCAGATCGAGGCTTATGCCAAGACCTGGGACAACGTCGCCACCCGCATCAGCGAAGTAGCGACCGCCCAGAACAAAGCCGTGACCACCGACGTGACGGACTGGACCGGCCTCACCGCCACCGCCTACAAAAACGCAGCCTCGAACACCACCAACTTGCTCACCGCGGCCAACACCGCCGCGACTGCTGCGGCGTCAGCGATCCGGATGGCGGGTGGGATCGTGGCCGCGGTCCGCGAAACCGTGCGCGACCTCGTCGCTCAAACCGTGGGTCGTCTCGCGGTCTGGGCGGCGGAGTTGGTGTTCTCGGTCGGTTTGGCGACGCCTTTGGTCGCGGTCCAAGCCACGTCGTATATCGCGAAAACTGTTTCGACGATCTCGAAGCTGTTTTCCAAGCTCGCTAAAACGATGGACAAGCTGAAACCGTTGTTGAAGCAGTTGAAGTCGGCGTTCGGTGATATCGCGAAAGCGTTCAAGAAGACCCCGTCCAAGACGTCGAAGAACGCTGACACCACCAGCCCGGCGGCTGCGAAGAACACTGATCCCTCGACGACCCCGTCGAGCACCAAACCGTCGGACACGCCGACGAATCCGGCTAGCACACCCGAGACACCGTCGAAAACCCCCGAGAGCCCCGATACCTCGGGGACCACGAAACCGGCGAGTACCCCCGAGACCGGCAAGCTTCCCGATCAGTCCGGGTCACAGAAACCCGAAGTCAACAAGACCGCGAAGCAAACCATCGACTGCGGTGACCCCGTCGACGTCGCGACCGGTGAGTTCCTGCTACCCGAAACCGATGTCGAACTCCCTGGCGTGTTGGCGTTGGTGTTGACTCGCCGGCATCGTTCGTCGTATCGGTTCGGTGGTTGGTTCGGCCCGTCGTGGGCTGCGACTTTGGATATGCGTGTCGAGATCGACCAGGTCGGGGTCCGGTTCGTCGGCCCTGATGGTGAGGTGTGGCAATTCCCCCACACCGCCCCCGACGTCCCGGTCCGGCCAGTGCACCACGGTATCCGCGCGATGATGACCCGCACCGAAACAGGTGCCTACTCGGTCCACGACCCCACCCGCGAACTCACCTGGTGTTTCCGGCCCAATACCACCTCGACCGCGACGGACACTGCGACCGGCAACTACCCGATCGCTGAGATCGTCGACCGCCACCACAACCGAATCACCTTCCACTACACCGACACCGGCCACCCCGTCGAAGTCACCCACTCCGGCGGTTACCGCGTCCGTGTCGAGACCACCGACGACCGCGTCACCGGCCTGACCGTCCTCGGCACCACCCCCGCCAGCGACACAGTCGAAACACCGGTTCGCGAATTCGGTTACACCGCAGGCAATCTCACTTCGGTGACCAACGGCGTCGGCGCCACCACCCACTTCCGGTACGACAACGACGCGCGAATGCTGTCGTGGCGTGATTCCCGCGGCACCGAAATGCACAACACCTACGACCGGACCGGTCGGGTGATCAAACAGGTCGGCACCGACAACATCCTCTCCGCCACCTTCACCTACGAACAACTCCCCGAATTTCGGCGCACCCGCACCCATCACACCAACTCCCTCGGCGCTACCCAAGTTTTCGAGTTCGACGAAGACCTGTGCCTGCGCAACCTGATCGACCCCCGCGGGGCGACCTCGATCACCGACTACAACGAATACCGCCAACCGATCCGCCACATCGACGCTCACACCAACACCACCGTCTACCTCTACAACGCTGATGGTGACCTGGTCCTGGTCCGCCGCCCCGACCAACAAGCCATCACCATCACCTACGCCGCGCCCGGTCGCCCGGCTACGGTCACCGATGTCGACGGGACCACTGTCATCCGTACCTACGACGAACACGGCAACCTCACCAGCGTTACCGACGCAGACGGCATTTCCACCACCTACACACACCATTCATGCGGCGCACCCGCCTCGATCACCGTCTCAACCGGGGCGACCACTCACGTCGACGTCGACGCCGCCGGGCTACCGATTAGAGCCACCGAGCCCAGCAACGCAGTCACGGTCGTCGAGCGCGACCACTTCGGCCGCCTCATCGTGGTCACCGACTCCCTCGGCAACAGCAGCACCTATTCGTATTCGGCGGAGGGGCAGACGCTTTCCCACACCGATCCCGACGGTGCCACCCAGTCATGGACCTATGACGGTGAGGGTAACTTGCTCACTCACACCAACGAGATAGACGCCATCACCCGCTACACCTACGGCGCGTTCGACGTGGTCAGCACCCGCGAATTCGCCGACGGCACCGTCACCTCCTACACCCACGACACCGAACGCCGCCTCACCTCGGTCACCAACCCCCTCGGCGACACCTGGACCTACGAATACGATCTCTCTGGCAACGTCTGCACCGAAAACGATTTCAACGGCTCGGTCATCACCACCGAATACGACCTGCTCAACCGCCCGACTACCGTCACGACGCCGACCGGTGTGCAGCGCCGCCACAGCTACGACATCCTCGGGCGCTTCACTGGAATCAGCACCGACACCGGCGAATGGATCAGCCGCACCTACACCCCGACCGGTCAGCTCATGAGCGCACAAAATGGATTGCACGACACCATGATCCATTCGCTCACCTTCGAGCACACCCCCGCCGGGCGCCTACTGGCACAGCACGTCGACGAACGCCCCAGCACTTACGCCTCCAACAGTCACGGTCTCCGAACCGGCTACCGCACACCCAGCGGTGCCTACGTCCACTACGAACACACTCCGACCGGCCGGATCGCCGCCCTCACTACCAACGGCCACCGATTCGCCTTCACCCACGATGCACTCGGCCGCCAAAATAGCTGGCACAGCGCAGGAATCGGCCAACACAACGCCTACACCCCCAACGGCTACACCCTTAGCCGCGAACTCGTCCAGCTCGACCCCCGCACCAGCGCCCCCGCTCGCCTCCTCGAACGTGACGAATACGCCTGGCGCGCAGACGGTTACATCACCAGCCACACCATAAGAACGCACACCGGCCACTACCGCCGCGACTACGCACTCGACGTCCTCGGCCGCGTCACCCACATCACCGTCCCCGGTGCCGGTCTCACCGAGCAGTACACCTACGACGCTCTCTCGAACCTCACCACAGTCGACTTACCCACCTCGCCGGACCCTGGCCCCACACCCGTATACGGTCCCGATCCCCACCCGTCGCCGCTCGATTCGCGTTTCGAATACCGCAACAACCTACTGATCCGCGCCGGCCGAACCCGCTACCACTACGACAACGCTGGCCGCCTGATCCGCAAGGAAAAAACCCGCCTCTCGCGCAAACCCGCCATCTGGCGCTACCGCTACAACGCCTTCGACCAACTCACCGAGGTAGCCACCCCCGACAATGGTGGGACCTGGACCTACACCTACGACCCCTTCGGCCGCCGCACAACCAAACACCACCACACCACCAACACCCACACGGCCTTCACCTGGGACGGCCCCCACCTCACCGAACAAACCACCACCACCCCAACCAACACCAGCACCCACACCTGGACCAACCACCCCGCCACCCACGTCCCCCTCACACAGTCCGTCGACAACCAGTTCTGGGCAATAGTCACCAACCTCCAAGGCGCCCCCACTCACCTCGCCGACCCGTCCACCGGCGAGATCATCTCGTCAGCGAATGCCACCCTGTGGGGCAGCACAGCCTGGACCGGCCCCGGGACCCTACACCGCTTCCAAGGTCAACAACACGACCCCGAAACCGGCCTCCACTACAATCACCACCGCTACTACGACCCCGAAACGGGCCGCTACCTCACCCAGGACCCGTTGGGTTTGGCCCCTGCGCCGAATCCTGGCACCTACCCGAATAATCCGACGGCATGGATCGACGTCAGTGGGTTGGCGTGCAAGAAGATTGACAACCGGACATTCGATAGTCGCCAGGCTGCCCTCGATGCAGCATATGACCGAGCAGGCATTCCGCGTGGTCAACAACCTGATCTTTCATGGGAGGTCGGTGGTGATGTCATGCGGAGGCGCGATGAAGGGTACCGGTATGATCCCGCTAACCCTGGAGCATGGGGAAATTACATGCAGTTCGAGACCCCGGCGGGTTCACGGGTAATTGCGGAGCATACTGCCGATCCGGAGGCCCCGATGCCGCACTTCCATGCAGGAGGACCGTCTCCAAACGCAGTTGAACAGCAAGGTGTTGACTTTGGCTGGGGTGGCAATAGGGACTTCGACAGGTACAAGCAAATTGATGGAAAACATCACTACTACTATCCTGCTGGAAGTTAGGGGTAAGAATGGCTGCGGAGGTGCGTAAAATTCTCCATGGAGCCGGACTTGAGTTGCTAGAGGGGCTACCGAAGGACTCGATCAACCTTCCTGATCCGCGCGATGCATGGGTCGAAATGAATCTCGGGAGTCAAGTTCCTGATTTCGTCGTAGATGACGATTTGGACGGCTTTCTGAATGTCGTTGACGAGCGGTGGTACGAATGTGCAACATCTGCGGGCGTGATCGACACGTGCGGCAGATTCTTATTGTGTTTAACGGGGTGGAACCACTGGAGGTGGGTGGGATTAATAGCAAAACCGCGTATTGCGCATATAGCTGGCGAGCACATTGGAGAGCCGGAATTCGTTACAATCAGTCCATCAGGTATGCCTTTTGTCGGCGTGACTACCGAGGAGGACGGAATATGGATCGTCTCGGCAAATTCCCTCGAACCGCGGGCGGCTTTGAGAGACGCGCAGAAGGCTCGCACAATTGAGCTCGTTCGCGACATGAATAGCCAAGGTTCGGGATTCGTAGAAATGGTTCACATCTTACAATCTAGCGGCCTGAAGGAGGGCAAATTTCCAATTGCACTACTCGGGCTGATGCACAATGCCTTCGGCATACCCCTTGAAACTGCCCGAACCTTCATCGGGTTGAACTTTGGCGCACATCTTGAACCCGTAAGAACGGTTGAAGAAATTGACAATTCTTGGCGGAAACTCTTAACGGGCTAAATGCTACGGAGTGAGACCCAGGAATAGTGGGACGAGGGGCGGCAGAACTGACATCCCGTCGGTCGGAGCCCCTCGAGCTGCTCGAGGTCGATACAGCTTTGCTGCTTGACGGCTTTGCTGCATGAGGTCACACTTGAGTATGGCCAATTTTCGCGGGTACGCCGCCATCCAGGGACGTGGCACGGTCGCGCTACCTGCTGAGTTGCGCAAGAAGTATCGGCTGGACGAGCCGGGAGCGCAGCTGGAGGTCACTGAGCGAGACGATGGGGTCATCGAGCTGCGCCCGACCTTGCCGGTGCCGGTTGATGAGATCTGGTTCTGGAACGAGGGGCATCAGGCGGCCGAGAGGGAGGCTGAGGCTGACGTCGAAGCGGGTCGGCACAGCACGTTCGATGACGCCGAGTCATTCCTTGCCCACCTCGATACCTTGGCGTCCGGGCCTGTCGAGGTTCAAGAATGAAGTATCGGACGCTCGCGTCGTTCGATCGAGATTTCCACCGTATGCCCCCTGAACAACAGCGAATGTTTCAGCAGGCCTTGCGGTTACATTTCCTACCGGCACTCGACGCTGGTGCGTTCGCCGGTTCGCCACCCTGGCCGAAACGGCTGCGCATTCACAAGCTCAGCAACACCGATGTGTATTCGTTGACCTGGAACTTCGCCTCGCCGGATGGTCGGGCGACCTTCCACCTGGAGAAGACGGACAAGAGCGAGCCCATTCTGGTGTGGCGGCGGATCGGCGACCACGGAATCTATGACAGGCCCTGACGGTGCATCTGTCGAACTCGGTCGACAGCAGGGACGAAGAACTCCTCCGCGCGATCTTGGCGGAGGTGAACTTGCTGTAGTCAGGTGGTCGCGGGTGTCAATGCCTTGGTCAGCGCCGGGACCGCAAGGGCGCGTTGCCAGTTGCGGGCCCCGCCGGCGAGGAGGAAGGCTTCGATCCTCGCCGACAACTCTTCGGGAGTACCAACATTCTTGTAGTCGGGCAGCCCATCCCAGCACAGCCGGCGGACCAGGTCGGGGGACAGCAGGTTCTCTACCGGGATGGAATGTTCGGTGGAGAGTTCGCCCATCGCCCCACGGGCAGTGGTGAGGCGGGCGGCGGCGACGGGGTCGCGGCGTTCCCAGCGGTTGACCGGGGGTGGGCCGTCGAAGGGGAGGGTGAGTGGGGGGAGTTGTTTGTCGGGGAGGGTGCGGCCTCGTTCGACGGCGGCGAGCCAGTCGCGGGAGTAGCGGCGTTGGCGGGGGCCGCCGAAGACGGGGAGGGTGCGCAGTTGGGCGATCGAGCGGGGTTCGCTGGTGGCGGCGGTGACGATGGCCGAGTCGGGCAGGATGCGGGAGGGGGCGACGTCGCGGGCGCGGGCGAGTTCGTCGCGGGTGGTCCACAGTTCGCGCACGATCGCGAGTTGGCGGGTGCGGCGCAGGGTGTGGATGCCGGAGGTGCGGCGCCAGCGGTCGGCCTTGGGGGCGGGCGGGTCCATGGTGCGGACGTGTTCGAATTCCTCTGCGGCCCAGTCGAGTTTGCCCTGGGTACTGAGATCGGCGGCGACGGTGTCGCGTAGTTCGAGGAGTAGTTCGACGTCGAGGGCGGCGTAGTTGAGCCATTCGTCGGGCAGCGGGCGGCTCGACCAGTCGGCGGCGCCGTGGCCCTTGCGTAAGGAGCGGCCGAGGAGGTTTTCGACCATCGCGGCCAGGCCGACGCGTTCGTAGCCGGCGATGCGGCCGCCGAGTTCGGTGTCGAACAGGCGGGCGGGGCGCAAACCCAGTTCGGCCAGGCCGGGCAGGTCCTGGTCGGCGGAATGCAGCACCCACTCGAGGTCGTTGATCGCCTCGGCCAGGGGAGTCAGCGCGTCGGTGACGGGAATCGGGTCGATGAGGAACGAGCCCGCGCCCTCGCGGCGGAGCTGGATCAGGTACGCCCGCGCCGAATAGCGGAAACCGGACGCGCGTTCGGCATCGACAGCAAGCGGGCCGGTACCGGCGGCGATCGTTTTGGCGGCCGCGGCGACCTCGTCGGCGGTCGCCAGCACGGGTGGAACCCCCTCGGCAGGGGCGAGCAGGGGCTCTGCTGCGGTGGGTTCCTCGGCGACCGACATAAACGTGAACTCTACGTGGCGATCAAGGGTGATCGGTGCGGGTATAGGACTCCGGTCGTAAATGGGTCACCCCGGCGGGCGGCAACCCGGCGGCAAAGGCCAGCACTTCGCAGAACGCTTCGACGTGTCGTCGCATCTCGGTGCTCGTCGCCGTCCACGACGCGCGCAGTTCGAGCTGATGGGCGCGCGGGGGGCCCGCGATATCGCCGTAGCGGACCGAGCTGGTCGCGGTGACTGTGCCGCCGAGGGCGGTGAACGGTTCGCCACGCGATTCCAGTGAGTCGACCAGCCAACTCCACGCGACCTCGGGTAACAGCGGGTCGGCGGCGAGCGCGGCGTCGATATCGGCCTGGATGTAGGCGACGAGCCGGAACACACCGTTCCACGCCTCGTCGCCGTCGGGGTCGTGTAGCAGGATCAGCCTGCCGAACGCGTCGCCCTCGGAGTCGATCGGCACCACGGCGCTGTCGGGGTGGATGACCTCCGCTCCGAGCGCATAGGAGAACGGCGCCAACCGTTGCGGGGGACGGATAGGCGCCAACTCGATTCGTGGGTGCACTGTTGCGGTGCCCATCGCATCGACCGCCGCCCGAAAAGAAGCAGGCTCGCGGGGTGTTCCCCCGGTCGGTGCGGCGCCGTCGCGGATGTCGAGCGGTGTCACGAGGGGCAACGGTAGACGGTGGGTGCCAGCCGCCGTCGGAGGCGCGCCGCCTGTGCGCGTTGCGTGCGGGTCGCGTTGCGCAGGGCGCATTCTGGGAGTCTCGGTGATGCGCGATATGCGACGAAAGGTGACCCGGGGGACGTCGAGATGCCCTTCGCGGCGATACGTGCTGACCGAGGCGGAATCGGACTGCTCGCGGCCGGATCGACCCGGCGCCGCCGCGAGCACCACCCGACGGCCGCTTGTGTGTTCGCGAGCCGTGATTTCGCGGGTCGTGATCTCACCGAACGTGTTGTTGGTCCTACACCCGCCAGGGGATGCGGTTCATCCGGACGCGACGCTTAGGATGATCAGCGATGAGCACTTACACCCGCCGCCGGTTGACCGATGCACCTTTCCTGGCCGCCGCCACCGGCGCGACGCCGAGTAGGCGCCCGGTGTGGTTCATGCGTCAGGCCGGCCGATCGCTGCCGGAGTACCGGGAACTGCGCAAGGGCATCGGCATGCTCGAGTCGTGCTTCGACCCGGAACTGGTGTGTGAGATCACCATGCAGCCGATCCGCCGTCACGGTGTCGACGCGGCAATCCTGTTCTCCGACATCGTCGTTCCGCTCAAAGCCGCGGGCATCGACCTCGACATCGTGCCCGGCGTCGGCCCGGTCATCGCCTCGCCGATTCGCACCGAAGCCGATGTGCGCGCGCTGCCGCGGCTGCGTCCCGAAGAAGTAGGCGCGGTCACCGAAGGCGTGCGACTGCTCACCGACGCGCTCGGCGACACCCCGCTGATCGGTTTCGCGGGTGCCCCGTTCACCCTGGCCTCCTACCTAGTGGAAGGTGGGCCGAGCAAGCAGCACGAGCGCACCAAGGCGATGATGCACGCCGACCCGAAGACCTGGCACGCCCTGCTCGGCGCCCTCACCGACATCACTATCGCCTTCCTGCAGGCCCAGCTGTCGGCCGGGGTCGACGCGGTGCAGCTGTTCGACTCCTGGGCGGGCGCGCTCTCGCTGGCCGACTACCGCGAGTACGTGCTGCCGCATTCGGAGCGGGTGTTCGCCGAGGTCGCCTCGGCCGGGGTGCCGCGCATCCACTTCGGCGTCGGCACGGGCGAACTGCTCGGCGCGATGGGCAAGGCAGGCGCCGACGTGGTCGGCGTGGACTGGCGGGTGCCGCTCACTGACGCGGTGCGGCGGGTCGGTGCCGGAAAAGGCTTGCAGGGCAACCTCGATCCCGCGATCCTGTTCGCCGGTTTCGACGCGGTCGAGGCAGAGACGCGCCGGATCGTGCGCGAAGCCGACGAGGCGATCACTCTCGGCGCGACCGGTCACATCTTCAACCTGGGTCACGGGGTCCTGCCCGATACCGATCCCGGCGTGCTGACCGCGCTGGTCGAACTGGTGCACTCGCTGTAGTCACCGGCGTAATCACGCAATCGGCGGCTTTCAATCAGAATTCTGATTTTTGCGAGCCGTTTTGCGTGATTACGCCAGTCCGTCGATCGGCTCTCGCCCAGCGCAGGCCCTCGCCTGCGGGTCGACCGGCGTAATCGACCGATCGGCCTCCTCGAAATCAGTTTTCTGACTGGATCGAGTCGTTGTGGACGATTAGGCCGGGACGGTGATCCAGCTGACACCGGCCAGGGGTGGGTGCCACCGGTCGGCGGGGCGCGCGATTACGGTCGAGACATGCGGATCGCGGTTATCGGTGGCGGAATCAGCGGGCTCGTCGCGGCGTATCGGTTGCGGCAGCAGCTGGGGGAGAGCGTCGATATCGTCGTGCTCGAGCAGAGCGGGCGCCTCGGCGGGGTGCTGCACACCGGTGAATTGGCCGGGGAGCCAGTGGATCTCGGTGCCGAGGCGTTCGTAGGGCGCAGGCCCGAGGTGCTCGAGTTGATGAGTGAGCTCGGACTGGACGACCAGTTGGTGCGGCCCGCCGGAAAGCGCCCGTTGATCTGGGCGCAAGGAGCGGCGCATCCGCTGCCTGGGCGCACTCTGATGGGCATTCCGTCCGATGCCGAGTCGCTGCGCGGGCTCGTCGACGATGCGACTCTGGACCGGGTCGCGGCCGAGGCGGACCGCCCCTTGCACTGGGAACTAGGCTCCGACATCGACGTGCAGACCTTGGTGGCTGACCGCTTCGGCAGCCAGGTCGTCGAGCGCAGCGTCGACCCGCTGCTGGGCGGGGTGTACGCGGGGACCAGCGCGTCCATCGGCGTCCGTGCCGCGCTGCCGACCCTCGCCGCGGCCCTGGACGGCGGGGCGTCGAGCCTGACCGAGGCCGTCCGCGCGGCAATGCCTGCCCCCAGCTCCGCCCCGGTATTCGGTGGTTTACGCGATGGCTACGGCGCGCTCCTGGCCGCACTGACCGACGCTTCGGCAGCCCGGTTCGTCACCATCACGGCCGCGACGCGCATAGCCCGCGCACCCCGCGGCTGGGTGGTCGACCCGCTCGGCGCCGTCGACGCCGTCGTCATCGCGACGCCCGCACCCGTCACCGCCCGTCTCCTGCACTACGTGGCACCCGAAGCGGCCGAAGCAGCCGCCGGAATCGAACTGTCCTCGTCGGCGCTCGTCGCCATGTCACTCCCGCGCGACACCGCCCTCCCGGACAACTCCGGCATCCTCGTCGCCACCGGAGAACCCTTGCGCGCCAAGGCCTTCACCTTGTCCAGCCGCAAATGGCCCCACCTGGCCGAACGCGACGTCGCCCTGGTCCGAGCCTCCTTCGGCCGCCTGGGTGACGAGAAGCCGCTCGCCTGGTCCGACGAAGATCTCATCGCCGCCGCAGTCGCCGACCTCACCACCGTCACCGGCATCCCGATCACCCCCCTCGAAGCCGTGGTTCAACGCTGGCCCGGCGGTCTCCCCCAATACGCCCCCGGCCACACGACCCGGATCACCACCCTCGAATCCGCCCTCGCCCCCCTCGACGGCCTAGCAGTAGCAGGCGCCTACCTCCACGGCGTAGGCGTCCCCGCCTGCGTCGCCTCGGGCACCGCGGCGGCCGACCGCATCGCTACCTCGCTGGCCTCTCGCATCGACTGACGACCTCGTTGTGACGCGAGGCTGCCTGTTCCTCGACGATCGGATGGCGAACGCGGGAACAGCCAAGACTCGAGCTGCACCGAACCGGAGTGCCACCGCACGGATCGATCGTCAGGCAGACGGCGTGGGGGACCAGACTCCTGCCGCGGTTCCGTCGTCGACATGCTTGCGGTAGGCGAGGACCTTGTTGCGGATCACTTCGAGATCGGCAGTCAGGTCGGCCAGTCTGTCGCGAACGGCCTGCTCGTGAGCCTCGAGCAGGGCAAGTCTTTCACGCTCGTTTCCTGGGCCCGAGCGAACGAGCCGTGCGAAGGTCCGCAAGGTCGCGATGGGCATCCCGGACTCGCGTAGGCGATTGCAGAGTAGGAGCCAATCGACATCGGCCTGTGCGTAGACGCGCTGTCCACCGGAGGACCGTGGAATCGGGCGCAACATCAGTTCTTCGCGTTCGAAGTATCGCAGGGCGTGCACCCCGAGGCCGGTGGCCCGCCCTACGTCACCGATGGACAGACCGTTCACCATGGACGCCCTCACCGCTTGACCTAGATCGCACTCTAGATTTTAGCGTTACCACATGGCGATCACACAGCAGCACAGAATCGGTAGCGGGTTCGGCCCGCGCAGCACGGCCGGCGAGGTTGTCGACGGCGTCGATCTGGCGGGGAAGACAGTCCTCGTCACCGGTGGCTACTCGGGTCTCGGTAAGGAGGCCACCGTGGCGTTGGCGCGCGCCGGGGCACACGTCGTCGTGCCCGCTCGACGGGTCGAGGCGGCCCGGAAAGCGCTGTGCGACATCGAGAGTGTGGAGGTGGACGAACTCGACCTCGCCGATCTCGGCAGTGTTCGGACTTTCAGTGAACGATTTCTCGACACCGGCCGGACCGTCGACATCATCATCGCGAACGCCGGTGTCATGGCCTACCCGCGCAGGCAGGTCGGGCCGGGTTGGGAAGCGCACTTCGCGATCAATCATCTCGGGCACTTTGCACTGGTCAACCGGTTGCGGCCCGCGCTGGCTCCGAATGGGGCTCGGGTGGTCATGGTGGCGTCATCGGCGCACTTTCTGTCCGATATCCGCTGGAGCGACCTACATTTCAGTCGCGGCTACGACATCTGGCAGGCGTACGGCCAGTCCAAAACCGCCAACGCATTGTTCGCCACACACCTCGACGCGATCGGAGCGGCGTCGGGGGTACGTGCCTACGCCGTGCATCCGGGGAGCATTCTCACGCCGCTGCAACGCAATATCGCCCATGCGGAACAGGTGGCGCAGGGTTGGATCGGTAGTGACGGTCGCCAGGCGGACGGCTTCAAGACCCCGGCGGAGGGGGCCGCGACCGCAGTCTGGGCGGCAACCGCCGCGTCGCTCGCCGAATTCGGCGGTGTCTATTGCCAGGATTGCGATGTCGCGGAACTCGCCACCGACGACGACATGCTCGTCGGCGGGGTCAAGGCGTGGGCCGTCGAACCCGCTTCAGCTGAGCGTCTTTGGGCGCTGTCGAGTGAGCTCACCGGTCTGGACGACTTCACAGACCACGCACACTGACCAGCGGCGTGTCGCGGAGGCTCGGCGATAGCTATGTTGCATGATCGCGCGCTGTGACTATTGCTGATGAGCAGCGCAGCGTGCGGACCTTGGTTCTCGACCCCGATCTCGGGCCCGTCGAACTTCATCGAGGTGAGGTGTCGACGGTGACCTCGGTGTTCGGGAGTGATGAGGCGTCGCCTTGGCGGGCGAGTAGGCGATAGCGGAATAGTTGCCGTATTTGAAGTATGTGGCCTGAATTACGTCGGTGTGGGCGTAATAGAGTGCACCATCTATTCATAGCGGATTTCGCATGCGGGTCGCCTAGCGTAGAGATATGCAGCTGGCACCGACCACGGATATCGCCCTGCGGGCCGTCATGCGGCTCGCTGTGGGCGAGACCGAGGACGCCCGGATCACGATCGGGCTGATCGCCCGATCGGTCGGGGCGTCCGAGCGGATCGTCGCCAGGGCGGTCACATTGCTGACCGGATTCGGCCTGGTCGAGGTGCAGCGTGGGCGCTCCGGCGGACTCACGCTCACCCCGGCGGGTCACACGATCCGCATCGGTGAACTGATCCGCCTGCTCGAAGACGACCGCGAAGTCGTGGAGTGCACGGGCGATCGCCCATGTCCCCTCATCGCCGGTTGCCGGCTGCGACGCGCACTGGCCGACGCGACCGCCGCGTTCTACGCGGTACTCGACGAATACACCGTCGAATCAATGGTCGCCGGTCCCTCCGCGCAATTACTGCGTTTGCTGGCGGTTACCCCCGCGCGCACGCCCGAAGAGAACGAGGACACACCATGACGACCTTCGTGCAGTACACCGAACCCGAACTCGACACGGCCGACGCCGACATCATCCGCGCCACCCTGCCGCTGATCGGTGTGCACATCGACTCCATCACCACCGCCTTCTACCGGCGGCTGTTCGACGACCATCCCGAGTTGCTGCGCGACCTGTTCAACCGGGGTAACCAGGCCGCGGGCAGTCAGCCCAAGGCGCTCGCGGCATCGATCGCGGTCTACGCCACCTACCTGATCGACCCCGAACTCCCGCACCCCGCGCAGATGCTGTCGCGGATCGCTCACAAGCACGTCTCGCTCGGCGTCACCGCCGCACAGTACGAGGTGGTGCACGACAATCTGTTCGCGGCGATCGTCGAGGTCCTCGGCGTCGATGTGGTGACCGCGCCGGTCGCGCAGGCCTGGGACCGGGTGTTCTGGATGATGGCGGGAACGCTGATCGCCGAGGAGGACCGGCTCTACGCCGACGCCGGTGTGGCGCCGGGAGATGTGTTCAGGGACGTGATGGTCGTTGCGCGCCAAGACGATACGTTCGGCGTCGCCGTCTTCGCGGTCGAGTCCATGGATGCGGCGAAGCCGCTGCCGAGTTTCGTTCCCGGACAGTACGTTTCGGTAGGGGTGCAGCTCGACGACGGTGCCAGGCAGTTGCGGCAGTACAGCCTGGTCGGTGCGCCTGCCGAGGGCAGGCTGGCTTTCGCGGTGAAGCGGGTCGACGCGGCGAACGGTTGTCCGGCCGGTGAGGTCTCCGGGTACCTGCACGAGTACTTCGACGTCGGTGACCAGCTCCAGATCACCGTTCCCTTCGGTGATCTCACTGTCGAACCGTCGGCGACAACACCGTTGATCTTGATCTCGGCGGGTATCGGAACCACGCCGATGATCGGGGTGCTCGAGCACCTGGTCGCCCACAATCCGAACCGGCCGGTACAGGTTCTGCATGCCGACCGCACACCGGAGAGTCATCCGTTGCGGGACCGTCAGCGGGTGCTGGTGTCCCGGTTGTCGGCGGGCACCAAGTCGCTGTGGTACACCGGCGGCGGTGACGGTGCGCGGACCGGCCGGATGGATCTGTCCGACGTGAAGTTACTTCCCGGTGCCGACGTATATGTCTGTGGCGCACCGGATTTCCTCGAATCGGTGCGCGCCCAGCTGGTCGCCGCCGGTGTGCGTCCGGAGCGGGTGCACCTCGAACAGTTCACCCCCACCGACTGGCGCCTGCCGAGCTGCCCGGCCTGATCGGCGGCCGGCACCCCACAGATGGGAGGATGTGAACCATGGCGAAACTCGACTATCAGGCGCTCAACTCCACCATTCGCTACCTGATGTTCTCGGTGTTCCAGGTGCAGCCGGGGCTGCTCGGCGAGGACCGCACGGCGGCGATCAAGGAAGCGCAGGCCTTTTTCGACGGGCTCGCCGACAAGGGTGTGGTGTTGCGCGGGATCTACGACGTGGCGGGGCTGCGGGCCGACGCGGACTTCATGCTGTGGACCCATGCCGAGCGGGTCGAGGATTTGCAGGCCGCGTACGCCGATTTCCGCCGGACCACCGAACTGGGCAAAGCCAGCCTCCCGGTATGGAGCAACGTCGCGGTGCACCGTCCCGCGGAGTTCAACAAGAGCCACATTCCCGCGTTCCTGGCGGGGGAGGACCCGGGCAACTACATCTGCGTCTACCCGTTCGTGCGCTCCTACGAGTGGTACCTGCTGCCCGACGAGGAGCGTCGCAAGATGCTCGCCGACCACGGCAAGGCCGCCCGCGGCTACCCGGACGTGCGCGCCAACACCGTGACCTCGATGGCACTGGGCGACTACGAGTGGCTGCTGGCCTTCGAGGCCCCCGAACTGCACCGGATCGTCGATCTGATGCGTGACCTGCGGGCCACCGAGGCGCGGTTGCACGTGCGCGAAGAGGTGCCGTTCTTCACCGGCCCGCGCGTGGAGATCGAACAGCTGATCACCGCGCTGCCGTAGCGGAGCGAACACCGAAGGCCCACTCAGCTGAGTGGGCCTTTCGCATCGGCCTCGCGTCGCGGCGGATTCCCCACTCGAGTATCGTGAGCGGGCCGATTGTGGCTTTGAGGTTCAGAGAGATGCGCGCGTGGTCAAAGGGTGGGGAACGGACCGGTCCGAACAGGATCGCTCCGCGGTAGGAGTCATCGATCGAGCGGAACCCGAAACTGTCGAGGAGCCACGCACCCGGCTGCGTCGCGCGCGCACCGACCTGATCGTGGCGGGCTGCTATCTGTCGCTGGCGGTTTTCGTCCTCGCCGGGCTGTGGTCGAACACCGGTAGCGGTTACCTGAGCAAGAGCGCGCAGGACCAGACGCTGTACGAGTGGTTCTACGCCATCACCGCGCACAACCTCGTCCACCTGAACAGCCCGCTCAGCACCCAGTTGCAGAACTATCCCGACGGCATCAACATGATGGCCAACACCCTCATGTACGGCTGGGGCATCCCATTCGCCCCGATCACCCTGCTTTTCGGGCCGACCGTCACCTTCGTGTCGGCCCTCACCTTCGGCCTGTTCGGCACGGCATTCGCCTGGTACTGGGTGTTCTCGCGCGAGCTGGTGTCCTCGAAGTTCGCCGCGGCCATCGGCGGTGCGTTCTGCGGTTTCGCGCCCGCGATGATCGCGCACACCAACGGGCACGCGAATTTCGTGTTCCTCATGCTGCTTCCGCTCATCGCCGTGCAGGCCGTCAAAATGGCGCGCAACGCGGAGAACGCCGACGGGACGCACCGGGTATGGCAACCGCGCGCCGCCGCGGTGCTCGGACTGCTGGTGGCGCTGCAGCTCACCCTCGGTGAGGAGCCGCTGCTGATCTTCGCGTTCGGCTTCGGGGCCTTCGCCGTCGCCTACGTGCGCACCCCGCGCGCCATCGCCTGCACGGCGCGCGCGACGGCACCGTCGATACTGCTCGCGGCGCTGATCACCTTGGCGCTCACCGGTTTCGGTCTCTGGTGGCAGTTCGCCGGACCGCAGTCGTACCGATTCGAAGGCATCGGCCGCGTCGGCAACGACATCGTGTCGCTGGTGCAGTTCTCACCGGAATCGGCGGGCAGCATGTTCTCGTTCGGTCCTGACGTGAGTATCAATCCGACCGAGGACAACACCTACTTCGGTTGGCCGCTGCTGCTGTTCATCGCCGTGGCCGTGTTCTTTCTGCGGCGCGAGCGCATTGTGCAGGCCGCCGCGATCGTCGGGGTGGTGTTCACGGCGCTGTCGATGGGCATTGTGCTGTCCTTCGACGGCGTCGTGCGCTTCGGTGAGGGTGAATTCTCGATGATTCCGATGCCGTGGCTGGCCTTCGGGTGGCTGCCGCCATTGAACGGGATCGTCGAATCACGGTTCGCCATGGTGGCCGTTCCCGCCATCGCGATAGTGCTGGCGCTCGGCACCCAGCGGGCGATCGAATCGCTGCGAACCGCCGGTACGACGCGGCGAGCCGTTGCCTGGTTCGGCGCCATGGCCTTCGCGCTGCTGCCCATCGCGCCGACCGTGCTCCCCGTCACCGAACGCCCCGCGACGCCCGCCTTCTTCGCCGAAGGCACTGTGCGCCACTATGTTTCGGACGGCTCGGTGGTGATCGTGCCGCCGCCCACCCCGGGCGACGCCGGCGCCCTGCGGTGGCAGATCGACGCCGACTTCACCTTCCCGCTCGTCGGCGGCTACTTCGTCGGCCCGGTCGGCGCCGAGCAGGTGGCCGGTTACGGCGCCGAACCCCGACCCACCGCGGTTCTGCTCATGCTGGTCCGCGAGACCGGCATCGTCCCGGTGGTCGACCGAGCTCAACGTGAGCGGGCCGTCGCGGACCTGCGCTACTGGGGCGCCGATGTCATGGTGCTGCCGCCGTCGCACAGCGATGACGCACTGCGACGCACCGTGGACGACCTGCTCGGCGTACCGGGCAAGCAGGTCGACGATGTGTGGGTGTGGGACGTGCGCGATCTCGTGTGAGGCGCTATTCGGCCGTCGGCTTCAGCTTGAGCGAGATCGAGTTGATGCAGTAGCGCTGATCCGTGGGCGTCGGGTAGCCCTCGCCCTCGAAGACGTGGCCGAGGTGACTGTGGCAGTTGGCGCACACCACCTCGACTCGGCGCATCCCCATGGTGTCGTCGGGCTTGAGGATCACCGCGTCGGAGTCGGCGGGGTCGAAGAACGACGGCCAGCCGCAGTGGGAGTCGAATTTTTCTGTGCTGCGGAACAATTCGGCGTCGCAGGCGCGACAGGTGTAGACGCCGTCGGTCTTGGTGTCGGTGTATTCGCCGATGAACGGTCGCTCGGTGGCGGCCTCGCGCAGGACGGCGTATTCCTCGGGATCCAGTTTCGCCCGCCATTGCTGCGGCGTCAGCTGGATGCGCGGCGTGGGCAACGAAGTATCGGAACTCATGGCTCCACGCTAATGGTTTCGGCCGGTGCGCGCCGTAAGGGCTACGTCACCGGCCGATAACTACTTGAGCGCGGGCTCGCGTTCCTCGACCGGTGCCACCGGATCCTCGCGATGCGGTGGGGTGGGCGCGGCCGGTGCGGCGGGTGCCGGTTCGTCGGTGCCGTCACGCGAATCGGGGGCGTTCGCGATCCAGGTCGGGTCGATCCCGAACTGCAGCCTGCCCTCGCGACGCGCCGCCAGGTAGCGGTCGCCGAGCACGCAGAACACAACGATGAGCAGCAGCCCCCAGCCGAAGGTCACCCGCAGGTATTCGAGGTTGCGGCCGATGCCCTGCCAGCGATCCGACAGCCACTTGTCGTAGGTCATGAACCCGAAGATCGCCAACCACGCGGGCCAGTTGCGCAGCACGGAATTGCGCAGTACCACGGTCATCAGGAACGGGAACAGCATCATCGAGTAGTACATCTGGCCCAGCGAGGGCAACAGGAACCACGCGGTGAGCAGCACCCCGGAGAACGTAGTGACGAAGAACAGCTCGTCGTGGCGGTAGTAGCGCCACAGCAGCCACAGCGACACCGCCACCACAGCGGCCATCACGACCTTGACCAGCAGGGTCAGCCAGTCCGGCAAGCCGTAGTAGAGCCCGCTGCCGCCGACTGAACTGTTGAAGTAGTCGCGCGTCTCGGACAGATACGGCATCACGTGGGTGAAGAACTTCTCGGGGTCCGCCGACAGCGGCCAGGCGATCGCGGTGAGGGTCAACGGCACCCCGAGCGCGGTGATGAACACCTTCCACTGGCCTCGAACGGCCGCGACCAACAGCAACGGCGCCAGCGTCGGTTTCACCGCGATGCTCAAACCCAGCGCCACGCCTGCCCAGAGGTCTCGACGTGCCAGCAGCAGCGTGATGAACAGCATCTCGGCCGCCAGCAGGCATCCGTTGACGTTGGTGAACACCAATGTGTTGGTCACCGTCTCGGAGCTGAACATCGCCAGCAGCAGCGCGGGCGCGGCGACGGAGCCGATTCCGAACTTGAACAGGCGAAGAATCAGATACCAGGCGAGCACGATCGCGGCCGCGTTGAGCCCGATGAACAGCCAACGCGACAGTTCGTATTCGATGATCGCGACCGGCGCGATCAGCAGCGTTCCGCTCGGATAGTAGAGATAGTGCGGGTCGACCGACGAGAAGTCGGCGGTGTACAGCGGCTTGCCGTTCAGGAACGCGAACGAGGCGTTGTACACCGGCCGGTAGTCGTCGGTGACGAAACCGTTGATCGCCTTGATGAAGACGCGGTTCAGCACCATCATGACCGCGAAGGGCCAGAGCGCGAACTTGATCACCTCGGCGGAGGTGCGAGCGGTACGGGGCTCGAGCTGTCGGAACAACACTGGGGCACGGTACACCGAATCGGGTTGCGATGGTGTCGCCGGACCCGGATGACGCGCCGGAACCGCCTGGTTGCCGCCAGCTGGATCAGGCCGGGCAGGCGCCGCCGTCGCCGGGAAGTTTCGCTTCCGCGAGGTAGTCGACGACGGCCTTCTGCGCGCAACCGGAGTGCGCGACGACCGGGTGTCCCCAGCCCTGCCAGGTCATGGTGGCGTGCTGGGCGCCTGCCGAACCGAGCGCGCCGGTCACCGAGGGCGCGGGTCCGCCGACGATCGGATCGGCGGCCCCGGCGAACACGAGCACCGGCAGTTCGAGTTTCGACGGCAGCGGCGCCGCGGTGGACACCGGCCAGGCCGAGCAGACCATCAGCCCGATGGCGGCGTTGCGCCCGAATACCGGATATTTGCTCGCCCAGGTCTGGGCGAGTTCACGGGCCTTGTCCGCGGTGGGGGGCTGCTGGCTGTCGGTGCACCGGTTGACGAACTCGCCGTCGGAGGTGATCGCGGCGGCCTCGCGCACGATCATGGCCGAGAGTGGTCCGCGATCGCCGCGGTCGGCGGCGGCCAGGATGTCGGCCATGGCGGTGACCCGATTCGCCTGGTCACCGCGGGGGCTGGACAGGAAACCGGTGAGCGCGGTCGACAGGTCGGCCGCCGAGATCTCGCCGAGCTCGCCGCTGGTGGCTTTGGCCATCAGCGCGGTGATCGCCGCGCGCGGATCGGCGCCGAGCGCGCAGTTGGCCGCCTTGCAGCGCTGCGCGAACGCGGTCAGCGCCGCTTCGGCACCGGTGACGCGCGCTTCGGCCATGGTGGTGGCGTCGGCGCCGACCGGTTCGGGGGCGTCGAGGATCAGCCGGGCCAGGTGGTCGCCGTAGCGGCGGGCGTAGCTCAGTGCCACCTTGGCGCCGTTGCCCGCGCCGAGCACGTTGATCTTGTCGACCTGCCACTGCTTGCGCAGCTGTTCGATGTCGTCGGCGGCGTGCGGTGCGTCGAACGTGCCTTCGTAGGGCTGCAGGAAATCGCGGCAGGCGATGGTGGCGTCCTGGCTGAAGCCCGCGACGGCACCGACCTGATCGTCGTTGCCGACGCCGGTCTGGCCGAGGTCGGTCATCACCGCGCGCAACTGCGCGGGAATGCAGTCGATGGGCTGGGAGGCGCCGATGCCGCGCCGATCCACCGCGACGATGGGCTGCGCGGCCAGCAACGCGCTGTTGGGTCCGATCGCGAGCCCTGCCAGCGTCGAGGCCGACGAACGGTCCGAGCCGGAGGTGAGCACCAGCGGGGCCGCGTCGGCGGGCGTCTGCGGCAGCCGAGCACGCAGGGCGCCCGCGCGGAAGGTGCCGAGCACGCTGCCCGCGGTGTCGATCGGGGTCGAGAACTCCGCGCAGTCGAGCACCAGGCCCGCGGGGGCGGCACCGAAGTCGAGCGAACTCAAGGTGGCCTCGGTGCAGTCACGCCAGGCGAGGTCGGATTTGGGCACCTCGGCCTTGGCCAGGTCCTGCGGTTCGGGCGCCTCGGTCTGCGCGCCACCGGCCCCTGGCCGTTCGACGGCGACGACGGGCCGATCCGACGGTCCGGCCCCACAGCCCGCGAGCATGATCGACAGTGTCGCGGCCGTTGCCGCGGCCCGAGTCCAACGCATGCGCTACACACTGCCAGGTTCGGCGCCAGGTTTCATCGACGGGCCCAGCGGGCCAGGACGGTGCCGTCGTCGTCGAGCACCAGTTGCTTGCGTGCCATGGGGGTGTCGAATGTGCTCGCCGACAGCGAGATTCGCCCGCCCGCGCCGCCGACCAGCATCGGGGCGATGGTCAGGCACAGTTCGTCGACCAGTCCGGCCTCGGCCAGCTGCCCGAACAGATGCGGTCCGCCCTCGCACAGCACCCGGTGCAGACCGCGTTCGGCGAACACCTTGATCAGCGCGGCGGGCATGATCGCGGCTGTCCCGGCGATCACCACCACCGCGCCGGCGTCCTCGAGCGCGGTGATCTGGTCGGGTTCGGCCTGGGTCGTGGTGATGATCAGCGGCGGCACCTCGGCATCGGTGAAGATCTTCGCGCTCGGATCGAGCTTCGCGGTGGCGGTGACGACCGCGATCGGCGGCGGGGTGCCCTCGGAGTGGCCGCCGATGCCGTGCTGGTGGTGGGCGATGCGCCGCCGCCGGTCGGGATGCGCGCCGCCGTAGTTCTCCGCGCGCAGGGTGCCCGCACCGATGAGGACCACGTCGGCCAGTTCACGAAGCACCGTGAACACCCGGTGGTCGGCATCGGTGCCCAAGCCCTCGGAAACACCGTCGACCGTGAACGCCCCGTCGATGCTGTTGACGAAGTTCGCCCGCACCCACGGCTCGTCCAGATGCCGCGGATAGGCATAGCACCTGGCCAGTGCGTCGTCGTCGAGGTCTGCGAGCTGGGTCACATTGTGGATACGCTGCATAGGGATCGATGCAACCACGTCCGTACCATTTGTCCATGCAAGAACGCCTTGTCGATCGTCATCCGGAGGTCCCGGCCGACCAACTCGTCGCGCAGATGGTGCCCCCGCCCATGTTCGACGAGGTCAGCTTCGCCTCCTACATCCCCGACCCCAACGAACCCAGCCAAGCCGCTGCGGTCGCCAAGGCCGAGGCTTTCGCAGGTCAGGTGGCGAAAATCCACAAGGCCAACTCGAAGAAGGGCCTCTTCGGCAAGAAGAAGGCGGTCTCGGGCGCGGGCCTGTATCTCGACGGTGGCTTCGGTGTCGGCAAGACCCACCTGCTCGCCTCGATCTTCCACAGCTCCCCGGCGCCCAAGTCGTTCGGCACCTTCGGCGAGGTCACCAACCTGGTCGGTGCGCTGGGCTTCAACAACGCCGTCGAACGGCTCGCGGCCAACAGTGTGCTGTGCATCGACGAGTTCGAACTCGACGATCCGGGCGACACGATGCTGGTCTCGCGCCTGCTCACCGAGCTGTCGGCGCGCGGGGTCTCCATCGTGGCGACCTCGAACACGCTGCCCGGCCAGCTCGGTGAGGGTCGTTTCGCGGCCTCGGACTTCCTGCGCGAGATCAAGAAGCTCGGTTCGATTTTCGATCCGGTGCGCGTCGACGGGCCCGACTACCGCCACCGCGACCTGCCGCCCGCGCCGGAACCCACCTCGAACGAGCTGCTCGTCGAACGCGCCGCGAACACCCCCGGCTCCACGCTCGATGAGTTCGACGTGCTGCTGAAGCACCTGAGCACGCTGCACCCGTCCAAGTTCGGTGCGCTGATCCAGGGCGTGGCGTCGGTGTACATCTCCGACGTGCACACTGTGACCGACCAGGCCGTCGCGCTGCGCGTGGTCGTGCTGGCCGACCGCCTCTACGATGCGAGCATTCCGGTGACGGTCTCGGGCGTGAAGCTCGACGAGATCTTCTCGCAGGAGATGCTCGACGGCGGCTACCGCAAGAAGTACCTGCGCGCGATCTCGCGTCTGCTGGCCCTGTCGCGTTTCGAAGCTGCTGCCGCATAAGCCTTTTCGCAACGGTCCCGGCCAGTCCGGGACCGCTGTCTACAGCGCGCGTTCGAAGACGAAATCGGAATGCAGCTGGTTGCCGACCACGAACGTCTTGGTGCCCACCTGCCGAAAACCGTGCTTGGCGTAGAACTTCTGCGCGCGCTCGTTGGCCTGGTTGACCCCGAGCCACACCGTCTCGGCGCCCGAGTCGCGCGCGGTGTCGATCGACGATTCCATCAGCGCCGCGGCGACCCCGCTGCCGTGATGGCCGGGCAGCACATACATCTTGCTCAGTTCCACCACCTCGCCCGCGCTCACCTGCGCGGCGACGTCCGGATCGCTCGGTCGGCCCGCGATGAGCATGGCGTAGCCGACGATCTCGTCACCCTCCACGGCCTTGAGCACGGTCTTGGCCGGGTCGGAGAGGTATTCGCCGAAGCGTTCGCCCGAGAGCATCTGCTCGAGGAAGATCTCGATGTCGCCCGCGGTGGCCTCGGGCGGGCAGGCGAGCGGGAACGTCGCGGCGGCGACATCGCTGAGCGCCTCGGCATCCCAGAGTCCGGCCCGATCGACGACGACGGAACTGTTGGGCATCCATCCAGTACAGCACGGGTCGCTCGGGCCGTGGCGTACGACAGTGTGCCCGGACCGGGCAGCGCTGAGCGGACTGTGGCCTGTCCAGCGCGGTGGCACCTTACGCGTCTGTCCGAGTAGTCTCCTGCGCATGACGAGCGGTAGCCGCATCGGGATCGTCGGTGCGGGAGTGGCGGGTTTGGCCTGCGCGAAGGTATTGAGTCAGGCGGGGTTCCCGGTCGAAGTCTTCGACCGAGCCCCCGACGTCGGCGGTGTGTGGAGTGCCACCCGCCGGTATCCGGGACTTCGCGCGCAGAACAGCAAGTTCACCTACGCCTTCAGCGATCACCCGATGCCAGAGGACTTCCCCCGCTGGCCCGACGGCCAGCAGATGCAGGCCTACCTGGCCGGATACGTGCAGGAGTTCGGCCTCGGCCCGCACCTGCGCCTCGGCACCGAGGTGGTGGCGGCCGACCCGGTCGACAGCGGCTGGCTGCTCGAGATCCGCGACCAGATGGGCGTGCACCGCACCACCTGCGACCACCTGATCGTCGCCAACGGTGTCTACAGCGATCCGGTCGTGCCCGATCTGCCCGGCGCCGCAGCCTTCCGCGCCGCGGGCGGGCGACTGTGCCACGTCTCGGATTTCCACGACGTCGAGCAGGCGCGTGACCGTTCGGTGGTCGTGGTCGGCTACGGCAAATCCGCCTGCGATGTGGCCGAGGCCGTGAGCCACATCGCCGACGAGACCACCGTGGTGGCGCGCAGACTCACCTGGAAGATGCCGCGCAAACTCGGTTTCGGCGCCGACTACGAGCGCCTGCTGCTGACCCGCGCGGGGGAGGCGCACTTCCCGTCGCGCTTCCCGCACCGCGCCGAACGACTCCTCGACCGTCTCGCGCTGCGCCAGTCGAACATGGACCTGCTGCAGGAGCGCGTGACGCGCAAGCTGCGGCTGCGCGAGCTCGATCTGGTCCCCACCGGCCCGATCGCCGAGATCGGCACCAGCAGCGCGAGCCTGGCCACCGAGGGCTTCGCCGAGCAGGTCGAGGCGGGCCGGATCAGCGTGCACCGTGACACCGAGATCACCGAACTGATCGGTGGCCAGCACGGACCTGCGGTGCGCCTGGCCGACGGCAGCCTGAAACTGGCCGAGATCGTCGTCTGCGCCACCGGCTACCGCCAAGAGGTCCCGTTCCTCACCCCGTTCGTGCGCCGCGCGCTCACCGACGAGGTGGGCGATTTCCGGCTCTACCGCCACATCCTGCCGGTGGAGGTCCCCAACCTGAGCTTCGCCGGCTACAACAGCTCGAACGTGAGCGCGCTGAGCGCCGAGGTGGGCGCGCACTGGATCGCCGGGCTGCTCACCGGCCGGTTCGTCCCGCCGATGGCCGAGCTGATGAACAACGAGATCGACGCGCGCCTGGAATGGTCGCGCGAACGCAGCGACGGCAACCACGCGCACGGTGCCTCGGTGGTGCCGTTCTCGCTGGCCAATATCGACGAGATGCTCGACGACCTCGGCACCCCGCTGCCGTTGATGTCGCGGCTGGCCCAGTGGGTGCGACCCGTTCGGCCCTCGTCCTACCGTGGCGTGCTGCGCAATCGCGCCGCGGTCGCCGCTCCCGTCGCGCCCACCCCGGCGCCCGTAGCGGAGCGATAGCCGACACGCCGGATCGCCGTCGGCAACGCTTGGCGGCGATCGGTGCGTTGGTGATAATCCTCGCGTGGATGCGCTGGATCTGAACCTACTGCTCGCCCTCGACGCGCTGCTCGACACCAACAGCGTGACCGAGGCGGCCCGGCGGCTGCACACCTCGACCTCGGCGATGAGCCGCACCCTCACCCGGTTGCGCGAGGTGCTCGGCGATCCACTGCTCGTGCGCTCCGGCCGCCAGATGGTGCCGACGCCACGGGCCCTCGAACTGCGCCACGATGTGGCGAGCCTGGTCGATCAGGCCCGAACGCTGCTCACCGCCCGCGACGGGCACGGACCAGGCCGGAACCGCGATTTCGTTGTCCGCGTGGGTGATTCGGTGGGAGCGAGCCTGTCCGGTCCGCTGCTGGCCGCGGTGCACGCACAGCTGCCAGGGGTGACGGTGCGGTTGCTGGCCGCCGATGCCGCCGACGGCGCGGTGGCCCTGCGCGACGGCCGGGTCGACGTCGAGGTCGGCATGATCGGCCAGACCGACCCCGAGACGGTGGTCAAACGCCTGTTCGCCGACCGCTGGATCGGCGTCGCCGCCCCCGACCACCCCTTCGCCGCCGACCGCCCCTCGGTCGCCGCCTACGCCTCGGCCCGCCACCTCGAGGTGTCGGCCACCGGTCGCACCCACGGCCCGATCGACGACCGCCTCGCCCTGCACGGCCGCACCCGCCGCGTGGTGGCCACCGTCGCCGACCTCCCCACCGCGCTGCTCACCCTCGCCTCGACCGAATTGGTCTGCCCCGCACCGGAACTGCTGTCACGCGCGGCACGCACCGCACTCGGCCTGGCGATGTTCGAGATCCCGCTGCCACTGCCCGCCCCTGTCGTCGCGATGGCATGGCATCCCCGCAACACCGCCGACGCGGGCCACCGCGCCCTGCGCGACCTCATCGGCACCGTCCTGCACGAACCCCCGAAACCGGAGATGGGTCCAGGCCTGGTCCCGCTCGCAACCCCGGCCTGACCGGCGCACCCTTCGCGGTGCGTAGGTGAGTGGCGTAGGCGCGTGGTGTTTCTCAGCTGCGCACGGCCGGAGCGAATGCGGAGGTACGCCTGATGTGCGCGGTCGCGGAGCGTTCCTCAGCTGCGCACGGCCAGAGCGAATGCGGAGGTACGCCTAACCGAGGTCGGGGGTCGGTGGGCCGAACACGTCGCGACGGCCGGGCGGGAGGCCTGCCGAGCGTTTCAGTTCGTCGAGCATGGCCTGCAGCTTGTCCACGTGGGCGCGTTCGATGTCGAAGGCGCGGTAGGTGCCGGTGACGGTGATGCCGGCCGAGTCGGTGGCGGTGGGCGGAGCCGGGTCGGTGGCAGGGCGTTCGAGGGGATCGGTCGAGGATGCACGTCCGGTGGGCAAGCCGAGGGTCGGTGGATCGAAGTCCACGGCCGGGCGCTCGTGATCGGTGGTCGCCGGGTTCGTGAGCGGCGGCTGGCCGGGCAGCCTGCCGGTGTTCGCCGGTCGATCGGTGCTCGGACGTGGGCTGTCACTCGAGCCGTTGACGTGCGATGAGCCGACTTCGGGCGTCGAATCCGGGACCCGATTCGGCTGGGTGAGTTCGCTGGGCGGGGTGAGCCGCGCGGGCGGGGTGGAGACGGCCGACTCGGGGGTTTCGCCGGTGGTCAGGCGGTCACGGGGAGTGAAGTCCCCGAAGAGGGAATCGTTACGGTGCGCGGAGTCGGTGGTGAAGCCGTTGCGGGCGTGGCCATTTCGATCCGGTGTTGTCGATGAGGGCGCGGGGTCTTCCGAGAACGACCAGTGGATGCCGTTGGCGGTGTTGCCCGCGGGCTGCGCATCCGCCGCGCTGTCGGATCGAGTGACGTCGGGAGTGTGCGGCCCGAATCCGTTGATCGGCTTGCCATTCGGAGCCGTCGAGGGCCGACCACCTGTCGTGAACCCCGAAGACAGATGGTCGTTCTCGGGCCGGGTGGGGTTTGCCGCGACACCGTGCCCCTTGCCGGACAACGCATCCGGCGAAGGAGCGTCGAGCCGGTCACCCGAACTCTCCGACGGCTTCTTGACCGGCCGCGCCCGCTCGACAACGGCATCGGGACCCATGCCCGCCGGCACCGAAGGATTGGCACCGATTCCCGCCGCCACTGAATCGCCGACGTTCGCCTCGGCCCTCGCCGACTGCGCTTCGGCCGGAACCTGCTTCGTCGCGCCGGACCCGTTGACGCCGCTGATCCGCACGTCACCCTCACGCACAACAGTGCGCACATCCGCACTCCCCGGCAGGGTCGAGGCGCCGATCACGCTCGCACTCCCCGGCAGGGTCGCGCCGTCCGCCGTGCTCGAAGTCCCGGGGAGCGTCGCGCTCCCCGCCGTGCTCGAAGTCCTCGGGAGGGTCGCACTGTCCGCCGCGTTCGCGAGCCCCGACTCGGGCTCGCGCAATGCCGCCGCGGCAGGCTTCGTCGCACTCGTCCCGGACGCTTGGTCGTCAGCAGGCGCCGTCAACACCGTTCCGATCACCGCTGGCACCGCCGCACCATTACGCGAGGACGCGATGTCACCGGCCACACCGCTCCCACCGGACCCGTTCGTCGACGTCGCAGTGCCGACAGACACCCGCTCACCGGCACCGTTCGCCGCGGCGCCACTGAGCCGTGCGGGCGCGGGCCGTCGACTCGGTGCCTGTGGTTCGGCATCCGAGTCACCGACATCGGCGAACATATCGGTGTCGAACGCGATCGGCTGCCCGAAGGGCGCCTCGCTCGGCGCGGTACGGGGGATCGGCGTCGCGGCCAACGCGGTGGGGTCGCCGAGGTGGTCGGTGCTCGGCCGGGCGGGGGAGGTGCGGCGCTCTAGCGGGGGACGGGCGCCGTCGGCATCGCGGTTCTGGTGCGGCGGTAAAGGATCGGCGGCCGATAGCTGGTCGTCGGGTCCGTCGGCGGCGCGTTCGGCCGCCTCCGCTGCCTCACGGACCTCGCGGCGGCTGGGCGTACTGCGCACGGGACGCCCGGAATCGGGCTCACCGTCGCTGTCGAGGGCATCCAACCGGGAACTCAGGCGTGAAATGTCCTGTGACGCACGGAAGGCCCAGGATTCGAGCCGCCTGATCCGGATGTGGTCGGGCACGTCTTCGTCGGCCGGGAAGGTCGGTACGTCGAGCTGGACCCGCGCGGCGACGATATCGAGCTTGTCGCTGACTTCGCGCAGCGCCGTGGCGATACTCGCCAGCATCGACCCGATGGATTCGTCGTGCTCAGCGTGGTTCATGCACACCCTACTTCCCGTGGTCGCCCGAGCGTGCCCGCCTCGGCCGCAGCGATCATATCCACCGGGGCAAGAGGAGGTGGTGTCGCGACCGGTTCCGCGACGCGCCGAACTGATTCGCAATCAGGATGAAACGGACATGCAACAGGCCGGGTCTGTGTATCGAAATGATCAAGATATAGGCCGCATTGTGCGACGTTGGCACAATGAAATGGCTTGATATACAAGCAGAGTCGCGTTTGTGATCTCGCTCACCAGCCGGTGACGCACCCGAACGCGGGTCAAGGGGGCTGGCGCCTTGTCGGTGCCTGCGGGAACCTGGTGTCGCCAGGACGTGCGCGTGAGCCTACGACGGGTCCCGAGGTGAGGGAGTGATGGTGTGAGGACGAAGCGGCTGAGCGAGACCCAGGTGGTGTGTGGGCGTCGAGCGTTGCTCGACGAACTGGGTATTTCCGAGGGCAGCCGTCGCGCCGTCACCGAACGTTCCGGCTACGGCTGTGGCTGCCCCGAATGCAGTGCGACGCAATGGAACACCCAGCGTCTGGAACACTGGATCTGCGGCAGGCTCACGGCGGCGGGCGCCGACGAGGCCGAGGTCGACGCGCGCATCGACGACATCCCCGTCGACATCTACTGGCGCCGAGGCGACCGGCGCTGCGTGGTCGAGGTGCGCAGTGGCCCCCTCGACATCACCGCGGCCCGCGCCCACCGGAAACGCTTGCAGGCGGCCGGAATCGACGATGTGCTGTGGGTGTGCCCGCGGGGTTTCTGGGTGCCGCTGGTCCCCGCGGTCGGCATCGCCGATTTCGAGCCCGCCGGCGCCGACTACCGCATCGACCAGGGCATGCTCGCCGCGGGCGAGACCGGTTTTGCCGCCCCGACGCGCGGCAGCACTGAATTGCGCGATTTTCTCGAAGGCTGGGTATCCGGCGAAACCCATTGGGGGCACGCGGATCTCACGACAGGAGGGTGGGCCGACGTGGGCACCTGGGAACGGCACACCGCGGCGCAGGCCGCCATGATCGAACGTCAGCGCACCGAGCTGCGCGATCAGCGCGTGGAGCTGGCGGTCTCGCGCCAGACCGTGCGCGACAAGCAGCGCCTGGTCGGGCGCCTGCACAACCGGATCGAGCGGGCCGGGGTGAACGCCGACGCCGAGGCCATCACCATGGCCGGGCTGCGCAGCGAACTCGTCGCCCAGCAGCGCGTCGCGGCGAGCCTGCGCGCGAGCATCGGCCGGATGGATCGCACCCTGAATCAGTACCAGTGGCTCACCTGCTGCGCGATGCTGTTGGTCCTCACGGTGATGGCGGGCGCGATGGTGATGCGCTGAGCCGCATCGGCATCCGGTCCCACTGCCAGTCGTTGCGCAGGACGAGACCGGCCAGGTCGAGCAGATCCATGCCGGTCTCGGTGGTCGTCGCGGCCAGCGCGGGCCGATCGTAGGCGCCCTGCGTGAGGTCGGTGGCGAGCCGTTCCTCGATCGAGCTGTCGACCGACCGCGCCACGAGCTGGGCCGGGCCGAGCGCACTGCCGGTCCACGCGAGCCAGCCCCAGCCGTGCTCGTGCGCGTAGACGCGGCCGAGTTCGGTCTGGATTCGATTGTGGTGAAAGGCGATCCGGCCCAGCGGGACCACGTCGACGAGCACTGTGCGCCCATCGGTGAGCTGTGCGGCGACGGCCGGATAGTGCACCTGGTCCTCGCCGTCGAACCGGTAGGTCAGCGCGGTCGGTTCCTCCTGGAACGCCGCCACCGCCGGGTCGGCGTCGAGGGTCCGCAGCAGCCGGGCCACCATGGCCGAGTCGTAGGCGACATCGCGGCCGACCTTCGCCAAGTAGAACCGTCCGCGTCCGTCGTCGTCACCGTCGGCCACCCGCGCCGATTCGGTGGGCAGCGGTGCGGCGGACCCGGTCGACCACTCGACGTCGTCTAGCACCAGCTCGTCGGCGCCGTCCGCTGGCACGTGCAGCTTGGCCAGAATGCTGGCAGTCTTCTTCTGCCACCCCAGGATTCGCTGCATCACATAGCCCGCGACCCGCTTGGCGTCGCCCGGTTCGTGGCCGGCCAGCCGCAGCTTCAGATACGACCACTCCATGGCCACCAGGTCGGTGTCGGTCGCGTAGGTCTCGGCCAGCAGCATGCGCACCAGGCGCAGATCACCCGTGTCGACCGGATAGCGGTGCGCGAACACCTGCGTCGCCCGGTGTCCCGACCGCCCGGCTTCGCGCACGATCCGCCCGATCGCCTTCGTGTAGAGCTGACGAACCCGGTCGCGGGCAAGGTCGTAGCGGGCGCCGATGCGGGTGAGGGTTTCCGGCCGCACGCCGCCGATCCCGAGCCGCAACGCGACGATTCGCGCATCACGAGCCGCGCGTTCGGCATGGTCGGTGAGCAGCTCGCCGACCAGCTCATCGAGTTCCTCGAGCTCGAACGAGACGTCGGCGGCGATATCGTGACCGGTTGGCATGACGATCTCGGCACTCACAGCGGCGACCTCCCTCGCTCGATCGAGTCAGCGTAGCCGCAGGCTCCGACAACTAGAGCGAGGTCATGTACTCGCCGTAGAACAGGCACAACCCGGTCGCCGCCGCGATCCCCGCCAGCACCCAGAACCGGATGATCACCGCGGTCTCGGGCCAGTTGTTGAGTTCGAAGTGATGATGGAACGGCGCCATCCGGAACAGCCGGGTATGCGTCGTGCGGAACACCACGATCTGCAGCACCACCGACATTATCTCGGCGACGAACAGCGCCCCGATCACCACCGCGAGCAGTTCGGTGCGGCTGGTGATCGACAGCCCGGCCAGCAGTCCGCCCAGTCCGAGCGAACCGGTGTCGCCCATGAAGATCTTGGCGGGTGCCGCGTTCCACCACAGGAATCCGATGCACGCCGCCGCGCCCGCGGCACTGACCATCGCCAGATCGAGCGGGTCACGCACCGTGTAGCAGGCGCGTCCCGGGCTGATCTCGCACGAATTCTCGTACTGCCACAGTGTGATCACCACGTACGCGCCGAGCACCAGACTCATCGATCCGGCCGCGAGCCCGTCGAGTCCGTCGGTGATGTTCACCGCGTTCGACCACGCCACCACCAGCAGCACGATGAAGGCGATGAAGAACAGCGACGCGAAGGTGATGGTGCTGATGTCGCGGACGTAGGACAGATTGCGTCCGGCGGGCGTGAGCCCCGTGGCGCCGGGGAAGCGCAGCGCCAGCACGGCGAACACCACCGCGGCCCCGATCTGCCCGATGTACTTGCCCGCCGCGGTCAATCCGAGATTGCGGTGCTTGCGCAGTTTGATCGAGTCGTCGAGGAACCCCACCATGCCGAGCGCCGACGCCAGCAGCAGCACCAGCACACCCGACGCGCTCGGCCCCGGCGCGTCCCACAGCAGCCCGATCAGATGCGACCCCAGATATCCGGCCCACACCCCGGCCCCGATCGCCAACCCACCCATCGTCGGCGTTCCACGCTTGGCCTGATGGCTGGCGGGCCCGTCGATCCGGATCTCCTGCCCGAACCCGCGCCGCGCGAAAACCCGGATCAACACCGGTGTGAGTGTGATGGTGACGACCAGGGCGATCCCCGCCGACAACAGGATCTGCCTCACTCGATTGCCCCTTCATACCGCCGGCCTCGCACCGGACCGCCCGGCGATGCCGAGTGCCGATACTAGGGGAGCCCACCCGAGAACCGCGATCAGAGTGACCTGGGTTACAGACTCCGCCCACATGACGGGTAACGCAAACAAGTCAGGCCCCCTCGAAAGGGGGCCTGACTCGGTACGGTGGTGCGCGATACTGGGATTGAACCAGTGACCTCTTCCGTGTCAGGGAAGCGCTCTCCCGCTGAGCTAATCGCGCGAGGTGGAGACGGGAATCGAACCCGTGTGCACGGCTTTGCAGGCCGTTGCCTCACCACTCGGCCACTCCACCGTACAAAGGAGGATGGGGCTAGTGCCTTACCTACCTCTCGAGCGGATGACGAGATTCGAACTCGCGACCCTCACCTTGGCAAGGTGATGCGCTACCACTGCGCCACATCCGCATTTACTTCACACTTAGGGGAGCGGCTCGGCCTCTCGGCTTTGCTGCTCTCTGCGGTGCGAAGAGAACATTAGCCGACGTTCGCCGCAGACTACAAATCGCCTGGTAAACGGCCCTAAATGTGAATCACACGCATGTCGTCCACTGGGTGCTGAGCCAACTCCCTATGGCCGCTGTCCGCCGCATCGTGCACCGTGAGTAGGGGCATTGAACGAGGTTGGGACGTTCGGTTCCGGTCGTTTTCCCGTTGGGCAAAGTGAAACAGTGTTATTTAATATGTTGGATCGGTCGACGCCCCGCCATCCTTCATTGGGCCCCGGCCATGCACGACGGCGGAGAAGTTCTTGACCCCCACCTACGCAACCACCCCCGAGGCGACGCACACGCGAGAGCCTTTCGCCTGGCGAGGTGTCCTGCTCGTGTCCGGTCTGGCGGCGCTCATCCTGTCGGTCTCGGCGGTGCGGCTGCATATCGCCGGCGACGAGCTGTACTACCTCGCGTGCGGTCGCCGACTGGCGGTCAGCTTTGTCGACAACGGACCGGTGGTACCGCTGATCGCACGACTGGGCGAGCTGATCGCGCCCGGCTCGATAATCCCCCTGCGAATCCCCGGATTGCTCCTGCTGATCGCGGTGTCGATCCTCGCGGCCGCGGTGGCCTACGAATGCGGTGCCCGCCCGCGCTACCAAATCCTCGCCGCCGCGGCTTTCCCCACATCCCCGCTCGTCTTCGGCTTCACTGTGCTGACCAGCGTCTCCTTCGACGTGGCCTGCCAGGCGCTGATCATCTGGCTGTTGGTTCGATGGGTGCGCACCCGCCAGGACCGCTTGCTCGTCGCGCTCGGGGTGACAGCGGCGATCGATGTGCAGAACAAATGGTTGGTGCTGATGCTGGCGGCTGCCGTCGGCACCGGCATTCTCGTCATCGGCCCCCGGGAAATGCTGCGCCGCCCCGCACTGTGGCTCGGCCTGCTGATTCTCGCCGCCGCCATGATGCCCGCACTGCTGTGGCAGGCGACCCACGATTGGCCGCAGCTGGCGACCAACGAGGCCATCGCCCACGAAACCGCGCAGACCATGGGTGGGCAGTGGGGGACCGTCGGGGCCATCATCATCCTTCCCGGCTTCCTCGGCGGCGGTTTGGCCCTGCTCGGCCTGTACGGCTTGGTCCGCGCACCCCATCTGCGGCAGTACCGGTTCCTGCTGGTCGCGGCCGTGCTGATGGTGATCATGGTGATCGCCGGACACGGCCGCTCCTACTACGTCGCCGGGGCCTTCCCCATGCTCTTCGGATTCGGTGCATCGATGCTCTCCACGCTGTTCGCCGCCGCCGATCCGCGAATCGCGTTGCGGCGCTTGTGCACCGGTGCGGTCGTGTGCTCTGCGGCGCTGCTGGCCTTCTTCGCGTCCCTGCCCTACCCGAGCAGCTGGATCGCCGATCCGAACAGCCCCTGGCTGCCCCTGCAGCATTACGGCAACGACACCTGGCACACACTCGCCGACGCCGTACACCAGGTGGCAATCACCCTCCCGCCCGCCGACCAAGCCGACGCGGTGGTCGTCGCCGCCGCCTACAACCAAGCAGGCGCCCTCGACCACTACGGCCGCTCCGCCTGGATCCCCCCGGTCTACAGCCCCCACCGCGGCTTCGCCGCCTTCGGCACCCCACCGGACTCAGCCGACACCATCGTCTACGTCGGCTTCAACCACGGCTCCGAACAGCGCGACTTCCTGTCAGGCTTCGCCGAAACCACCCTGGCCCGTCAACTCACCGACCCCCTCGGCCTCAGCGGCCAGAACTTCGACATCAACATCTGGATCTGCCGCAACCCCCTGACCCCCATGTCCACAACATGGCCGACCCTGAAATACCACGTAGCCCCACCAACCCCGTGAACCGACACCAAGTCCCCGAACCCCCCGTTCACAAGGCGATTTGGTGTCATCCCGGTCCCTCGTGCTAATGTTCCATCTCGTTCGAGCGGCCCACAACCCGCCCGACACACAGTTCGGTCCCATAGCTCAGCGGGAGAGCGTCCGCCTCACACGCGGAAGGTCGCTGGTTCGAAACCAGCTGGGACCACAGTAAAATGGCAGGACAGAGCCCTTGCGGTGATGGCCTGCCATTTTCGTTGAGTCCTATGAGGTCGATGCCAGGTTCTGAGGTACTCGGCTCGACCGTCTCGGTTCGAACGCTGCTCACGTAAAGGAATGCATCGTGACCCGCATCGACGTCGTCGACCTCGCCGGAGTCGTGTACTCCTCGGGCAAGGTATTCGATGGTCTTGCTACGGGCCGCCTCGACACGGAGAATTTCTTGCGCTCCGGCAGTCTGACGGGTGTCACGTCGCGATCTGACCTCGCGCTACTAGAGGATCTGCGCGACGCGGCGCAGTTCATCATCGACCACCGGGGCGGAACGGTCGACGCGGCCTTCGTCCAATCCGTCAACCAGCAGCTCACCCGCAGCGCCGCGCTGCACCCTGGCCAACTCAGAACAGCCGACCAGCAGATCGGCGTCAAGACGCGATATGGCCGCCATGAGCCGACCGCCATGACCGACCGGGACCTGCAACGCCTTCTCGACCGCACCCTGCGCAGTGACGACGTGATCGAGAACGCGCTGGACGTGTTCGTCGAGCTCTCGAAGGCCCAGCCCTTCGAGGACGGCAACAAGCGCACGGCCATCTTCGTCGCGAACAAGGTGCTGCTCGATGCGGACGTGGACACGCTTCTGGTCGTCCCTGTCGACGAAGACGATCCGAGCCTCGCGAACCGGTTCAACGACTGCCTCGCCTTGGCATATATCCGCGATGAACGCGACGGTGTGAAGGAGCTCCTGCGCTCCCACGGACTCACGGCCCTGGACGACCGACGTAAGTAGTTGCTGCGGTCGACCTGCCATCCTGCACGCATTGCGGATTGACTGAGCCTTTCCGGCCGACGCTCGTCGCTGGGTGGGATTCCCGGTGACCGGGATGTTCTCGGTCAATTGTCCAATTCGTCGGGTGGTGGGGCGCGTGGCAACTACGGTGCCGCGCATGTCTCGTATTCACCGCATGCTCGTGGCGGCTGCTCTGGTCACCACCGACCACGGACACACGCCCGATGGTGGGCATGGTAGCCAGAGTGCTTACGAGACAGCCAGTTTCGTGATCGCGCGGGCAGCGGGGTTCGCGGCGGGAACGGAGAACAACGGGTACACCCTGGCCGACATCACACCGACCGTGCTGGATCTGCTCGACGTTTCGGCTCCCGCGAATCTCGACGGCGAGTCGATGGTGGCCGGCGGTTCGGGTAATCCGTCGGCACCGGTGCCGGTTACGCCCCCGGTCGGCTCCGGGATCACCGGTTCGTCCTCCGGTTCGGCGCAGGCGGCTGTGGTGGCGAATCCGCTGTGCATCCTGGGCAGCGGTTCGGCGAGCGGTTCGGCGGACAGATGATGCGGTGCGGTGCCACGACTCGATCACGAGAGCCGGCTCGGCGCAAACCCAAGAAGTCTGGGCTGGCGCACCTGTGAAATTTGCATTACTCAGAGAGGGTCCTTTGATCGTGGGTGGCTCCCGGCCGAACCAGCGCGGTGCTTGGTTCGTAGACCGGGAGGTGATGGGAGAGCCGTAGTGCAGGTGCTGGGTCCGTGGTCCGATTCGGTAGTGATCGATGAGCTCGCGGGCGGGAAGGCACGTGGGCTTTTCGGGTTACACAGCAGCGGGGTGCGGGTGCCGCCGTGGGTGGCGCTCGGTAGTGACGCGTTCGCTGCCTTTGTCGACGCGGCAGGGTTGGGTGGTGCGATAGCGAAGTTCGCCGGGATCACCGAGCTGGAGCAGGCGGTGGTCAGCGGGGCCGCGCTGCGTGCCGCGCTGGTGGCCGCGCCGCTGCCCGACGCGGTGCGGGAGCTGGTCGGGCAGGCGAGCGAGCGGCTCGGCACCGGACCGATCGCGGTGCGGTCGTCGGTGCTGGCCGAGGACGGTGCGGACAATTCGTATGCGGGACAGTTCGACACCTTCCTGAATGTGCGCGGGGTCGAGGCGATCGCCGCGCGCGTGCGGGATTGCTGGGCATCGGCCTTCTCCGAGCGGGCGATTCGCTATGCCTTCGCGCGTGAGCTGCCTCGCGCCGGCGCGCCCGCGGTGGTGTTGCAGCAATTGATCACCGCGCGGGCGAGCGGGGTGGTGTTCACCGCGAACCCCACCACGGGCGCGCGGGACGAAGTGGTGATCAGCGCGGTGTACGGGCTGGGGGAGGGCCTGGTGTCGGGCGCGGTGGACGCCGATTCGGTGACCGTCGACAAGGTCGACGGTGCGATGCTCGACAGTGTGCTGGGGGACAAGGACCGCCGCTTCGAACCCGGGGGCGAACAGGGCTGCGAGATTGTCGAGGTGGACGCCGAACAACGCGGTGTCGCCGTACTCGACGACGCCGAGGTCGCCGAACTGACCGAGGTCGGCCGCAAGCTCGAAACCCACTGGGGTGCACCGCAAGACATCGAATGGGCCATCGACGATACCGGCATCTGGGTCCTGCAGTCCCGTCCGATCACCACCCTCGCAGCGCCGCCCGCTCCGGGGCGCACGGTGGAACTGCGTGGTGCGGGCGAGACGATTCCGGCCGGTGAGCTGCGAATCTGGGACAACTCCAACATTATCGAGAGTTTCAACGGCGTCACTTCACCGCTCACCTACACCACCGCGGCCGATATCTACGGCCGCGTGTACCGGGGTTACGCGCAATCGCTGGGGGTGCCCGAAGAACAATTGCGCCAGACCGATGCGTGGACTTCGGTGCTGCTGGGCACTTTTCACGGCCACGTCTACTACAACCTGCTGCACTGGTACCGCATGGTCGGCATCGCACCCGGCTATCCGCTCAACCGCAAGGTCCTCGAAGCCGCACTCGGCGTGGACGAGCCACTCGAAGACGACATAGCGAAAACGCTGCGCCCGTTCGTATTCCGCAGTCCCATCGCCCGGTTGCGCTCGCGCGCGCTGACCACGGTGACCTACGTTCGGCGGCTCTTCGGCATCGATGACATGGTCGAACAGTTCAGCGCCGAGTTCTACCGGGTCTACGACGAATACGACGCCCTGGACTACACCACCCTGACCGGTCCGCAGGCGTACGAGGCCTACCGCAAGGTCGACAAGGACCTGGTCGAGCGCTGGGGCCCGCTCATGGTCCTGGACGCGATTCTGCTCACCCTCACCGGCTTCACCTATCTGCTCACCAAGCTGTTCCTGCCCAAGGCGCCGGAGTGGTTCCTCTACGCCGTGGTCGGCCCGGGAGCCGATGTCGAATCGGCCGAGCCCGCCCGCGCCATGACCGAACTGGCACGGCTGGTGCGCGCGGACGCGGATCTGACCGAACTCGTCAATTCCACTGCACCGGAACAGATTTACGCCGAGCTGCAACAGTCCGGCCGCGAAGGCTTCCTCGCTCAGGTGGACAGCTATATCGAGCGCTACGGCTACCGCAGTCTCGATGAGCTGAAGCTGGAGACCCCGGATCTGCGCGAGGATCCGGCGAGCCTGTTCGTCATGCTGCGCAGCGCCTCGGGTCGCGTCGGTGATGCCGCCACCGCGAGCCGCTCGGTGGAGGCCGATGCCTACCTGGACGCGAACCTGCGCGGGCTGCGCCGCCGCGTCTATGAGCGCCTGCGCACCAAGGCTTCTCGCTGTGCCGCGCATCGCGAACGGCTGCGCTTCTGCCGTACCCGTGCCTTCGGCATGATCAAGCGGATGATCCGCGCCATGGGCCGGGATCTGGTCGCGCGCGGGGTGCTCGACGAATTCGCCGACGTGTTCTACCTGACCAACGAGGAATTGCGCGGCTCCTACGAGGGCCAGGACACCGCGGACCTGCGCGACCTGGTGGCGGGCCGGAAAGCGCTGCGGGCCAGGGACTCCGCGCTCGTGGCGCCCGCGCGATTCCGGACCGTGGGACCGCGGCTGGGTCGTGCGGAGCTGGCGGGGCAGGGCTGGGTGCCCATCACCACCACCGCTGCCGCGACGGTGGGTACGGTGCTCGCCGGAACGCCCTCTGCCGCAGGCGTAGTCGAGGGTCCGGCGGTAGTCGTGGACGAACCGCGCGATGTGGCGGGTGGCATTCTGGTCGCCTATCGCACCGATCCGGGCTGGGTGGCGGCTCTGCCGTCGGCCACCGCGCTGGTCATCGAACGGGGCAGCCCGCTGACCCATGTGGCTATTGTGGCGCGTGAACTGGGCGTGCCGACCGTGGTCCAGGTCAAGGACGCTGCCACGCGATTGCGTACGGGTATGCGCATTCGCGTGGATGGGGTCAATGGCACGGTCACGGTACTCGCCGAAGGAGTTCTCCCCCGATGAAGCTCTCTGAAGATTGTGCGGCCGTGCGGGATTGGCTCGCCCACCCGTCGGAGACCGCCGGTATCCACCTGGCTGACGAGGACGACGGCTGGGAGTACCGCAGCTACCGCGAACTGGCCGATCAAACGTGGTCGATCGCCGCGCTCATGCGTGCGCACGGACTCGGCGACGGCGACGGTGCCTGCGTCATCATGCCGACCGGATTCCCCTGTGTCGCTGCCTTTTACGCGGTGTGGGCGTGCGGTGGCGTGTTCACGCCGGTGGCCCCGCCCATGTTCGGCGACCTCGAACAGATCATCGCCCATATCGCGGCCGTTCTGGAGCAGGCCACCCCACGCCTGGTGGTGACCTCGCCGGAGTTCGAAACCTTCGTGCGTCAGGCCGCCGAACGCGCGGGTTACGACGAGGCCGTGCTGGTGATCGATACCGCGACTCTCGAACCTGCCGGTGAGACAAGGGAATTCGGTGCGCCGGCCGAAGTAGCGCTGCTGCAGTTCACCTCCGGTTCGACCGGGACGCCCCGTGGCGTGCAGGTGAGCTGGCCGAACCTGACGAACAATATCGCCATGATCACCCGACTGTTGGAATGGCAGCCGGGTGAAGTGATGGTGTCGTGGCTGCCGCTCTACCACGATATGGGTCTGGTCGGCGCGCTCCTCGCCACAGTGACCAACCAGGGCGGGCTCTACCTCATGCGCCCCGACCAGTTCGTGCGCGAGCCTGCCCGCTGGCTGCGGACCATGACGCACGCCCAACACTCACTCTCGCCGTCGTTCGCGCTCGGCTATGTGGCGCACCGGGTTCGGCCCGAGGAGATCGCGGATCTGGACCTGTCCGGCTGGCGGACCCTGGCGATCGGTTCCGAACCGGTCGAGGTATCGGACCTGATGTCGTTCGCGAATCTCACCGGGCCGCAAGGCTTTTCCATGGGCTCTTATACGCTGGCCTACGGCCTCGCCGAGGCGACGCTCATGGTCACCTCCTCACCCACCCGTCGGCCGATCACCGCACTGCGCATCGACAACCCGAATCTCCGTTTCGGACAGCGGGTTCCGGTGCTGGAGGAGGCGCTCATCGATGACGCCCGCCGGGTCGATGGCGCGGGCTGGATCACCGGCCTCGGCTACTCCACCCCCGAATCGACGGTCACCGTGGTCGACGACGAGGGCCACGAACTCCCCGACGGCGTTCTCGGTGAGATGGTGGTGTCCGGCGGTTCGGTGGCACTCGGCTACGCCGGCTCCGCCGGTGCGGGCTCGTCGACGCATATCAGCGACGGCAAGCTGTACTCGGGCGACGCCGGATTCCGCTATCGCGATGAGGTTTTCGTACTCGGCCGGATGGGTTCGAGCCTGAAGGTGCGCGGGCGCCCGGTGTTCATGGAGGACATCGAATCCCGGATCGCACAGGACACCGGCATCACCAAGGGAAAACTCGCCGCCGTCGGTATCACCGACGCGGGGGAGCGGGGTATCGCCCTGTTCGCCGAGACCGCCGCCGGTGACTGGATCACCGAGGCGCGCAAGATCATTCGTGGTCATCTCGGCCCCGCGCACACCATCAGCATCGTCACCGGGCCGCGCGGGCTCATCAGGCGCACGTCCAGCGGCAAGCCGCGTCGCCGCCACATGTGGCAGCTGCTGCGCGACGGCGCGCTCGACGGGGCGGTGGTGCACGACGCCGAGACTGCCCAGCCGGGTCTGCCCGAGCAGCGGGTCCGGCAGCTGCTCGACGCCGCGCTGGAAGCCGTCGCGGTGCCCGCCGATGCGGCCGTGCTCTTCGAAGGCTCCCTGGCCGAGGGGTTCGGCAACGAGGGCTCCGATATCGACTTCTTCGTCGTCGCCGAGGGCTCCGAAGAGCTGCCCACCCTGCCGACCGTGCTGTTCCTCGACGGCAGGCGGGTGGAGGTGCGCACCCGATCGGTGGCGCAATTACGGCGCCAGCTCGAGCAGGTCGCCGCCGAGCCGAGCGAGGATCTGCTCAATCGCTGCCAGCGCTTCCTGCGGGCCACGGTCCTGCGCACGGGGGCGGTCGATCTCGACGCGCTGCGCTCGATCATCACCTACCCCGACTTCAGTGCGGTGACGGCCGACTGGTGGGCCGCACGCGCCACCCAGGCCCTGCGTTTCGCTGTCGCCCTGCGCGCCTTCGGTGCCCGAGCCGAGGCCGACGAATGGGCCGCGGACGGTCTGCTCCAAGCCGTGAAGAGCTGGGCAGCCCGCCGCGGTGAGACCTATGTCGAAACCAAATGGCTGCCCACGCAGCTCGATCGCCTCGGTTCGCACGAGCTGATCGACCGGTATCGGTCGCTGACGGATCCGGCGGCCGACCGCGGCGAGCAAACGCACTGGGAACAGCTGCTGACTCTGGCAACCGAACTCGGCATCACCGACATCGCCGACGACCCGCACCGCATCATCTTCGCGCGCAGACCGCAGGTCACGACCTGGTCCATCGGCTCCCGCGTACACGTGCTGCGCGCGGACAACGAGGTCTTCGCTCTCGCCGATGACGCCGCGATCGCCTGGCGTTCGGTGGTGTTCCGGCATTCGGTGCGCGATGTACTGGCCCGTGCACGCCACGACATCGGCGGAGCACTGGCCGAGTTCGTCCGGCTGGGTCTGGTCGGATTGCAGTGGCGCGGAGGCGATGTCATCGAACCCGCGCTGGCCATGTGTAAACCGGTGCAGCCCTACACCCCCGTGCCGAGCACAGCCGCACCCGCACTCGGGCTGTCCGGAGCCGCCTCCGAGGCCGAAATCGCTTCCCTCGTACCGATTTCCGCCGCCAAGTTCACCGAATGTGGACTGAACCTGGTGTTCTCCAATGTGGTGCTGGAAAATGCCCGCGAAGACCTTGTCGGAGCCATCAAGAGCGCGCAGGGTGCAGTCGCCGACATCTCGGGACATCGACTCACCGCCATGGGCGTGCGAGTGATGCTGTCCGCGTTCGGAATCCAGCCCCTACCTGCGGATGTCGCCCCCGTCGACACCGTGCGCCGACTGGTTCCTCCGCACGCACCACAGTGCGAGGAGTTGCTCGCCAAGCTGGAAGCGGCACGGCAAGTGCGGTTCTCGGCAATCATCGCGACCGGTGGCGACCCCCTCGAAGGCCTCGCGGTCCTCGACGACTTCGTCACCCTGGCGCGTCGCGTCGCCGGGGAACCCGACTCCGTTAACGGTTTCCCCGCCTCGTTCGATTCCCGCGAACAGTGGCAGCGCACTCTCGCCATCGGCTACGACTGGCTACGCATAGCGGGTTACCTGAAGACCGAACTGCCCCTGGACGAAATGCGCGACCTCCTCGCCAGCGGCGGGCAGCAGCCGCACCTGCGTGAAAGCGAGCACTCATGAGCACCGATCCCGCCGCCCGCGTTCGCGACATCGTCGCCACCATGGCACCGCAGCCGCCAGGGCAACTGTCCGATACCCACAGGCTCATCGAGGATCTCGGCTACGACTCGCTGCGTCTCATGGAGCTCACGCTGGTGCTGGAACGCACCTTCGGGCTGCCTCGATACCGCCCCGAGGACCTCATCGGCGTGTTGCGGGTGGATCAGGTCATCGAGCTGGTTGCCCGAACGGTGGCGGCATGAGTGCGCGCGACCTGGTGCTGGTCACCGGCGCCAGCGGCCTGGTCGGTGCCGAGGTGGTGGCGCGATTCAATGCCGCCGGTCTGCCCGTAGCCGCTGTGCTGCACAGCAATTCGTCGATTGTCCGCAATGACGGCTCAACCGCGGAGGCTCAGCTTCGGGTCGCGGGCGATATCCGCACGCCGGGGTTCGGGTTCCTGCCGCAGGACAAGGCCGAACTCGCCGAACGCGTGGGCATGATCGTGCACTCCGCGGCGACCACCGCCTTCGACGCCACCGACACCACCTACGAAGAACTGAATGTGCGCGGCACGGCCAACGCCATCGAATTGGCTCTCGAATGGGGCGTGCCGCTCGTGCACGTGAGCACCGCCTACGTCTGTGGCATGCGCGGCGGCACCGTTCCCGAGGAAGAGCTGCCCGCCGGTCACGCATTCGGAAATGGCTACGAGGAGAGCAAGTTCCGCGCCGAAGCGCTGGTTCGCGGCGCGGGTGAGCGCGGCCTGCGGTGGGCCATCGTGCGGCCGGGCATCGTCACCGGTGACAGCACTACCGGCGTGATTCGCGAGTACAAGAACCTCTACACCGTCGTCAAACTCATGGTCGAAGGCAAGCTGCGTACGCTGCCCGGCCGCTACGACGCGACGCTGTCGCTCGCGCCGGTCGATCACGTGGCCGAGGTGATCACCACGGCCGCACTGGGATTCGACGCCGCTGAAGGGCGCACCCTGCACGCACTCGGCCGGGACACGCTGTCGCTGCGTGAGGTCTCCGACGTGCTCGCGGAGTACCCGTCCTTCGAGGTGGCCACCTTCGTCCCCGAAACCACCTTCCGCGCCGACGAACTCGATGCCATCGAACGCGAGTACTACCTGCGCATCGGCTCGCTCTACACCAGCTATTTCAAACGCCGCGTGGTGTTCGACACCGCCGCGGCCGATGCGATTCTCGGCCGGTCCGCCCCGGCCACCGGAAAGGACTATCTGCGTATGCTCCTGGACTATTGCTTGGAGTCGGGCTATCTGGGCACGCCGCTGGTGTCGGTCGCGGAAATGCTGGCGCGCACCGAGATCGGTGGTCGAGCATGACCACCGTCCCGCTCCGCGCATTGCTCTCACAGCTGACGCCGTCCGAGCCGAAAGTCGACGCCTACATCGAAGACACGTATGTTCTCGAGACCGTCGAGCAGCTAGAGCGCATGGCAATCGATGCCGCGACCTTCGCCAGGGAGCATTCGCTACTGCTGCTCAAACCCGACGCGATAGTCGCGCGTGCCGTCGAGCCCACCCTGCAATGGCTGGACGAGAACGGTTTCCGCGTGGTCGGCGCCCAGCGCGTGGCGGTGGACCGGAATCTGGCGCGCGCCCTGTGGTACTTCGCCTGGAATATCGCCTCACCGCAACGCCGCCGCCTGGCCGATCTGCTGGTGGGCATTTCCGATGTGCTGCTGCTGGTCATCCAGGGCCCGGATACCGAACCTCCGGTGTCGGTCCGCCTCACCGCGGTCAAGGGTCCGACCGATCCACGCAAGCGGCAGCCGGGCGAGCTGCGGTATCTGCTCGGCAGGCACAGCTACCTGCTCAACCTCGTCCATTCGCCCGACGATCCGGCCGATGTCCTGCGCGAACTCGCCATCTACTTCGATGAGCGGACCAGGTCGCAGGTGCTCACCCAGGCGCTCACGGGCACGGACCAGACGGCGACGGCCACGGCGCTCGCACACGAGCTCTACGCCGAAGCCCCAGCTCGCAGTTTCGACCATGCGGACGCGCTCACCCGGGTGTGCGGTGAGCTCGGGGTGCCGGAGCCGGAGTCCGGCGCGGACTGTGCCGAACTGCTGGAGGCGGCATGGGCCGAGGGCCGGGACCTGGATCCCTGGTCGGTCATCGTGCTCGGTTCCTACGTTCTTCCCATGCGCGTCGGTTCGCAGCCACAAACCTTGCCGCCGGTCAGCGTCGACGATTGGCTGGAGGCACGACTGTGACCCATACCCGAGCCGTGACGGCCTCCCATATCCGCACCGTCTCCCGGTCGCTCGCGCACCGGCAGGCTGTCGCCGAAGTGTTCGTGACCTCCCTGGACGCGGTCGCACCCGACACCTTCGTGGTCGGCGCCCAATTGCCGCGTATGCACGCCCATTACGGCGATCACGTCGGTGCGCTGAGTCTGCGCCATGATCTGGTGCTGGTCATGGAGGCAGCCCGGCAGGCCTCCATCGCGGTGACCCACGAGTTCTACGACATCCCCACCGACCGGGCGTTCCTGGTCCGCACTTTCAACGGCACCGGGCCCGACACCACCGCCTGGGATATCGGCACCGCACCGGCGGATCTGGACATGCGGGTGCGGGCATTGCGCACGCACTACCGGGGCGATGCACTCGAGGGCCTGGACCTGGTGCTCGATATCAGCTGCGCGGGTGTGCCCATGACGACCGTGGACGGATCGTTCTCCTGGGTTTCGCCGAGCCGATGGGCCGGAATCCGGACGGGGTTCCGGAAACAGCTGGGGCTCGGCACGTTTCACAGCGCCGCACCGGTGGGTGAGCGCGCGCCCGCGGCTCTCGTCGGCCGGGAGAACCCGCGCAATGTGGTGATCGGACCGCCGACATCGAGTGGCGGCATCACCCGTGCGGCGCTCGTGGCCGACACCTCGCATCCGATTCTGTTCGACCACGAGCTCGACCACGTCCCCGGCAACCTGCTCATCGAAGCGTGTAGGCAGATCGCGCTTGCCGCGCTACAGCCCGACCTGCGGAGATTGATCAGTGTGACAAGCACTTTCATTTCCTTCGTCGAGCTGGACCTGCCCGCGGAATGTGTCGCCGAGATCGTGGACGTCGGCGTCGATTCCACCGTGGTGCGCTGTGAGATCGAGCAGCAGGGCGCGGTGGCGGCTCGCATCGATCTCGAATTCGCCGGGGCCGACCGATGATGGGGGTCGAGCTGCTGACCACCACGCGGGCGTTCCGGCGGCGATTGGACCTGCACCGCGAGGTCTCGCGCCAGGACCTGCTGGACTGCCTCGACATCGCGGTGCACGCCCCCAGCGGCACCAACCGCCAGCCGTGGCGCTTCGTGGTGGTGCAGGATCCGGAGCTGAAACGACAGGTCGCCGAGTACTACCGAAAAGGTTTCGCCGCCTATCTGTCCGCCCGCACGCCGCGACCGGATCAGCTCGCGGACCTGGCCTCCGGCCGGTATCTGGCCGAGCATCTGCACGAGGTCCCCGCGCTGGTGGTGGTCTGTGCCCTCGGTCGCCCGCCCGCTGAGCCGTCGGCGCTGCGACTGGCCAGCTTCTACGGGTCGATCTATCCGGCGGTGTGGAACTTCATGCTGGCTCTGCGCGAACGCGGCCTCGGCTCCACCATGACCACCGCGCATCTGGTCTACGAGCGGGAAGTCGCCGAGCTGTTGGGCATTCCCGACGACGTCACCCAGGTGGCGCTGCTGCCGGTGGCGCACCTGCTGCCCGGTGCGGACAAACCCGCGCCGCGTCGCACACCGGCGGTCGAGGTGACCGGGTGGGACGGCTGGGAACGGCCGATGCCGGGAGAGCCGCAGCCGTGAGTGCCCGCCCGAACCTTGTCGCATCCATCGGGCGGATCGTGCGATTCACCCGGGTGATGTACAAACCGCACTACCTGCTCTACGGGGTGCTGTGGGTCCTGGCCCTGGAGGGCACGGCAGCTCTTGTCTCACAACCGGATACGACGTGGACCCCCACCGGTGCGACAGCGACGCGTATCGCGATAGTGGCCGTTGTGCTGCTCTATCTGCGCATGGTCGACGAACAGAAGGACCTGGAGTACGACCGCGTCCACAATCCCGACCGACCCCTGGTCACCGGGGCGGTCAGCGCGGTCGAATTGCGCAGTGCCATGGGCGTTATCGCGTTCGTTTCGATCGTCGGCAGCCTGGCGCTGTCGGTGACCTCAGCGGTCATGATCGCCGCTGTGCTCGTCTACGGGCTGCTGCTGTGGGGAGTGGAGCGGCTGTCGGAGACCGTGCGCACGAACATCCTGCTGAATCTCGTTGTGACGTATCCGGTGCAGTTGATCGTGACCGGGTACGTGGTGCTGTCGGCCGTGGATACCGGGGAGGTCGGGTCGAGTCGGCGGGTAGCGGTCATCGCGATCGTCTTCGCGGGTGCGTTCCTGCAGTTCGAGTTCGCTCGCAAGACCTCACGGATCAACAGGCGAGGGGAATTGCTGTACTCGAACGCGCTGGGCACATCCGGCAGCGTGGCTGTGTCGCTGCTGCTCGCACTGGTGGCGGTGGTGTGCGAAATTGCGATAGTGCGGCCCTGGGACCACAGCGAGCCCGCCGCCCTGATCGGCTGGATCCCCTTGGCGCTACTGCTGATTCCCGCCGCCGGAGCCTGGAAGTTCCATCGTTCGGACGAGCCGGACTACCCGGCGGTGCCCGCGGTCCTTTTCATCCTGGCCCTGTACATCACGCTCCTCGTCCAGGCGCTCGTCCTGACCTGATCGACGTCAGCGGCGCGCCAGCCGCCCGTAAATAGTTGCGGCACCGGCGAAGCCGGCCACCGCGAGCGCCACACACCACGCCACGGCCACACCCCAATTCCCAGCACCTGTCGCGTCCAACTGTCCACGCACCGTGTCCACGATCGGCGTCGCGGGCTGGTGTTCGGCGAAGCCCTGCATCCAGCTCGGCATGGTGGTGGTCCGCACGAACGCGCTGCTGACGTAGGGGATGAAGGTGATCGCGTAGGTGAGCCCGCCCGCCGCCTCCGGATTGTCCACGGCCATCCCGAGTGCCACGGCGATCCAGGTCACGGCCACCACGAACAGCGTGACGATCGCGAACGCCCCCAGCCAGCCGAGCGGACCCGCGGCCGGGCGATACCCGAGCGCCACCGCCACACCGACCGCGATACCGATGGCAGCCACAGTCCGAACCACGCCCTCGACGACATGCCCGGCGATCAGGGCCTGCCGGAACATGGGCAGGGTCCGGAAGCGATCGATACTGCCCTTCGTCATGTCGGCGCACACCGCGGTCGCGGTGATCGATGCCCCGAATCCGGTGCAGAGCAACATGATTCCCGGCACCACGTAATCCAGGTACGGCCCACCCACATCGATGGCCCCGCCGAAGACGTAGGTGAACAACAGCATGACCAGGATCGGCATGGTCAGCGAGATGATCAGCGTGTCCGTGCTGCGCAGCGTCCGCCGCGCGCAGCGCCGGAACATGACGAACGTATCGGCGAGGATCACGGGCGTCGTCACTTGGCGGCGGCCTCGATGAGGTCGGCGGCATACGCGGTCGTGCCCTCGGTGCGCAGCGTGCGCGCGAATTCCGCCACCCGAGCGCGCCGCTCGGCGGTGAGCAGCGGGGCCAGCTTCTGCTCCAGCCGCGCCGAGGTGAGTTTCGTGAACGGCAGATGCGCGCCGAGCCCGAGCCGTTCGACCTGTCCGCCCCACAGGGGTTGCTCGAACGACACCGAGCACACCAGCGTCGGCAAGCCTGCGCGCAGGCTCTCGAACAGGGTGCCGATCCCGCCGTGATGTACCGCGGCGGCGCAGCGCGGGAACACGGCGTCGTGGGCGAAGTCGCCGACGATCTTGAGCTGTGCGCCGTGGTGGGCCGTCCCGGTGTCCAGATCACTCCAGCCCGCACTCACCAGCGCGCGCACGCCCAGCCGGGCGGAGACCTCGTCGACCATGGACAGCACGGCGCCCGCATCGCGAACCGGCATGCTGCCGAAGCCGAAGAAGACCGGCGGTTCACCCTCGTCGATCCAGGAGAGAATGCCGTCGTGATCGCCCGCCAGATCGCCGACAGCCACCCGGGTGTCGTGATCGAGGGTCAGAAAGCCGGTGAAGGGCCTGCGCTCGTCCCACTGCTCGGGCAGGCCCGGCACCAAGGCGGGATCGTAGATCTGGATTTCGGTGACATCCATCCGAGCAAGGGTGGCGGCCGGGCCCGCGAACGACCTCTTCAGGCCCAGCATGTCCCGCAGATCGTTGAGGTAACGCGCGAACACCACGCGACGCAGATTCTCCGCGAGCGTCCACGTCGCCCGGTTGATCGCGGCCGGTGGACTCCACTGCGGCGGCAGCGCGCCGGGGAACGGGTAGGCGCTGTTGGCTCTGATCGGGAAGTAGTGCACCACGACCAGCGGCACGCCCATGGCCTCGGCCACCGAACTCGCGCGGTCCTCGGTCACCGTGCTCGCGACGATCAGGTCCGCGCCCGCGCACACCTCGATGACCTCGCGATTCATCTGCTGGGCGTACCCCGACATCTGTTTCGCGACCAACTGCATCAACCGCAGCGTATTGCCCGCCGCCAGCGCGCGCTGGCCCTCGTCGGAGCTGTAGAGCTGTTGCACATCGGGCCCGCAGGCGCGGGCTTCGAGCCCGGCGGCGGTGACGAACTCGACCAGGTTCGGCGGGGCTCCGATCAGCACATCATGACCACGCCGCCGTAACTCCACTCCCAGCGCCACAATGGGGTGCACGTCGCCACGGGTTCCGGTGAGCGGTATCGCTATGCGCAAGGTGCTTCTTTCGGCGTCGGAGTGGGGCCCATCGACAGTGTGTGCTGCTCGGTACACCGTCCAGACCATGGAAATATGGGCATTTCAGCCGGCGTCGGGCGTCCGTACACTGGCATCGGTGCATATCGCGATGTTCGTGGATTATCACCCGGCGACACTCGGTGGCGTCCAGACCGCGGTCGACGCCTTGCGTCGTGGGCTCGAGCGGGGCGGTCACCGCGTCACCCTGTTCGTCGCACCATCGCCGGGACTGACGTCCGACGATCCGAATGTCGTGCAGTTGCAGCCGCTTTCGGGCCTGGCGATGAACGGCTTCGCGGTGGTGGCGCCCACCGGGCGTAATGACGCACTGATCGATTCGGTGTTCGCCGCGCGCGGACCGGTCGATGTGGTGCACACCCACACAACATACGGCGTCTCGATCGCTGGGATGAAAGCCGCTCGGCGGCACCGCATCCCGCTCGTTCACACCGCGCAGAGCCGTGATGACGCGTTCATCGAGCGCAATTCGCCCGCACCGTATCCGGCGGCCTTGGCCCTGCGCGCGCTGCACGGGCGTTTCGTCCCGCACGACCATCACATGCCCCGTCGTGCGGAGAGCCGAGCGGCCCGCCATGCGTGGTGGACGATCGTGGCACAGGGTCAAGCGGCCGATCAGGTGATCGCCCCGACCCGCCACTTCGCCGACCTCCTGGTCGGGCACGGGCTCACCCGATCGGTTCGCGTGATCTCCAACGGCGTCGACGACGCGCTGCTCGACGGTGTTTCCGTGCCGGAGCCCGCGACGGACGGCCCGCTGCGACTGGTCTGGTGCGGGCGGCTCTCGGCGGAAAAGCGCCTCCTCGAATCGATCGAGGCGGTGCGGCACACCGACAACTGCACCCTCGACATCTACGGGGAGGGCGATCTGCACGGCCCAGCGACGAGCCTGATCGCCGAGTACCGTCTGGCGGATCGAATCCGATTGCACGGCAGAGCGACTCAGGTCGAATGCCTGGAGGCCATGGCCGCAGCCGACGCGCTGCTGTTCACATCGCACGGTTTCGACACCCAGGGCATGGTGCTGCTCGAAGCGCTGGCGGTCGGCCTGCCGATCGTCTACTGCGATCCCGCACTCGACGAGACGGTTCCCGAGGGTGGCGGCATCCGTTCGGCGGACCCGTCCCGCGAAGCGCTCACCGAGACCCTGGTGCAGCTGGCCGCTGATCGATCGATGCTCGCGGATATGCGAAAGATCGTGGGGGAGCGGACCGATTCGGTGCGGCAGTCCCGCCAGATCGAATCGGTTCTCGAGATCTACCGCCGCGCCGGCGAAACACCTGCGGACCAGCCACTGCCGCGCACCCTCGCGGAGGTCCCCACCGCTCCCGGAGAGCTCCCGGTGCTCGGACACAGCCTGCGCGCCCTCACCGACGCCCCCGGCTTCGTGACCTCACTCTCCGCCCTCGGCCCCATCGTCCGAATCCGCTTCGGCAACAAAACCGGCTACCTCCTCACCACTCCCGAACTCGTCCGCGAAGTAGCCTTGAGCACAGCCGAATTCGACCGCGAAGACCTCCGTGAGGCCATCGAGGACGTAGCGGGCGGCTCGGTCAATGTCCTGCGCGGTGAGGAACACAAACTCCGCCGCAGAATGATCTCGCCCGCGCTGCGCCAAACCCGCCTGGCCGAATACGCCCATGCCGCAGCCGATATCGCCAACACCTGGGCGGCCGGACTCCCCGCTGGTGAGCGGGTGAACCTCATGGACGAAGCCCACGGCCTTGTCCTGGACACCGTCTCGGCCACCTTGTTCACGGCGGACTTCGGCGCGACCGCCCGCCGCGAGATCCGCGACAATGTCCCCTGGTTGCTGAGTCAGGTGATCATGCGCACCGCCCTACCCCCGCAGCTGCGACGACTGCGCGTCATCGCCAACTATCGCTGGCGAACCAAGGCCCGCCACCTGCGCACCGCCGTCGGCGCGATCATCACCGAATATCGCCGCCGCGACGAAGATTTCAACGACGTGGTCTCCGCGCTCATCCGCCACACCGACAGCGAAACCGGCGCGACCCTCTCCGACGACCACATCATCGACGAGGCGATCCTCATGCTCGCCGGTGGCGTGGGCTCCATGGCCTCGCTGGCAGGCTGGCTCTGGCACGAGGTGATGCGCCACCCCGACGTAGCCGACCGCCTCTACGCCGAACTCGACACGGTGATCGGTTCGGCCCCGGTCACTCCCGAACACCTTTCCGACCTGCCCTATCTCAAACAGGTGGTAGCGGAAACCATCCGCTTCTGGGGCCCGTGGATCAGCGCCGCCAACGCCACCGAAGACATCCACCTCGGTACCCTGACCATCCCCGCGGGATCCCCGATCATGTTCAGCCCCTACATGGTTCAGCACGACCCCCGCTACTTCCCGAACCCGGAATCCTTCGACCCTTCCCGCTGGGACCCCGACCGCTCCGATGACGCCGCCAAGACAGCCAGCCTCTCCTTCGGCGTAGGCCGCAGGCGCTGCCTGGGCGACCACTTCGCCATGCTCGAAATCGCCATGGCCACCGCGGCCCTGCTGACCCGCTGGCGGCCTGCCCCCACCCCGAAATCCCGAGTCCGAGCCTCGAACCGGGACTTCGTCCTCTCGCCCTCGGCCCTGCCGGTGGTCCTGCATCCTCGAATGCTTGCGGGATCGTTGCGAGACTGAGACACCGAGATCGGACGGGTCGCCTTTCCTGCGATTCGATTACGCACCGCCCCAGTCGGATTGAGGGATTGCCGCGCCATGCCGGTGAACCGGAGGTCGGTTAGCTGAAGGTGTGCTGAGTGTATTCTTTGCGCGTCCAGGTCGACAGAGACGAGCGGATATCCGTTCGCCTCATGAGCGTCGGAGGTTCGTGCACATATGGTTCGGCATCGCTCGGTTCCGCGTCCGGCGGTACTCACGCCCGGCGCTGCGACATCGCATTTCTGTCCCGTGCTGCTCGATGCGTCGAGTCAGGACGGATCGCGTGACCTGGAAGCGCTGGCAGCGTCGAGTGCCGTCAGCGCAGTGCACGACACGATCGAAGATCAGCTCGACGAACTGATCCGCTGCGAGGACCCCGCCGTCGCGCATTCGACGGACTCGCTGGCAGCGGCGCGCCGTCGGCTCTGTGGCGAGACGCCGTTGTGGCGGTGGGGAACCTGGGTGTTCTATCCGTGGAACGGCCGGTTGGTGCATGTGCTGGCGCGCGAGGATTTCCAGCGGGTGCGCACCGATCGCAATCGCGACAAGATCGACCGGGCGCAGCAGCGTGATCTGCGCGAGCGGCGGATCGGTGTGGTCGGGTTGTCGGTGGGCAACAGCGCGGCGGTGACGCTGGCGATGGAAGGGGTCGGTGGATCGTTCCGCCTGGCCGACTTCGACACCCTCGGGCTGTCGAATCTCAACCGGCTGCGGGCCGGGGTGGATGATCTCGGGGTTTCCAAGGCTGTGCTGGCGGCGCGTCAGATGTTCGAGATCGACCCCTATCTCGACATCGAGGTGTTCACCGACGGGTTGACCGAGGAGTCGATCGGGGAGTTCTTCGACGGACCCGACGGCACACTGGATCTGCTGGTGGAGGAATGCGACACGGTATGGGCGAAGGTCGCTGCCCGCGAGTACGCGCGCAGCCGCGGGATCCCGGTACTGATGGACGCCAACGATCGCGGCCTACTGGATGTGGAGCGTTTCGATCTCGAACCTCATCGCCCGCTGTTCCACGGCCGGATCGGCGGATCGACCTCGGCCGACGTCGCGAAGATGAATCGGGACGAGCGGCTGTCGTTTCTGTTGGAGGTGGTCGACGAGTCGCGGCTCAGTTCGGCGATGCGCGAGGCGATCGGCGAGATCGGCCGGAGCCTGTCGAGCTGGCCGCAACTCGCCTCCGGGGTGATGCTCGGCGGCGCGCTGGTGGCGGACACGGCTCGTCGGATCCTGCTCGGCGAGCTGATCGAGTCGGGGCGAACCTACATCGACCTCGACGAACTCGTCCCCGCGACAGATTTCGCTCCGGAATTCGTGCGCGAGATGGAAGAAGTCCGTTGACCGTCGACCTGCGCAACGTGGAACTGGTCGGCCCGCGACTGCGGTTGCGTGAGCTGCGTGCCGGTGACCTCGGCGTCTATCAGCGGATCTTCACCGACCCGAACCTGACCCGATACATGGGCACCGACAGCGTGGGCGTCCGGGCGGCCGAGGCCTCGTTCGACGCCGTCCTGCGCTCGCGTGCGGAGAATCCGCGGCGCAAATACACGTTGGCGATCACGGCGCCGGTTGCCGACACCATGGTCGGCACCATCAGCCTGCTGGTCGAGGATTTCGGCAGCAACGCGATGATCGGTGGCCTCGTCGTGATTCCGGAAGGGGCACTGCGTGCGGGTGGGATCGAGGCAGCGCGGCTCATGGCGGCCTTCGCCTTCGGGCCGCTCGGAATCCACCGGGTCTGGGCGGGACACCGGCACGACCATCCGGTGATGGACACGGTGATGTCGGGAGTGGGCTTGACGCCGGAGGCGCGGCTGCGGCAGCTGTACCGAACCCAGGGACAGTGGCGCGATGTGTGCACCTATGCGGCGCTGCGACCGGAGTGGGCTGCGACGGCGACCAACGCCGAACGTCGAATCCTGGCGTTACGGCCGGGTACGGCACGAGAACACGCCACCGCGGGTCGGTGAAATCGGTGCGGCGGTCCTGCCGAATCGGACTCCGGGCGCCCCCACGGCGCGATAGCATCGGCGACTAGAGGCTTGTGTAATCAGTTCGCCCGAATTCCACCACCCGAGAACGTGTAGCGGCCGGCGACGGGAGGGGCTCCACCGCCGGCGAGAATCCGAAGTAGAGATCACAAATGGCAGTGCTGATCGACTCCGACTACTTCACGCCGGCGGACCGGCGCGAGGCCGTGACTGCGATCCTGCAGGAAGCCGACATCGGGGCGAACCTGCAGATGTGGGATTCGCCTGCCGAAGTGGTCAGCAGGCACCAGGCCTGGATGCTCGGCCCGATCGCGCTCACCCGCTCGGAGGTATCCGGTCACCAGGTCTGCCGCACCAGCAGGCACGAGCGATCCACGCCCAGTGACACTTTGACGGTGACCGTACAGACCGGACAGGTCCGCAGGCACGAACAATTCGGTGCGCAAACGCTGATCGAACCCGGCGCCTGCGAAGTGATCGACCTGGCCCCCACCTTCGCCTCCGGCTGGCACGGTCTCGGCGGCACGCTGTGTCTGCAGCTGTCGAGGGAGCGCCTCGGCATTTCCGCGGAAACGGTTGTCGCGGCGCACGGTCGACTGGCGGCATCGCCGCTGTACCCGATGGTCACGGCGCAGATCCAGCACCTCGTCGCCATCGCCGACCAGCTCGAAGCCGATCCGGCCGCCGCCTCGGTGGGCGAGTCGTGCCTGGAAATGGTTCGGGCGCTGCTGATCTCGGCGGCAGGCCGTGGTCCGGGTGACGCCGGTGCCATCCCGGATCAGCTGCTGATCGAGCAGATCCTCGGGTACGTGCGGACCCACCTGTCCGACTCGACCTTGAAGATCCCGAAAATCGCTGCCGCCAACAATATTTCGGTGCGGCACCTGTACAAGGTGTGTGCGCAGTCGGGTATCAGCCTCGAGCAGTGGATCATCGAACAACGCCTGGTCCGGGCCCGCGACATGCTCATCGACATCGGCTACGCGCACCGTTCCATCGCGGCGGTGGCCGGTGCCGTCGGCTTCCGCGACGCCGCCCATTTCGCCCGCCGATTCCGCGATGCGTTCGGCATGACACCACGTGACTGGCGTCGCAGCGCCGCCGAGACGGACGACCCACCGAAGTAATCGGGGTTGCGCGACAGGGTGCGCAACTTTGTGCGTGCACAGTCAGCTGCCGTGCAGTCACAGCCTCCTGCGCGGGCCGATTCGCGGATATCTTTCGAATGTGGCTGCGCGAGACAGCATCACGAGTAGGGCCGCCGACAGGCACCCGCGCCGATGCAGTCCGTGCCAAGGGCGTCGACAGAGAGGGGAGACCATGTCCACGATCGGCAAAGCTATTCGTGCGGCGAGGATGGCCTCCGGATTCACCCAGGCGGAGTTGGCCGACTGGATCGGAATCGCGGACGGAAACCAGATCAGCCGCTGGGAACGCGATGTGGTGCGACCCAGCGCCGACAGTGTCGGCGAGCTGTCGAGAGTCCTGGGGGTGCCCCTCGACAGTTCGTCCAGGGGTGCGGTGTCCTGCTGATCTGAATCCGTTGCGTCGGCTCGGCCCGGATCGAGCCGACGCAACGTCGAGTGCCGCAGAATGGACGGATGCTCATCCGAATCGTGGGGACACAGCTACCCGGTTCGTCGTGTCGGCCGGCGGGGATCGACACGCCGTACTCGAACATCCACGTCGGAGTACAGCGGAAGAATCGTCCGCAAGAACTACTCGACCTCCAGCGCGGTGACTCGGAAACCGTCACGTGGACGGTGGAGTGCACCGTTGACGCCGCGGACGTCCACGGTCCGTACATCCAGGGCCGCCCAGGGGAGCGGTTCCTCTACCTCAGCTGGGCCGCCATCGATGACACCGGAACACCCTCCATGTTCCGCCGCGCCAAACTGATGCTCGCCGACGTCCCGGCGGAGACCTTGGCCGCCGCGGCGGAATCGGGAGTACTGGAAGCTCGGCTCGGGCTCACCGACGCCACCGGAAACCCGTTGTGCGCCAGGGTGAAACCACCCATGATCCGCTGGACTGCCACGAGCTGACCGTTTGTCGGCTTCGACCGAGGCCGGGAGTGTCGGTGCGACGGTGATCTCACCGGTGGGGAGTGGGCATCGGTGAAAAATTCCGTGCTCACTAGCATCGATGCAGCGGAAATATCGTTGAAACCAGAGGACGTGTGTTGACTACCGAACAACTTGATCGCTGGAACGCTCAGGAAGCTGCGGCGGAGGCGATGATTCCGATCATCGGGACGTTGTATCGCAGCAAGGGTGTGACGATTCTGCTGCACAGCCGGTCGCTGGTGAACAAGTCGGTGATCAGCATTCTGCGCACGCATCGGTTCGCGCGTCAGATCGGCGGCGAAGAGCTGTCGGTGGACGAGACGTTGCCGTTTCTGCAGGTGATCAGCCGGCTGGACCTGGGGCCGTGCAAGATCGATCTGGGTCAGCTCGTGATGGCGTATCACGCCGACGGGCGTGGGCTGTCGGTCGAGGAGTACACCACCTCGGTGCTGGCCGAGGTGAGTGACGGCAACAAGGCCGTGTCGCAGGGGCCGCGTGATGTGGTGCTGTACGGGTTCGGACGGATCGGGCGGCTGGTCACCCGGCTGCTGATCGAGAAGGCCGGGTCGGGCAACGGGCTGAGCCTGCGCGCGGTGGTGGTGCGCAGGGGTGGCGACGACGATTTGGCCAAGCGGGCCTCGCTGCTGCGCCGCGATTCGGTGCACGGGCACTTCAACGGCACGATCAAGGTCGACGTCGAGAACGAGACGATCACCGCGAACGGCAACGTCATCAAGTTCATCTACAGCGATGACCCGACGACGATCGACTACACCGCCTACGGCATCGACAACGCGATCCTGATCGACAACACCGGCCGCTGGCGTGACCGCGAGGGTCTGGAGCAGCACCTGCGCCCCGGCATCGCCAAGGTCGTGCTCACCGCGCCCGGCAAGGGCGACGTGCCCAACATCGTGCACGGCGTCAACCACCGCGACCTGGACCTGTCGCAGCAGATCTTCTCCTGCGCCTCCTGCACGACCAACGCGATCGTGCCGCCGCTCAAGGCCATCGACGACGAATTCGGCATCGTGCGTGGACATGTCGAGACGGTGCACTCGTTCACCAACGACCAGAACCTCCTGGACAACTACCACAAGGCCGACCGTCGCGGCCGCTCCGCGCCGTTCAACCTGGTGCTCACCGAAACCGGTGCGGCGGAGGCCGTCGCGAAGGCCATGCCGGACTTCAAGGCCAAGATCACCGGCAACTCGATCCGCGTGCCAACGCCGGACGTGTCGGTCGCGATCCTGAACCTGCAGCTGAAGCAGGAAACGACCAAGCAGGACGTGCTCGCCTACCTGCGCCAGGTCTCCCTCGCAGGCCCGTTGAGCCGCAACCTCGACTACACCGCCGCCACCGACGCGGTCTCGAGCGACTTCATCGGCTCGCGCGCGGCCTCGATCATCGACGCCAACGCCACCATCGTCGAGGGCGACACCGCGATCCTCTACGTCTGGTACGACAACGAATTCGGCTACTCGTGCCAGGTGGTGCGGACCGTGCAGTACATCTCGGGCATCGAGTACCCGACCTATCCGCAGCTGGGTGCGCAGGCCGACACGCGCGAACTGACCGACGCTCGGTAGCTCGCCCGTCCTGTCCGTACGAAGGTCCGCTGCCTCGATGGGTAGGGGACCTTCGTCATGTCGGCCGAGAAACGCCGCGTGTGGGCGGCGGCTGGATATCTGGACGAATGACTGAGATGTGTTGCCGGACAGTGAGTTCCTGTCGGCAGCGAAGATGGTAGATCGCCGGATCGTCCGGGCGCAACGTATTCGTTTTCTCGCATGGGACCGGCATGTCGGCGTGCCGGAAGGGATTGCCAGACAGTCGCTCTCGTGGTTTCCTTGTAGGGGGAGAGCGGCGTTCGTGGCTCGAGTCTGATGAGCCCGAAGTGGTTGTGTCACAGTTCAATCCACCTCTCTCCCTTCTGTCGATGACGACAACCCGTGCTGAAAGATCCGTTTGTCATGTCATCGACAATCTGAAATAGCTTGTGCTACCAGGCGATTGCTTTGAATCGCCGCCGCTTCGCTGCTCGTGATCTTCACCCCGTATGGCTCGTGCTCGTCCACATGCACTGCGACAAAAGGGATTTCACATGACAGAGTTGGCCGAACCCTTCGCCCCCGCTGCGTCCACACAGCAAAGTCTCAGCACCGCCGCCGCGCGCAATCTGGCCACCACCACCAAGTCGGTGCCCCAGATGCAGGGCAAGACCTCGCGCTGGCTGCTGAAACTGCTGCCGTGGGTGCAGGCAGACGGCGGCGTCTACCGTGTCAACCGGCGACTGACCTACACCGTCGGCGACGGCCGGATCACCTTCGTCACCACCGGCGCGAACGTGCGGGTGATCCCCGCCGAGCTGCGGGAGCTGGGCTATCTGCGCGACTACCCCGACGACGACGCCCTCGACACCCTCGCCGGCCGCTTCGTGCAGCGCGAGTACGCCGCCGGTGAAAACCTCGTGACCCTCGGCAGTCCGGCCGAGGAGCTGGTGCTGATCGCGCACGGCAAGACGAACAAGGTCGGCACCGGCGAATACGGGGAGAGCACTGTCCTCGTCACCCTGGCCGACGGTGCGTTCTTCGGTGAAGAGGCGCTCACGGGCCAGGATTCGACCTGGGGCTACAGCGTCAAAGCCCTCACCCCGGTGACCGCGCTCGTCCTGGACCGGACGGCGCTGGACGAACTCGACCGCACGATCCCGTCGTTGCGCGCCCATCTCGACGCGGTCGCCGCTGATGCCGAACGGCTCGCCGAGCAAGCCAACGATCACGGCGAGGCGCGCATCGAACTGGCCTCCGGCCATGTCGGCGAACCGGTGCTGCCCGGCACCTTCGTCGACTACGAAACCTCCCCGCGCGAATACGAATTGAGCATCGCCCAGGCCGTGCTGCGCGTACACAGCCGCGTCGCCGATCTCTACAACAAGCCGATGGACCAGACCGAGCAGCAGTTGCGGCTCACCATCGAAGCCCTGCGCGAGCGCCAGGAAGACGAGCTGGTCAACAACCCCGACTTCGGTCTGCTGCACAACGCCGACCTCGACCAGCGCATCTCCACCCAGTCCGGCCCGCCCACGCCCGACGACCTGGACAATCTGCTGGCACTGGTCTGGAAGGACCCGTCGTTCTTCCTGGCGCATCCGCGCGCGATCGCCGCGTTCGGCGCCGAATGCAACCGCCGCGGCCTCTACCCCACCAGCATCGACTTCGGCGGCCACAAGGTGCCCGCCTGGCGCGGCATTCCGATCCTGCCGTGCAACAAGATCGGCGTCTCGGCCACCAACACCACCGCGATCATGCTGATGCGCACCGGCGAGGAAGACCAGGGCGTGATCGGCCTGCGTCAGACCGGCATCCCCGACGAATACGAGCCCGGCCTGAACGTGCGGTTCATGAACATCGACGAGAAGGCCATCATCTCCTACCTCGTCAGCGCGTATTACTCGGCGGCGGTCCTCGTGCCCGACGCGCTGGCGATCCTCGAGAACGTCGAAATCGGTCGCGAAGGCTGACGGCGGTGCAGCCCTTCCACCTGCCCGAGTTCTACATCGCCCATCCGCCGAGGCTGAACCCGAATGTCGAAACCGCTCGCGCGCATACGAAGTCGTGGGCGCACGACATGGGCATGCTCGGACCGACGGTCGGTGGTGACGTGGTCTGGGACGAGCCGACCTTCGACGGGATGGACTACGCGGGCCTGTGCGCCTACACCCATCCCGACGCCGACGCCGAGGTCCTCAACACCGTCACCGACTGGTACACCTGGGTCTTCTACTTCGACGATCACTTCCTCGACGCCTTCAAGCGCACCGGCGATCTCGACGGCGCGCGCGAATACCTCGACCGGCTGGCCACTTTCATGCCGGTCGACCCGGCCGCGATGCCGGAACCGACCAATCCCGACGAGGCCGGGCTGGGGGATCTGTGGGCGCGCACCGTACCGGTGATGTCGTCGGCCTGGCGGGAGCGGTTCGCCGAGAGCACCCGCAATCTGCTGCTGGACTGCGTGTGGGAGATCCGCAACATCAACGGCGCGCGCGTGCCGAATCCGATCGACTACATCGAGATGCGGCGCAAGGTCGGCGGCGCGCCCTGGTCGGCGGACCTGGTCGAATACGCGCGCGGGATCGAAGTGCCCGAAGCGCTGGTCGGGTCGCGGCCGCTGCGGGTGCTGAAGGACACCTTCTCCGACGCGGTGCACCTGCGCAACGACATCTTCTCGTATCAGCGCGAAACCGAACAGGAAGGTGAGGTCAACAACGGCGTGCTGGTGGTCGAGCACTTTCTCGGCTGCTCGCCGCAGGAAGCGGCGGATCGGGTCAACGATCAGCTCACCTCGCGCATGCACCAATTCGAGAACACCGTGCTCACCGAGCTGGGACCGTTGTTCGACGAGCACGCGATCGACCCGGCCGGGCGGGCGTCGACGTTGTCGTATGTGCAGGGCCTGCAGGATTGGCAGTCCGGTGGGCACGAATGGCATCTGCGGTCCAACCGGTACATGAACGAGTCGGCTGGGGCGCGTCAGGTGCCCGTGCTCGGTGGCCCGAAAGGTCTTGGAACATCGGGACTTTCCGGGTTGGCTCGCGGGTTGGCGGCCCCCGGTGGGTTGCGTAACCACAGTCGGGGCCTGAGCGCCCCGGCCGGCCAGTTGCCGTTGCCCGAGTTCGATGTACCTTTCGAGGTGAGTGTGTGCCCGCACCTGCCCACGGCTCGCCGCGAGAGCATTGACTGGGCAGGTCGCGTCGGCTTCTACGACGCGATTCCCGAACTGGGTGGGCGCCAACTGTGGACCGAGCAGGACAACGTGGGATTCGACTTCGCCCTGTGCTCAGCGGGTTTGGATCCTGATGCGACCGCGGAAGCGCTCACCTTGTCGGCGTGCTGGCTGACCTGGGGCACCTGGGCCGACGACTATTACCCGGCCCTGTTCAACCCGACCGGTGCGATGGCGGCGGCCAAAGCCGCCAACGCGCGCCTGTCGCTGTTCATGCCCGTCGACCTCGGTGCCGTACCGGAGCCGCTGAATCCGCTCGAGCGCGGCCTGGCCGATCTGTGGCCGCGCACCGTCGCCACGATGGCACCGGGCGCGCGAGAGACGTTCAAGTCCTCGGTCGAGCGGATGGTCGAGAGCTGGCTGTGGGAACTGGCCAACCACATTCAGCACCGGGTGCCCGATCCGGTGGACTACCTCGAAATGCGCAGGCTCACTTTCGGTTCCGATCTCACGATCGGTCTGTCCAAGATCGGCCGCGGCGGCCTCGTGCCCGACGCGGTGTTCCAGACCAGCACCATGCGCGGTATCGAACAGTCCGCGATGGACTACGCCGCCCTGATCAACGACCTGTTCTCGTATCAGAAGGAAATCGACTACGAGGGCGAGCTGCACAACATGGTGCTCGTGGTCGAGACCTTCCTCGCCTGCGATCGGGACCGTGCCGTCGCGATCGTGGCCGATCTCATGCGGGCCAGGATGCGGCAGTTCCAGCGACTCGTGCTCGAAGAGCTGCCGGTGCTGTTCGAACACCACCGGCTCGACGCCGCCGCGCGCCGGGCGCTGACCGACTACGTGGGCGAACTGCAGGACTGGATCGCGGGCGTGCTGCTCTGGCACCGCGACACCAGCCGGTATGTGCCCGAAAACCAGCGCTACCCACCGGCACTCGGTGTCGTCACGGCGGTGCCGAGGTTCGCTCCGCACGGGCTCGGTACCTCGGCCGCTCGACACTTTGTGCGCACCCCTTCCCCTCGAACGGTCAGGAGTAGCTCGTGACTTCAGCAGAACTCACCGCCCTCGGCGTCCCCGCGGCGCGGGCGCTGTCCACCACCACGAAATCCGTTCCACAGAACCAAGAACGCACCCCGCTGTGGCTGCTGCGCGAACTGCCGTGGGTGGAGGTCGACGGCGGCACCTACCGGGTGAACCGGCGGCTCACCTACACCGTCGGCGACGGCTACATCACCTGCACGCTGTCGGGTGGGAACTACCAGGTCATCGCACCGGAACTGCGGGAACTGCGCGCCTTGAGCGGTGTCGACGACGAGGACGTCCTGCGCGAACTCGCCTCGGCGTTCGTCCAGGAGGAGTTCGGCCCGGGGGAGACCCTGTGCGAATTCGGCAGCCCGATCGATCGGCTCTTCGTGATCGCGCACGGGCAGGCGGTCACCAATCGCACGGGCGAGTACGGGGACCGGGTGGTGCTCGATGTCGTCGGCGACGGCGGCGAGCTGGGTAGCGAGGTGCTCCTCGACGAGTCGGCCATCTGGGAATTCACCGCCACCGCCGAGACCAGCTGCACGGTGCTCAGCCTGGCCAGGAACGACCTCGAGCGCATCCTCGACCGCAGTCCCGCACTGGCGCAGCATCTTTCGGCGGTCCGTGAGGCCGACCGGCAGGCCAGGGGCAAATACAACAAGCGCGGCGAGGCGTCGATCGACCTGGCTTCGGGGCACGTCGGTGAGCCGGTGCTGCCGGGCACGTTCGTCGACTACGACGCGAGCCCGCGCGAATACGAACTGAGTGTGGCGCAGACCGTGCTGCGGGTGCACACGCGCGTCACCGACCTGTACAACAAGCCGATGAATCAGCTCGACCAGCAGGTGCGGTTGGCAGTCGAGGCCCTGCGGGAGCGCCAGGAATCCGACCTGCTCACCAATCCCGACTATGGGCTGCTCAACAATGTCGACCCGACGCAGCGGTTGCGTTCGGTGAGCGGCAAGCCCACCCCGGACGATCTGGATCGGCTGCTCGCCCGCCGCCGCAAAACCGCGTTCTTCCTGGCCCACCCGCGCACGATCGCGCGCTTCGGGCACGAATGCAGTGCGCGCGGTATCTATCCGAGCACGACCGAACTGCACGGCAAGCCGGTGCGGGCCTGGCGGGACGTGCCCCTGCTGCCGTCGAACAAGATCCCGATCAGCGCATCGGGGGCGAGCACCATCCTCGCGATGCGTGTCGGCGCCGACGACGAAGGGGTGGTCGGGCTGCGCAGCACCGACCTGCCCGACGAGTACGCGCCGGGAATCACCGTGCGGTTCAACGGAATCGACGACAAGGCGGTCGCTTCCTATCTGATCAGCGCCTACCACAGTGCGGCGGTGCTCGTCCCGGACGCGCTCGGGGCGCTGACCACCGCTGTGTAGGCGATCGGCTCGATGGAAAGGAACTGCGCATGACGATCAGTACTACTGGCATCGCGGTCGAGCAGGCCCCTGCGGTCGACGGTCGCGAGCCGTTCCGGACGGCGCTGCGGACCGCGGTCGAATCGTTGCCCGAAGCGATCCGCCACATCGCCGGTTACCACTTCGGCTGGTGGGATCCCGACGGCAACCCCGAACAGGCCGACGGAGGAAAGTCGTTGCGGCCCAACCTCGTTCTGCTGGCAGGCAGGGCGGTCGGCGCCGACATCTCGCAGGCGATGCCCGCGGCGCTCGCGGTCGAGCTCGTCCACAACTTCTCGTTGCTGCACGACGACGTGATGGACCGCGACACCACCCGCCGACACCGCGCGACCGCCTGGCACGTCTTCGGGATCGGACCCGCCATTCTCGCCGGCGACGCACTGGTCACCCTGGCTTTCGACGGACTGGCCCGCACCGGCGCGCGCACTGCCGAGCCGGCGACCCGGGTCCTCAGCGCGGCGGTGCTGAACCTGGTGGAAGGCCAGACCGCCGATATGGCTTTCGAGCGACGGTCCGATGTGAGCGTGCCCGAGTGCGTCGCGATGGTCGACCGTAAGACCGGGGCCCTGTTCGGGTGTTCCGGTGCGCTGGGTGCGCTGGCGGGTGATGCCGGACCCGGTGCCATCGCCGGTTTACAGGGGTTCGGCAACGCGCTGGGTCGCGCGTTCCAGCACGCCGACGACCTGCTCGGCATCTGGGGTGACCCCGCTGTCACCGGCAAGCCCGCGCACTCGGACCTGCGCAACCGCAAGAAGTCGCTGCCGGTGGTGTGGGCGCTGAACTCGGCGACACCGGAGGCGCGGGCGCTGGCGGAGCTGTACGGCCGCGATGCCGAACTCGACGACGACGATCTCGTGCGCGCGGCCGAGTTGGTCGAGTCGGCAGGTGGGCGGGACTGGAGCCGCAGCCAGATCGACCAGCTCTTCTCGAGCGCCATGCTGGCCCTGTCGGGTGTGCGGGGCGAGGACGGGGCGGTCGCTGACCTGCGGAATCTGGCGGCTTCGGCGGCCCGACGCGACAGCTGATCACCGCGGGCGGGTGCCAGGCCGGTGCCCGCCCGCGCTTGTCGGGTCGCGGGTTGTTGTGCATACTTGGCTCATGACTTCCAGTCGAAAGGGCGTCCTGCGCCCGGGCCGTTGAGCCCCTCGCCGGTCATCGCACCGGCTTCCCTCCCGCTCGATCGCGGGAAAATCACAGAACATCCGCCAGGCTTTCGTGCGTCCTATGACGATGCGCGCCTGGATCTCTGGGCTCGTGTGCGCGAATTGGCCGTACCGCCTCCGATGATCGAGGTCGCCACCGCCCGGCGCCTCGTCGGCGACTGGTCCGGGGCGTGCGCCGCGGCCCATGTCGATGTCGAGGTGGACCTTCGGGCGTTGGCGCGCACGCACGGGCGGGGACTCGCCGCCCGTGTACGGGCCGACCTGCGGTACCTGGCCCCGGATCTGCTGCGCTGGCATCTACCCAGAATCGCGCCGGACGGATTGGTGCGGCCCGGGTTGACGATGGCGCTGGCTCGCTACGACGCCGAGGGTATCGGCGATCTCGATGCCGGAATGCCAAGGCCCAGTATCGGTTCCGTGTACCTGGTGGTCCGCACGCCACCGGCGTGGGCGGCGGCCGGTCAGCGGATCAGCCTCGCGCTGTGGGACACGGCGAGCCCCGCGACCAGCGCGCGCTTGCACCCACACCCACGACCCAACAGTCGCTATCGGCTCGACCTGCACCGTCACCTCTGGGATTCGCGCCGGGCCGCGGAGCTTCGAACTCGCGCTGGGACAGGTCAATCGGCCGACTCGAGACGCACGCACGGAGACGACTCGACGCCGCTGCCTCCGGGAGACGGACCCTGCTTCGGTTGGTCCGGTTCGGAAGCGGAAGCTGGTCACGCCCAGTCCAGGTGGGCTGGTCCGGTCTTGGAGGCCGGTCATTCCGACTCCGGGTCGGCTGGTTCGGTCGTGCAGACCGGTCGTTCCGACTTCGGGCTGACCGGATCGGTGCCGCAGGGTTGTGCAGTCGATCGGTGGGCGGACGAAGCGGGACTCCTACTGAGAGCCGAGGGGGTGGGGTCCGGGCTGGTTCTCGTGCGGTGTGGTGCGCGCAAACGAGTGGTCCTGGACGTGGATGCGAATTCATCCACCGTGCGGATTTCGAGGGAATGCCCGCGTGGCGGAATCTCCGCACTTCCGGTCCTGCCGGACGCGGCGACCTGGGTGCTCCCGGACTTGGAGTTGATCGGCGCCGGCCTGATCGCCGCCGATCAACTGCACCCACTCGTCGCTTCGGCGCTCGGCTACGACGGCGCGCACACCGATACCGCCGGATCGAGCGCCGGCCATCGGATCGTGGCGTGCCGAGGCGAACACCACCGGATCGGTCTGGTGAACGGGGTGCTCGCCGCCCTGGATCACGACCCCGCCGAAATCCGCCGCGAAGAACTCCTCGCGGCCCTGACCGGAACCCCGATGCCCTGTCTGCAAGCCATCGACCGGTCACTGCGGCAACCGGATTGGCTCGTCGGCGTCTGCGACCGCCTCGACCACGGCGATATCGACGGCGCCCTCGCCATCGTCGAGGCCCGACTCGGTGCCGACGCGGTGCTCCGCGACGGACCACTCCGGGACGCCCTGGAAAACGCTGTGCGGCAACGGATCACCTACGGGCTGTTCCGGGCAGGTCTACCCGCGCCAGGTCACGGCCGCATCCCTGCCCACCAGAAGGACCGAAAGGGACGCCGCGCGCGTCCGAGGCACGCCGTCTTGCACTGAGTCGTCGACACGGTCACGCGCGGTCGCATCGACTTCGTGTGCTGGTCGCACGGCCCAACGCCGGTCGACTGATCGGCGCCTGGCCGCAACGGCCGACCGATCTGCGAGTCGCGGGGCCCTGCGTCAACCGGCCCGCTCGTGCGATCGCGCCGGGTGGCACTCGTAATCCGTCGGCCGAGCCCGAGCTCGAACACTTCCTGATCCGTCCAATTCTTCTGAACCCAAAGGTGATTCACACATGACTGTTCACACTCTCCGCCCGGCATACGCCGACTCCCAGCTCGACGTCGCAGGCGAACTCCTCACCTTGCTCGGCGAGGTGAAGACAGAGCCGCGTCGCAATACCCAACTGGAGGCGCTGACCTTGGCTGTAGCCGCCGACCTACCGGTACTCCTCTGGGGCGAGCCGGGTATCGGCAAGACCGCCGCCCTGACCCAGCTCGCGGAGTCACTGGACCTGCCGCTGACCACAGTGATCGCGAGCGTCCATGAACCATCGGACTTCTCGGGCCTGCCCATCGTCGGCGACGATCCCGCGACCCAGGGTGTGCCGATGGCGCCACCGGATTGGGCCGTGCGACTCGTGCGCGCCGGTCGCGGCTTGCTGTTCCTCGACGAACTGTCCACCGCACCGCCCGCCGTGCAGGCCGCGCTGCTGCGGGTGGTTCTCGAAAGACGCGTCGGCGCACTGGAACTGCCGCCGGGCGTGCGCATCGTCGCCGCCGCCAACCCGCGCTCCTCGGCGGCCGACGGCTGGGAACTGAGCCCGCCGCTGGCGAACCGTTTCGTGCACCTGCAGTGGACCCACGAACACGACGTGGTCGTCCGCGGCCTCGGTGGAACATGGCCGCGCGCCACCCTGCCCCGACTCGCACCTGAAAGGTTCGCGGAGGCAGTGGGTTTCGCTCGTCGGGCGGTGTGCACACTGCTCGCCGCACGGCCGAAACTCGTGCATCAGATGCCGACCACCGAAACCCGACGCGGCGGTCCGTGGCCGTCCCCGCGCAGCTGGGAGATGACCCTGCGCCTGATCGCCTTCGCCACCGCGGCGGACGCGAGTCGCGATGTGCTGTCGCAGCTGATCCGCGGCACGGTCGGCGACGGCGCCGGTTTCGAATTGCTGACCAGCATCGATCGGATGGATCTGCCGGACCCGGAGGTGTTGCTGGCCGATCCCGCCGCCGCCGAGCTGCCGGTGCGGGGCGACCTGCGTCAGGCCGCGCTCGACGGTGTCGTGGCCGCGGTCCGCAAACGACCGGAGAAGGCTCGCTGGGACGCGGCATGGTCGCTGCTGGTCAAGGCCGTAGAAACCGGCGCCCCTGATCTGGTGGTGGTTCCCGCGACCACCCTCGCCACGCTGCGCCGCGACGACTGGGAGGTACCCGCGGCGATCGAACAGCTCACCGCGGTGGTGTCGGTGTCACAGAGTGCCGAGCGTGCCGCGGCCCGCGTGGCCGTCAAGGTGGGCCGATGACCGCGAACACCATCACTCTGGACTTCGACAAGCTGTATGCCGCACGGCTGCACGCGGTTTCGGCCCGCCCGTATCTGGCGACCGCGCTGTACGCACTGCACATCGTGGAGTCGCCGACCGCGCCGACAATGGGCGTGGACAAATACTGGCGGTGCTATGTATCGCCCAGGTTCGTCGACTGCACACCCGTGGAAGAGCTGGCTTCGATTCTGGTGCACGAGGTTTCGCACCTGCTGCGCGAGCACCACGCGCGCAGCGACCACTACGCCCACGTCCACGACCTGACCGGGCCGGGGGAGCGATTGCGCATGAACATCGCCGCCGACGCCGAGATCAACGACGACGCGTTCGGCGACGGCTTGGTCCAGCCCGCGGGCGCGGTGCTGCCCAGCACACTCGGACTGACGCCAGGCCAACTCATGGAGGACTACCTCGGCCAATTCAGCCTCGGGTGGCAGACACAGGACATGGCGTGGCTCGACTGCGGCAGCGGCGCGGACGGATCGGACCGCGAATGGGAATGGGGCCCTGACGGCGCGGACGGCCTCAGCGAACAGCAGCGCGCAGGCGTCCGGTTCCTGGTGGCGCAGGGCATCGTCGGCCGCCCCGGCGACGCACCACAGGGGTGGCGACGCTGGGCCAACGAGGCCTTGCACCCGTCACAACCCTGGCGAGACCTCCTCGGCGCGGCCCTGCGCGCGGCCGCCTCGGCCCCCGGCGTCGGCGAGGACTACACCTACCGACGCCCGGCCAGACGCTCCGCGGCACTGCCCGGCATCGTCCTGCCGAGCCTGCGCCGCACCCCACCCAAGGTGAGCGTGGTCATCGACACCTCGGGCTCGGTCAGCGACGACGAACTCGGCAGCGCCCTCCTCGAAGTAGCCGCCATCACCCGCGCCGTCGGCGGCCGCCGCGACCTGGTCACCGTCTACTCCTGCGATGCCGCGGCCCGCATCGCCCACCCCCTGTGCCAGGCCGAGGGCATGATGCTCGTCGGCGGTGGCGGCACCGACCTGCGCACCGGCTTCACCAAGGCCCTGCGCACCCGCCCGGATGTGCTCGTGGCACTCACGGACGGTCAAACACCGTGGCCGTCGCAGCAACCGGCCTGCCGAACCGTCGTCGGACTGTTCCGCCGCGAGCGCCAATGGCGGCACGACGACCCGGACTACATCCCGGACAACCCACCCGAGTGGGCGCGTGTGGTCGAGATCGGCTGACGCCGACCTACCGGCCGCGCCGCGCCCGCACCAGCATGACCGAACCGGACAGCACGAGCCCGGCCAGCGGGATCAACGGCAGATACGACACCCACACGATCGGCTCCGGCTGGGCCAACGCGATCACGGTGGCGACCACAGCGACCACGAAGATCACCGCCGACCATCGATGTATCTGGCGGATGCGGCCGGAACTCCCGCCGAACGCCGCCGCGACCGACCGGCCGCGCACGAACTTCACCAACATCAGCGCACCGGACAGGAACAGTCCGGCCAGGGGAATCAGCGGTAGGTAAACCACCCATTCCGGTCCGCTGAGCGCCAACCCGAGCACCGTGATGAGAACCGCCGCGAGAAACCCGACGGCCAGCCAACGATGGAACTGTCGAATCCACATAGAAACAATGCTTCCACGGCGCCGACCTCGAAACTTCTCGATTCCTGATCGTTTCACCCGCGCTGGATCTCGCCACGCTGCGGCGCGAGCACCGCTGTCGACCGCCATCGCACGAACCGATCCGGCCATCGATGTTCGTGATCGCTGACGCGGTGCGCGCGCGAAGGGAGGAGCATCCGACCCACCCTGTGAGATCGGAATGCGATGACCAACGGTGAGACGTCTTCGACAGGTCGCGAACTGCCGCTGCGCGGTGCGGTGAACGCGCGGGATCTGGGCGGGCTGCGCACGGTGGACGGGCGGCAGGTGCGCCGGATGCGGGTGTTGCGGTCGGATCTGCTGACCGGGCTGGACGCCGGTGATGTGGCGTTCCTGCTCGGCGAGTGCGGGCTGCGCACGATCGTCGACCTGCGTGCACCGGACGAAACCGTCACCGACGGAACAGGTTCCATCGTCGACACCGTCGCGACCTACCGGAACCTGCACGTCTACGGCGCGAGCCGGGTACGCCTCGACCTCACCGAAGTCGCACCCGACTCGAGCCTGTTCGATCGTTACCGCGAATACCTCGAGCACAGCGGCGAGAACATCGCCGCCGTGCTGCGCCTGCTCGCCACCTCGGGGCACCTGCCCGCGCTGATCCACTGCGCCGCGGGCAAGGACCGCACCGGCGTGGTGGTCGCCCTGCTGCTCGCCGTCGTCGGGGTGCGCACCGACGACATCATCGCCGACTACGCCGCGACCACCCCGAACCTCGCGGCGCTGCGGGCCCGCGGCCCACGACCGGACAACCGGGTGCCTGCCTGGGTTTTCGCCGCCGAAGCCACCACCATGCGCCAGTTCCTGACCCACCTCGACACCGAGTACGGCGGCCCCGCGGCCTGGGCGACCGGCGCCGGTCTCGACCGGGCGACCCAACGCCGGTTGGCCGACAGTCTGCTATGTGACTGATATCACAAATCGGCCGCGATTGATCACAATCTCGCCGAAAGGCTTTCCTAGCGCTTGAGGAGTTCTTTACCATTGTCGCGGTCTTCGCGTTTTGAGTCAGAGCTCCACGAAGCCGTTCGCCTCTATTGCCAGTGCATGTTCGACCGATGAACCGCCGAGTCCGCTCGCGGCGAAGGAGAATGATGGCTACCGACAATGCTCAGGGCCCCCGATGGAAAGCTGTTCTGCGACACGATCTTCCCGCGTCCGTGGTGGTGTTCCTGGTGGCGCTACCGCTCTCGATCGGTATCGCCGTGGCCTCGGGCGCACCGGTGGCCGCCGGGTTGATCGCCGCGGTTGTCGGTGGTGTGGTGGCCGGACTGCTGGGCGGTTCGCCGTTGCAGGTCAGTGGGCCCGCGGCGGGGCTGACCGTGGTGGTCGCTGAGACGATCGCGCAGTTCGGTTGGCGAGCAACCTGTTTCATCGTCGCCGTGGCGGGTGTGTTGCAGATCCTGTTCGGGCTCAGCAGGATCGCCCGCGCGGCGCTGGCCGTGGCGCCGGTGGTGGTACACGCGATGCTCGCCGGTATCGGCATCACCATTGCGCTACAACAACTTCTGGTTCTGCTGGGTGGGGTGTCGGGTAGCTCGAGCCTGGCCAATCTGAGTGCGCTGCCCGCCCAGCTGCGTGACGCGCGCTGGGGTGATGTGGTCGTCGGCACCGCGGTCATGGCGATCCTGCTCGGCTGGAAGTACCTACCGACCAAGATCCGCCTCGTCCCGGCGCCGCTGGTCGCGATCCTCGCCGGTGCCGGGCTGGCGATGGTGTTGCCCACCGAGATCGAGCGAATTGTGTTGAACGCCTCCCTGTTCGACTCGATGACCCTGCCGCAGGTGCCGACAGGGGCGTGGTGGCATGTGGTGTTCACGGTGCTCACCATCGCGCTCATCGCCAGCGTGGAAAGCCTGCTCTCGGCGGTGGCCGTCGGCCGGATGCGCAACGGGCAGCGCGCCGACTTCGACCGCGAGATGCTCGGCCAGGGTTCGGCCAACCTGCTGTCGGGCCTGATCGGCGGGCTGCCGGTCACCGGCGTGATCGTGCGCAGCGCCACCAACGTTCGGGCCGGGGCGCTCACCAGGGCTTCCGCTGTGCTGCACGGCATCTGGATTCTGGTGTTCTCGGTGGTACTGGTCGGGGTGGTGGAACAGATCCCGAAGGCCGCGCTGGCCGGACTGCTTATCGTCATCGGCATGCAGTTGGTGAAACTCGCCCACATCAAACGGGCGCTGCGCACCGGTGACCTGCTGGTCTATGTCGTCACGGTCGCCGGGGTCGTCTTCGCGAATCTCCTCGAAGGTGTGGTGATGGGGCTCGCGCTGGCCTTCGCCGTCCTGCTGTGGCGGGTGGTCAAGGTGACGATCACCGCCGCACCGGTGCCGGGATCGTCGCGCTGGCTGGTCACCATCGACGGCTCCTGCACCTTCCTCGCCCTCCCGAAACTCTCGGCGAAACTGGCCGAGGTCCCCGCCGGTGTCGACGTGACGGTGGAGATGACCGTCGACTTCCTCGACCACGCGGCCAGCGAGGCCATCGCCGAATGGGCCGACCAACGCGAATTCGCCGGTGATACCGTAGATTTCGTCGAAATGGGCACCGCGCGCATGGCCCGCGCCGACGCCGCACCACCCGAACGTGGTCAGTCACGCAAGGTGATCGACGAGGCGATCGGGCCGTGGCGCCGCACCGGCGGGACCGGCGACGCCATCACCGCGGGCATCGCCGCCTACCACCGCGGGCCCGCGCACCTGCTGCGCCCGCACCTGCACGGCCTTCGCGACCGCCCCGACGCCGACACCTTCTTTCTCACCTGCGCCGACGCCAGGATCGTGCCCAACATCATCACCAACAGCGGCCCCGGCGACCTGTTCACCGTCCGCAATGTCGGCAACCTGGTCCCGGTGGGTGGCAGCGACGTCTCGGTCGAGGCCGCGCTGATCTACGCGCTCGACAAACTCGACGTGCGCTCGGTGGTGGTGTGCGGGCACAGCGGCTGCGGTGCGATGGAAGCCCTCTACGGGCAGGTCCAAGCCGGGCCCGGCCTGGACGACTGGCTCGCGCACGCCCAACCGACCCTGGCCGAGTTCCACGCGGGCCATCCCGTCGCGGCGGCCGCCGCACTCGCGGGCTTCGGCCCGGTCGACCAACTCGGCATGGTCAACGTCGCCCGCCAGGTGCAGACCCTCGTCGACTACCCCGCGATCCGTGCCGGAATGGCCGAACGCGGTGTCGCGGTGACCGGGTTGTTCTTCGACCTGGCGACCGCGCGGGTGATCGAGATCAACGCCGACGGGATCTCCGGGTTCGACGAGACGCGCGAGATCGCCGCCGAACCGGTGTAAACCCGGGTGGTTGTGGGTCACACCACAGACTGCCAGGCGTTATGGCGAGACCCACTGTTTCTGCGGCACACTGGCTTTGCCAATTCTTTACCAATAGGTTGGATCCATCAGCAGCCGGTTCGCCGTCGCACCGGTCTCTTGCTCGCCCCCTTTGCTTCACCACCGTCCCCGTGATGATCGGCCTCGGCGCTGGATTGCTCGAAACCAGCGCCGGGAGTCGGCGAAGGAGAGTCATGTCTGTCGAGAACGACCTTGCCCCGCCCCGCACGGATGAATCGCCCCGCCCCGCGTGGCAACAGACGCTGCTGCGTCACGATCTCCCCGCCTCCATCGTGGTTTTCCTGGTGGCACTGCCCCTTTCGCTCGGCATCGCCGTCGCCTCCGGTGCGCCGATCGCCGCGGGTCTCATCGCCGCCGTGATCGGCGGTGTGGTCGCGGGCCTGCTCGGCGGGTCGGTCCTGCAGGTGAGCGGTCCCGCCGCCGGCCTTACCGTGGTCGTCGCCGAATCCATCGCACAATTCGGTTGGGGTGTCACCTGTTTCATCGTGGTCACCGCCGGTGTGCTGCAGATCCTGTTCGGGCTCAGTCGAATTGCGCGGGCCGCACTCGCCGTCGCGCCGGTGGTGGTGCACGCCATGCTGGCCGGGATCGGCATCACCATCGCCCTGCAGCAGATCCACGTGCTGCTCGGCGGTTCCTCGCACAGCACCGCGCTGCGCAACCTGATCGAACTGCCCGGACAGCTGCTGTCGCTGCACGGTGACGACGCGATCGTCGGCGCCGTGGTGATCGCGGTGATGCTCGGCTGGAAGTACGTCCCGCCGAAGCTGCGCGCGGTACCGGGCCCGTTGGTCGCGGTGCTCGTGGGCACCGTACTCTCGCTGGGCCTGTCCGATGTCGAACGCATCGAGCTGAACGGGTCGGTCTTCGACGCGCTCGGCCTGCCGGAACTGCCGTCGGGTAACTGGACCGCCGTCGCCATGATGGTGCTGACCATCGCTTTGATCGCCAGCGTGGAGAGCCTGCTCTCGGCCGTGGCCGTCGACAAGATGCACACCGGTCCGCGCACCGGTTTCGATCGGGAACTGATCGGCCAGGGCACCGCGAACGTTCTGTCCGGCCTGGTCGGTGGGCTGCCGATCACCGGCGTGATCGTGCGCAGCGCCACCAATGTGCAAGCGGGCGCCCGAACCAGGGCCTCGACGGTGATGCACGGACTCTGGATTCTGCTGTTCTCGGTCGCGCTGGTCGGGCTGGTGGAACAGATTCCCAAGGCGGCGCTGGCCGGGCTGCTCATCGTGATCGGCACGCAGTTGGTGAAGCTGGCCCACATCCGGCTCGCGCGCCGCACCGGTGACCTGCTGGTCTATGTGGTGACCGTGCTCGGCGTGGTGTTCACCAATCTACTCGAAGGCGTGATCATCGGGTTGGCGCTGGCGTTCGGTCTGCTGCTGTGGCGGGTCGTGCGCGTGCGGGTGGAGGCGGCACCGCTGCCCGACGGCACCTGGCAGGTCCACATCGACGGCTCGTGCACCTTCCTCGCCCTGCCGACACTGTCGGCTGAACTGGCGAAGGTGCCCGCAGGAGTCGATGTGACGGTCGAGATGACCGTCGACTTCCTCGACCACGCCGCGTTCGAGGCGATCGAGGACTGGCAGCGTCAACACGACAGCACCGGCGGCCGTATCGATTTCGTCGAAATCGGGCACGCCAAGATGGCAGCCACCCCGGCCTCGCCGCCCACCCGCGGGTTCGCGCGCGCCGCCATCGACGACATGCTGCGCCCGTGGCGGCATCAGAAATCCGGTGGTGCGGCGGTGACCGCGGGCGTCGCGGCCTTCCATCGCAGCCACGCCCACGTGGTGCGCCCGCACCTGGACGGGGCGCATCAGGATCCGGATTCGTTCTTCCTCACCTGCTCGGATTCGCGGATCGTGCCCAATGTGATCACCAACAGCGGCCCCGGTGACCTGTTCACCGTGCGCAATGTCGGCAACCTGGTGCCGGTCAGCGGCGACGATTCGGTCGAAGCGGCGCTGACCTTCGCGCTGGACTCCCTTGCCGTCCGCACGGTGGTGGTCTGCGGGCACTCCTCGTGCGGGGCGATGAAAGCGGTCCACTCCGCCGCCGATGCGGGCGGTGGGCTCGGTTCCTGGTTGCGCCACGCCGAGCCGACGCTGCAACGGTTCCGCGCGGGTCACCCGGTGGCCGCCGCGGCCAGGGAAGCGGGGTACAGCGAGGTGGATCAGCTGAGCATGGTCAACGTCGCCGTGCAGCTCGAGACCTTGAGCCGCAACCCCGCCGTGCGGCGTGCCGTTGCCGAACGTGGGCTCGAGCTGTCGGGGCTGTTCTTCGATATCGCGGGTGCGCGGGTGCTGTCGGTGACCGTCGACGGGGTCGCGGCCATCGACGATCACGCCACGCCGGTCGTCACCGGATAACGACGCCGCGACCGCCGACGGTCGGACTCGTAGGCTGGAACGATGACCAGCGATCCGACCGCAGCCGACAGCGTCACCGACCGCTCCGATCCCGCGGACACCGATTCCGCCGGATCGGGGCGGTTCGCCGCTTTCAAGGAGCGCTGGCGCGCCTTCCGCGAAGGCCTCGCGCATCGCCCTACCCTCGAGCTCGGTTACCGCATCGTCGTCGGCGTGGTCGGCGGACTGGTACTGCTGATCGGGATCATCACGATCCCGTACCCCGGACCCGGCTGGGCGCTGGTGTTCGCGGGATTCGGCATCCTGGCCACCGAGTTCACCTGGGCCCATCACGCCCTGACCTGGGTGCGCGGCAAGTACCGGATCGTCATGGACTGGTACACCTCGCGCGGCTGGTTCATCAAGGTGCTCGGCGCGGTGGGTACCTTCGCCCTCGTCATGGTGACGTTGTGGCTGCTCGGTACGTTTTCGATGGTCGCAGGGTGGATCGGAGTCGATTGGTCATGGTTACGCAGTCCCCTGATGTCGTGAGCACCGCTCCCGGCCACCTCCTCACCGACCCGGGCTGGGTCGCCGCCAAGATCGACGCGATGAGCCACACCTGGGGCACCGATGTGCCGAGAGTCGCGGGCACGCTGTGGTGGTGCATGGTCGCCTCGACGCTGGTCGAGCAGATCGCCGTCGCCTACGCGGCAGGCACCCCGGCTCCGGTCGCCGCGCTCGGCGAATTCGACTGTGTGGTCCGCCCGGACGGTGGTGTCGAGCACGTGCGGTTCCGCCGGGTGCCGGTCGACGCCAACGGGCGATCTGTGCGCTCGGACGTCGGCGGCGAGAGCGGTGCGGCAGCGGACGACGAGGTCGCGACCGCCCTGCGCGACACCTTGACCACCGTGATCTCCCAGGTCGCGGCTGTTTCCGGGGCCGGGGCACCCTCGTTGTGGGCGGTCGTCGCCGATGCAATAGGCAACCGAGCCTTGGATGCGGGCTCCCCGGAGGCGGCGACCCGGCTGGCGGCGGATGTGGGCTCGCGCCTGCCGACCCCGCGATTCGTCACTGTCGAAGGCCGCACGTTCGTTCGTCGCGCCTCGTGTTGCCTGGTCTACGAGGCGCCGGGTCGGGAAATGTGCACCAGCTGTCCGAAACGCGCGCCCGCCGATCGCGCGGAACGCCTCGCCGCCGCCGCGCGGGCCCGGCTCTGAAACGACGCTCTCGGCCACGCGGAACGACGGGATCGTAGGCGGCGTGGCGGATTGCGCTCGACGCTGGTTCGGCCGGAAAGCGCGGTCGCCTCACCGTTGCCGACGCGAATCTGCGCTGTCGTTCACCAACACGCGGTCGTAGGTCCATCGTCACGGCCTGTCGGCGGTCCCGATAGCATGGGCGACGCAGGAAGGACCCTGCGCGCGAACGGCCGGATCGACCCGGCCCACGATGTCAAGGAGAACATTCCCGTGACCACCTCTGCACCCATCCGTCCAGTCGCTCTCGTCCGGGTGCAGGCGGGGACTACCGCGGGCGCAGCGGTGCGGGAAGCGGGCCTGCCCACCAAGGGACCCGACACGATCGTGGTCGTGCGCGATGTCGACGGTGCGCTCAAGGATCTGTCGTGGATCCCGGAAGAAGACGTCGACGTCGAGCCGGTCGCCGCGAACACCGAGGACGGACGTAGCGTGATCCGGCACTCGGCCGCACACGTGCTGGCCCAGGCCGTGCAGCAGGAGTTCCCCGACGCCAGACTCGGCATCGGCCCGCCGATCAAGGACGGCTTCTACTACGACTTCCAGGTCGACAAGCCCTTCACCCCCGAGGATCTGGCCAAGCTGGAATCCCGGATGAAGAAGATCGTCAAAGGCGCGCAACGCTTTTCGCGTCGTGTCGTCGAGGTCGACGACGCCCGCGTCGAACTGGCCAACGAGCCGTTCAAGCTCGAGCTGATCAGCGACAAGTCCGGCATCGACGATCCCGAGATCATGGAGGTCGGCGGCAACGAGCTGACCATCTACGACAACCTCGACCCGCGCACCGGTGAAAAGCTGTGGGGTGACCTGTGCCGCGGCCCGCACATCCCCACCACCAAGTTCATCCCCGCCTTCAAGCTGACCCGATCCTCGGCCGCCTACTGGCGGGGCGACCAGGACCGCGAGGACCTACAGCGCGTGTACGGCACCGCGTGGGAATCCACCGAGGCGATGGACGCCTACCTGGAGCTGCTGGCCGAGGCCGAGCGCCGCGACCACCGCAAGCTCGGCCTCGAACTGGACCTGTTCTCCTTCCCCGACGAGCTCGGTTCGGGCCTGCCGGTGTTCCACCCCAAGGGCGGCATCATCCGCAAGGAGATGGAGGAGTACTCGCGCCAGCGCCACATCGAGGCGGGCTACGAGTTCGTCAACACCCCGCACATCACCAAGGGCGCGCTGTTCGAGACCTCCGGGCACCTCGATTGGTACAAGGACGGCATGTTCCCGGCCATGCACCTGGATGCCGAGCTCAACGAAGACGGCACCGTGCGCAAGCCCGGCCAGGACTACTACGTCAAGCCGATGAACTGCCCGATGCACAACCTGATCTTCCGGGCGCGCGGCCGCTCCTACCGCGAATTGCCGTTGCGCATGTTCGAATTCGGTTCGGTGTACCGCTACGAGAAGTCCGGCGTGGTGCACGGCCTGACCCGCGTGCGCGGCATGACCCAGGACGACGCGCACATCTACTGCACCAAAGAGCAGATGCACGCCGAGCTCACCAGCACCCTGCAGTTCGTCCTCGGCCTGCTGAAGGACTACGGCCTCGACGACTTCTACCTCGAGCTGTCCACCAAGGACCCGAAGAAGTACGTGGGTTCGGACGAGCTGTGGGCCGAGGCCACCGAAACCCTCGAAAAGGTCGCTGAGGCTTCGGGTTTGGATCTGGTGCCCGATCCGGGCGGCGCCGCGTTCTACGGCCCGAAGATCTCCGTGCAGGTCAAGGACGCGCTGGGCCGCACCTGGCAGATGTCGACCGTGCAGCTCGACTTCAACCTGCCCGACCGGTTCGACCTCGAATACACCTCCTCCGACGGCACCAAGCAGCGTCCGGTGATGATCCACCGCGCCCTGTTCGGCTCGATCGAACGCTTCTTCGGCGTGCTCACCGAGCACTACGCCGGTGCGTTCCCCGCGTGGCTGTCGCCGGTGCAGGTCGTCGGCATCCCGGTCGCGGAAAACTTTGCCCCGCACCTGGATTCGGTGATCGAGCAGCTGCGTGACGCGGGCGTGCGGGCTCAGGTGGACCGCAGCGACGATCGTATGCAGAAGAAGATCTTCAACCAGACCGCGCAGAAGGTGCCGTTCATGCTCCTGGCAGGCGCGCGCGACGTCGAAGCCGACGCGGTGAGCTTCCGGTTCCGCGACGGCACCCAGGTCAACACCGTGCCGGTCGCCGACGCGATCGCCACCATCACCGCCTGGGTCCGCAACCGGGAGAACGCCTCGCCCACCGCGGAGGGGTTCGAGATCGTCAAGGTCTCCTCATGAGCGAGCCCATCGCCCCCGGCGCCGGTGAGATCGTCGACGCCGGCGCGGGGCAGCCCGATCGCCTGCAGCGGCTGTGGACGCCGTACCGGATGTCCTACATCACCGGTGAGGTCAAACCCAAGGACGCGACCGGGCATCCGTTCACCGATATCCCCAAGATGTCGGACGAAGACGGCCTGATCATCGCCCGCGGCGAGAATGTTTACGCCGTGCTCAACTTGTACCCGTACAACCCAGGGCACATGATGGTGGTGCCGTACCGCCGGGTAGCCGACCTGGAGGACCTCACGCCCGCCGAGAGCGCGGAACTGATGGCCTTCACGCAGCGGGCCATTCGCGTGATGAAGCAGGTCTCGCGGCCTGCCGGATTCAACGTGGGTCTCAATCTCGGTGGGGTGGCCGGTGGTTCGCTCGCCGACCACCTGCACCAGCACATCGTGCCGCGCTGGGGCGGGGATGCGAACTTCATCACCGTGGTCGGCGGGGTGAAGGTGATGCCTCAGTTGTTGCGCGAGACGCGGCAGCTGCTGGCGGAGGCATGGGAGGCGTAGATGTGTGACCATCGCGAAGCCGCACACTTCGCAGCCGATCGGGTGCGGGTGTCCCGCAGGTTGCAGGAGGAATAAAGACCGTGCTCAGCTTCTTCGGCCGCCAGACGTTCGCGAAAGCGACTGCGCCGCTGGGCAAAGCGCTCGTCGGGACGGGGCTCACCCCGGACGCGATGACACTGATCGGCACCACTGCGACGATCGCCGCCGCGGTGACCCTGTTTCCCTCCGGGCACCTGTTCTGGGGAACGCTGGTCATCTGGTTGTTCGTCATGTTCGACATGCTCGACGGCGCGATGGCGCGCGCCCGCGGCGGCGGTACGAAGTACGGCGCGGTCCTCGACGCCACCTGTGACCGGGTGGCCGACGGCGCGATCTTCGGTGGGCTCGCCTGGTGGGCGGTCTATCACGAGCACAGCAGGGAACTGTTCGCGGTCACCTTGGTCGTGCTGGTGACCTCGCAGGTGATCTCCTATGCCAAGGCTCGCGCCGAGGCGAGCGGACTGTCAGCGGACGGCGGGCTGATCGAACGCCCGGATCGCCTGGTTCTCGTGCTGGTCGGCACCGGGCTCACCGGCATCGGCGGGCACTGGGGGATCGGCTGGCTGACCTGGGCCATCTATGTGGCGATGTGGGTGCTGGCGGTGCTGAGCATTGTGACGGTGTTCCAGCGGGTGCTGGCCGTGCGTAATTCGCCGGGTGCCAGGGTGGTCATTCCGCCCGCACCGCAGCAGGAGGCATCGTGAGTCTCAAAGATCAGCTGAGCGACTGGGGCTATGCCGCGGGCTGGCGTCTGGTGCGTTCGGCACCGGAAGGGTTGGCGCGCAAGGTTTTCAACTTCGGTGCCGACCGTGCGGTGAAGGACGGTGGCCCGGAACAGTTGCGGCGCAACCTGTCTCGCGTCCTCGGTGTGCCCGCCGATCAGGTGCCCGACGAGCTGATGCGGGCGAGCATGCGCTCCTATGCCCGTTACTGGCGTGAGGCCTTCCGACTGCCGTCGATGGACCACGCTGCCATCGACTACCACGTCGACGGCCTGGAATACCTCGACGCCAGCCTCGAACAGGGCCGCGGTGTCATCTTCGTGCTGCCGCACTCGGGCAACTGGGACATGGCCGGGGTGTGGCTGGTGCAGCACTACGACACCTTCACCACCGTGGCCGAACGGCTCAAACCGGAATCGCTGTTCGAACGGTTCGTCGCCTATCGCGAAAGCCTCGGCTTCGAAGTGTTCCCGCTGACCGGCGGCGAACAGCCACCCTTCGTCCCGCTCACGCAGCGGTTGCGCGAGAACCGGGTCGTCTGCCTGATGGGCGAACGCGACCTCACCGGAAAAGGCGTGCCCGTCGACTTCTTCGGCGAACGCACCTGGATGCCTGCGGGCGCGGCCAAACTGGCCATCGAGACCGGTGCCGCGCTCATGCCCGTCCATGCCTGGTTCACCACCGAAGCCGACGGCACCGAGGGCTGGGGTCTGAAAGTCGATGCGCCGCTGGATGTTTCCGGCGGCGTGGCGGCGGCGACGCAGCTGCTGGCCGATGCTTTCGCGGCGAACATCGCCCAACACCCGGCCGACTGGCACATGCTACAGCCGCTCTGGGAAGGCGATCTGTCATCCGAACGCCTGTCGCGGATCAGCGCGCAGCAGGCGGGTGGCCAGCGGTGAAGATCGGGATGATCTGCCCGTATTCGTTCGACGTTCCCGGCGGTGTGCAGGCGCATGTGGTCGAGCTGGCCCGTGTCTTCATCGAACGCGGGCACAAGGTGAGCGTGCTCGCCCCCGCCTCCGACGACACACCGCTGCCGGATTTCGTCGTCTCGGCGGGTCGCGCGGTCGCGATTCCCTACAACGGGTCGGTGGCGCGACTGTCGTTCGGCCCCATGGCCTACACCAGGATTCGCCGTTGGATCGACAGCAACGACTTCGACGTGCTCCACATCCACGAACCCAACGCCCCCAGTCTGTCGATGCTGGCGCTCAAGATCGCCGAAGGTCCCATCGTGGCAACCTTCCACACCTCGACCACGAAGTCGTTGGTGCTCAGCACTTTTCAGGGAGTGCTGCGCCCATATCACGAGAAGATCAGCGGGCGGATCGCCGTGTCCGAGCTGGCCCGGCGCTGGCAGGTCGAGGCGCTCGGATCCGATGCGGTGGAGATCCCCAACGGTGTCGATGTGTCGGCGTTCGCGCGCGGTGAGCCACTGGACGGGTATCCGCGCGCGGGCCGTACGGTGCTGTTCCTCGGCCGCTACGACGAACCGCGCAAGGGCATGGACGTGCTGCTCGGCGCGCTTCCCGCGCTCATCGAACACCACCCCGACGTGGAGATCCTCATCGTCGGGCGCGGTGACGAGGAGCGGCTGCGGCGTGAAGCAGGCGAGCACGCGGGGCACCTGCGGTTCCTCGGGCAGGTCTCCGATGAGGAGAAAGCTGCCGCGCTGCGCAGTGCCGATGTGTACGTCGCGCCGAACCTGGGTGGCGAGAGTTTCGGCATCATCCTGATCGAGGCGATGGCGGCGGGCACTCCCGTGGTCGCGAGCGAACTCGATGCGTTCCGGCGCGTGTTGCGCGACGGGACAGCCGGCGTGCTCACCCCGATCGGCGACTCCGACGCGCTGGCCACTGCGATCGACACGCTGCTCACCGACGACGAGACCCGCGAACGTCTGGTCAGCACCGCGACCCAGGTGGTCGCGAGCTACGACTGGCCGGTCGTGGCCGAACAGATCCTGCGCGTGTACGAGACCGTCACCGTCGGTGACAACCGGGTGCGGGCCGCCGGATGATCACCTTCTCCGCGACCACGGTCCTCGTTCTCGGGCTGATCGCGCTGCTCGTACTCGCCCTCGGCGTGTGGGCCTACTCCACCGCTAACCGCCTCGACCGGCTGCACGTGCGCTCCGATCAGTCCTGGCAGGCCCTCGACGCGGCCCTGGCCCGGCGTGCGGTGGTGGCGCGCGCGGTGGCCATGTCCGAGGCCGGACCGGTGAGCACCGATCCGCGCCGGGCCGAACGGGCCGCCCAGCTCGCCGCACTCGCCGATCGTGCCGAACGCGTCGACCGCAGCGACCGGGAAACGGTCGAAAACCAGCTCTCCGCCGCGCTGTCACTCGTCGACATCGACCACCTGCGACCCCAGTTGGTCGCCGAACTCGCCGATGCCGAGGCCCGCGTGCTGATCGCGCGCCGCTTCCACAACGACGCCGTCCGCGACACCCTCGCCCTGCGCACCCGCCGACCCGTGCGCATCCTGCAACTCGGCGGCACCGCCCCGCTGCCGCACTACTTCGAGATCACCGAACGCGCGACCCCCGCCGCCGCCACCGGCCTCGTCGTCCACACCACCCGCACCTCCGCGCGGGTGGTCCTGCTCGATGAGCAGGACCGCGTGCTGCTGCTGCGCGGCCACGACCCGATGATCCCCGAGGTCGCCTTCTGGTTCACCGTCGGCGGCGGCGTCGAACCGGGGGAGAATCTGCGTGATGCGGCCGTCCGCGAAACCTACGAGGAAACCGGCCAGCGCGTCGACCCCTCGTCATTGCGCGGCCCGCTGTGGCGTCGCGTCGCGGTGTTTCCGTTCAACGGCGAACTCATTCGCTCCGAAGAACTGTTCTTCACCCTGCGCTCCCCGGGTTTCGAATGGCGCCCCGCCGACCTCGACGCCCTGGAACGCCGCACGATCACCGACCACCGCTGGTGCACCGCCGACGACATCCGCGCGCTCGACGCCAAGGGCGAGGCCGTGTACCCCTACCACCTCGACGAGTTGCTCGCCGAAGCCGTGACCGCCGCGGAGGACGACACCGAACACGTGGTCCGCTCGATCCGCTGAGCGGGCAAGGCCAGCTGGCAGCGGGTTCCGCATCGCCGCTGGTCGTAAGAAGGCCAGTCGTGCTCAACTGGCTATGAAGCCCGAATTCGGGCAGCTCTAGAATCGACGGTGAACCCGTACCCGAGCGACTTGATTGGCGCCCATGACACAGGAGACATTCGTGACTACGCCTGAGACCACCAACACCGTCGGCACCGCCCGCGTCAAGCGCGGCATGGCCGAGATGCTCAAGGGTGGCGTGATCATGGATGTGGTCAACGCCGAGCAGGCCAAGATCGCCGAAGACGCCGGCGCCGTGGCCGTGATGGCGCTCGAGCGGGTGCCCGCCGACATCCGCGCCCAGGGCGGCGTGTCCCGGATGAGCGACCCGGACATGATCGACGGCATCATCGCCGCGGTCTCCATCCCCGTGATGGCCAAGGCCCGCATCGGCCACTTCGTCGAGGCGCAGATCCTGCAGAGCCTTGGCGTGGACTACATCGACGAGTCCGAGGTCCTCACCCCCGCCGACTACGCCAACCACATCGACAAGTGGAACTTCACCGTCCCCTTCGTCTGTGGCGCCACCAACCTCGGCGAGGCCCTGCGCCGCATCACCGAAGGCGCGGCCATGATCCGCTCGAAAGGTGAAGCAGGCACCGGCGACGTCTCCAACGCCACCACCCACATGCGCACCATCCGCGGCGAGATCCGCCGCCTGACCTCGCTGTCCGAGGACGAACTGTTCGTGGCCGCCAAGGAACTGCAGGCCCCCTACGAACTGGTCCGCGAGGTCGCCCAGACCGGCAAGCTCCCCGTCGTCATGTTCACCGCGGGCGGCATCGCCACCCCCGCCGACGCCGCCATGATGATGCAGCTCGGCGCCGAAGGCGTCTTCGTCGGCTCCGGCATCTTCAAGTCCGGCAACCCCGAACAGCGCGCCGCCGCCATCGTCAAGGCCACCACCTTCTACGACGACCCGGACGTGCTGGCCAAGGTCTCCCGCGGCCTGGGCGAAGCCATGGTCGGCATCAACGTCGAAGAAATCCCCCAGCCCCACCGCCTCGCCGAGCGCGGCTGGTGATCTTTCGCCCGAAGTTGTTCGGGCACTGAACAATTCGAAGGTGGGCCCGTCCATTTCGGACGGGCCCACGTTCGTCTGCCCCGGCGAAGATGTTCCAGTCGACGGTGAAATAGCCGTTCGGGATGCCCGCGATGGCGAGATCGTCGCGGTCGACGGCGAGGTTGTGATCGTCTTCGAGTCTGCCGGTAGCGTGCATGCTCGTATAGGCGCACTGGTCGAGGTCGTCGAGAGTGCACAGCAGCTCGGCGCCTGGGTACGTTGCGCTCAACGCCTCCAGTGCGTCGAACCGATCCGTGAATCCGCCGGCTTCGTCCAGTCGGGCGACGGAGTTCGAATCCAGACGATTGCGTCCAACGGGTTCGCCGGATTCGAAAAGAGTGATCTGCACCGGGCCATCGTGACACGGTGTGGTGCTTGCGACTCGCCGAACAGTGGGTTGCTGCTTGTTCAGGGGTGGGGGCGAAAGGCCGGGATAGAACTGTGGTGCCGATCACTGTGATTTGGCAGAATCAGCGACTTGGAGGTTGCAGAACAGCGACTTGGAGCCGGCAGAGGTCGTCCGGGCACGCCTCTCGCGGGATGCGGATGTCCCTGAGGCGACCGTGACCGCCTACCTCGATCTCGTCGGCGCTTTCAGAAGATGCCCTGTTCGTGGGCGTAGATCGCGGCCTGGGTGCGGTCGCGGACGCCGAGGCGGTTGAGGATGCTCGAGATGTGGTTCTTGACGGTGCCCTCGCTGAGGTAGAGGGCTCTGGCGATTTCGCGATTGGCGGCGCCGGTGGCGAGGAGGCGCAGAACGTCGGTTTCGCGGTCGGTGAGGTCGATGGTCGGGCGGGGGATGCGGGATCGGACCATCGCGGCGAGGCGGGTGGTGACGGCGGCGGAGTACTGATCGACGCCCGCGTGCGCGAGGCGGATCGCCTGGGCCAGTTCGGTGGCGGGGAGGTCTTTGAGCAGATAGCCGGACGCACCCGCATGCAGGGCCGCGACGATATAGCCGTCGTCGTCGAAGGTGGTGAGCATCAGCACCGTCGCCAGGCCGCGCAATCGCGTCGCCGCCTCGACGCCGTCCACTCCGGGCATGCGCACGTCCATCAGCACCACGTCCGGGGTCAGCGCGGTGGCGAGTTCGACTGCGTCGGAACCATTTTCGGCCGTGCCGATCACTTCGATACCGGGCTGCAGGGCGAGCAGTGCGGCGATCCCCTCGCGAACGAGACGTTCGTCATCGGCGATCAGTACCCGCACGGTTGGCACGGTGTCCGACCTGCCGGTCATCGCGCCACTGCCGGGATCGTCGCGAGGAGGCGAGTTCCCCTGGCGCCGGACATGATCCGCACGTTGCCGCCGACCATGTCGAGACGTTCGCGCATCCCGGACAGTCCCTGTCCTTCGACCGTGCCCGGCGCGAAACCTGTTCCGTTGTCTGCGATATCGAGGACGGCGGCGCTCGTGCCGAGGTCGACACGGGCCGCGACAGTGGTGGCGCCGGAGTGGCGGCGGGCGTTGGTGAGCGCCTCCTGGGCGGCGAGATACAGGGCGAGGCGGACGGGTTCGCCGACGGTGTCCTCGGTGCCGGTGACATCGAGAGTCACGGCGAAGGCGGGGTCGTCGAGTCGGGCCGCGAGGGCTTTCAGCGAGGTCGCGAGGGTGAACTGCGTAGTGTCGCCGCGCAGATGGCCGACCGCGCGACGGACCTCGTCGAGGGCGAGCCGGACGGAATTGCGGCCCTCGGCCAGTGCTCGGTCGGCGACGGAGGTGTCCAGCGTTCGGTAGGCGGCGGATTTCTCGAGCTGGATCGCGGTGACCACGAGGTGGTGGCCGACGCTGTCGTGGATATCGCGGGCGATTCGGGTGCGCTCGGCGACGGTGGCAAGCGACACCGCCTGGTCGGCGTACTCACGCAGCCGGACGTGTGCGTCGGTCAGTTCGGTGACCAGCGTCTCGGCACGCCGCCGCCCGGCCTCCTCACGTTCGGCGATCACCGCGATCGCGAGCGCGAAGACGACGCCGATCGTGAGCATCAGCAGATCCGAGAGGGCTTCGGGATCGTCGCGCACCGCGGGTTGCCCGAGGACGAGGACCCCGGCGAGCAGCAGCCCGCCACCGGCGAGTGCGTATGCCACTCGATGTCCGACCGTGAAATACGCGGTCAGCGGGACCAGGACGAACAGGACTTTCGCGTTGCCGCTGCTGTCGAGCGCGGTGATCAGCGTGTAGAGGCCGGCACGGACGATGAGCCCGGCGACCGCGATCGCCTGCGTGCCTGGCCCCCGGGATGCCGCGCTGGGCGTGAACCGCCCTTCGACGATTTCCAGCACACAGGCGACAACGAGGGCCCCGGCGAAAGCACTGAGCCGGACAGGTTCGACGGGAGCGGTCGAGGCGACCGCGAGTCCGGCGAGCAACACCGAGACGTAGAGGAAACACGCCACCCAGGTCAGTGCGCGCGGTCGATGCATTTCCCGAGCTTATGGGCCGATCCGGCACACGGACAGGGCCGCGCGGCGAATGTAGCCGAAAGTCATGGGTCGCCCGGCACTTACCGCCGTGACCACCGGATTCCTACCGTCGACCACAACATCGAGAAGGGATTTCGACATGGACACACGAGCACTACTTCGCCTCGGCGGCATCAGCGGCCTGATCGGTGGCGCATCGATCGCCCTCGCCGGCGCCTGCGAACTGGTCGCCGACGGCAAGACACCGCTCACCCAGGTCCTCAACGGCACCGCCGTCCCGTTCGGAATCGGTCTGCTGGTGGCGCTGTACGCCCTGCTGCACCAGCGCCTCGGCCGTTTCGGGGCGCTTGCCTTCGCCACCCAGTTTCTCGGCTTCGGTTATTTCGCCGGCGTAGCTTTCGCCAAGAATTTCGTCCTGGTGTATCTGGACAAACCGGTCGTGGACGAATTGCTTACCACCCCAGCCAAATCCGCCTTCCTCGCCACCGCGATCCTTGCCCTGACCGGCACCCTGCTCTTCGGCGCGGCCCTGCTGCGGAGCGCGGCAGTCCCTCGCACAGCCGCGATCCTCTACACCGTCGGTTTATCCGTCCTCTGCCTGACGTTCCTGCTCCCCGCCCCGGTGGTCCGCGTCGGCCACGTCGTCGCCGGCGTCGGCATGGTCTGGCTGGCATGGACCGTGTGGTCGAGCGTCACCTCGAAGCCGACGGCTGTCGCGTTCGGTCGGCCAGGTCTCGATCCAGTGCGATAGCGATCGGCGAGTGGGTGTCCGGAGTCGCGGGCACCCGCTGCCTACGGCTGGCCCGAGGCTCCCTCGGTGTCGGTGGTGAGGGCGTCGGCGTAGTTTTCGGCGTAGCCGAGGATGAGGTGGCGTTGGGTGGGGAGTTGGACGGCCAGTTCGTGCCAGGCGATGGCGGTGGGGGAGCCGTAGAGGTGGGTGAGGTCGGTGACCAGGGCGGCGGCTTGTTCGGGAGTGGGGGGTGTGGGGCGGGCGAAGGCGAGGAGGGAGGCGCCGATGGCGAGGTGACGGTAGCCGTGGGTGGCCATGCGGCGGATGACGGTGTGGTTGTCGTAGGTGGACCAGTCGTCGGCGAAATAGCCGTTGGGGATGCCGGCGATGGCGAGGTCGTCGCGGTCGACCGGGACGCGCTGGATCAGGACCACGTCGTCGACCACGCGGTCGGGGGACCGGTTGGCGGTGACGAGGGCGGTGAGTTCGTCCTCGGAGGCGTTGCGGGTGTCGCGCAGGGCTTCCCAGGGGACGCGGGCGGCCGGGTTGTCGAGCAGCGCGGCGATCCGGGCGACGGCGTTGTTGTCGAAGTGGTGGGAGGCGACGGGGTCGTCGTGGTCGGTGCCGTCGTCGTCGACCAGGCCGAGGGTGGCGTGCATGCTCGTGTACGCGCACTGTCCGAGGTCGTCGAGCGTGCACAGGATCCTGACACCGGGATGATCCATGCGGACCAGCTCGGCCGCGTCGAGCAGTTGGGCGAAGGTGGTGACGTCGTCGAGGCGGGCAACGGTGTTGGAGTCCAGCCGGTTACGTCGAACGGGTGGTTCGCCCGGCTCGAAAGTCGTCATCTGCACTCCGCCATCCTGGCACGGCCTTCGGCGCGTCGGAGTGATCCCGGCGCGGGTGGTCCGGTCGGGTCTTGCCCGGAAATTGCTGCCAACTGGGCATACCGTACAGTCGGTCTGTGACCGCGCTCGACTTGTCCTTGCTGGTCGTCGCGGGATTCTTCACCGGCTTGATCGGTTTCGTCACCGGGATGGCCTCGATCGTCTCCTATCCGGCGCTGCTGGCCGCCGGTCTGCCGCCGGTCGCGGCCAATGTCACCAACACCGTCGCCATGGTCGCGGTCGGTGTCGGGGCGACCGCGAATTCCGGACGCGAACTCACAGGGCGCGGGCCCACACTGGTGCGCTGGGCGGTTCTCGCGGCTGTGGGCGGGCTCCTCGGTGCGCTGGCGCTGCTGGTCGCTCCGGACGGGGCATTCGAGGTGGTCGTGCCGTTCCTGGTCGCCATGGCCTCGATCGCGCTACTGGTGCAACCACTGGTTCGACGGCATATCGGCGAATTGAGCGCGCCCTGGGTCGTGCCGGTCGGCATCCTGCTCACGTCGGTATACGGCGGCTATTTCGGTGCGGGCGCGGGCGTGATCTACCTGTCGATGATGATGCTGTGCACCTCCGAATCCCTGTGGAGCGCTTCGGTTCTCAAGAGTTTCCTGCTCGGTGTCGCGAACCTGGTCGCCGCGGTGGGGTTCGCGGTCTTCGGGCCGGTGCACTGGGTCGCGGCACTGGCGTTGGGCGCGGGTGCGCTGGCGGGTGGCTGGTGTGGTCCGCCGGTGGTGAAGGTGATTCCGCCGAATGCGTTGCGGGTGGCGGTCGGGATCGGCGGGCTCGGCCTCGCTGTGTACTTGGCCACGTAGGTCCGCGAGTTCTGCTGCCGGTGGGCGGCGCGGTCCGTAGCCTGGAGACGGTGCACCACTCGGATAGTGAAATCGCAATCCACGCAACAGAACTCGCTTCGCAAGTGATTCGCTCGGCGTTCCGCGCTCCACTCGATCACTACGCCAAACAGGGCGACGATTTCGCCACGCAGGCCGACATCGCGGCGGAAAAAGTCATCCTCGATGCGCTCGCGGTGGCCTGTCCGGGCGACCGGTTCGTCGCCGAGGAATCCGGCATCACCGGATCGGCCCGCAGCGAACGGACATGGTTCGTCGACCCACTCTGCGGCACAAGGAATTTCGCGGTCGAAACCCCGTTGGTCGCGGTCAACGTCGCCCTGCGCGAGGGCGACACCGTCAAGGCGGCAGCCACCGCCGATCCGTTCGCCGACGAGGTGTTCTGGACAGCAGGCCACGGCGCGTTCCGGCGCACCGACGGCCACGACGAACCCCTGCGCCCACAAGCCTCCAGCCACCTCGTCGACGTCGACCTCGACAACCCGTTCCCCTGGTCCACCCCGGCCCAACTCTTCGACGCCGAAGCCTTCGCGGCCGAATTCCACCCGCGAGTCCTCTCCACCTCCCTGGCCCTGGCCTGGGTCGCGGCAGGCCGCCGAGCCGCCTACATCACCGGCGGCGACCTCCGCGACAGCGTCCACTTCACCAGCGCGATCGCGATCTGCCAGGCCGCAGGCTGCGTGGTCACCGGCCTCGCCGGCCAACCACTGCACACCGCACCCCACGGCCTGATCGCCGCGGCCGACGCACACACCCACGCCCGACTCGTCGACGCGATCGCCGGTCTGCGGTGACGTAGCAGGGAGTCATGCTGGGATGCACCACAATCCGATGCATCTCACAGACCCACGTTGTCTGTGTCTCAGGGTTTCCTCAAAATTGCTGGGTAGCGTCCGGGCCGTGGCATCGAGGCCTGCGCTGTGTGGCGTGGTTCCGGGCCGTCGCCCGACAGGGCGAGATAGTCGACCCGACGTAAGGACGAGTGGATGAAGTTTCGTAGGACCGGACGAGTCGCGATCGCAGGACTGGCTGTGGTCGCTGCCCTCGGGCTGAGCGCGTGCAGTGACGACAAGGGCGGCACCACGCCCAAGACCACTACGAGCGCCAAGACCACGGCCAACGGCGCGCCCACCGCGGAACTGCCTGCCGTGCCGACTGTCGAGCAGCTCAACGCCCAGCTCACCATGGCGCTTGACCCGTCGATCCCCAACGACCAGAAGCTGGACTTCGTGCAGGGCATCGAGGCCGATCCCGAGCTGCCGAACCGCTTGGCGCAGGCCGTGCAGGACAACAGCGTCCAGATCCAGGTCACCGAGGTGACGTCCTTCGGTGAGAGCGTCAACGCCAAGGCCAACTTCACGCTCAACGGTCAGGTCAATGTCGTCGATGTGCCGTTCGTGGCCGATCAGGGCAAGTGGAAGGTCCAGAAGTCGTGGGCCTGCGGCATGCTGACCAACCTGGGTCAGACCTCGGTCGCCTGCGCCTGATCGTCTGCGCGCTCGAGCCCCGTTCGGAATTTTCGGACGGGGCTTTCGTGTGTGACTGTGCCGCAACGGTTCAGCTGCGCAGGGCTGCCCGATCTGGATGATCCCAGCGAACGGTCCACGTCGCGTCCTCGGGATTCTCGGCTGTGTGATCGCGCACAGCGGGCAACGTCCACTGCTGATCGGCGGGCGTAAGGCGCAGCGCCGCTTGATCACTCAGTTCCAGCCGGACGGTGAGATCGAAGTCGAGCCCGCGTCCCAGCAGCATCGGTCCCGCGAGAATCAACACCAGATCCGCCTGCGCGGTGCGAATCGCCGCCCGCGCCGACCGATCTCGCTGTTCATCCCACAGCGCGGGCAACCAGCGCCCGTCCTCGCGCATCGCGTCGAGGATCTCGCGCCGCAGCGCTTCATAGTCGAACCATGCTGTGCGATAAGACCATTCGTCATCGCGCCCGTATTCCATGCGCAACGACGCGGGCCGCACGAAATCGTGCACCGACACCACCGCGGCCGATCGACCCCGATCCGTGAGCGTCTCCACGATCCGACGACCGAGCTCGACGGGCACGGCGGCATCGGCACCGTCGATCGCGAGTACCCGCCGCCCCGGCAGTTCGACGAGCCGGTCGGCGACGAGTCGGGCCAGGGCCGTGGGCGAGGTGGGGGTGAACGTCGGCACCCGACCATCACAGCAAATTCCGGACCGTCGTGGGAGAGCCGGACAAACCGCACGGTCGGTGAGGCGATAATCTCGAGCGCATGGCGACAATCGAAGAGGCGCTCGCGATCGAGCGGCTGGAGCGCGACATCTTCCGCGGCGCGTCCACGGAGTCTCAGCTACCGCGCACCTTCGGCGGTCAGGTGGCCGGGCAGGCGCTGGTCTCGGCGGTGCGCACCGTCGACCCCACCTTCCAGGTGCATTCGCTGCACGGCTACTTCCTGCGGCCGGGCAATCCGGAAGAACCCACCGTCTACCTGGTCGAACGCATCCGCGACGGCCGGTCTTTCTGCACCAGGCGCGTCACCGGTGTGCAGGACGGGCAGGCGATCTTCATGATGTCGGCCTCGTTCCATCACGGTGACGAAGGGCCGGAGCACCAGGACGTGATGCCCGCGGTCGAAGGTCCCGACGACCTGCCGGACGCCAGCGTGAGCATGAGCCCCGAACGGCTGTGGGCGATGCGCGAATGGGAACACTGGGACATCCGCACGGTCCCGCAGGAGCAGGTCGTCGCCCGTGACGGCGCCGTGTCCGCGCAGCAGGTGTGGTTCCGGTACCGCCATCCGCTGCCCGACGACCCGATGTTCCACGTCTGCACGCTCGCCTACATGAGCGATATGACGCTGCTCGGCTCGTCGAAGGTGATCCACCCCGACGAACCCACCCAGAACGCCTCGCTCGACCACGCCATGTGGTTCCTTCGCCCGTTCCGCGCCGACGAATGGCTGCTCTACGACCAGTCCTCGCCCTCGGCCGGTTTCGGTCGCGCGCTGACCGGCGGCAAGATCTGGGACCGCGAAGGCAACCTGGTCGCCGCAGTCGTCCAGGAGGGCCTGATCCGCACCCCGCGCCACAAGTAGCGGACCGCACGCCGTGGGAACGCCGACGTGAGCGGGCACACATCGCGCGGGCTCGTAAGCTCGACGGCTGTGAACGCTTCCTCGACTGCTGCCCGCCCGACCATCGGCGTCCTCGCGCTGCAGGGTGACGTGCGCGAACACGTTGCCGCGCTGGAACACTGCGGGGCGAACCCGGTGCTGGTGCGGCGCGAGTCGGAACTGGCGGCCGTCGACGGGCTGGTCCTGCCCGGTGGTGAGTCGACCGCGATCTCGAAGCTGCTGCAGGCGTTCGACCTGCTGGAACCGCTGCGGGCGCGACTGCGCGACGGACTGCCGGCGTTCGGGTCGTGCGCGGGGATGATCCTGCTCGCCTCGGAAGTCCTCGATACTCGCGCCGACGCCCAGCACCTGTCCGGGATCGATATGACGGTGCGGCGCAACGCCTTCGGACGTCAGGTCGACTCCTTCGAGACCGACCTGGACTTCACCGGCCTCGACACGCCCGTGCGCGCGGTGTTCATCCGCGCCCCGTGGGTGGAGCGGGTCGGCGACGACGTCGAGGTGCTGGCGCGGGTGCCGCACGGTCCCGCGCAGGGCCGCATCGTGGCAGCCAGGCAGGGCAACGTGGTGGCGACCTCGTTCCACCCCGAGGTCACCGGCGATCTGCGGGTGCACGAACTGTTCGTCGACATGGTCCGCCGCGCGCGGTGAAACCCCGCGTCGGCGGGCGCGACGGGGGAGTGAGTAGGCTGGATCGAGCTTGTCCGCCCGGGCAGACGCGCAACCGACTTGAAGGAAGTAGGGCATGAGCGGCCACTCCAAATGGGCCACCACCAAGCACAAGAAGGCGGGAATCGACGCCAAGCGCGGCAAACTCTTCGCCAAGCTGATCAAGAACATCGAGGTGGCGGCCCGCACTGGTGGTAGTGACCCTGCGGGCAATCCGACGCTGTTCGACGCCATCCAGAAGGCGAAGAAGACCTCGGTCCCCAACGACAACATCGAGCGCGCCCGCAAGCGCGGCGGTGGTGAAGAAGCCGGCGGCGCCGACTGGCAGACGATCATGTACGAGGGCTACGGGCCCAACGGTGTCGCCGTGCTGATCGAGTGCCTCACCGACAACCGCAATCGCGCCGCGGGCGAGGTCCGGCTGGCGATGACCCGCAACGGCGGCAACATGGCCGATCCGGGTTCGGTGTCGTACCTGTTCGCCCGCAAGGGTGTGGTGACGCTCGAGAAGAACGGGCTGTCCGAGGACGACGTCCTCGAGACGGTCCTCGACGCGGGCGCCGAAGACGTCAACGATCACGGCGATGTCTTCGAGATCATCTCCGAGCCCGGCGATCTGATCGCGGTGCGCTCGGCCCTGCAGGCCGCCAACATCGACTACGACTCCGCCGAGTCCGGTTTCCAGGCGTCGGTGTCGGTCGCGGTCGACGCCGAGGGTGCGCGCAAGGTGTTCAAGCTGGTCGATGCGCTCGAAGACAGCGACGATGTGCAGAACGTGTACACCAATGTCGACATCTCCGACGAGGTCGCCGCGGAACTCGACGACGAGTAGTCAGGTTTTCCGTTGACCCGCCCCGGCCGTGAATTCGGCTGGGGCGGTTCACGTTTCAAGAAGTCTGCTGTTCGTAGTAACCCGACATCGACGGATAGTAGTCGGCGAAATCCGGTAGTTCGGTGTGCGTGCACGCGGCGACGAACATGTCCGCGTAGTACTCCCAGCCCGGCCCGATCTGCGGGATCTCCGCCAGCTGGTATTCCGAGGTCAGATGGTGGACCAGACGCAATGTGGTGGCCGCGCCGGTGTCGAGCAGCGTCACCTCGAGTCGCCACAGCCCGATCTGGTCGGTCGAGGAGATCCCCAGGTGCAGCGGCGGTGTGCAGTCATCGATGCGCATATCCGTCCACGGCTCACCCTCCTCGAACCGCATCTGCACCCGGATGGTGTTCCCGGTCCCCACCTGCCCCTCCCAGGTCCCGTACCACCCCGCCGTCAGATGCGGATCGGTCAACCGCGCCCACACCTCCTCGATCGGCAACCCCAACGACCGCGAGATCACCAGATCCCGCCCCTCAGGCGTCACCGTGATCTCGCCGGTAGGTATGGCCATCTGCGGTTCTCCTCGTCTCGGGTCACCCAAGCCTGACCTACTCGACGGTACCCGCGCTCGCGATCCACCCCGGCACAATGAGGACATGACGCGTATCGAAGCCGTCCGCGGCGACATCACCGAACAGCAGGTGGACGCGGTCGTCAACGCCGCGAACTCCTCCCTGCTCGGCGGCGGCGGAGTAGACGGGGCCATCCACCGCAAAGGCGGCCCGCAGATCCTGTCCGAATGCCGCGACCTGCGCGCCTCGCACTACGGCAAAGGCCTGCGCACCGGCCAAGCGGTCGCGACCACCGCAGGCCGTCTACCAGCACGCTGGGTGATCCACACCGTCGGCCCCGTCTGGTCCGCCACCGAAGACCGCTCCGCCCTCCTCGCCTCGTGCTACCGCGAATCCCTACGCGTCGCAGACGAATTGGGTGCGACAACCGTCGCCTTCCCAGCGATCTCCACCGGCATCTTCGGCTGGCCGATGGACGACGGCGCGCGAATCGCCGTCGAGACAGTGCGCGCGGCCGACACGAACGCGACCCTGGTGCGATTCGTACTGTTCGACGATCGCGCGCTCGAGGCCTTCACCGCCGCGCTCGGGTAGCGCTCGCCGGTCAGGGTCGTGTCGTTGGTCGGGCGGAAGTCGGGGATGCTCTAGACTTTCGAACAACTGTTCGTGTCTTCGAAGGGGTGGCCGGTGCGGGTGATGGGCGTCGATCCCGGGCTCACCCGGTGCGGGCTCAGCATGGTCGACAGTGGGCCCGGCCGGAAGGTGGTCGCCCTCGATGTCGGGGTGGTGCGGACGCCACCGGATGCCGAGTTGGCCTTGCGATTGATGGCTGTGGCGGATGCCGCCGAGGAGTGGATGGATACGCACAAGCCTGAGGCGGTCGCGATCGAGCGGGTGTTCGCGCAGCACAACGTGCGGACCGCGATGGGGACCGCGCAGGCCGGTGGGGTGATCGCGTTGGCCGCTGCTCGGCGGGGGATTCGGGTGGCGTTTCATACGCCCAGTGAGGTGAAAGCTGCTGTGACCGGGAACGGAACGGCGGACAAAGCGCAGGTCACCGCGATGGTGACGCGGATTCTCGGTTTACAGGTTGCCCCGAAACCGGCCGATGCCGCCGACGCGCTCGCACTCGCCATCTGTCATTGTTGGCGGGCGCCGCTGTTGGACCGGATGGCGGCCGCGCAGGCGCAGGCCGACGAGGTCCGACGCCGCTACGAACAGAAGCTCGCCGAACAACGGAAGGTGGTGCGCGGGTGATCGCGTCGGTACGCGGAGAGGTACTCGAGATCGCGCTCGATCACGTGGTGATCGAAGCGGCGGGCATCGGCTACCGGCTCAATGCCACCCCGGCCACCCTCGCCGGGCTCACCCGCGGCGAAGAAACGCGCCTCTACACGACCATGATCGTGCGCGAGGACTCGATGACCCTGTTCGGGTTCGCCGACACCGAAGCACGCGAACTGTTCGCGCTGCTGCAGACCGTCACCGGGGTCGGCCCACGCCTGGCGATGGCCGTGCTGGCCGTGCTCGAACCCGAGGCGCTGCGAAAAGCGTTGGCCGAGAGCAATGTTGCCGCGCTGACCCGGGTGCCGGGCATCGGTAAACGCGGTGCCGAGCGGATGGTCGTCGAACTGCGCGACAAGGTGAACCAGGTGGCGGTGCCGACCGGCCCGCCCGGCGCCCAAACGCCGAATACCCCTGTGCGCGAACAGGTTTCCGAGGCGCTCATCGGTCTCGGCTTCCCCGCGAAGCAGGCCGAACAGGCCGTCGACGCCGTGCTCGCCGACCAGCCGGCCGCCACCACCTCGGTGGCCTTGCGCGCGGCGCTCGGCCTGCTCGGTAAGAACAGGTAGACCGTGGACGACGACTTCGACAGCTTCGACGAATCCGACGAATCCGACCTCACCGCCCGCTATCTCAGCACCGACGGCGAAGCCGAAACCGGGCTGCGCCCCACCTCTCTCGACACCTTCATCGGCCAGCCCCGCGTGCGCGAACAGCTCGCACTGGTCCTGCGCGGCGCCCGCCAGCGCGGCGCCACCCCCGACCACGTGCTGCTGTCGGGACCGCCAGGCCTCGGCAAGACCAGCATGGCGATGATCATCGCGGGCGAACTCGGCACCGCCCTGCGCATTACCTCCGGCCCGGCACTGGAACGCGCGGGCGACCTCGCCGCCATGCTGTCCAACCTGGTCGAGGGCGATGTGCTGTTCATCGACGAGATCCACCGCATGGCCCGCCCGGCCGAGGAAATGCTGTACCTGGCGATGGAGGACTTCCGCGTCGACGTGGTCGTCGGCAAGGGGCCGGGCGCTACCTCGATCCCCCTCGATATCGCCCCGTTCACCCTGGTCGGCGCCACCACCCGCTCGGGTGCGCTCACCGGACCGCTGCGCGACCGCTTCGGCTTCACCGGGCACATGGACTTCTACGACCCGGCCGAACTGCTGCAGATCCTCACCCGCTCGGCCCGCATCCTCGGTGTCCAGATCGACCCCGACGCCGCCGCCGAAGTGGCCGGACGCTCGCGTGGCACCCCGCGTATCGCCAACCGGCTGCTGCGCCGGGTTCGTGACTACGCCGAGGTCAGGGCGGACGGGTTCATCACCCATCCCATCGCGATGGCGGCGCTCGAGGTCTACGACGTCGACGCCCTCGGCCTCGACCGGCTCGACCGCGCGGTCCTCGGCGCGCTCGTGCGTGGCTTCGGCGGGGGACCGGTGGGTGTCTCGACCCTCGCTGTCGCCGTCGGCGAGGAAGCGGCCACCGTGGAAGAGGTCTGCGAACCGTTCCTGGTACGCGCCGGACTCGTCGCCCGCACCCCACGCGGCCGGGTCGCGACCGCGGGCGCCTGGGAACATCTGGGCTTGGTGCCGCCCCCTGATCTGGTCATCGGCGCCATCGAAGTGCGTGGGCGAGAACCACAGCCGATCACCGACCGCTACGAGTAACAGCCCCGCTCCGGGCGGGCGCGGCACCGCAACGTCGTCTACTGTCGATTCAGTGGCAGTCCTAGAGGTGGTGCAGCGGTTCCCCGAGCCGTTGCGTTCCCTGCTCCTGAAGCATCGGGAACTACTGAAATTCGCCGTCGTCGGCGCGATGACCTGGTTCATCGACACGGGCGTGGTGTACGCGGTGAAACTGACGGTGCTCGGCGACAAGCCGCTGACCGCGCGCCTGCTCGGCGCGCTGATCGCGACCATCGCCTCCTACATCCTCAACCGCGAGTGGTCCTTCCGCGCCCGCGGCGGCAGGCAGCGCAGTCACGAGGCCGCCCTGTTCTTCGCGGTCAGCGCACTGGGCATCGCGGTCACCATGATCCCGCAGGCGATCTCGCTCTACGCGCTGAATCTGCGTGTGCCGCACGTGGATCCGACGGTGCAGATGGTCGCCAACTTCATCTCGGGCCAGATCCTCGGCGTCCTGCTGGCCATGGCTTTCCGCTTCTGGGCCTTCCGTCGCTACGTCTTCCCCGACGACCTCCGCGAAGCCGAACTCCACAGCATCCAAGGATAGGCCCACGATGCTGGTTTTCGGTCGCCTTGCGATGGACTGACCATAGGGTGCGACGAAGGAGTGCCCGGCGGGAGGGAAGAGCAAGGGAACAGGCCGAAAACCCGCGGCGCCAGCCGCAAAGATTACCGCCGTTCGGCGTTCTCGAGGGCGGTGATCACCAGGTCGAGGAAAGCGTCTACCTCTTCGCGGGCGTAACCGCGGGTGCCGAGGCGGGTGTCGTTGAAGCGCACGCCACGCACATCGGAGGTGGTGAGACTGCCGGGCCCGTTGTGGGCCAGGGTGGCCGCGACCAGGTCGAGGAAGGCGTCGACCTCTTCCTCGTGGTAGCCGCGCCTGCCGACCGCGGACTGGGTGAAGCGCATGCGGTGCACGTCGTCGGGGGTGAGCATCTCGGCGACATCGTCGCCCAGCCGCGCCGCCGGAACCGGAGCCCCGCCCTTCTGCCGATGTTCGAGCTCGGTCCGCACCCGGTCGAGGAAATCGTCGACCTGATCGGCCTGATACCCGCGACCGCCGAAACGCGGTGCGCCGAAATGCACGTGGCGGATGTCGTCGGCGGTGAGTCCACCCTGCCCGTCGAGCGTGGCCGAGACCTTCTCCATGAAGGCATCGACCTCGTCTGCGTGGTAGCCGCGATGCCCCAGATTCGGCATGGCGAAGTGGGTGCGGCTCACATCGTCGGGCGTCACAGCGGTCATTGTCTCAGGATTGCCCTTCTATCCCACGGCTTTTCATTATCGGGCAGCGGCGCGCACGCCATCGATGAACAGCCGCCGCACGGCGTGACTGTACACCGACATCGCTGCCGGATCAGGGGTTCGGATGCCCGCGACGAGCCCGGCGACGATCATGCCCAGCGCTGCCTTGGCGGTATTGGCGGTGTCGATGTCGGCGCGCAGGTACCCGACGCGAACACCGTGGTCGAGGTAGCGGGTCATGAGGACCTCGGTGGCGTCGACCAGGCCGTACACCCGCTCGGTGAGTTCGTCGTCGATGCCGGTGGCGTGGAACAGCAGCAGGTGCGCCGGGCGCGGATCGTCGAGCAGGACGTGGGTGAGCGAGTCGCCGATCCGGTCGAGCAGTTCGGCGTACTCGTCGATGGTGGCGGCGCTTTCGGGTTCCGAGTCGTTGTCGAGCGCGCCGAAGATTCGCCCGCTCACCTCGTCGATGACATGGTCGATGATGTCGCGCTTGTTCGCGAAGTACCGGTAGAAGGTGCCGTGACCGATGCGAAGGCGCGTGGCGATGTCGGCGATTCCGGTGGCGTGATAGCCCTTCTCGGCGAAGCAGTCGAACGCGGTATCGATGATGTCCCTGCGCAATTCGGCTTTGCGTAGGTCGATGCGCGAGGGTGGCTTCGTCACATTGACGATGTTACATTCGACGTAATCAGAATGACGTGTCATTCTGCAGGTTCGGCATTCGCATGCGGTGTGGAGGTTCGGCGTGGTACCTCAGTGGGACGCAGTGGTGGTCGGAGCGGGTTTCGGTGGCATCGGCGCCGGGATCGAACTCGATCGGCTCGGGTTGCGCAATTTCGTCATCCTGGAACGGGAGGACGACCTGGGCGGCACCTGGCATGTGAACAGGTACCCGGGTCTCGCGGTCGACATCGCCTCGGTGACCTACTCCTACTCCTTCGAGCCGAACCCGTATTGGTCCAGGCTGTTCGCGCCCGGCGCCGAGTTGAAGAAATACGCCGAGCACGTCGCCGACAAATACGATCTGCGCGGGCGGATGCGGTTCGGGACCGTTGTCGACGGCGCGCGCTGGGATGCGGAGAACCAGCAGTGGCTGGTGACGATCGCCGGCGGTGAAACGCTCACCGCGCGCTATCTGCTCGCGGCGACGGGCTTTCTGTCCCAGCCCTATACGCCGCCGTTTCCCGGCATCGAGTCCTTCGCGGGCAAGATCATCCACACCACCGACTGGGACGCCGACTACGACCTGACCGGTCGCAAGGCCGCCGTCATCGGCACCGGCGCCACGGCCGTGCAGTTGGTGCCCGAGGTCGCGAAGCAGGTCGACGAGCTGACCGTGTTCCAGCGGACCCCGATCTGGGTGGTGCCCAAGGTCGATGCCCCGATTCCGGCCGTCGTGCAGGGTCTGTTCGACAAGGTCCCGCTCACACAGAAGGCGGCACGGCTGGTCAACACCGGCATGCTCGAGGCGCTGATGATCGTCGGCGTGCTGCATTACAAGCAGGCCAAACCGTTCAACAGCGCGGCCGCGTTGCTGGCCAAGGCGCACCTGTTCGCGCAGGTTCGCGACAGGGAAACCCGGGACAAGCTCACCCCGCACTACGACTTCGGGTGCAAGCGGCCGACGTTCTCCAACGACTACTTCAAGACCTTCAACCACCCGCACGTTCGGCTGGAGACGAACTCGATCGACCATGTTGAACCCGACGGCATCGTCACCGCCGACGGCCACAAAACCGAGATCGACACCCTGCTGCTCGCCACCGGCTTCAACCTGTGGGACGTGAACTTCCCGGCCATCGAGATCGTCGGCCGCGACGGCGTGAATCTCGGAAAGTTCTGGCGCGACAACCGTTTTCAGGCTTACGAGGGCATCACCGTGCCCAAGTTCCCGAACTTCCTGAGCCTCAACAGCCCCTACTCCTACAGCGGGCTGTCCTACTTCACCACCATCGAAGCCCAGATGAAGCACATGGGCCGGTTGTTCACCGAACTGTTCCGCCGCGGCGAGCAGACCTTCGAGGTCACCGAAGCGGCCAATGCGGACTTCCTCGACCGGATGACCGAGAAGCTGGGTTCCTCGGTGTTCTACGGCGGCGACTGCGCCACCGCGCGCAGTTACTACTTCAACCAACACGGGGAAGCGGCGCTGCTGCGCCCGACCAGCACCGCCGCCGCGCACCGCGAAGCGGTCACCTTCCCGCTCGACGATTACACCTACGGTCGCGCCGTCTGAGTGGCCCGTTTCACGCGCGCGTCGGTGTCCGGTGTGTCGCCGCGGCGGGGAACTGGCAGACTGTCAGGCGTACTTGCACGTCCACCACTGACTAGGGACTGACTTCGACGATGGACTTCCTCTTTCCGCTGCTGATCCTGGCCCTGCTCGTGCCGATGTTCTTCGGTATCCGCAAACAGAAGCGGGAGGCCGAGAAGGTCTCGAACCTGCAGGAGAGCCTGAAGGTCGGTGACCGGGTGATCACCACCTCGGGTCTGTACGGCACCATCGTCGAGACCGACGAGACCACCGTGGACCTGGAGATCGCCGAAGAGGTCGTGACCACCTGGCTGCGTCAGGCGATCCGCGAGGTGCGCGTCGACGAGGCCACGGTCGAGGAGACCGCCGTCGACGGGGCTCACGAAGCCATCGACGCACCTGTCGCCGAGGAAGCCGTGGAACAGACCGAGACCCGGCTGACCAAGGACTGACCAGTCCCTTTTCCCGCCCGGGCGCGCGCTGCGTGCCGGGCCGGGCACCGTTGTGCCCACCGATTCACCCTCGACTTCCGCCTAGGAGATGACCTGCTGTGCCACCTTCCCAAGGATCGGCGCATCCGTTCCGGTTGCTCGGCGTCTACGCCGCGCTACTGGCCGTGATCTACGCGCTGGTGTTCTTCACCGGTGACCATTCCCCGTCGGCCAAGCTCGGCATCGACCTGCAGGGCGGTACCCGCGTCACATTGACCGCGCGTACCCCCGACGGCAACAAGCCGAGCCAGGACAGCCTGAAGAAGGCGCAGGAGATCATCGAGAGCCGTGTCAACGGTCTCGGCGTCTCCGGCTCCGAGGTGGTCATCGACGGTGACAACCTGGTCATCACGGTGCCCGGCGAGGACAGCCAGCAGGCACGCGCGCTGGCCACCACCGCCAAGCTCTACATCCGCCCGGTGCTGTTCGCCACCGCGCCGCAGGCCGGTGGGGCGGCTCCGCCCGCCACCGGCACCGCACCGCCGGGTGGGACCGCACCGCCCGCGACCGACGCTCCGGTGCCCGCGCCGGGTGAACAGAGCCAGCCGGGCGGGGCGACGCCGCCCGCCGACGCGCCGACCACCCCGGCACCGCAGTCTCGGGTGTTCCCCGCCCAGGCACCGCCGACACCGACGCCGCCGCCCGGTGGACTCACCACCGCGCAGCAGCAGGCCAAGGAGATCGCCCAGGCCAAGGAACTGCGTCAGAGCACCGACCAGACCATGCAGCAGCTCGCCATGACGAGCATGGACTGCACCAAGCCCGACCCGCTGACCGGTAACGACGATCCGGGTCTCCCACTGGTCACCTGCTCGCAGGACGGCACCGAGGTGTTCCTGCTCGGCCCCAGCCGCATCGACGGCCAGGAGATCGCCGACGCGACCTCCCAGCTGAACTCGCAGCAGGCCCGCCACGAGGTGAACCTCGAGTTCAAGTCCTCGGGTGCCGACGCCTGGTCCGCGCTGACCGGTGAGTACGTCAACAAGCGAGTCGCGTTCGTGCTCGACACGAAGGTCGTCAGCGCCCCGCAGGTGCAGCAGGGTCCGCAGCTGGGTGGTCGTACCTCCATCTCGGGCAGCTTCAACGCCGACAGCGCGGGCGAGCTGGCCAACACCCTGAAGTACGGTTCGCTGCCGCTGTCGTTCCAGACCTCGGAAGCGGAAACGGTCTCGGCGACGCTGGGCCTGTCCTCGCTGAAGGCGGGTCTGCTCGCCGGTGCCGTCGGCCTGATCGCGGTGCTGCTGTACTGCCTGCTCGTGTACCGGATGCTCGGCCTGCTGGCCGGGTTCTCGCTGATCGCGGCCGGTATCGCGGTGTACGGCATCATCGTGCTGCTCGGGCGCTGGATCGGGTTCACCCTCGATCTCGCGGGTATCGCCGGTCTGATCATCGGTATCGGTTTGACGGCCGACTCGTTCGTGGTGTTCTTCGAACGCATCAAGGACGAGATGCGCGAAGGCCGCAGCTTCCGCTCGGCGGTGCCGCGCGGTTGGCAGCGCGCCCAGCGCACCAACCTGTCCGGTAAGACGGTCAGCTTGATCGCCTCGGTCGTGTTGTATCTGCTCGCCGCCGGTCAGGTGAAGGGCTTCGCCTTCACTCTCGGTGTCACCACCGTGCTCGACGTGATCGTGCTGTACCTGGTCACCGCACCGCTGCTGATGCTCGCCTCGCGCTCGCCGTTCTGGGCCAAGCCCTCGGTGAACGGCCTCGGCTCGGTTCAGCAGATCGCCAGGGAACGCGGCCAGGCCAGGTCGAAGGAGATGTCACGATGAGCAACGACAACCCCACCGAGGAATCGGTGAACCTGGACTCCTACGAGCCGACGCAGGGCCCGAAGCACGGGTTCTTCGAACGGCTCTACACCGGTACCGGCGGTTTCCCCATCGTCAGCCGGCGCAAGTTCTTCTACACGATGTCGGCGGTGCTGCTGCTGATCTCGCTGCTGAGCATCGCGGTGCGCGGCTTCACCCTCGGTATCGACTTCGAGGGTGGCTCGCGCATCCAGATTCCCGCCGCGGACATCAGTACCCAGCAGGTGGAAGACGTCTACTCCCAGGCGCTCGGTCATGCACCGGTCGCGGTCCAGCGGGTCGGCTCCGGTGACTCGGCCACCATTCAGGTGCGCTCGGAGACCCTCGACCTGGCCCAGACCGAACAGGTCCAGTCGGCGCTGTTCGACGAGTTCCAGCCCAAGGACTCGTCCGGGCAGGTGAGTCGCAACGCCATCAGCATCGCCGAGATCAGCGAGACCTGGGGCGGCGAGATCACCAAGAAGGCGCTGATCGCGCTGGCAGTGTTCGTGGCGTTGACGATGGTCTACATCGCCATCCGCTTCGAACGGGACATGTCGATCGCGGCGATCGTGTCGCTGTTCTTCAACCTGTTCGTGACAGCGGGTATCTACTCGCTGGTCGGGTTCGAGGTGACACCGGCGGCGGTGATCGGTCTGCTCACGATTCTGGGTTACGTGCTCTACGACAACGTGGTGGTCTTCGACAAGGTGGAGGAGAACACCCGTGGCGTGCTGCACCTGAACAAGCGCACCTACGCCGAACAGGCCAACCTGGCCGCCAACCAGACGCTGATGCGGTCGATCAGCACCACGATCATCGGCATCCTGCCGATCATCGGCATGCTGGTGATCGCGGTGTGGCTGCTCGGTGTCGGCACGCTCAAGGACCTCGCGCTGGTGCAGCTGGTCGGCATGATCGTCGGCGCCTACTCGTCGATCTTCCTCGCCGTTCCGGTGCTGGTCTCGATCAAGGAACGCTGGGGTCCGGTGGCCGCGCACACCAAGAAGGTGCTGGACAAGCGGGCCGGGGTCGCTGCGGCACCTCGGGTTCCGGTGGGTTCCGGTGCGCGTGGTTCGCGTCCGGTCGGCACCGGCGCCCCGCGTCCGGGTTCGCGTCCGACCGGGAAGCGTCAACAGAGAAGGCACTGACAACCAGGAGGGGGTCTCATCATGCGACGCAGCACGATTCGACTGATCACCGTGCTCGCCACGGCGGGTGTGACCACCTCCGTGGTGGCCGGGTGCTCGACCAAGAACCAGGTGCCTTCCATCGGTTACGCGGTCGACGCCGCGGTGGCCAGCTACAACGGCGCGAGCACGCTCGGCGCCAGTAGCGGTGCCGCCGCGGTGTTCGGCCGCGTGCTGACCGGGTTCTTCTACACCGGACCCGACGGTCAGCAGGTGGCCGACACCGACGTCGGCACCGCCAAGGAAGTACCGGGCGAAACCCAGACGGTGCAGTACCGGCTCAACCCGGACGGGGTGTACTCCGACGGAGTGAAGACCTCCTGCGACGATCTGGTGCTGGCCTGGTCGGCGCGTTCGGGCAAGTTCACCCGCCCCGGCGACCGCGGTCCCGTCTCGCTGTTCGACGCGGCGAGCACCGCGGGCTACGACGAGATCGAACGCATCGACTGCCAGCCCGGATCAAAGGACGCCACCGTGGTGTTCCGGCCGGGCAAGCACTACCTGCCGTGGCGGACGCTGTTCACCGCGGCCGAGGTGATGCCCGCGCACGTGGTGGCGCAGGCGGTCGGCGTGCCGAACGTGGTGAACGCCCTGCAGACCGGCGACGGCGCGGTGATCGGCCGGATCGCCGACTTCTGGAACAGCGGCTGGACGGTGAAGTCCGGGTCGCTGGACCTGACCAAGTTCCCCTCGTCGGGTCCGTACCGGATCGAATCCTTCACTGCGAAGGACGGTTTGGTGCTGGTCGCCAACGAGAAGTGGTGGGGCGACGCACCCGAGACGAAGCGAATCGTGGTGTGGCCCAAGGGCACCGACTACGCCGCCAAGGCGAAGGAGAACGCGCTCGGGGTCATCGATCTCGGGGCCCGGTCGGTCGCGGACCTGAAGCTCGACGGATTCGACGAACAGACCCTGCCGAGCCGCAGTGCCGAACAGCTCGTGCTCGCCACCGGCGGGGTGTTCTCGCGGCTCGAGGTGCGTCGCGCGTTCGCGCAGTGTGTGCCGCGGCAGGCGCTGTTCGACACCCTGGGCAAGGCGGGCGAGCCCGCGAAGCACGGTCTCGGTTCGGGTGTGCTGAATGCCCATGTGGTGCAGCAGGATTCGCTGTACTACCCGGCGGTGGTCGGTGGGGCCGAGCGTTATCTCGGCGCGGATATCCCGGCAGCCACCGCGACTCTGGCGTCCTCCGGCACGAAGCAGCCGACCGTGCGGATCGGTTATCAGGGTCCGGATGCGCGTCGTGCGCAGACCGTGGCGATGATCGCCGAATCCTGTCGGGGAGCGGGCATTACGGTGGTCGACGCGGGTGCGCCCGACTTCACGCCGGTGAAACTCCCGGAAGGCGCGGTCGACGCGGTGCTCGGCGGAACCGGCGCGGTGCCGGGGCCTGCCGGGTCGAGCGCGGGTGTTGTCGCGTTCGCCGCGTTGCGGGCCGGTAGCGGCCTCGATTTCGGTGGCTTTGCTAACGGTCGCTACGATGCGATCACCGATCAGCTTGCGGGCGAGGCCAACTCGACCACCACGCTGAACCTGCTCACCGAGGCCGAGAACCTGCTGTGGGCGCAGTTACCGAGCATCCCGTTGTTCGCGACGCCGCGCACCATCGCCTTCGGCACCGGCATGCAGAACGGGATCGCCGGGCCGACACAGGCCGGTACCGGGTGGAACATGGATCGCTGGGTGTTGCAGCGATGAGTGGTGATGAAAGAGGGTCGATGAGCAAGCACGCGGTGGTCGAGTCCGACGACCTGGCCAGTGAGCGGACCGCCGAGGCGGCCTCTGCGGTCGAACGACTGACCCGCTGGCACGACGACTTCCCCACGCCCGGTGTGCGTTTCGCCGATCTCACCCCCGTCTTCGCCGACGCCGTCGGCTTCCGTGCGGTCATCGACTGCTTCGCCGCCATCGCCCCCGACGCCGACCTGGTGGCCGGCGTCGACGCGCGTGGCTTCCTGCTCGGTGCCGGCGTCGCGGCGACCCTCGGTACCGGCGTGCTCGCCATCCGCAAGGGCGGCAAGCTCCCGCCGCCGGTCGTCTCGCGTGAGTACAAGCTCGAATACGGTTCCGCCGCACTGGAAATCCCGGCCGACGGCGTCGAACTCGAGGGCAAGCGGATTCTGCTGCTCGACGACGTCCTGGCCACCGGCGGCACCCTCGCCGCCGCGGCCGCCTTGTTCAAGGAGGTCGGGGCCGAGGTGGTCGCCGCCGCCGTGGTGCTCGAACTCGAATTCCTGAAGGGGCGCGAGCACCAGGGCGATTACCCGGTGACCTCGATCGTCAAGCTCTGAGTCAGCGCGGCGCCCGCTGCATCAGCCAGATCGGCGGGCCGCCGGGGAGTTGCAGTTCGCGCGTCACCGCGAAGCCGAAGCGTTCGTAGTACGGCACGTTGACCGGGTTGCTGGATTCGAGATAGGCGAGGCCGCCCTCGGCATCGATGTGCGCGAGCCGCGAGCTCAACAGTGCGCTGCCGTAGCCTGCCCCTCTCGCGGCGGTGGCGGTGCCGATCATGCCGAGGTACCAGTGCGGTTCGGCGGGGTGGTTCTTCTTCAGCAGGTCACCGAGCTTTTTGCCCACCAGGATGCGGCGGCCGAACGCACGCCAGATGCCGGGCATCATGCGGAGTTCGCTGAGGGTCGAGGCGTGCGCGTTCGGCGGGGACCACAGGGCGGCGCCGCCCACGGACCCGTCCGGGCCAAGCGCCAGGTCCGAAACGCCGTCCGGCACGAAGACGTGGCGCGCGACAGCGGCGAAGAAGCGGGGCAGACCCGCCGCTCGGTGCTGGGGGTCCGGCAGGATCCAGCTCATCACCGGGTCGTCCTGGAACGCTTCGCCCAGTGTCCGCGCTGCTGCGTCGACATCGCTCTGACCGGCCGTACGAACCACAATTGTCTTCGACATCGCACTCCTTCGCTCTCGGGCGGTCGCCCAGGACCCAGGTTAGCGTCAGCATGAGTGGGCTCACAGGTCGAAAAATGGGGTGGCGTGGCAGGGCCTCGGGGTGTTATCAATAGAGAGTCTTGTTCCCGGCGATCGGAGCCACGCGTTGATTTCATGAGGTAGCGCTCTCGGACGGTCCGCGATTCTGCGCACCGTGTTTCCGTCGCACCTCCAGGGAATCCGCATGGCCTCTCTTTCTTTCTCCGATCTCACTTTTCACTGGCCGGACGGCACCGCTGTCTTCGACGGGCTCGATGCTGTCGTCGGGCCTGGTCAGATCGGCCTCGTCGGTGCCAACGGCGCCGGAAAATCCGCCTTGTTGCGGCTGGTCGCCGGTGAGCTGAAGCCCGTGCGCGGGTCGATCTCGGTGCCGGGCAGCCTCGGCTACCTGCGCCAGGACCTGGGCATGCAGACGGGTCAGCGAGTCGATGCTGTGCTCGGCATCGCGCCGGTGCGTCGCGCACTGCACCGCATCGAAAGCGGCACCGGTGAGCCCGAGGATTTCGACACCGTCGGCACGGCCTGGCAGGTCGAGGACGAGGCCGTCGCACTGCTGGGCAAGCTCGGGCTCGACTACGTGGCAGGCTCGGTCGACGACCTGGACCGCACCCTCGACACCCTCTCCGGTGGCGAAACCGTGCTCCTCGGACTGGTCGCCGAACTGTTGCGCGAACCCGACGTGCTGTTGCTCGACGAACCGACCAACAACCTCGACGCCCTCGCCCGCGAGCGGCTCTACGAGGTGATCCGGCAGTTCGCGGGCACGGTGATCGTGGTCAGTCACGACCGCGAACTGCTCGACCGGATGGACGGCATCGCCGAACTGCGCGCGGGCGAAATCCGTTCCTTCGGTGGTGGTTTCAGCGACTACGAGCGGATCGTCGAGGCCGAGCAGGACGCGGCCCGCGCCGCGGTACGTGATGCGCGCAGCGATGTGCGCAAGCAGGCACGTGAACTCGTCGACGCGCGCACGAAACTGGACCGGCGGGCCCGCTTCGCCCAGAAGATGCAGGACAACAAGCGGGTACCGAAAATCATTGCGGGACTGCGCAAGAACGCCGCCGAGGTGTCGGCGGGCAAACTGCGCAACTCCCACATCGATAAACTCGACTCCGCCCGTGAAACTCTCGACCACGCCGAGGAATTGGTGCGCGCGGACCGCGAGATCAGGGTCGAGCTCCCCGGCACCCGGCTGTATCCGGGGCAGGACGTGCTCGACCTGCAGCAGGTCGAACTGGCCAATGGGCCGGTGGTCGACCTGCGCGTGAGCGGGCCGGAACGGATCGCGCTGACCGGGCGTAACGGGGCGGGAAAGACAACCCTGCTACGCCGGATCGTCGCCGAGGAACCGAAGGTCGCCTGGCGACTGTTGCCGCAACGCCTCGACGTATTCGAGGAAACGCGAACAGTTTTCGAGAACGTCGCCGACGCGGCACCCCACGCCTCAGCCGAACAGATCCGAGGGCAGCTGGCCCGCTTCCTGTTCCGCGGCACCGATGCCGACATCCCCGCCTCGGCCCTCTCCGGCGGCGAACGCCTCCGAGCCGCCCTCGCCACCCTGCTCCTGGCCGACCCGGCCCCGAAACTGCTGATGCTCGACGAGCCGACCAACAACCTCGACCTCCCCAGCCTGACCCACCTGACCCAAGCCCTGGCAAGCTTCGAAGGCGCCTTGATCGTGGTCAGCCACGACGACCGCTTCCTCGCCGACATCGGCATCACCCGCAGGCTCGAACTGACCCCCGAGGGGTTGGTCGAGTAGCGCGGATCAGTCCAGCAGGTCGGCTGCGTGGTTGACCTCGAGCGCCTTACGCAGACCGCTGCAACTGCTCGAGGTCAGCGCATTCGAGGATGCGATCGCGCACCTCGGCGGGCACCGCAATCCCACGCGCGTCGAGTACGGTCAGCACGGACTTCGCCTCGCCTCGTGCTTCACCTCGTGCTTCCCCTTCGGCGAAGTACGTGCGGGCGAAGTCGCTGCGGTATTCATACCCTTGAAGCCCGGCGGCCATCAGCGCCTCCCACTCGTTTCGTGCTGCTGGGGGCAGCGTCGACAGGATGAAGTCATAGTACAACGCGGCACGGTCGCCACCCATGGTGCTGAGGGCGGAGAGCAGCGTCAGCCAGATCGACCGGTGCTCGGGATGCTCGGGGTGTGCCAAGGCGGAAAGCGGTGCTTCGCGGTTCGGGTGGATCAGCGTTTCGGGCTCGCGGCCCGGCGGATGGCTCCGGGGTATCGGAGGAGGCTCGGGCCGAGGTAGATGGCTACTGCGGTGAGAGCTGGCCAGGGGCGGAGGTGGGGGCTCAGGCGGTGGATTCGGCCGGTGGGGGTGAGGGTGAGGACCAGGGCTTCGGTCATGCGGAAGGGGCCGGCTTTGGCTTCGCCCAGGAGGACTCGGGTGGGGCCGGTGCCCAGGGTGTCGGTCCAGCGTAGGTGGCTGCGGGGGCGGTAGATGAGGGTGAGCAGGGGAGTGAGGTCGGTGTGGCCTCGGAAGACGAGGCGGCCGGAGAGGGGGGAGATGAGTTCGGCGTCTTCGGTCAGGGTGTCGAGGATCGCGGGGATGTCGCTGTCGGTGGTGGCGCGGCGGAAGCGGGCGACCGTGTCGGTGACGGCCTGATCGTCGAGTGTGTCGGGCATGGGTCCTGCGCCTTCCTTCGTGACTGACGTTCACGGGTATTTCGACCGTAACCAGCTAGCTTGCAAAAAGCAATGGACTAGGGTGGGTGCTATGGCCAAGACGGATCTCGCTGATATCGCGTGCTCGATCGCGCGCACCGTGGGCATCGTGGGGGAGCGGTGGACGCCGCTGATCCTGCGTGACCTGTTCCTCGGCATCACCCGTTTCGAGGATCTGCGTCGCGATCTGGGCATCGCCTCCAATGTGCTGGCTGAGCGCCTGCGCACTCTGGTCGAGTACGAGATCGTGGAAACCCGCGTGTACCAAGAGAATCCGACGCGCACCGAGTATGTCCTCACTGAGCGTGGCCGTGATCTGTATCCGGTGCTGACGATGCTGCTCGCCTGGGGGGATCGGTGGCTGGCCGGCGACGACGGGCCGCCGCTGTCGGTAGTTCACCGCGATTGCGGTCGGGTGAGCGAAGGGGTTGTCGTCTGCGGGGAATGCGCGGCGCCGGTCACCGCGGACAACGTCACGTGGCATCCCGGCCCGGGCGGCAGGTCGGGGCCCGGTGTTGCGCTCGTCGGCACCCGCCTGACGCCGCTGCCGGACGAACTGTCGCCGGCCGGGTGAACTTCGGCAAATGAGCCGCTCCCTCTTGACGATCATTGTTTTGGTTGAATAGACTAAAACGACGATTCGAGAGGGAGTGGTTCGGATGGGATATGGAAATTGGGATGACACCGCCTACCGTGCGGGCAAGACGTACCGGGCTCGGCAGGGGCTGGACGACTTCGGGTACACCGCTGAGATGCGGGCGAAGCCGTATGACACCTGGAGCGCGCACCCGTTGCTCGATCCGTTCGGGGTCGACAAGCGTGAGTGCCGGGATTCGGCCGAGCACGGCAACTCGCTGCCGGTGGCGGTGCTGTTCGACGTGACCGGGTCGATGGGGCGGGTGCCGCGGATCATGCAGGACAAGCTCGGGAAACTGCACGGGCTGTTGAAGAACAAGGGGTACGCGCAGGATCCGCAGGTGCTGTTCGGTGCCATCGGCGACGCCGACACCGACCGGGTGCCGTTGCAGGTCGGGCAGTTCGAATCCGACAACCGGATGGACGAACAGCTGCGGGCGATCCTCCTCGAAGGCGGCGGTGGCGGGCAGAAATCCGAAAGTTATGAACTGGCCGCCTATTTCATGGTCGAGCACGTCGCGACCGACGCGTGGGACAAGCGCGGCAAGAAGGGCTATCTGTTCCTGATCGGCGACGAACTGAACAAGCCGCGCCTGGCCGCCCGCCACATTCGCGCGGTGGTCGGTGATCACGTGCGCCGTGATGTGTCGGTCGAGTCGATCTATCGCGAACTCGAGCAGCGCTGGCACGTGTACTACATCCTGCCGAACCAGTCCTCGTACTACCGGGATCCGGAGATCGCCGAACACTGGCGGACGCTGCTCGGACAGAACTTCCTGAAACTCGACGACCCCGGCGCGGTGTGCGAGTTGATCGCGCTCACCATCGGATTGGGGGAGGGCCGGGTCGACCTCGATACCGGGCTGGCCGACTTGTGCGATGTCGGGTCGGGCGACGAGGCCGACGCGGTCGGACGGGCGCTCGGTTCCAAGCCCGGACGGGCCATGCGCGCACTGCCGCCCGGTCGCTGAGAACAAAAAAGGAAGGGGCACTGCGATGTTCGGTGCGGATCACCTCGTGGTCGTCGATCTGGGATTCGGCGACGCGGGCAAAGGCGCGACGGTCGACTGGTTGTGCTCGGCCGAGGCCGATCTCGGGGTGGCGGCCGTCGTGCGGTTCAACGGCGGTGCGCAGGCCGCGCACAATGTCGTGGCCGACGGTCGCCACCACACGTTCGCGCAGTTCGGGTCCGGAACGTTCTCGGGCGTCCCGACGTGGCTGTCGCGGCACATGCTGGTCGAGCCGATCGTGCTCGCCGCCGAATCCGAACAGCTCGCCGCGCTCGGTGTCGGTGACCCGCTCGGGCTGCTCGCCGTCGACGAGCGCGCCCTGCTGACCACGCCGATCCACATCGCGGCGAACCGTGCGCGCGAGGACGCGAGGGGTTCCTCGCGGCACGGTTCCTGCGGACGCGGCATCGGCGAAACAGCCTGGTACGCACTGGAACACGACGCGCCGACCGTGGCCGACTGCCGGATGCCGAACGTGTTGCGGGCCAAGCTGGATCGGCTGGCCGCGCACTACGACCGACTCGTCGGCCCCAGCGCGCACGGATACGAATCGATCGACGCGATGGTGGCGATGTACGGCGATTTCGCGCGCGCCGTCCGCATCACCGGCGGCGAAGAACTCGCGCGCGCCGCGCACCGCGGACGGTTGGTGTTCGAAGGTGCGCAGGGCGTGCTGCTCGACGAGTGGCGTGGCCTGCACCCGCACACCACCTGGTCGACGGTCGAGCCCCGCAACGCACGCGCCATGATTCGTGAAATCGGGGGCACAGCAAAGGTTCTCGGCGTCACCCGCACCTATATGACTCGGCACGGCGCCGGCCCGCTGCCGACCGAGGCGCCGCTGCGAATTCCCGAGCCGCACAACGGGACCGGGCACTACCAGGGTGCGTTCCGGCAGGGACACCTCGATCCGATCCTGTTGCGCTATGCCGTCGATGTATGCGGGGGAGTCGACGGGTTGGTGGTCAATCACCTCGACGTGCCCGGAACGCTCTGCGCCGCACAGGCATACGGCACACCCTCGGGCAGATTGACCGAACTCGTCCCCGGCCGGTGGCGTGATCTCGAGCACCAGCAACAGCTCACCGACCAACTCTCCTGTGCGACACCAGTTCTCGCACCGATCGATGGCGACCCGGCGACGTGGCTGGCCGAACGCCTGCGGGTGCCGGTGGTGCTGACCGGTCACGGCCCGGATCGGCGCGACCGCACAGCGGTGGCCGAGTCGTGGCGCGCCCACGGTGCGAGCCGAACGCGGGCGGTGGCCCGCTGAACTCTGTGAGCAGGGCACAATCGGGGGCGCACGTATCGTGAACTGCGGTCGCGGTCAGCGACAACGCACTGTGATCCGGATGCCGTACTCGTGGACAGCGCAATGACCTCGAGACGGCGGGAGGCGCTCGAGGCAGGATGGGATGACGTGGAGCAATCCGTTGTGTCGATCGATGTGGTGACCCTGCGGTGCTGGGACGCCGACAGCGGCGTGCGTATCGGCATCGCCCCGCGCGAATTCGAGCCGTTCACCGGCGAACTCGCGCTCCCCGGCGTGCTGCTGGGCCGGGGCGAACGTCTCGCCGAAGCCGCCCGGCGCGCCGTCCACACCAAACTCGGCGTTCCCACCGAGGCGATCGGCGCCGTCGGCCAGCTCGTCACCTTCGACGAACCCCACCGCGACCCCCGCGGCCCGACTCTGGCCATCGCCATGTGGGCGGTCGTCGCCGAACACGACGGCCCCGCCGAGTGGGTGGACTTCGACAACGTCCCACCACTGGCCTTCGACCACAACCTCATCGTCGACACGAGCCGTGCACTGCTGGCCGGCCTGCTCTGGAAAGAGGCCACCCTCACCCGAGCCCTGGCAGGCACCGAATTCCCCGCCACCCGCGCGGTCGACCTCAGCACCTCCCTCAACGGCACCCGCCCCGACCCGGCCAACCTCAACCGCACCCTCGCCGCGATCCCCGGGCTGGAACGCACCGGCGAACGTCGACGGGTCAAGGCGACGGGGCGGCCTGCAGTGGTGTGGGCGTTCGAGGCCGACAAGAACTGACCGGGTGTGTGGAGGGGTTCGCCGTGCGCCGGCGATTGGGGCTCCGCCTTCCGAGGCCAGCCAGATCAGCCAGGTCAGCCAGGCCAGCGAGGTGAGGCGAGGTCAGTCAGGCCGGGCGATTCCAGGCGATGCGATGCGAGGCCAGGCGATGCGAGGCTAGGCCAGGCGATGCGAGGCTAGGCCAGGCGACGCCGGACGATGTGAGGCCAGGCCGGTGAGGCCAGGACAGGTATGGCCCGGCCAGTCTGGACCGGCCAGGTGAGGTGCGCGCGGCATGGGCGTCGGCAAGGTGTGGTTGGTGCGCTGTTCAGCGGGGCGTCCGCGGTGTGGGTGGTCGGTGAAACGTCGGTGAACACGGTGGTGGCGGGGTCGCCGAGCAGGGATCGGTCCCTCATCGTGAGGGTATGCGCGAGATGTCGGCTCCGGCGAAAGTGCTTGTTGCGCTGGTCACCTCGTTGGTGACGATTCCGCTCGTGGGGTCGGCGGCCGGGTCGGTGGCGGCGTTCGACGATATGGGGGCGACGGTCGATGCGGCGGCCGCGTTCGGGGCTCCGCGACGCGGGGTGGGGGAAGTGGTGAACAAGGTCGTCGTCATCGGGATCGATGGGTTGATGTTCGACAAGGCCGATGCGGTCCAGGCGCCGCGGTTGCGGCATCTCGCCACGCAGGGAGTGTTGTCGCAGGGAAACATCGCCGGGCACATCACGATTTCCGGGCCGTCGTGGGCGAGCGTGCTGACGGGGGTGTGGGATACCGAGCACGGGATCACCGATAACGAATTCGACGGGAGTCCGTTCCTGGCGCATCCGAGCGTGTTCACCCGGATCGAACGGGCGAACCCCGCGCGGCACACAGTATCGATCGGCACCTGGCACCAGATCGCGACGATCGCCGCCACCGGGGACCGGCGCGCCGACCTGGCCCTCACCACCACACCGGTCGCCGACGACCCCGACGAGTCGGCCACCGACATCGCAACCGCCACCGAAGTGGTCTCGTCGATCGAGCGTTCCGGCCCCGATCTCGTCTTCACCCACCTCGACCAAATCGACCTGGCGGGCCACCAGCACGGCGGTGCGTCGCGCGCCTACCTGTCCGCGATTCGCCGGGTGGACGCGCTGGTCGGCCAGATCGTCGCGGCAGTCGACCGCCGCGCGGAAGCCAATCCCCGCGAACAGTGGTCCGTCCTGGTCACGACCGACCACGGCCACCTCCCGACCGGTGGCCACGGCGGCCAAACGCCCGCCGAAACCGCCAACTTCGTCATCGCCCGGGGCCCCGACTTCACCCCGAGCACCACCACCGCCCACACCTTGGTCGACATCACCCCCACCGTCCTCGACCTCCTCGCCACCCCACCGGGCCGCCTCGATGGCCACAGCATCCGCACCCGACGACCCGCGGCTGACGGGCGTTGAAAGTCTGTCGCCGCGCACGAACCGGGACGGCCACAGCCTCTGTGCCCGACGGGCGCTGAGAAGTCAGTCGGCCTCGCCCGAACCGACTCGGCCCGAGCGGTCCGGTCTCTCGATGACCCGCGCAACCAGAGCCTGGCAATCAGCACCGGTAGGTTGCCCCGTGGCACTCCCCGACGTCCGAAAGCCCGCCGCACCGGCGAAACCTGTCTGTTCGCTGTGAAACGCCGCCTCGCCCGAGCCTGATCAAGGACCGGCCCGAGATCGTGGATGCTCGGCATTCGCCCACGTCGACCCGCCCTTTTCGGCGCGAAATCATGGTCGATCTATAGCGAAAGAGTGCCGCGTTGATCTCGAAGTACTACCGTCGCAGGCCTGTGACCCCGGTGACTCGAACACCAGGTCGGTGCGGGGACTAAAGTTGAGGCCCCGGGCGGTTTGCAGCAGTCGGCCCACAGGTCCGAATGCAGCGTGAGAGGTGGTGGCATGACTCGACATCTGGGCGAGGCGAAGGTCGGGCAGGAATCCACCGGTGCCACGTCAGGTCAGGGCACGCCCGCGAAGACCCCGGAACCACCGGCCAAGCAGTCCCCGACAGCCTCGGTGCCCAGTTCGGCGTCGCGGCGGGTGCGGGCGCGGCTGGCCCGGCGGATGACCGGGCAGCGGGGGATCGCGGCGGTCAAGCCGGTCCTCGAACCCCTCGCTACGGTCCACCGTGAGCTGTATCCGAAGGCGAACCTGGCGCTGCTTCAGCGCGCTTTCGACGTCGCCGACGAACGCCACGCCAAGCAGTTCCGCAAGTCCGGCGACCCCTACATCACCCACCCGCTCGCCGTCGCCAACATCCTCGCCGAACTCGGCATGGACACGACCACGCTGGTCGCGGCCCTGCTGCACGACACCGTCGAGGACACCGGCTACTCCCTCGAGCAGCTCAAGGAAGAGTTCGGGCAGGAAGTAGCCCACCTCGTCGACGGCGTCACCAAACTCGACAAGGTCAACCTGGGCGCGGCCGCCGAAGCCGAGACCATCCGCAAGATGATCATCGCCATGGCGCGCGACCCCCGCGTGCTGGTGATCAAGGTCGCCGACCGGTTGCACAACATGCGCACCATGCGTTTCCTGCCGCCGGAGAAGCAGGCCAAGAAGGCCAAGGAAACCCTCGAGGTGATCGCGCCGCTCGCGCATCGCCTCGGCATGGCCACCGTCAAATGGGAGCTCGAGGACCTCGCGTTCGCGATCCTGCACCCTAAGAAGTACGACGAGATCGTGCGCCTGGTCGCCGACCGCGCACCCTCGCGTGACACCTACCTGGCGAAGGTGCGCGCCGAGATCACCAACACTCTGGCCGCGTCGCGGATCAACGCGATCGTCGAGGGCAGGCCCAAGCACTACTGGTCGATCTATCAGAAGATGATCGTCAAGGGCAAAGACTTCGACGACATCCATGACCTGGTCGGCATGCGCATCCTGTGCGAGGAAGTGCGTGACTGCTACGCCGCGGTCGGTGTGGTGCACTCGCTGTGGCAGCCGATGGCCGGCCGGTTCAAGGACTACATCGCCCAGCCGCGCTACGGGGTCTACCAGTCGCTGCACACCACCGTGGTCGGCCCCGACGGCAAGCCCTTGGAAGTGCAGATCCGCACCCAGGACATGCACCGGACCGCCGAGTTCGGCATCGCCGCGCACTGGCGATACAAGGAGACCAAGGGCAAGCACTCCGGTGACGCCGCCGAGGTCGACGACATGGCGTGGATGCGTCAGCTGCTCGACTGGCAGCGAGAAGCCGCCGACCCCGCGGAGTTCCTGGAATCGCTGCGCTTCGACCTGAAGTCGCCGGAGATCTTCGTGTTCACGCCCAAGGGCGATGTGATCACGCTGCCGCAGAAGTCCACCCCGGTCGACTTCGCCTACGCCGTACACACCGAGGTCGGGCACAAGTGCATCGGCGCGCGCGTGAACGGGCGCTTGGTGGCGCTGGAACGGCAGCTGGAAAACGGCGAAGTCATCGAGGTGTTCACCTCCAAGGCGCAGAACGCCGGACCCAGCCGCGACTGGCAGAAGTTCGTGGTCTCCCCGCGTGCGAAAGCCAAGATTCGCCAGTGGTTTGCCAAGGAGCGTCGCGAGGAAGCCCTCGAGAGCGGCAAGGAGCAGATCTCCAAGGAGGTCCGCCGCGTCGGGCTGCCGCTGCAGCGGTTGATGAGCGTCGAGGCGATGACCGCGGTCGCGCACGAGTTGCACTACAGCGACATCTCCACGCTCTACACCGCCGTCGGTGAGCACCAGGTGTCGGCGCATCACGTGGTGCAGCGGCTCATGGCCCAGCTCGGCGGCATCGGCGATGTCGAGAACGAGCTGGCCGAGCGGTCGACACCGTCGACCACGCCCGCCCGTCAGCGTGTCACCGGTGACGCAGGCGTGCTCATCCCCGGTGCGCCGGGCACGGTCGCGAAGCTGGCCAAGTGCTGCACCCCGGTGCCGGGCGACGAGATCATGGGTTTCGTGACCCGCGGTGGCGCGGTGAGCGTGCACCGCACCGACTGCACCAACGCTGATTCGTTGCAGGAACAGTCGGAACGGATCATCGAGGTCCAATGGGCGCCCTCGCCCTCGTCGGTGTTCCTGGTGGCCATCCAGATCGAGGCCCTCGACCGCACCAGGCTGCTCTCGGACGTGACCAAGGTGCTGGCCGACGAGAAGGTCAACATCCTGTCCGCCGCGGTGACCACCCATGGCGACCGTGTCGCGATCAGCAAGTTCACCTTCGAGATGGGCGATCCCAAGCACCTGGGCCACCTGCTCAATGTGGTGCGCAACGTCGAAGGCGTCTACGACGTGTACCGGGTGACCTCCGCCGCCTGACCTGGCGACCACGGCCCGGGCATTCTCCTCGCGAGGGTGCCCGGGCCGCTGTCTGTCCGGATGATCGCCGAAAGATTGCTGGGCGCATCGGGTTTGCCGGTGGCAGTGAAAGGGCCGATTAGGGCAGGGGTTGGGATACCCGGAATCTGTTACGGTTTAGTGCGTTTCAACGCTCCACTGGTCAGCGGAAACGGACTGTGATGCGGAACGATTTTGCTCGGTGCACGACACGACTCGCGGGAACGCTCATGGCGTTCACCGTTGCTTCGCTGTCGGTTGCGGCGGGGGTGGCGGGTGCGCAAGACCCTACACCCACCGCGCCGTCGACACAGGTAACCATCACCGCGTGTCCTGCGTTGTATGCGTTGGGGATTCAGGGCACCGGCGAGTCGTCACCGGATGCGGCGCCGAGTACCGACACCGGGATGTTGTCGACGGTGTTCCGTCCGATGATGGCCGGTGCCGCCGACGCGGGACTCGTCGATCGTGCGTACGTGCCCTACGAGGCAGGCTTCGGCGGTGCGGTGCGGGGCGGCGCGGTGCCGTACACGGAGTCGGTGGCCGGTGGCCTGGAACGACTCCGCTCGATGGCGACCCAGGTGTCGCAGCGTTGCCCGGATACGAGGATCGCGGTCGTCGGGTATTCCCAAGGCGCCCATGTGGCCTCGCTGTTCGCCCAGGAGGTCGGCGCGGGCACCGGTGTGCTGTCCGCGGACAAGGTGGCCGCGGTCGCGTTGTTCGCCGACCCGACCCGCGGCGAGAATGCGCCACTGTTCCCCGGCGCGCCCGACCGGACCGCACCCCTTCCTGCGCCGGGAACCGCAGGCGTTGCGCTGGCGGCCGTCGGTGAGGTGCGTCAGGGTATCGCCCCCGGGGGCGGACTCGCGCCGCAGAGCGACCAGGTAGACGACTACGGCAAACTCACCGGTCGCGTCGCAAGCTTTTGTGCCACAGGCGATCTCGCGTGCGACGCACCGCAGGGCGCACCGATCGTGCGGGCCGTCACCAATCTCATGAGCCAGTCGAAACTCTCCGGCGGTGACCCGATCGGCTCGCTCACCTCGATCGCCGAGGCGCTCGCCTTCACCTCCATCAAAACCGCCACCGCCGTGGTCGAGGAGGACATCTCCGGGAGCACGCTCGCCGATGTCTCGCTCGCGCCGAAGAAGTCGATCTCGCAGCGCATCTCGGACGCCTCCGACCCGAACAGCACGCTCGACGTGAACGCCGCGTACCGAGCGCTGCTGAAGGTCGGGATGATCGGTCTCAACGCCGTCGCCACCGTGGTGAAAACGGTGATCAGCCCGGCGACCATCAGCGAATTGGCAACGGCCACACTGTCGAATCCGCTGGCCGGGCTCACGTTGCTCGGCACGAAACTGGCAGGCGCTGTCCCGCAACTCGTGCCGCCGACCACCGGGGTGCGCCTGGTCAACGAGGCGTTCACCGCGATCCAGCAGAACGTGACCGACAACGCCGAACTCCTCGACGTGACCACCTGGGTGCGCTACTGGAACACGATGCAGCGCCATGACGCCTACTCGCGCATCGGCGTCGGCGCCAACGGTGCGACGCCGACGCGGTACGTGGGCGAGTGGTTCGCCGCGCTGGCCCGCGACGCGGCCGGTGTTTCGGGGAAGGGAACCGTACCGGTCGGTGGGTCCGACTCGCGCGGGATGGGAATTTTCCCGAGCCCGAGCGGCGCGTCTACGACATCGAAACCCTCCGGTGGGGGACAATTTCCCTTCGGGACAGGAGCCGATGGCGCCTCATCCGGCGGCGCGACGACTCCGCCTGCCGCGACACCCGTAACCACCGCACCCACCACCCGTCCGTTCTCTGTGAACTGATCACCGAGAGGTCTTCGATGCGAACTGTGCCCGGCGCCGTGGAAAGGGGGAAATGTTGAAGTCGTACAACGAATTGTCGCGCTGGTACTCGGCGCTGGAGCCCGAGACCGATGCCGGTGCCCCCGCACGCCCGGACACCACCGAACCGGTGGCGGGCGACGACGACAGCATCGCCCGATATTCGAAGAGTCCCGAGCCCGCACCGGAACCTGCGGTGGCGGGGGAGGGTCAGCCGGAACCGTTCGGTCCGGCCCTCGCTGAACCGCCGCACGCCATCGGCGAGGCAGGGCAGAAGTCGAAAATAGTCATCGAACCGCAGGGCTGGAATGTCGATCCGGAGCCGACAGTCGGTGATCAGGACGGCCCGGTCAGCCGACCGGTCCAGTTCGATGACGCGACAACCGAATCCGGCGACGTCCCAGCGGCCGAGGACGAAAAGCGCCCCGACCCGGTCGAACCCGAACCGGTACCCCCGCCGCCCGCCCAACTGGCCGGACGTCGCAGCGACTTCACCGGCGGCTGGTCGGACTGGGTCGCCGACCCCGCACCGGGCCCCGACGACGACTACGACGCCGAACTGGTCCAGTTCCCCTGGGCCGACACCGCCGCCGACGAATACGACGACGCCCGCGTACTCGAACCCTCCGGCGCCCTGCGCGCGAACCGGAAACGCCAGCGCGCCTGGGTGGTCCTCGCGGTCTCGGCGCTCGTTCTGGTGATCGCCGCGACCGGAGTGTTCTTCCTGCTGTTCGGTCGCGGCGGCGACAACACCGCCCGCCAGGCCGCCTCGCCCCTGCACTTCACCGCGGGCAACCTGACCGCCGACACCGTGGGCTCGTGCCCGACCGAACGCACCGACATCGTGGTGCGCAGCGCCGAAGCAGGCGGCACAGGGTCGGGCCCCGACGCCGTCCTCGCCTTCCAACACGCCTACTACGTGAGCCGATCGGGGGAGCAGGCCAGAGCGGTGGTCGCCCCCGGTGCCGAGGTCTCGCCTGCCGCCGTGATCCAGCGCGGTATCGACACCATCCCGGTGGGGACCACCCACTGCGTGCGGATCACCACTGTCGCGCCCGACCGGTTCACGGTGGAGGTCACCGAGTTCCGGCCCGCGGGGGCACCGGCCACCTACACCAAGCAATCGGTGCGCACCGAGACGGTCGGCGATCGCACGCTCATCACGGGCATCGCGGCAGGGTAAGGAGAGGCGATGACAGACGACTGGAGCCGTTGGCTCGACGAGGCCCCCGAGGGGGACCCGTCCGATGACCTGGCGCGTGATCCGGCTCCGGTGGTGCGGTTGCGGCGTCGGGGCGGTGAGCGCCGCGACGGCACCCGCAGGCCGATCCTGGTGGTCGGCGGCTGCGGTGGTGCGGGCACGACCACGACCGCGCTCGGCCTCGCGGCGGAACTGGTCACCGCCGGTGCCACGACCGTGGCGGTCGACGCGACCGCGGCGGGCAGCGATATCGCCCTGCGCGGCGCCGACAAACACCTGCACCCGGTGAACCTGCAGTCCTGGGTCTACGGACGCGGCGACGACGAACCGGCACCGCTGGAAGACTGCCTGTCGCGCTCCACCTCCGGTTTCGGACTGCTCTGGCGCGACGCGACCCCGCTGCGGCGGCGGGCGACATTCCTCACTGTCGCGCGGGCGCTCGACACCGGTGGGTACACCGCGGTCTACGACGGCGGCAACCCGATTGCCGGACGGCAACTGCGTCCCCTGCTCGACGACGCCGATATCGCCCTGGTTCTTGCCATTCCGGCCCGTGTCGACGCCGCCAACCGGCTGCGGGTGACCCTGGAATGGCTCGACGACCACTACGGCGACGACGGGGCCGGCGTGGTCGCCGACACCACCATCGTTGTCTCGCACCAGTATTCGCACGACGACTCGCGCGTAGCGGAGCATTTGCGCGAACACCTGTCGGGCTGGGTGCGTGAGGTCGTCGAGATCCCCTACGACCCGCACCTCGCGCGCGGGGAACTCGTCCGCCACGCCGAGCTCGCCGAGGCGACGCGTTCGGCGTATGCGAGCTTGCTCGCCGGGGTGGCATCATGACGGCAGCCATGAATCTTCGTCGTCGTCGTGAACCGGACGCCCCCGCCGGTGTAGTCGCGCCGCCAGAATCGCTGCGCGCCAAGATCTGGGAGCGTCCGGTGCCGGGGGTCGGCCGGGCGCCACTGGTGTGGTTGCTCGGCGTGCACGGTGGCGCCGGTGCGACCACGCTCGCGCATGTGCTCGCACCCGCCGCCGACGCGCGCGGGCGCTGGCCCGGTGTGTTCGACCGTGAGTCTCCCTACGTCGTCCTGGTCGCCAGGGAGACCATCTCCGGACTCACCCGCGCCCACGATCTGCTGCGCCAGCACCACGCGGGGCTCGCGGGCCCGGCGCTGGTGCTCGGCCTGATCACGGTCGCCGCGCGCCCGGGGCGGATGGCACCGGAGATCCGGCGCTACCGGGAGGTGGTCGGCTCGCTGGCCGGGCACGTCTGGCAGGTGCCGTGGTTCGAGGAATGGACTCTGGTGGAGTCCGACGCGCTTCCGGTGTGGTCGCCGGGCGACGAGGTGACGGTCAAGAAACGCCGTCCCGACCCGCTCGACGAAGTGCCGGTCGAGATCGGTGACCTCGGCACGGAAGTGGTGGCCGCCATCCGGGCGAGCCTCGGCTCACCCGGCTGGAACGAGGGTCGATCATGAACACCGGGCGGGTCGCCGGTCGGTGGTGTACAAACGTGTGTCGTCGTCGAAGTGTTTGTCGCACAACACCTTTACAGTGGGAGAAAGGCACCCGATGAGCATGCTCCTCCTCGCCGTGCAGGACACGTACGGCACCGTGCTGGCCCAGGTCGGTAATCCGACCCCGGAGGCTCCTCCCGGCTCGGAGAAGATCCTGCAGCTCGTGCGTTACCTCACCTGGTTCGTGCTGCTGTCGGGCATCTGCGGCATCACCTACGCGGGCGGCAAGTTCGCGTGGGAGCGCTGGACCGGTGGTGGACTCGAATCGCCGAAGATGGTGGCGGGCGCCATGATCGGCGGCGTCGTGGCGACCAGCGCGGGCACGATCATGAGTGCGGTCATCGGTTAGTGATCACTGTGCTCGCCTATAAACAGATCCCGGCCGACGTGTTGGCGCCGATGATGCAGTTGCTCAACTGGCTGCTCTGGTTCGTCCTGCTGTCGTGCCTGGCCTGGATGATCCTGTCGGCGGGTCGATTGTGGATCGCATTCCGCAGCGACCTGGCGGTCAACGACGCCTCACACGGTGTCCTGATGAGCCTGATCGGTGCCTCGGTCGCCAGTACCGCGTCCGCGATCGCGCTGGCCTTCCTGCCGGCATGACGTCCACCACGACACGACCGGTCGCGGTCGGTATCGCCCTGCTCGCGGCAGCCGTCGGCTGCGGCGGCGGTGGTGATACCGGACTCGACCTCACCGCCGCCCCGACCGGGGTGGGCTGGCAGGACTACCAGGGCATCGCGATGCCGCACACCGACCAGGGTCCGAAAACGGTGAACCAGGGCGCCGCGACGGGATTCGAGCATTCCCCGCGCGGAGCCGGGCTGGCGGCACTGACCCACACCATCCGGTTGTCGGTGGCACCGGACAGTCAGTGGGCCCAGGTCGTCAACGCCGAACTCGTGCCGGGACCGGCGCGCGACGAGTGGGCGATCAACCGGGTGCAGCTGTCGATCACCGGGCCCGCCACGGCGGAGTACGCGCCGAAATTGTTGGGTTACAAAATTACCGAATATCGTGATGAGGCAACGACAGTCGAGGTCTACACCGAATACTCCGACCGGTCACGGGCGGTGAACCACACCACGGTCAGCTGGTACGGCGGAGACTGGTTACTGCAGTTACCCGATCCGGGCTCGATGGACCGCCCGGTCGACCCGATCGACGAATTACCGCAGGACATAGTGACATTGGAGGCACCGCAGTGAGCGAGAGGGAGCCGGGCACGCGCGACCGCGCGTCCTTCGGCATGATCGCCTCCGGTGCCCTGCTCGCCCTGATCATGGTCGCGGGCGCCGTCGTGTACTTCACGCGCGACACCGACACGGTGGTCGACAGTGCGCCACCGCCCGCCCAGGCCGCGGGCGGAACGGGTTTCGCCGAACCCGATGTCGACCTGCTCGGCAGGCGGGTCGACATTCCGAACAACCCGGCGGGCCAACCGCTGGCGCAGGAACCGGGTACGCAACGTACCCCCGCGGACCCGGATTGGCTGACCGCCGCGCCGGAGGGCACCACGAAACCGCACGGCTGGCAGCGTGTCTACGGTGCGTCGGTGCCGTTCTCCACCTCCGACGGGCCGTCGCGGATCGAGGACGGACTCGCCGTCGGCTACGCGCGCACCCCGCAGGGCGCCGCGCTGGCCGCCGCGCAGATCACCTACCGGCTCAACGCCCGCCCCGGCGACCGCGACCTGTACGTGACGCAATTGCGGGTCAGCACAGCGCAATTGGCTGCCTACGACTCCGCGCTGTCGGGGGACAAGCTGCCGAAACAGCAGCCGCAGAAGGTGACCAAGTACTTCGTGGCCTCCGACGCGTTCAAGATCGACGACTTCGCCGAGGACCTCGCGATCGTGCGACTGGCCTCGCGGGGCCCGGTGATCGACGGCAAGCAGTTGTACGCCGCCATGCGGATGATCCTGGTGTGGGACGACGGGGACTGGCGGCTCAAACCGTCGACGACAGCAAATGCCCAGACCGAGTACGTGGAATCGCTGGCGGGGTGGACGACATGGTGACGATCGAGGACAAGCACAGCCCGGATCGATTCCGCGCCGACCATCGAGGGGTGCCAACAATGCTGAGGCGGATCGTCACCATCTTCGCGGTGATCTTCACCGTCATGCTCGCGACACCGACGGTGGCGATGGGCCAGACCTACGGTTTCGACGAGGCGTGCAACGAACTGCACGACACTCTCGACAGCGTCGCGATTCCCGGCGTCTCGCTGGGCGACGCGGCCTCGGCGGTCTGCAAGGCGGGCAATGCCGCCTCCCATCCCGGCCAGGCGGCCGACGCGGTCAAGGACAAGGCGTGGGACTCCACCTTCGGCAAGGTGGTCGACTCGCTGATGAAGGGTCTCGGTGAGGCGCTGATCCTGGCGTTGACCTTCTGGATGAAGGTGCCCAACGAGGCGGTGAGCGACTCGGGGGCACTGTTCACCAAGATCAACGACTACACCTATCAAATACAGATATTGCTGTTGATCGCCTCGGTGATCATCACCGGCGGCCGATTGGCCGAGGCCAGACGCGGTGCGGCCGTGAGCGAGGCCGCCGAATCGTTCCGGCTGTTCGCCAGGGTGGTGTTCAGTTCGTGGATGCTGGGGGCGGTGATCGTCGCGGGCACGCGCGCCTCGGACAAGTTCTCCGAGTGGATCATCACCGACGCCACCGGCGGCAACGCCAAGAACATGGCCGAACTGATGGTGAAAACCTCGAAACTGCAGGCCTTTTCGCCGGGTCTGGTGTTGATCATCGCCATCGTCGGCCTGCTCGGCGCGCTCGCCCAGATCGTGCTCGCCATCGTGCGGCAGGGTCTGCTGGTGGTCGCCGCGGGCGTGCTGCCGCTGGCCGCGGCCGCCTCGGCGACCGGGACGGGTAAGCAGTCGTATCAGAAACTGGTCGGCTGGATCATCGCGTTCATGCTGTTCAAACCGGTGGCGGCGATCGTGTACATGATCGCGTTCACCACCGCGGGCCACGTCGACGAGACCACCACGTCGAGCGGATTGCCCAGCGGGGAGGAAGCGCAGCGGATGCTGGTCGCGCTGGTGCTGCTGTGCAGCGTGGCGTTCGTGCTGCCCGCGCTGATGCGGTTGGTCGCGCCCGCGGTCGCCACGGTCGGCACCGGCGGTTCCGGTCTGATGATGGCCGGTGGCGTGGCCGTCGGCGCGATGGCGCTCGGCGCGATCGGTACCAAGGCCGTGGCCACGAGGGCTCCGGCGGCGCCCGGCGCGGCGGGCTACTTCGGTAGCGGCGGCGCGGGCCAGCGGCCACCGGGGCCCGGCGGTAACGGCGGCGGTGGTGGGGGCGCCCCGCGGCCGACGCCACCTCCCCGTGGCGGTGGATCGGCACCGCCGCCGGCGACGACCAGCTCGGGCTCGGTGCCCGCGGGGGCACGCAATGTGGCGGCCGCGCGACAGGCGGCCAACACCACCTCACGCGCGGACCAATCGATGGGCGACGTCGCCGGTGACCGCTGGGCGAATCGTTCACCCGACCTCGGCAGGAGCACGATTCCGCGATGACGACCTCCGCAACCGACACCTACGAACGCCGCTCGTACGGCCTGTGGCAGAAACCGCGCAGCGCGGGCCTTTTCGGCCTGCGCTGGGAAGAGACCGTGATCGGTTTCGTCGTGGTGATCACGGCACTGATCTGTGCGATGGTCGGTGGATTCAAATGGGGCTTCATCGTCGGCGGGCTCGGCGCGCTGGTGATGGTGCCCCTGGTGTGGCGGACGGGGGGCCGTTCTGGCTACGAGACGGGACTGATGATGTTCAACTGGAGGCGCTCGCGCAACAACGGCGAGCACGTGTACCGCGGTGGCCGGTTCTCCCGGATCCCCGGCGGTGTCACGAAATTGCCGGGGCTGCTCGCTCCGTCGAAGCTCTACGAGGGCATCGACGCCGGTGGCTACCACTTCGGGATGATCCATCTGCCCGCGTTCGCGCAGTACACGGTGGTGTTGCGGGCCTGGCCGCAGGGACACGAGGCCGTCGACCAGCCGGTGATCGATCGCTGGGTCGCGGCCTGGGGAACCTTCCTCGCCTCGGTCGGGCAGACCAGTGACATCGTCGCGGTGGTGCCGGTGATCGACACGGTGCCCGAGACCGGAAACCGGTTGCTCAACGAGGTTTCCACGATCACCCGCCCCGAAGCGCCCGACCTCGCCCAGCAGGTGATGTACGAGCTGGCGACCGAATTGCCGCAGGAGCGTGTGCAATTGCTGCCCCGGGTAGCGATCACGTTCAAGGCGACCACCGCCGAGCGGCGTAAGAATCCGGCAGAGGAAGCAGTCGAGATCGGGCGCAGGCTGCCCGGTATCTGCGCGGCGCTGGCCGAGGCGGGCGTTCGCGCGCAGCCGATGTCGGCCGAGGAGGTCATCTCCTTCATCCGTCGCAGCTACGACCCTGCCTCGCAGGCCGATCTCGAGGTGGCCGCGGCCGATCCCGGTGGGCACGGTCTCGGTTGGGACGACGCCGGTCCGGTTTCGTACGACGAGAAGTGGGATCACCTGATCCACGACGGTGGTCGGTCGGTGACCTGGGAGATGGACGCCGCGCCCGAAGGTGCCGTCGACGAGCGGGTGCTGCAGCGACTGCTCGCACCCAATCCCGAAGTGCCACGCAAACGCATCGCGATCGTCTACCGGCCGCACTCGGCCGCCGACGCCGCCGAGATCGTCGACGACGACTTCAAGAACGCCCTGGTCGCACAGCAGAGCGAACGCGGTGTGGTCTCGGCGGCGGCGACACTGCGCGTCGGCGCCACCCAGCAGGCCCGTGAGGAACAGGCCCGCGGGCACGGCGTGACCCGCTTCGGCGCACTGGTCACCATCACCGAACCGCTGCGCGGCGACCTGCCACGCATCGAAGCCATCACCCGAGACCTGTCCACCCAAGCCCGGCTCAAGATCCGGCGCTGCTACCGCTACCAGTCCGCGGCGTTCGCGGCATCTCTCGGTTGCGGCGTGATCCTGCCCGAACACGCAACCATTCCGAAGGCATTGGCGGGGTGAGGCGACCATGGGACGCGACTACGAACCCCCGGTGCGCGACCGCGACGACGTCGCGTTGCGCCCGGTCCACCGGCCGCCGCGCATCCGCGGCGAACGCGAGCCACGGCCCGCTGCGAGCGCGCCGCGCGTGAGCGAGGACGTGCTCGGCCTCGACGAGCGCACCGAACGCGACGAGCGGGAACGCGCGGCGCGGGGCTCACGCGTGCCCGAAGAACATCCGTCGGCGGAGCGCAGGTCGCGTGAGGAACCGCGCTCCGACCGGGTCAGGCCGACGCGTCCACGTGGTGAGGAACCACGCAGGCCGCGTCAGGACGACGGGCGTCGACCGGAAGAGGACGACGCGCGGTGGTCTCGAGAGGACGGTGCTCGCGGGCTGGGCGAGGGAAGTCCTCGACCGCGCGCCGACGAGATCCGTGGCCGAGGTGACGAATCGGGTCGTTCGCGTGGCGGCGAGCGTGCGACTGGTCGCGAAGTCGCGGGGGAGCGGCGCACTCGGAGGCCGCGTCCCGATGCCGAGCGGGGCGCGCGAGCGCGGGCCGAGCGCGGGCTGCGCGATGAAGATCACGGTCCGCGTCTGGAACACGAACGCCCCCAAGGTGATCCGCGTCGACGGCCGAAGCAGGCCGAACCGAAGCTGACGAAAAAGAAGAAGCCGCGACCCGCGAAGGCGGTGCGGCCGGTCCGGGCCGATGACGCCGCCGATCGGGCGATGGGTTCGGGGCGGTCGGCGAAATCGACCAAGCCGGAGCGACGTTCGCAAGGTCCCAAACTTCTGGACGATGCCACCCGCGCCCGCTACGAGATGATCGCGCGCGAGCAGTCGGGTCTGCGCGCGGCCTGGGCGACCTTCCGCATCCACACCGACGACCTGCGCCGCAACAACGCCCAGGCGCGCAGCGAAGCCGTCGTCAAGGACGGATTCGACCGCACCACCGCCGAATTGACCGATCGCGGCTACTCGGGCGCGGGCGGCGGCAAGATGAACGTGGTCGGCCGCCCGGTCGAGTACCGGGCCACCACCGCCCAGGTCGCGGGCCTGTGGCCGTGGTCGGTCGGCGCAGGCGCACCGCTGATCGGCACCCCGCTCGGCTCGCATCTGCACACCGGCGCCCCGGTCTGCTTCGATCCGATGAACTGGTTCATGCGCGGCAGTTTCATCACCGCGCCGAGTCTTTTCGTGTTGGGGCTCAACGGTTTCGGTAAGTCCTCGCTGGTGCGCCGGATCGTGCTCGGCGGCATCGCCCAGGGCATCACCCCGCTGATCCTGGCCGACGTGAAACCCGACTACCGCAAGATGGTCGAACTCGTCGGCGGCCAGGTGATCGACCTCGGCTACGGACACGGCAAGCTGAATCCGCTGGCCGCGGGTGTGCTCGGTTCGGTCGTGCCGCGACTGGAAGACAAACCCGCACTGCAACGTCAGGTGCTCCAAGACCTGCGCGCCCGACAGGTGACGCTGATCGCGGGCCTGGTGGAACTGGTCCGCGGCGCGCGCGTGGCCGACTTCGAGGAAACGCTGATCGCCACCGCGCTGCGCATCCTCTACCAGCCCGGCGGCTTCACCCCCGACAAGCCGCCGATCATGGAGAACCTCCTCGAGGTGATCGTCGCAGGTGGCGCCGAACTGATGCTCGACGCGGGCGCCGACAACCCCGATGAATACCAGAACGCCATCAAGGGCCTGCGCCGCTCGCTGCGCGCGCTCACCCAGGGCCCGTTCGGCGCGATCTTCAACGGCCAGACCAGCGTTCCCATCGACACCAGCGCCGTCGCGGTGTGCATCGACGTCTCGCACATCCCCAGCGGCGACAAGAAACTCAAGGCCGCGGTCATGTTGGCCTGCTGGGCCGACGGTTTCGCCTCCGTCGAAGCCGCGCACGTGCTCGCCGACGCCGACCTCGGCCCGCAGCGCTACTTCCAAGTGGTGATGGACGAGCTGTGGCAGGTGCTCGGCCTCGGTGACTTCATGGTCGACCGGGTCGACGAACTGACCCGCCTGCAGCGTGGTCTGGCCACCGCGCTGATCATGATCAGCCACACCATCAAGGACCTGCAGGCGCTCGGTTCCGATGCCGCGATCGCCAAGGCCATCGGCTTCCTGGAACGCGCGCGCGCCAAGATCTTCGGCGCGCTGCCCGCCGAGGAGATCAGCAGGCTCGATTCCACGGTGCCGTTCACCTCCGCCGAACAGGAGATGGTGACGAGTTGGTCGGCGCCACAAGCACTGACCGGTGAGGCGCTCAAGCCCGGCCAGCAGCGGCCCTCACCTCCCGGCACCGGCAAGTTCCTGTTGAAGGTCGGCGAGGATCGTCGGCCAGGTATTCCTTTCCACATGGAGTTCACGGTGTCGGAACGAGAAAGCGGAATCCACGACACGAATCAACGCTTCAGCGAGTTCGGCGACAACCCACGTGGCACGCCGGACTATTCGAACGGGAGTGAGCAATGATGCCGCACCGGTCCTACCGCCGGGTCTCGCCGGAGGTCCGCAACGCCGCCGTCGCCCAGGTGGTGGCGCTGACCGACAAGTTACGCAGCGAATCCGAGGCGTGCCGGATGGTCGCCGAACAGATCGGCGTGCACGCCAATTCGGTACGCAACTGGGTCCGCGCGACCCAGGACCCGAGTCTGGACCGGATGGACGCCACCGCGTTACGCCGCAAAGTGGCGCTGCTGCAACAACAGTTGGCCGCCGCCGCGGAGATGAACCGCACGCTCGCCGACACGCTCAACGAGTCCCGGCGCCGCACATGAACTCCGCCGCGGCGGACGTTGCGCGAATCGGCGCCCGGCGCGGAATCCGGGGAGGCGGCCGGTGAACGTCCGCACGATCATGACGACGGTGATCGGCTCGGTCATCGGGTTGGTGGCACTGGTGTTGGTGATCGTGCTGCCGTCCTCGGACGAAACCTGCGAAACCGGCGACGTACTGGACGGGTCGGCGGTGCCGACGCTGCCCGCACTCGGCGGTGACAATCGTGCCGGGGCCACGAGTTCGGCTGTGCCGTCGGTGAATCCATCGGTCACCGCGACACCGGTGCTGGCGGCGGGTGTCGGCCCGCTGCGTCGGACGCTGCCCCTGGAAACCGGAACCTTCACCGTCTCCGATGTCTTCGGTTCGCGCGGCGGCGATCACAAGGGCATCGACATGGCCGCCACCGACGGGACCACGATCTACTCGGTGTCCGACGGACGGGTCGTCGCCGCCGGTCCCGCCTCGGGTTTCGGTAACTGGATCGTCGTGGATTCCGTCGACACCAACGGCCGCGCCTACTCCGCCGTCTACGGCCACATGTGGGACGCGGGCGTGAAGGTACGCACCGGACAGACGGTGACCGCGGGTCAGCCGATCGGGATGGTCGGCTCCGCGGGCGAATCCAGCGGCCCGCACCTGCATTTCGAGATCGTGCCCGGTGGTCGCTTCACCGGAGGCCGTCAGATCGACCCGATGCCGTGGCTCGACGGTGCGCCGACACCGGATGTCGGTGGTGCGCGGGCATTCTCGAGCGATCCCAACTGTGTGCGCGGATTCGGCAGCGCCGGTGGGGCATTGGCCGACGGGAAGGTGCCCGCCGAACTCGAGATCTGGTACCGCCGCGCGGGGACGGTGTGCCCGGAGATCTCGTCGTCGCTGCTGGCCGCACAGGCCAAGCAGGAGTCGGGATTCCGGCGCGGACTCACCTCACCCGCGGGTGCACAGGGCCTGGCCCAGTTCCTGCCGGGAACGGCGGCCGGTATCAATCCCGAGGACGGTCAGCCCTACGTCATCGACGCCGACGGCAACGGGTCGGCCAGCGTGTGGGACGACGGCGACGCGATCATCGGCCAAGCCCGCTACATGTGCGCGATCGCCCACAAGATCGCGGGCTGGATGGCCGCCGGACGCGTCTCGGGTGACCTGACCGCGCTCACCCTGGCCGGTTACAACGCCGGCGAGGGCGCGGTGCTGACCTCGGGGGGCATGCCCAACCAGTACGCGGCACACTTCTCCGAGACCAGGCCCTACGTCACCAACATCCTGTCGATGGAACCGCAATACCGGGCACCCGGCGCGCAGGGACGGTTCACGCCGGGGGAGGGCAGCGACGGCGAACAGATCGTCGAAGCCGCCCACGACTGGCTCGGCACCCCGTACGTGTGGGGCGGTGGTGGCCCGCAGGGGCCGAGCGGCGGCGGATTCGACGGACCCGGACTGACCGCGGCGGCAGTGTTCGCCGCGTCCTCGGGCGCGGTCACCCTGCCGCGCACCGCCGAACAGCAATGGGAAGCCGGGCGTGAGGTGCCGATCGCGAAGGCGGCGGCAGGCGATCTGGTGTTCAGCGGCTTCGGACGGCAAGGCCCCACCCAGGTCGGGATCTACACGGGCAACGGTCAAGTGATCCAGGCGGTACCGCCGACCGGCAACCGCGGTGGCGGCGGTGTCACCGAAGTGACGGTGCCCGGCGACGCACGGGCGAGGAGGGTGTTGTGAGCGCGCGACCAGCGATAACCTGGTGGGAGAGAACACGAATCCGCACAACCCCGGCGGTGATGCTCGTGGCAGTCCTGCTCTCGGTCCCCGCCTGCGGCAGCGATGCCGAACCGACCCGCCCCGAAACCACCTCGACCACCCGCCTGCTCGAAGCCGCCGTCGACCCGACCACACCCGACGGGGTCGCGGTGGTCGCCCTGCGCGAGATCTACACCTGGAACCCGGGCACCGAACAACCGGGATCTTCGGTGCAGCGCGCGCGAAAATGGCTGGGGCCCAGCATGATACGTATGCTCGACAGTTCCATCGGAGCCACCGACACACCGAAACCGTCGCTGCAATGGGCGGACTGGGCAAAGGCCGACGCACACGTCGAAGCCTTCACCTTCGCTTCCGGCGAACCCGCGCCCCCCAGCGCGGATCCCGCTGTCGCGCAATACAAGATCGGCATCGAACAAACGGTCGTCTACACCGACGGACGCACCGAAGCACTACCGCCGAGCACGGTCATCGCGACCGTGGTGCAGACGCCGCAGGGCTGGCGTCTCGACGCGTTCCGCTGATTGACCACCACGTCCACACAAGGAGGCACCCGTGGCGAAGAAGAAGGTGACGGATCCGGCCGCGGTCGGACCCGACACGACACTGATCATGATCGTGTTCGGCTTCGCGGTCCTGATCACCCTCGCCGTCGCCCTACACCTGGGCAACGCGCTGGCGGTGGTGCCGCAGAACATCCCGGCCAATCCGATCGCGGTGGTCGCCGACCTCGCGCGCGGGAAGTTGCAGTGGCCTCGGGCGTCGACGGTGATCGTGCTGTTGGTGATCGCGGCTGCCATTGCGTTCGTGGTGATTCGCAAGCAGTTGCGGAAGCGGGCGGTGGTTGGTCGATTGGCGGTCGACGACAAGGCCGACTACATGGGTAGTGGGAGTGCGATCTACTCGATCACCGAGGAGGGGGTGCGGGAGAAGGCGAAGGATCTCGGCATAAAGCTCGGTACCAACGACTCACCCGGTGTGCCGATCGGTATCGGCATCGCCGATGGCATTCCGCTCTACGGCTCCTATGAGGATCTGCACATCGACATCTGGGGTCCGCGTCAGGGTAAGTCGAGTTCACGAGTCATTCCGGCGATCCTCAACGCGATCGGCCCCGTACTCGTCACCTCGAACAAACGTGACGTGGTGGATGCGACCCGCAATGTGCAGGAGAAAAAGGGCAGCCCGACCTTCGTCTTCGATCCCCAAGGTGTTGCCGACGAACGCGTGACCTGGTTCTGGAACCCGCTGAAATGGGTCGACGCCCACCGCGAAGGGTGTGAAATGCGGGCGGCGCGGCTCGCGGGTCATTTCGCGGACAGTGATGTGGGCGCCGACGGCGAAGACGCGTTCTTCGATCCCGAAGCCGAAGATCTGCTGGCCGGGCTGTTCTTGGCGGCGGCGATCGCGGGAAAGCCGATCACGCAGGTCTGGGAGTGGATCACCGACGTCCAGAACGTCGAATCGATCAAAGTGTTGCGTGATGCCGGGCACCACTTCACGGCCTCGGGCTTGGCCATGCAGTACAACGCGGATCCACGAACCAGAGACGGCGTTTTCGGGACCGCCAAGAAGATGATTCGTTCCTTGCAGCTCACCAATCTTCATCCGTGGATCACCCGAGGTGGTGACCGGATGGAATTCGACGAACTCGAGTTCCTCGAACGCAACGGCACCCTGTACAGCCTGTCGCTCGAAGGCCGTGGATCGGCGGCGCCGCTGGTGAGCGCGTTGACCGAAGCGGTGATCGACGTGGCGATGCGCAAGGCCGTGCGTTCCTCCGGCGGTCGCCTGGCGATCCCGCTGCTCGCGGTCCTGGACGAGGCTGCCAACGTGGTGCGCTGGAAGGATCTGCCCAAGCAGTACAGCCACTTCGGGTCGCGCGGCATCGTCGTGATGACGGTGCTGCAGTCCTGGGCACAGGGTGCGCGGTGCTGGGGTGAGGCGGGCATGGCCGCGCTGTGGTCGGCCGCCAACATCAAGGTGCTCGGCAGCGGTGTCGACGATATGGCATTCCTACGGGACCGATCCGAGGCGATCGGCGAGTACGACTCGATCTCGTCGTCGATGTCGCAGTCGGGCAACAGTAAAAGCTATTCGCGCTCGCTCAGTTCATCGGTGACGTTCACCGCCCAAGGGTTGTCGACCTTGCCGCGTGGCCGCGCGGTGGTGTTCACCTCGGGACAACCCGCGGTGCTCGTCCGCACGGTGCCCTGGTGGGAATCCGATTTCGAGCCTGCGGTCCGTGAGTCGATCGCAGCCAATGATCCAGCCCGAAAGACACGAATCGACGACCTGTTCGGCGCGCCGTCACCGTCGCTGTCGAAGTCCGTTCCGCCCGATGAGATCGGCGAAATCGAAGAGGTGAAGCCGCTGTGACCACCCAGGAACCGAACCAGGCCGAGAGAAAGACCGCGGAAATCGCGAACGGCTATTCGACGGTCTACGAGTTCGTCACCGAATATCTGAGCCAGGTGTACAGCAGGCAGGTCACCGACATCAGCGACACGGTGTGGTGCCGCGAATGGTGGCAACACCCCGAAGCGGCGATCCGTTTGCACGCGCTGTGGCAGGCATGGGAGCACTACCGCAGGCAGGGTGGGCCCGGCATCAGTGTGTGGTTTCTCGACCACGCCGACCCGCATATGGCGAAATTGTTCGACCCGCGTGGGCCGTTCAAATACTGCAATGTGCGCAACGGGCACAAGAGCATGCTGGATCCACTGCCGCTGTCGGATCCGCCCGGCCCGAACCAGCAGATGTTCGACAATCCCGATGTCGAGCGGGTGTGGCAGAAGGGCCGACCGCCAGTGTGACCGCAGCACGCGAATCCCGGCGACGAGCCGGGATTCGCGGAGTCGGTCGAAGTCAGTTACCGCGGATGCGTGGTTCGATCCCGCGTGCCTCGATGACACGCGCGCGCGCCAACTGCGCCCGATCGGCGGCCTCGCGCAGCCGCACCGCTTCCTCCGGCGCGATGCCCTGGCCCATTTCCATCAGCATGCGGACGTGCGTGAGTTCCGGTGCGACGCCTGCGCGTTGGAGATGGGAGGCGATCGCTGAACGACGCTCGGCCGAGTCGTATCCGGTGCTCGCGGTTCGCGACATCCCGGGATCACGGTCGAGTTTGACGCCGCGTGATTCGACGCCGCGTGATTCGATTCCCCGTGATTCGATTCCGCGAGATTCGATGCCTCGCGAACCGATTTCCATCATCCGTACCAGCTCGATATTGCGCGGATCCTTGGCCTTGAGATCGCGCGCCTCGCGGATCTGCAGTTCGCGCGCTTCCTTCATCTTGGCCTCGATCGCCTTCGCGCGGGACTCGGCCTCTTTCTGACCGTGTTCGCGCGACTTGAGGGCGACCAGGGTGGCCATCTGCAGCATCGTCCGCATCATGGACGCCGTTTCGCTGCCGATGTCGTCGAGTTCCGCCATGACTGCTCCCCGATGCTGCTGTGGAAGTGGACATCTGAGCCTACCGCGCGAAGGATACGGTGCGATGACAGGCGGGGCGGGTCGGTGGGGGAGAAATCGCCGGTGAGGGGGCTGCGGGCCGGATGAATCGTAGGGTTGCCTAGCCTCTGATGATCTTTCTTCGCACGTCGGGGCCCGAAAACCGAAAAACGGACCGGACACGCAAGGGTGTCCGGTCCGTGATCCACGCTGTAAGGCGGTGTCAGCCCACCTTGACAGAGTTGAACGAGATCGGGATGGCCGGGCCCCCGTCTTCCGCGCCGCCCTTGACGCCGCCGCCGGCGACCTTGTCCAGAGTGGCGAGGCCTGCTTCGTCGATCGTGCCGAAGATGGTGTAGTTCGGCGGCAGCTGGGTATCACCGAAGACCAGGAAGAACTGGCTTCCGTTGGTGCCCTTGCCTTCTGGCGAGGTGCCCGCGTTGGCCATGGCGATCACGCCACGCTTGTAGTTCACCGGCTGCTGCAGCGCGGGGTCGCCCGCCGGGAACAGATCGGTGGGGTACTCGTTGTCGAAGCTGTAACCGGGGCCACCCATGCCGGTGGCGGCCGGGTCGCCGCACTGCAGAATGCCGAAGCCCGGCGTGGCCACGATGCGGTGGCAGCTGGTCTTGTCGAAGTAGCCCTGCTGGGCCAGGCTCACGAAGGAGTTGACGGTGCAGGGGGCCTGAGCGCTGTTGAGCGACAAGCCGATCGGGCCCTGGGTGGAATCGATCGCCACCTTCGTCTCCGGAACCTCGGTGGCGACCGAGGTCGTCGCGGGCACCGTGACGGGCTTGGCGGGCGGCTCCTGCCCTGCCGGGTAGGAGCAGTCGACCGTCGCGGGCTTGGCCGCGGGGGGCGGCGGGCCGGGGATGTCGAGGGGGGTGTTGACGAACTGGGTCGTCGGCACGGCCGAGGAGGTCTCGGCGTTCGCCGACGAATTGTCCTCGCCCTTGGTCAGGAAGTACACGCCGGTCGCGGCGGCCGCGACGACTATCACACCCAGTACCGAGCCCGCGATCGTCAAGCGCTTGCGCTTCTTCTCCTGCTCGGCCCGTCGTGCCAGCTGGCGCTCCAGCTTGCGCTTGGCTGCCGCCCGTCGCTGTTCGTTACTCGGCACTACCGCGTTCCTCCCGTGTCGTCAGGTTCGTCTAGAGGGTAACCGGTTGGACGCGGAGGGCGCCCGTGGGGAAAACTGGATCATCGTGACCAAGACCAGCAGCTTCACCGCCCCGAAGGGTGTCCCCGACTACCTGCCACCCGGTTCGGCCGAGTTCGTCGCCGTGCGCGACGGCCTGATCCACGCCGCCCGACTCGCCGGGTACGGGCATGTCGAGCTGCCGGTATTCGAACAGACCGCCCTGTTCGCACGGGGTGTCGGCGAGTCGACCGACGTGGTCAGCAAGGAGATGTGGACCTTCGCCGACCGCAACGGCGAGAGCTTCACCCTGCGCCCCGAAGGCACCGCGGGCGTGATGCGCGCGGTGATCCAGCACGGTCTGGACAAGAGCGGTCAGCTGCCGGTGAAGCTTGTCTACGCCGGTCCGTTCTTCCGGTACGAGCGCCCGCAGGCCGGTCGCTACCGGCAGCTGCAGCAGGTCGGCATCGAGGCGATCGGCATCGACGACCCGGCCCTGGACGCCGAGGTCATCGCGATCGCCGACGCCGGGTTCCGCTCGCTCGGCCTGGACGGCTTCCGCCTCGAGATCACCTCCCTCGGTGACGAGACGTGCCGCCCGCAGTACCGCGAACTGCTGCAGGAGTTCCTGCGCGGGCTGCCCCTCGACGAGGAAACCCGGCGCCGCGCCGAGCTCAACCCGCTGCGCGTGCTCGACGACAAGCGTCCCGAAGTGCGCGAACTGACCGCGAACGCGCCGCTGATGATCGACCACCTCTCCGAGTCGGCGAAGGCCCACTTCGAACAGGTGCTCGCGCACCTCGACGCGCTCGGTGTGCCGTACGTGGTGAACCCGCGGATGGTGCGCGGCCTCGACTACTACACCAAGACCACGTTCGAATTCGTGCACGACCAGCTCGGCGCGCAGTCGGGCATCGGTGGCGGTGGACGTTACGACGGGCTGATGGCCGAACTCGGCGGACAGCCGCTGTCGGGCATCGGGTTCGGCATCGGTGTCGACCGGACGGTGCTGGCTCTCGCGGCCGAGGGCAAGTCGGCGACCGATCCGGCCCGCTGCCAGGTGTACGGCGTGGCGCTCGGTGACGAGGCGAAGGCGAAACTGGTCGCGCTGGCCGGTGAGCTGCGCGCCGCCGACATCAGCGTCGACCTGGCCTACGGCGGTCGCGGGATGAAGGGCGCGATGAAGGGCGCCGACCGGTCGGGGGCGAAATACACCCTGGTGCTCGGTGATCGCGATCTCGCCGAGAACACGATCGGCGTCAAGGAGATGGCGACCGGTGAGCAGCGGTCCGTTCCGCTCGACGGCGTTGTCGCGGTGTTGCGCGAGGAACTCGGCCGCTGAGACTCGCGCCTGGTTCGGAGGTCGTTCGCGGAGCAGTCCGGTCGTCGAACCGGCTCGGGTTGCCGGGTTCGGCGGTCGTTCGCCGACGTTGTTCTGGTCGAACAGATCGGCGCGTAGTCGTTCGCGCCGGGTGGTCGGCGACCGGCGTTCGGGCTGACCCCGCCCGGCACACGCTCGGGTGCTCTCGTCGGTGGGGCGCGGTAATCTGACCGCGCCTCATACCGGGCGGGCCGGTGGGGGTGGAGAGGTAATCGTGGACGGGCAGTCGGCGACGGAAGCTGTCGGTATCGACCTGGTGGCGCCCGAGGTGTTCGCGCCGATGTTGCGCAGGCTCGCGCTGGCGGCGTTCGGTGTCGGTGTCGGCGCCACACTGCTGTCGGCGGTGTGGCTGAGCTGGCCGTACGCGATCCTGATCGGACTGGTCGTCGCGGTCCCGACCGTCGGCTACGTGTTCGCGTTCCAGCGTCGGCGAATGTGGTTGAGCGGCACCGTGATCCGCGCGCATCGACTGTTCGGTGAGCACATCGTCGACCTCGCCGACGCCACCGGTGTGCAACTGCTCGTCTACCCGGGCAGGCTCAGTCGCATCGTGCTGAAGGCGACGGTCGGGCCCGACACCCAGCTCGTCCCGCTGGCGATGTACACCGACGTGGGCAGCGGCCGCGAACTACACCTGCTCGGCTTGCGCAAACTCGCCGACGCGCTGGCCTCCAGTGAACTCGTCGCCGCGGTCGCGATCTCGGAAGTGCTCGTCCAGCAACTGCGCGCGGAGGCACGCGACGCGGGGCTCGACGAACGCCCGCTGTATCGCGCGGTGCAGTCGGTGCGGAGCAAGGACAGTGTTTCGCCGGTGGTCCTCACCGACTCCGAGGTCGCCGCACTGGGCTGAGCGTCGATGGACGCGCCCGGAGAGTGGCTGTTCGGGCTCGCGGGAACCAGCTCGTCGGCATCACGCGTGCGCAGGCGGGGCATGGGTTGTCGGTGGTCGGGGCGCGAACAGTGGCCGCCCCGGGACATCGCCGAGCTGTCGATCGCGGTCGGGCGGGAAGCCTTGGAAGGCTCAGCCGAAGAGGGCGAGCTGCGGGTCCTGCGGGGTGGGTGGCGGCGCAGGCGGGGTGGTGCGGCCCTGGGTCTGGCGCAAACCGTGGTGGGTGAGTAGCGGATTCACCCGGTCGCGGAGCCAGTCGCGGTAGAGGGGCGTGACGTTGCCGCCGCGGGCGTAGAGCTGGCGGTAGCGGCGCATGAGGGCGGGGTGTTCGGTGCCGAGCCAGGTGAGGAACCAGTCGCGAGTGGGACCGCGCAGGTGCATCGGGAAGGCCATGGCGCTGGACGCGCCCGCGTCGGCGATCGCGGCGAACAGGGCTTCGAGATGGGCTCGGCTGTCGGTGAGACAGGGGATGATCGGCGCGGCCATGACGTGCACGGTGAAACCGGCGTCGGCCAGTGCGCGGACCAGATCGAGACGTGCGCGCGGTTCGGGGGTCCCGGGTTCGAGGCTGTGGTGCAGGTCGGGATCGAGGATGGCGATCGACACCGCGACACTCACCTCGACCTGCCGTGCCGCCTCCGTGAGCAGTGGGAGATCGCGCCGCAGCAGCGGGCCCTTCGTGAGGATGGAGAACGGCGTGCCCGTGTCCGAGAGTGCGCGAATGATGCCGGGCATCAAGCGGTATCGGCCCTCGGCGCGCTGATACGGGTCGGTATTGGTACCCAGGGCCACCGCCTCGCGCTGCCACGAACGACGGCCCAGTTCGCGACGCAACACCGCGGCGATATTGGTCTTCACCACGATCTCGGAATCGAAATCCTCGCCCGCGTCCAGGCCCAGATATTCGTGGCTGCCGCGCGCGAAGCAGTAGCGGCAGGCGTGCGAGCAGCCGCGCATCGGGTTGATCGTCCAGCGGAAGGGGAGTGCGGAGCTCTCTGGCATCTTGTTCAGGGCGCTCTTGCAGAGCACCTCGTGGAAGGTGATGCCGTCGAAATCGGGGGTGCGCACGGAACGAACCAGCCCGGCCCTGGTCAGGCCGGGCAGCGCGCCGTCATCGGCGTCTAGGGTCTGGGCTTGCCACCGCACTCCATGAGTCGAACATGTGTTCGAACGACTGTCAAGCCTGACGCTACGCCCGCAGGAAGTCGACGAGGTCGTTGACGGTCTCGGTGGTCGGGCGTGGGTGGTAGCCGAGTTCGCGTTCGGCCTTGCCGTGATCGACGATCGGCGCCGAGATCAGCGCGCCGAGTGCGGCTTTGGACAGGATGTCGGAGCCGAGTCGTCTGCTGATCGGCTCTAGCACCGGCAGCAGCGCGCCGAGCGCCTTCGCCGGGATGGCGAAGCGGGGACCCTTGGCGCCGGTGCGGGCCGCGGCCATCCGGCACAGGTCGATCATCGTGGTCATCTCACCGCCGAGCAGGTAGTTCTCGCCGGTGCGTCCCTTCTCGCCCGCGAGGATCAGGCCCTTGGCGACATCGCGCACGTCGACCAGGTCGAAGCCGCCGCCGATCATCACCGGAATCCGGCCGCGCATCGCCTGAGCGACGGTGGAGTTGAGCCGGGACAGGCGCTCGGGGTGATCGAGCGGACCGTAGACGCCGGTCGGATTCACGATCACCGCGTCGAGCCCGCGCTCGATCAACGGACGCAAGGCCAGCTCGCCCGACCACTTCGACCGGTCGTACACCGGCAGGCCGGGATCGTCGGAGCGACTGGAGGTCTCGTCGATGTGCCCACCCGCGCGATATTGATCGAAGGCATGGATGGAACTGGTGTGCACGAACCGGCGCACGCCTGATTCCAGCGCCGCCTCGGCGGTGACGCGCACACCCTCGGTGTTCACCCGCCACGCCAGATCGTTGCGTTCGGCGAGGGTGATCAACGCGACCAGGTGGTAGACCACCTCGGTGCCCGCCAGCGCCGCACGCATCGACGCCGGGTCGAGTACATCGCCGTCTACCCAGGTCACGGCCGGGTCGGCGGTGGTCGGGGCCGCGCGGTCGATGGCGACGACCTCGTGGCCGCGCTCGACGAGCAGAGGGATCAAGTTGGTACCGAGGTAGCCGGCTGCGCCGGTCACTGCGACCTTCATGTGGCCGAGGATATAGAACATGTTCTAGTTTTGATAGTGGGTCCTGCGGATCGAAGTCGGCACGACTCGAAAACTGTCAGGGAGTTCGGCTATATTTGGCGCCAACCGCAGTCCGGTGGTCGCGTCGGGAGTTTCGCGTCCACCGATCGCTCCAGTAGTGCAGACTTTTCACGACGAGTTGGGGGGATTTCGCATGAATCACGTTTCCGTGCAACCCGCAGACGTCGCCGCGTTCGCGGCGACCAATGGCGGGGTGGCGGCACAGGTCGCCGCGGCGGGCAATATCGACCTGGTGGCCAGCGTGTCGGCGGCGACGCCGGTGTTCGGCCTCATCGGTGCCGACTACCTGGCGATGTTCGCGGCCGCACAAGCGTTGCAGGCCAAGGACATCAACGACCTGTCGTCGAAATTCAGCTCGCTGTCGGATGCGGCCTTCAAGTCGTCGGTCACCTTCGAGACCACCGATATCGACAATGCCGCCGAGCTCGCGCGCCAGGCTGCCGGAATCGGCGGCGCGGTATGAAGCCGTTGAGCTCCGACGCGGGCGTCATCGCGCCCGAGGCTTCCTTGGCCACCGCCGACGCCGCCACCGCATCGGTGATGGGCGCGGTACCGGTCGAATCGCAGGCCATCCTGGATGTGCCGCTGATGCAGGTGCCCGACGACGCGGCCGAGGCCGAGGAAGCGGTGTTCAGCCTCGCGCAGAAGGTCACCGACGAGGCACAGGGCGGCACCATGTCGCCTGCCGGGTTGGGTGGGCTCGGTGGTCTCGGCACCGGCATGCAGCCCCAGGACATCCTGTCCGGTGTCTCGGAGGACGCGTCGTCGGCGCTCAGCGGGCTGCAGGGCACGGTGGCGCAGATGGCGGCGCCCGCCTCGGCTGCCGCGCTCACCGCGTTCGACCAGGCCAAGTCGGCGCTCACCGGCACCTCCGGCACCGCCGCGTCGGGTGCCACCGGTGCGAGCCCGTCCGCCGCCGCCACGACGCTGACCGAGGATCCGGTCGCCGCGCTGATGAGCGGGCTGTCGCTGCCCGCGCTGCCCGGCATCGAGACCCTGTTCCAGCCGTTCCTCGACCTGCTCAGCAGCTTCGGCACCGGCGTTTTCAGCTCGCTGGACCCGACCACGATCCTGAGCAACTCCTCGGCCGTCATCGAACAGGCGATGAGCCTGGCCCAGGGTGGTGTGAAGACCGTCCAGCAGGTGTGGGAGGGCCAGGCCGCCGACGCGGCGACCACCGCCAGCCAGCAGGCCCAGACCCAGGGCCAGGAAACCAGCCAGCGCGGCATCGACATCTCGGCGCTCACCCAGCAGGCGGCGGCCGTCGTCCAGACCGGCAACGCGCAGCTCACCACCATCGCCACCACCTTCGCGGCCCAGGCCACCGCGCTCGCGCCGACGATCATGCTGCCGCCCACCCAGGCCACGCTGATCGGTTTGGCCACCACGCATCTCGGTGAAGCGGTGTCGGTCGTCAACGTCACCCGTGGGCAGTTGATGGGGTACACCGGCGAGCTCAGTGGCGTCGTCAGCCAGCTGGCGAGCCAGAGCGGTCTGCCTTCGCCGGAAGATGTGCTGACCGCGGCGTCGGAGAACATCGGCGAACCCCTGCTCACCCAGGCGCAGGAAGCACTCGGCGGCGACGCCTCGACGGCCGCGGCGAGCGCCGCTCCCGCCACCACCGCGTCGCCTACCGCGACCACCCCGTCGGGCCTCGGCTCGGGCGGTTCGGGTGGCGGTGGCGGCGGTGGTGGCGCTTCGCTGGGCGCACTCGGCACCGCACGCGGTGGCGGCGGCACCGGTGGCGGCACCGGCGGCACCCCGAGCGCGGGCACTCCGAAGAGCACCGCGGCCGTGCCCGGTGCGGCCGTGCCCGGCGCGGGTGGTCGTGCCATGACCCCCGGCGGAATGGGCACCACCAGCGCGGCGGGCACCAGCGGCAGCTCCGGCATGATGGGCGGCGGTGCGGGTGCGGGCGCGGGCCGTGGTAACAACGAGGAAGAACACGGCCGGACCGTGCAGCCCTACCAGAGCCGCACCGGCAACGACGATCTCACCGGTCCGCTGGGCGAATCCACGCCCGACGTCATCGGCGCGGTCCACGAGGACGAGCGCGACGCGGACGAGACCGCGGACCGCTTCTGAACGACCGCCTCTGAACGACAAGGGGCTCACCGGCGAAAACCGGTGAGCCCCTTGTCGTTCAACGATCAGCTCTTGAAGGCGTCGACCAGTTTCTTGTAGAGGTCGGTGAAGCGCTTGCGGGCGTCCTTCTGCTCCGGGTTGAGGCCGTCGGACGCGTTGGGGGAGTAGACGACCAGGTGGGCTTCACCGTCGGGATCGTCGGGCATCAGGTCGATGATCTGCGTGCCTTTGCCCTCGCCCACCGGGATGCCGAAATCGGTGTCCTTCAGCGCGTTGATCTCCTCGCGCGCCTCCGAGATCACGTCTGCGGCAACCTTTCCGGTCACCTTCTTCGGCGCGGTCTCCGGCTTGCGGTCCTTGCTCGCGGCGTCGGGCATGTGGACGGCCTTGCCGTCGGCGAAAATCTGCAGGACCGGGCGCAGATCCGTGCGCTGGGACCAGCCGTCGGGGATCGTGGTCAGGCTCACCAGCGGCAGTGGCTCCGGATCGGCATGGGCGACGGCGCTCGCGCCGGTGAGAGCGAGAGCGCAGACGAGCAGTCCGGTCATGGTCGGGCGCATGGGTTCCCCTCGATCGAAAGACAGTGCGCGGGTTTCGCGTTCGGGTCAGCGTAGCCCGGGCGGGTTGTCGAGGTCACGTGCGGAATAGGTGTCGCAGGCCTGCACCGACCCGGTCCGGTAGCCGACGAGGAACCATTTCTGCCGCTGATCCGAGGACCCGTGGGTCCACGACTCGGGGTTCACCCCGCGCCCGGCGCTGCGCTGGATCCGGTCGTCGCCGACGGCGTTGGCGGCCGAGAGCGCATCCCGAATATCGGTGTCGGACAGGGGCTTCAGGAAGGGCTGCCCGCCGCCGGGGGAGGGCTGCTTGTCGGCGAAATTGGCCCAGATGCCTGCGTAGCAGTCGGCCTGCAGCTCGGTGCGCACCGCACCGGAGGTCGCGCCCTGCGGATCGCGCTGGGCCTTGCCGATGTCGCCGAGCTGGTTCTGGATGTGGTGGCCGACCTCGTGCGCGACCACGTACTCCTGCGCCAGCGGTCCCGCGCTCGCGCCGAAGCGGTCGGTCAGTTCCTGGAAGAACGCGGTGTCGAAGTAGGCGGTCTGGTCGGCGGGGCAGTAGAACGGGCCGACGTCACTGGTGGCATTGCCGCAGCCGGTGTTCACGGCACCGGTGAACAGCCGCAGCTTGGGCTCCACGTACTTCTTCCCGGTCTGCTTGGGTAACTGGACCGACCACACCGAGTCCAGGCTCTGCGCGGTCAACACCACCCGGCAGTCGACGTACTTGTTCGCGTCGGCACCGGTCTTGCAATGTTCGGGCGTGCCCGCGGTCCCGGGTTGGGCCTGCTGCTCGCCCGGCGCGCCGGTGAGATTGCCGAGCGCCGACCCGGGATCGCCGCCCATGAGCAGCGTGATCACCAGCAGGATCAAACCGCCCGCACCGCCGCCGAGGGCGACCTTGCCGCCCATGCCGGGTCCACCTCCCGAGGAAGCCCGGCCGGGATCGATCTGCATACCTTCGTTGAAGGTCATCGCGGTACTCGCCTTCGCTCGGTTGTCCAGCTGCCTCACAGCATGATTCACCGTCGGCGGGAGCCGCGGACGGTGGACAGTGTCACAAGCTTGACACGGTAGGGCAGATATCGGTTTTCATCCCGGCACCGTGTCTCACTACGATGGCAGTGCACCGCACCTTCGTCGCGGTGCGACGAGTCCGCGAAAGTCTGTCGAAAGGAATACCGTGCTGCGCACCCACTTGGCTGGTTCGCTGCGAGGCGAGCACGCCGGTCAGACCGTCACCCTCACCGGCTGGGTGGCGAGGCGTCGTGACCACGGTGGTGTGACCTTCATCGATCTGCGCGATGCCTCCGGCGTCTCGCAGGTGGTCTTCCGCGAGGGCGAGGCGGCCGAACAGGCCCACAAGCTCCGCGCGGAATTCTGTGTGCAGGTCACCGGTGTGGTGGAACGGCGTCCCGACGGCAACGAGAACCCGGAGCTGCCGACCGGGCAGATCGAGGTCGATGCCAAGGAACTGGTCGTGCTCAACGAGAGCGCGCCGCTGCCGTTCCAGCTCGACGAGACCCCCGGCGACGAGGCCCGCCTCAAGTACCGCTACCTCGACCTTCGCCGCGAAGGCCCCGGCCACGCCATCCGCCTGCGGTCCAAGGTCAACGCCGCCGCCCGCGACGTGCTGGCGCGCCACGACTTCATCGAGGTCGAGACCCCCACGCTCACCCGTTCCACCCCCGAGGGTGCCCGCGACTTCCTTGTCCCCGCGCGCCTGCAGCCGGGCAGCTTCTACGCCCTGCCGCAGAGCCCGCAGCTGTTCAAGCAGCTGCTGATGGTCGGCGGCATCGAGCGCTACTACCAGATCGCGCGCTGCTACCGCGACGAGGACTTCCGCGCCGACCGTCAGCCGGAGTTCACTCAGCTCGACATCGAGATGAGCTTCGTGCGCCAGGACGATGTGATCCTGCTGGCCGAGGACATCCTGACCTCGCTGTGGAAGCTGATCGGCCACGAGATCGTCACCCCGATCCCGCACATGACCTACGCGGAGGCGATGCGGCGCTACGGCTCCGACAAGCCCGACCTGCGCTTCGGGATCGAGATCACCGAATGCGCCGAGTACTTCAAGGACACACCGTTCCGGGTGTTCCAGGCGGAGTACGTCGGCGCGGTCGTGATGCCGGGTGGCGCGAGCCAGCCGCGACGTCAGCTCGATGCATGGCAGGAGTGGGCCAAGCAGCGCGGCGCCAAGGGTCTCGCCTACATCCTGATCAACGAAGACGGCACCCTCGGCGGCCCGGTCGCCAAGAACCTGACCGATGCCGAGCGTGACGGCCTGGCCAAGCATGTCGGCGCCGAACCGGGCGACTGCGTGTTCTTCGCGGCAGGCCCGACCAAGGCACAGCGCGCCCTGCTGGGTGCCGCGCGTGGCGAGATCGCCCGCAAGTGCGACCTCATCGACCCGAACGCCTGGGCCTTCGTCTGGATCGTCGACGCCCCGATGTTCGAGCCCGCCGCCGAGGCCACCGCCAGCGGCGACGTGGCACTGGGCCACTCGGCCTGGACCGCGGTGCACCACGCGTTCACCTCGCCCAAGCCGGACTCGATCGACACCTTCGACACCGACCCCGGTTCGGCCCTGGCCTACGCCTACGACATCGTCTGCAACGGCAACGAGATCGGCGGCGGTTCCATCCGTATCCACCGTCGCGACGTGCAGGAACGCGTGTTCAAGGTGATGGGCATCGACCACGACGAGGCCCAGGAGAAGTTCGGTTTCCTGCTCGACGCCTTCTCCTACGGTGCCCCGCCCATGGGTGGCATCGCCTTCGGCTGGGACCGCATCACCGCGCTGCTGGCCGGTGAGGACTCGATCCGCGAGGTGATCGCGTTCCCGAAGACCGGTGGCGGCGTCGACCCGCTCACCGACGCGCCCGCGCAGATCACCGCGCAGCAGCGCAAGGAAGCGGGCATCGATGCCAAGCCGGTGGTCAAGGCCGCCGCCGACGCGCCGAAAGTTGTTGCGGCCGAGAAATAGCGGTCATCACGGGTAGCCCGGTACCTTCTGGTCAGTTCCTGTATCGCCACGGCGATACCGACCAGGAGGACACCGGTGCTACATCTTCGAGTGATCAGCCCGCCCGACCAGACCGATGAGTTGGTGCGGATCCTCGAAGCCGACGCCGGCGTCACCCATCTCACGGTGGCTCGCGGTATCGCGGTCGAGCCCGCGGGCGATCTCGTCCAGGCCGATGTGGCGCGCGAGGCGGGCAACAAGGTGCTCGCCCAGGTGAAGTCGCTCGGCATCGTCGAGCACGGCGGCATCACCCTCGGGCCGGTCACCACGGTCCTGTCCGACGCCGCCGACCGCGCGGTGCGGGCGGCGCCCGGCGATCCGAGTGACGCGGTGATCTGGGAGCAGTTGCTCAAGGAAACCCGTGAGGAATCCTCGCTCAACGCCACCTTCGTCGCGTTCCTGACCATCGCCTGCCTGCTCGCCGCGATCGGGGTGGCGACCGACTCGCCGGTCACCATCGTCGGCGCGATGGTGGTGGGCCCGGAGTTCGGTCCGCTGGCCGCGCTGTCGGTGGCGCTGGTGCGCCGCAACTGGCGGCTGGCGCGGCGTTCGATGATCGCGCTGGCGGTGGCGTTCCCGATCGCCATGGTGATCACGCTCGGCGCGACGATCGTGTGGGAACAGCTCGGCTGGATCACCACCGCGGGCGTGATCGACGCGCACAGCGTCGACTTCATCTACGAGGTCGGCCCGTTCTCCCTGGTCGTGGCCTTGCTCGCCGGCGCGGCGGGCATGTTGTCGCTGGTCACCGCCAAATCGGCGGCACTGATCGGGGTGTTCATCTCCGTGACGACGGTGCCCGCCGCCGGGTACGCGGTGGTGGCGGCGACGCTCGGGCAGTGGCATCGGGCGTTCGAATCGGTCGGTCAGCTGGCGGTGAACCTGGTGGGCATCGTGATCGCCGGTGTCATCGTGCTCGAGCTGCGGCCGAAGGTCGGCGAGGAGAAGGGCCCGCTCGGCCGCTTCAAACGGGCCATCGGCATGCGGACCGCGCTCGAACGTTAAATGCGGGCGACCGGCCCCGCGGTCAGCATCCGGTAGGAGTAGGTCACCGCGATCACGCACACCGGCCCCGCGACGAACAGGCCGAGTCCGCACAGGGCGAGGCCGACGAGGGTGACCAGCATGACCGTCAGCGCCAGCAGCACCGACGCCCACAGGTTCGCCAGCACCAGCTGCGCGCTCGCCTTGATCGCTTCCACCGGCCCGTAGTCCTGATCGATCACGAAGTGCAGCGAGAACATGCACAGGAACCCGGCGATCAGTCCCGGCGCCAGGCACAGCGCCGACAACACCAGCGTGATGGTGAAGGCGAGCAGCGCGGTCAGCAGGACATTGCCCGCGTTCACGAACCGGAAGAACGACCCGAAAGCCGGTGGGTACCCGTCGGTTTCGTAGAGCGCGCCGCGCACCATCGCCGCCTGCAACAGCCACAGCGCGACGATCACCATCAGGAACAGCACCAGCACACTGAACGGCGACGTCGGGTCGACGAGCTGAACCACGGCGACGACCGCGAGGTAGATCAACACCCCCACCGCGGTGACGCCGAGCCACGGACCCGGATTGACCCGGAAGCGTTCCCAGCCATAGCTCAGCGAACGGCCGATATCGAGGGCCTGTGCTCCCGAATGGAGGTAACCGGGCGTCTGCCCACCGCCACTCGGCGACACGCCGGTTGCGGGAAAGGTCGGATTCTCCGGTTTCGACTGGGGCACCGCGTAACCCGGTCCGGTGCCCGCGGGCCCGTACTGCGGTGCGGGACCGCCGTGTCCGGCAATCGGCGGTGGCGGCTCGACCGGTTCCTGCCCGTACTGCGCGGCGCCGGGGCCTTCGAATTGCGGATAGCCTGCGCCACCGGCCATTCCGTGCCTGCTCTGTCCCGTCCCTCGGTCGCGCGGTTGTCCCGTGCCCTCGTGTCGGCCCGCGGGGCCGGCGAACTGTCCGCCACCGCCCGGAACAGGCGACCCGCCGGGCGAATCGCTCGATGCGGCGTACGGAGTGTCGGTCATTGTGATAGACCTTTCGACTCAACCGGTTTGCGGTGTGGCGCACAGCAGTTCACGATGAGAAAACCCGAAGACCGGCTGATGTGTCAAGCGAACAGGCACACACGCGCAACCTCGGCGCCAACACGCCGAACGACGCGGAAAGGTTGTCCAACCGCTCGCTAGAAGTGATCGGACGAGAGTAGCTTGAGAGGCGATGACCGCACTATTGGCCGAACGCGCCGCCGACGTCGTGTCCGCAGCACAACAGTTGCTCACAAAGCGAATGGGTGCTCCGGTAAAGCTGAGTGATCCGATGGAGCTCAGCGGCAGTGGTAGGACGACAGTCCTACGCGTGCGTGTTGCGGAGAACGCGTTTTCGCTACCGCGCACGCTGATCGTGAAACAGGTGCGCGGGTCGAGTCCTGACCGCCGCATCGGTGGAATGGCGCCCGGCGTCGCCAGTATCGACGCCGCGTTCCTGCGCGAGGCGGTGTCCTACCAGTTCACCACCGCGCTGAGCCGCGAACAGCGCCCCGGCGCGTTCCTGATCGCGCACAGCGTCCCCGACCGGCTGCTCGTGCTGTCCGACCTCGGCGACAACGCGCTGCTCACCTCGGTGCTGCAGGCCCGCGTCGAACCGGGCACCCGCAACTCGCTGATGGCGTTCGCGCAGGCGCTGGGCCGGATGCACGCCGCCACCGTCGGCCGCGAGCCCGATTTCGTGGCACTGATGCGCCGGGTCGACTCGGCGCACCGCGTCGACGGGATCGCCCAGCAGGCTCAGGCCGCCATCGCCGATGTTCCCGGTCTGCTCCAGGCCGAATTCGGTATCGAGGTGCCCGGCGAGATCGCCGACCGCATCGTGGCGGGCAACCGCCTGTTCACCGGTGGTCGCTACCGCGCGTTCAGCCCGTCGGACCTGTGCCCCGACAACGTGATCATGAACGACGAAGGCGCGCGGTTCCTCGACTACGAGTGGGGCGGTTTCCGCGACGCCACCCTCGACATCGCCTACGCGCTGGTCTCGTTCCCCGGCTGCCTGTGCGATTTCGAACTCTCGCGCAGCCGCGCCAAGGAAATGGTCGAGGCCTGGCGCTCGGCCGTGGTCGGCGTCTGGCCGTCACTGGCCGACGACACGGTGCTGGCCGAACGGATCCTCGAAGCCCGGCTGATCTGGGTCTGGCTCTCGACCTACTGGTTCCTGCCCGCCGACCACACCCGCATCGCCACCGCGCGCGAACACGGCCTGTCGGTGCCGCGCTCGGAAGCGCTGATCAACCGGTGGTCGGCACTGGCCGAAGACGCCAGGATGACCGGCGACGACGCGGTCGGCGACTTCGCCGAACAGGTCTCGGCGATGCTCGAAGAGCGCTGGGCGGAATAGCTGGCACCCCACTTCCCACCGTGACGGGCGTACCGTCGTCCAGGGATCCGAGGAAGTGGGAGTTGCTGTGTCGAAACCTGTCACCGTCGTCCGTAAGCAGTGGTTGACCCCGTATCTGGTGCGGGTGGTCGGCACTGTGCCGGACGACTTCACATCGAACGAGTTCACCGACGCCTACGTGAAGTTGATCTTTCCGGCGCCCGGCGTCGAATATCCCGAACCGTTCGATCCGGATACAGCGCGCGCCACGCTCGGCCCCGAGAGTCAGCCCGTGGTGCGCACCTACACCGTGCGCTCCTTCGACTCCGCGCGGCGCGAGATCAGCATCGACTTCGTGGTGCACGGTGACGAGGGCATTGCCGGTCCATGGGCGCGCTCGGTGGAGCCGGGCGAACAGTTCTGGTTGAACGGGCCGGGCGGCGCGTTCGCACCCGACCCCGCGGCCGACTGGTACCTGTTCGTCGGCGACGAATCGGCGCTACCCGCCATCGCGGCGGCGCTCGAGGCGGTGCCCGCCGGCGCACCCGCTGTCGTGTTCGTCGAGGTGGGCGGCACCGAGGACGAGATCGCCCTCGACTCACCCGGCGACCTCCGCCTGCACTGGGTGCACCGCGGGGTGCCCTCGGACCGGATCACCGACGACCTCGCCGGGGCGCACTCGCCACTGGTGGCCGCGGTGCGCGCGGCCGAGTGGCTGCCGGGACAGGTCCAGGCGTTCGTGCACGGCGAGGCCGAATCGGTGATGCGTCACCTGCGTCCCTACCTGCGCAAGGAACGTGGCGTCGCGCCGAAATGGCAGTCGGTGTCGGGATATTGGCGGCGCGGCCGCACCGAGGAGGGCTTCCGCGAATGGAAGCGGGAACTGGCGGCCGAAAGCGCGTGAACCGCGGTCAGAGCACCGGCGTCGGTCGCTGTTCGAGCCGTCCGCCCACCGGAACGGCGAACGACGCGCCGTGCCGCACGCCCGTCGCCGGGTCGGTGACGTCGGCGACGTAGAACCAGTCCATCTGGGTCTGGGTCGCGGTCACCTCGAGCACGCCGAAGCCGTGTGAGTCGAGCTCGGTGTAGCGCAGGTGGCGATTGGCCGCCTTGATGGCTTCTTCCGCCGGGACCGAGGCGGTGCGGGGCGGCATCTTCAGCAGGTCGCCGACGCTGGAGGAGGTGACCGACGGGATGACGAACTCCGCGCCGACGGTCGGCCCGCCCGGGTAGTTCGCGGCGTCCACCGGCAGGTCCGCGGCCCACGAGGTGTGGATGTCGCCGGTGAGGAACACGACTTCGCCCACCTTGTTGTCGGCGATCGCGTGGAACAGGGTGGTGCGGTCGGCGGTGTAGCCGTCCCACTGGTCGCCGTTGACGGTGATGCCGCCCTGCGGGATGCCGAGCGCCTCGGTGATCGCCTGCGTCGTCGCCGGCTCCAGCGGCGGGAACACCAGCGGCGCGATCATCACCGAGTTGCCGATCAGCTTCCAACGGGTGGGGGAGGAGGTGAGTCCCGCGGTGAGCCAATCCATCTGGGTGCGGCCGGTGATCGTCCGCGACGGGTCGTCGGCGTGGCGCCAGCCCGCGACCGGCCCCGCCTCCTCGTCGCGGTAGGTGCGCAGATCCAGCATCGACAGCTCCGCCAGGGTGCCGAACCGCAGTCGTCGGTAGATCTGCACCTGGCCGTCGGCGCGGGTCGCGCGCACCGGCATCCACTCGAGATAGGCGCGGGCCGAGGCGGCCTTGCGGTCGACCCAGGGGCCTTCGGTGGCCGGGTCGTGATTCTCCGCGCCGTCGCGCCAGGAGTTGTCGGCCGATTCGTGGTCGTCCCAGGTGCAGATGAACGGCACGGCGGCGTGCAGGGCCATCAGGTCGGGATCGGTCTTGTACTGGCCGTGGCGGGTGCGGTAGTCGGTGAGGGTGACGATCTCGGTCACCGGGTCGTGCGCGCGGACCGCGCCGTTGCGTCCGGTGTAGCGGCCGTGGCCGTACTCGTAGATGTAGTCGCCGAGGTGCACGATCGCGTCGAGGTCGGTGCGGGCGGCCAGGTGGCGGTAGGCGCCGAACCAGCCCGCCTCCCAGTTGGCGCAGGAGACCATGCCCAGGCGCAGGCGGTCGATGTCGCTGTCCGGCGCTGGTGCGGTTCTGGTTCGGCCGACGGGGGAGGTCTCGCCGCCTGCGGTGAAGCGGTAGAAGTAGTCCTGACCGGGGGTGAGGCCGGTCGCGTCGACTTTGACGGTGTGGTCGGTGTCGGTCGAGGCCGTGACGGTGCCCGATGCGGCGAGCGCGCCGAAACCGTCGTCGGTGGCGATCTCCCAGCGCACCGTCGTCGCCGCGCCGATCCCGGACCCGGGCGCGGCGTCCTCGGCAACCGTCACCCTGGTCCAGAGAATGACGGCGGTCGGTAGCGGGTCGCCCGAGGCGACGCCGTGGCGGAACACCCCACCGGCCGCGGTGGCCCGCGCGGAGGTCGCGACGGTGGTCAGCGCGGCGACGGCGGCGACGCCGCTGCCCTTGAACAAGGTCCGCCGCGCGAAGGCGGACTCGGCAACGGCGGGGACTTCGGCGATTTCGGCCACGATCAGCGATCTCATCCCACCGAGCACGCGAGCGCAAGTTCTCGCGACAAGTGTTGGTCAATTGTCTATTTTGTCGGAACCTTCAGGTTCGCGGGCGACGGTCGGGCCCCGCTCCTCGCAGAACATGTCCGAGGGCGTCGGTACCCTGCAGAACGTGAGCGACAGCCTTTTCGACGTGCCCGGCGAACACGCGTCCGCCGAACCCGGCGACGCGGTCTTCCGTCGCGATTCGGGCGCGCCGCTCGCCGTCCGGATGCGCCCCGCGAACCTGGACGAGGTGATCGGTCAGGGCCATCTGCTCGGTCCCGGCTCGCCGTTGCGGCGCCTCGTGGAAGGCTCCGGCGCGGCATCGGTGCTGCTCTACGGCCCGCCCGGCACCGGGAAGACCACGCTGGCCTCACTGCTGTCGCAGGCCACCGGGCGCCGGTTCGAAGCGCTGTCGGCGTTGTCGGCCGGGGTCAAGGAGGTGCGGGCGGTGATCGATCTGGCCCGGCGCCGGCTCACCGCGGGCGAGCAGACCGTGCTGTTCATCGACGAGATCCACCGTTTCTCCAAGACCCAGCAGGACGCGCTGCTGGCCGCGGTGGAGAACCGAATCGTGCTGCTGGTCGGCGCGACCACCGAGAACCCGTCGTTCTCGGTGGTCTCCCCGCTGCTGTCGCGCTCGCTGGTCCTGCAACTGCAACCGCTCACCCCCGACGACATCCGCGCCGTGCTCGCTCGGGCGATCAGCGACCCGCGCGGGCTGGCCGGGGCCTTCACCGTCAGCGACGAGGCGATCGAACACATCGTCCGGATCGCGGGCGGCGACGCCCGTCGCGCGCTCACCGCCTTGGAGGCGTCGGCCGAATCCGCCACCGGGGGCGCGGTCGAACTGGAAACGGTCGAGGCCACCGTCGACAAGGCCGCCGTGCGCTACGACCGCGCGGGCGATCAGCACTACGACGTGATCAGCGCCTTCATCAAGTCCATTCGCGGTTCCGATGTCGACGCGGCCGTGCACTACCTGGCCCGCATGCTCGCCGCGGGCGAAGACCCTCGATTCATCGCCCGCCGCTTGATGATTCACGCGAGCGAGGACATCGGGATGGCCGACCCGATGGCCCTGCAGACCGCGACCGCCGCCGCCCAGGTCGTCCAGCTGGTCGGCCTGCCCGAATGCAAACTCGCCCTCGCGCAAGCCACCATCCACCTCGCGACCGCCCCCAAATCCGGCGCGGTGACCACCGCCATCGGCACCGCGATGGCCGACATCTCCGGCGGCAAGGCCGGTGCGGTCCCGCCGTATCTGCGTGACGGCCACTACGCGGGCGCGGCCCTGCTCGGCAACGCCCAGGGCTACAAGTTCCCGCACAAGTACCGCGAGGGCGTCGTCACCCAGCAGTACCCACCCGACGAACTGGTCGGCACCGACTACTACCTGCCCACCGACCACGGCAACGAACGCACGATCGCCCCGCGCGTGGAGAAGTTGCGCAAGATCGTTCGCGGCCAATGATCCGACCGGGTCAGTCCAGCGCGAACGGGGCCGTTCCGCCGACCGACCAGATCTGACGCAGTCGGCCACCGACGGCGTCGAACAGGTCGATGCCACCGTGCGCCGGGACCCCTGCATCCTCGGAATGCCAGCGCACCGCGAACATTCCGGTGCCCGCGGCGTCGAGCGTGCCGACCGCGGCCGAGTCGACGACGAAACGCACCCCCGGCCGTTGCGCGCGGAAACCGGTCACGAAGGCGGCCAGCTCGGCGGGACCACGCAGCGGATCGGTCGACTCGCGAGTCTGCTCGGAGGCGAAGCGCAGACGGAAGTCGTCGGCGAGCAGACGGTGGGCGATGTCGGGGTCGGTGTTCCAGAGCTCGGTCCAGTCGGCGGCGAGCTGATCGGCGGTAACGGCGGTGGTGGTCATGAGCTGCTCCTGGCATCGGGCCGGACCGGCGTGGTCCGTGCCGCCAGTGTTCAGTCCGACCGCGACAACGGTGTGTCGGTGATCGACATCACATCGATGAGCCTGCCGTCGCTCGTCGGAATCGTCGACAGGTCGACCCCTCGGTCGGGTGCGAGGTCGTCGAGCACCTGCGCCCGCACCACGCGGTCGAGCCGGAATCCGCGCAATCCCGATCGCATCCGGCACCAGGCGTACAGAAACCAGTGCGTGCCCGCGACGAACGCGAGCGGCTCCACGTCGCGCTCGGTCGGGTTGCCGTCGCGGTCGAGGTAGTGCAGCCGCAGCACCCGACCGCTGACCACCGATTCCAGGATCTGCGGCGACACCGCCGCCGCGACCGGCGCCGGAAACAACCTCACCCGGTCGACCAGCGTGCGAGCCCGCGCGCGATCGGCCTCGGGCAACACCGCCACGACTTTGGCGACCGCCGACGCCGCAGCTTCCGCGAACGGCGTGCCCGCCAACCGGGGCAACGCCACCGCGAGGGCGGTGGCCTCGGCCGCGGTCAGGGTCACCGGCGCGAGCGTGCGATGCCGGTCGAGCGCGTACCCGCCCGCGCGCCCCGGCACCGTCATGATCGGCACCCCGGCCTGCGCCAACGCGGCCAGATCGCGTTCGATCGTGCGGGTCGACACCTCGAAGCGGGCCGCGAGCTGACGGGCGGTCCGCGGCCGTGGGCTGTAGGCCCGTAGTTCCTCGGCGAGTGCGTAGAGCCGCTCGGTTTTCGTCACAAGGCGATTGTCGTCGAACTGCGGTTTCCCCGTGGTGGCCCAGACCACCCCGGTCGATGGAAAACGACCTGCGACCCACCGGTAGTCTGGATATTTGTGCAGACCCACGAGATTCGACGACGGTTCCTGGACCATTTCGTCCGTGCCGGACACACCGAGGTCGGAAGTGCTTCGCTGATCCTGGCCGACCCCAACCTGCTGTTCGTCAACGCGGGCATGGTCCAGTTCGTGCCGTATTTCCTGGGTCAGCAGACCCCGCCGTGGGCGACCGCGACCAGCGTGCAGAAGTGCGTGCGCACCCTCGACATCGAGAACGTCGGCATCACCACCCGCCACAACACGTTCTTCCAGATGGCGGGCAACTTCAGCTTCGGCGACTACTTCAAGCGCGAGGCCATCACCCTGGCCTGGACGCTGCTCACCAACAGCGTCGAAGACGGCGGTTACGGCTTCGACCCCGAGCGCCTGTGGGTCACCGTCTACCTCGACGACGACGAGGCCGAGCGGATGTGGCTCGAGCTGGGCGTGCCCGCCGACCGCATCCAGCGTCGCGGCATGGCCGACAACTACTGGTCGATGGGCATCCCCGGCCCGTGCGGCCCGTGCTCGGAGATCTACTTCGACCGCGGCCCCGAATACGGCGTCGAGGGCGGCCCGGAGGCCGACGAGGACCGCTACATCGAGATCTGGAATCTCGTGTTCATGCAGAACGAGCGCGGCGCGGGCATCGGCAAGGACAACTTCGAGATCCTGGGCCCGCTGCCCAAGCAGAACATCGACACCGGCATGGGCGTCGAGCGCGTCGCGTTCCTGCTCCAAGGCGTGGACAACGTCTACGAGACCGACCTGATGCGCCCGATCATCGACAAGGCCGAGGAACTCACCGGCCGCTCCTACGGCGTCGACCACACCGACGACGTGCGCTTCCGCGTGATCGCCGACCACGCCCGCACCGCCGCGATGCTCATCGCCGACGGCGTGAACCCCGGCAACGACGGCCGCGGTTACGTGCTGCGCCGCCTGCTGCGCCGCATCGTGCGTTCTGCGCGTCTGCTGGGCGCCGAGAAGCCGGTGATGGCCGAGCTGATCAAGGTTGTCACCGACCTGATGGCGCCGTCCTACCCCGAACTGGCCACCGATTTCTCGCGCATCGAGACGGTGTCGGTCGGCGAGGAGATGGCCTTCCTCAAGACCCTCAACACCGGCGAGACCCTGTTCGACAACGCCGCCACCGCGGTGAAGTCCAAGGGCGGCAAGCAGATCACCGGCTCCGATGCCTTCGCCCTGCACGACACCTATGGCTTCCCGATCGACCTCACCCTCGAAATGGCCGCCGAGGCAGGCCTTTCCGTGGACGAGGACGGTTTCCGCTCGCTCATGGCCGAGCAGCGCAAGCGCGCCAAGGACGACGCCCAGGCCCGCAAGCACGCCCACGCCGACCTGACCGTCTACAAGGAACTGGTCGATCGCGGCGCCACCGAGTTCACCGGCTTCGACGAGCTCACCTCCGAGGCCAATGTCCTCGCGCTGATCGCCGACGGCGTCCGCGTTCCGGTCGCCACCGCCGGTCAGGACATCGAGGTCATCCTCGATCGCAGCCCCATGTACGCCGAGTCCGGCGGCCAGATCGCCGACCGCGGCACCATCACGGCCAACGGCCTGAAGCTGCAGGTCAACGACGTGCAGAAGATCGCCAAGAAGGTCTGGGTGCACAAGGCCACCGTCGAGGCGGGCCAGATCACCGAGGGCGACGTCGTGCTCGCGCAAGCCGATCCGGCCTGGCGTCGCGGCGCCACCCAGGGCCACTCCGGCACGCACATGGTGCACGCCGCGCTGCGTCAGATCCTGGGCCCCAACGCCGTGCAGGCCGGTTCGCTGAACAAGCCCGGCTACCTGCGGTTCGACTTCAACTGGCAGGGCGCGCTGTCCGAGCAGCAGAAGGCCGATATCGAGGTCGTCTCCAATGACGCTGTCGGCGCGGACTTCCCGGTGAACACCTTCGTCACGGATCTGACCGAGGCCAAGGAAATGGGCGCGATGGCGCTGTTCGGCGAGAACTACGGCGACGAGGTGCGCGTCGTGGAGATCGGCGGCCCGTTCTCGATGGAACTGTGCGGCGGCACCCACGTGGAGCACTCCTCGCAGATCGGCCCGATCACCCTGCTTGGTGAGTCCTCGGTCGGTTCCGGCGTGCGTCGCGTCGAAGCCTTCGTCGGCCTCGATTCCTACAAGTATCTGGCCAAGGAGCGTGCGCTGCTGGCCGGTGTCGCGTCCTCGCTGAAGGTGCCCTCGGACGAGGTGCCCGCGCGGGTGGAGCAGCTCGTGGAGCGGCTCAAGGTGGCCGAGAAGGAACTCGAGCGCACCAAGATCGCCGCGGTGCTGTCGTCGGCGGGCACGTTCGCCGAGCAGGCCGAGCGGGTCGGTGCGGTGCGCCTGGTGGCCGCCGCGGCGCCCGAGGGCGTCTCCGCCGGTGACCTGCGGACCCTGGCCACCGATATCCGTGGCCGTCTCGGCACCGATGCCGCTGTGGTCGTGCTGCTCGGCAATGTCGACGGCAAGGCGCCGTTCGTGGTGACCGTCAACAAGGCCGCCCAGGACCTCGGCTTCAAGTCCGGTGACCTGGTGGCCGCCTTCGGGCCCAGTATTTCCGGGCGTGGTGGCGGCAAGCCGGAGATGGCGCAAGGCGCCGGTTCGGACCCGTCGGGCATCCCGGCCGGTTTGACCGCCGTCCGCGCTCGGGTGGCCGAACTCGCCGGCTGATGACCACCCCTGGTTCGCCCGACGAGCAAGCCGATCGACCGCACCCGGACACCGACCCCGGACGGGGCCGCCGGATCGCGATCGACGTCGGTAGCGTGCGCATCGGGGTCGCCTCGAGCGATCCCGACGGCATCCTCGCCACCCCCGTCGAGACCGTCCCGCGCGCCAAGTCCGGTGGGCGCGCGGGCGGTCCACCCGCCGACATCGCAAAGATTGCCGACATTGTGCGGGAGTACGAAGCGGTCGAGGTGATCATCGGCCTGCCACGCACCCTGCGCGGCGAAAACGGCACCGCGGCGGCTATCGCGCGTAAGTTTGCCAAGCAGTTGCACCGGGTGATCGACCCGATTCCGATACGCCTTTCCGACGAACGTTTGACTACGGTGTCTGCTGCACGTGCGCTGCGCGACAGTGGAGTTCGCGCACGTGGCCAGCGGCAGATGATCGACCAGGCGGCAGCCGTGTCGATCCTGCAAGGATGGTTGGACGAGCGGAGTTCGATGTTGAAGGACGCAACAGGCCCGGCGAACGCGGTCGGAGACGATGCATGACCGACCGATGGACCAGGGCCGAGGAGCGCTACCGAGCGCGAGAAGCCGACCGGCGCTACCCGCGCCGCGACGACTGGGGCATTGATGCCCGCACCGTGCGCGGCGACGAGCGCCCCGCGCCCGACCGCGGCGAGTGGGACGAGGACGGCACCGACGTCATCCCGCGCTACGAGGACGAGGTCTACGACAATCAGGTCGTAGACGACGCACCCGAACCGGAACCCGACCCCGAGCCCGTCGTCGCGCCGCGCCGGATCGGCCAGCGCGCCGCCGCGACCGAGCGTGCGCGCCCGGCATCGGGACGTAAACCGGCCGGACGCAAGCAATCCGGACGCGCCAAGTCGCGGATCGCCTCACGTAAGGCGGCCGAGCGCAAGAAGCGCCGCCGCAATATGTGGGTGTTCGCGGCGATCTTCGTCCTGCTGTTCGTCTCCGCCGCCGGTTTCGCCGGCTACAAACTGATGGGTGGCCTGGCCCCGGCCGAGGATTTCGCGGGCCCGCCCGGAGCGCTCGTGGTGGTCCAGGTGCATTCCGGTGACACCGCCACCCAGATCGCCGACACCATGAAGGACAAGGGTGTCGTCGCCAGCTCGGAGGCGTTCTACGAAGCGGCCGTGCGCAACTCGAACATGAACACCGTGCACCCCGGCTTCTACGCCGTCCAGCTGAACAGTCCCGCCGAGCACGCGGTGACGTCACTGGTGTCGAAAGGTTCGCGCGTCGGCAACGTCGTCGTCTCCGAAGGCCGCTTGCTCCACGATCAGCTCGACGTGCACACCGGCGCGCGCAAGGAAGGCATCTACACCAAGATCGCCAGTGCCAGCTGCCTCGGCGCCCCGCCGACCGCCCAGTGCGTGACCTACGAGCAACTCGACGCCGCGGGCTCGAGCACCGACCTCGCCGCGCTCGGGGTGCCCGACTGGGCCAAGCAGTCCGTCGCCGCCGCGCCGGACCGGCGCAGGCAGCTCGACGGCCTGATCGCGCCCGGCACCCTCGACTTCGATCCCAGTGGTGGCGCGACACAGATCCTGCGTCAGCTGATCACGTCGAGCGCGGCGCTGTACGAGTCGACCGGGCTGCTGCGTTCCGGCGCGGAAACCCAGCTGAACCCGTATCAGACATTGATCGCGGCCTCGCTCGTCGAACGCGAAGCGCTGCCGCCGGACATGCCGAAGGTGGCGCGGGTCATCGCGAACCGGTTGAAGATCGACCAGCCGCTGCAGTTCGACTCGACGGTGAACTACTCGCTGGACGAGACCGAGGTCGCCACCACCGACGCCGACCGCAACCGCGTGACACCGTGGAACACCTACGCGATGCCGGGTCTGCCCGCCAACCCGATCGCGGCGCCGTCGATCAAAGCCCTGCAGGCGATGGAGAATCCGGAGCCGGGCAAGTGGCTGTACTTCGTCACGATCGACAAGAAGGGCACCACGCTGTTCACCGAGACCTACGCCGAGCACCTGCGCAATATCGTGAAGGCGGAGCAGAGCGGCATTCTCGACAGTGGGCGCTGAGGTGAGCCTTCGCAAGGCAGCTGTGCTCGGTCAGCCGATCGCGCATTCGCGCTCCCCCCAGCTGCACCTGGCCGCCTACCGCGCGCTCGGACTGCCCTGGACCTACGAACGCATCGAATGCTCGGCCGAGCAGCTGCCCGGCTTGGTCGACGGGCTCGGCCCCGAATGGGTCGGGCTGTCGGTGACCATGCCGGGCAAGGAAGCGGCCCTGGATCTGGCCGTCGAGCGCACCGAACGCGCGGTGCTGGTCGGCTCGGCCAACACCCTGGTACACATCGAGGGCGGGTGGCGCGCGGATTGCACCGACGTCGACGGCGTCCTCGGTGCGCTGCGCGGTGGTGGTGTGTCGAGAATCGACGAGGCCGTTGTGCTCGGTGCCGGCGGCACGGCCAGGCCTGCGCTGCTGGCACTGTCGGAACTGGGCGCGAAATCGGTGACCGTGATCGCGCGCGATGCCGGACGGGCGCGCAGTGCGCTCGAGTTGGCCGACCAGCTGGGAATGCGGGCGACGGTCGTCCCGCTCGACGCCGCGCGGGTTCGTGCGGCGTGCGAGTCGGCCGGTGCGGTCGTGAGCACGGTACCGGCTGAGGCGGCCGCGCTGATCGCCTCGTCTGTCGCCGTCGCACCGGTTGTGCTCGACGCGATCTACAACCCATGGCCGACCCCCCTCGCGACGGTCGTCGAGGCCGCCGGAAATACCGTGGTCAGCGGCTTACAGATGCTGTTGAACCAGGCCTACGGTCAGGTCGAGCAGTTCACTGGACAGCCCGCGCCGCGTGCGGATATGGCGGCGGCCCTGGAAGAATCCGCTCGACGGCAGTAGCCGATGGTCCCGGTGACGTAGGGGCACCACTCGATCCGCAGAATTGATACCGGTTCTAGTTCCGTCCCGCTAAGGTGTTGTCCATGACCGCTTGGGTGTTACGAGCCACCGTCCTCGGCGCGCTGGTCGTCGCCCTGCGCGTGCTGCTCGGCTTCGCCATGGGCTCGTTGCCCACCTATGGCACCTTCTGGCGCGCGGCCTGCCTGCTCGTGATCATCGCGGTGGTCGTTGCCTGGGGCGTGCGCGACGGCCGCTCGGGCGACGACGGCCTCACTGTCCGCTGGTTGGCCGCGGGTTTCGGTGCGGGACTTGCCAGTTCGGCAGTGAGCTGGATGCTCGACCAGGTGCCCGGAATCGAACTCGGCGACGCGGGCCTGCTCTATGAAGTGACCTCTGCGGCCTCGTTCATCCTGTTGCTGGTGTTCCTGCCCGCGATGGCCGGAATCGCCTTCGGTCACTCGCGGCGTTCGACCGAATCCGGCTCTGCCGCAAGCGAACCGGAGCTCGCCCCGGCGAGTTGAGCTGAGTTCGGTTCGCTCGCTTCAGGTTTGCCTAGTGGCCGCGAAGGGCCGGGGCCACGCGGTTCGGGCGGGTTCTAGCGGTCGTCGCAACACTCTCGATTGAGAGGTTGCGACGACCGTGTCGTTTTCAGAGGACGTGGAACGCTGTGGCAGCCAGCTGA